>JANYET010000075.1 GCA_025359785.1 Alphaproteobacteria bacterium | reverse complement strand
GCGTCTCGTCGATCATCGGCCCGCCGCTCTACGGACTGAACTTCGCCTGGTCGCTTCGCCACGCCGGAACGCCGCCTGGACTGGCGATCATGATCGCCGCCGGGCTTCTGGCCTGCGCCTTCCTCCTCGCGCTGCGGGTCGCGAGGCCGATCGCGGATCTGTCCGAACCCGCCATCGCCTGACAAAGGCGCGGGTCGCGTCATGATTGCGCCGAACCACGAGGTCAGATTTCCTTCAAGTTCCAGCGGAGGGCGAGGATGAAACTCCACACAACCACGGCGATGGCGGGCGTTCTGGCCCTGAGCCTCATGGGTCCCGGGGCGCGGGCGCAGGGCGACCTCGTTCCGCCAAACGCCGCGACCATGAAGATGTCGTTCGCTCCCATCGTGCGGCGCGTCGCGCCCGCCGTGGTCAATGTCTATTCCAAGCGCGTGGTGCGCCAGCAGGTCGATCCGTTCTGGGCCATGTTCGGCGGCGGCATGTCGCGCGACCGGGTGGAACAGTCGCTCGGCTCGGGGTCGATCGTCCGCGGCGACGGGTTGATCCTGACCAACCATCACAACATCGAGGGCGCGACGGAAATCCGGGTCGTGACCTCGGACCGCCGGGAATGGCCGGCCACCGTCCTTCTGGATGACGCGCGCGCCGATCTCGCGGTTCTCAAGATCGACGCAAAGGGCGAACGCCTGCCGACGATCCGCGTCGACGACCTCGCCGATCCGCAGGTCGGCGACCTGGTCCTCGCCGTCGGCGATCCGTTCGGGGTCGGTCAGACCGTGACCAACGGCATCGTCTCGGCCAAGGCGCGCTCCGACATCGGCGCGGGAGACTACGCCTCGTTCATCCAGACCGACGCCTCGATCAACCCCGGCAATTCCGGCGGACCGCTGGTCGACATGTCCGGTTCGCTGATCGGGGTGAACACCGCCATTGTGTCGAGTTCGGGCGCGTCGGCGGGCATCGGCTTCGCCATCCCAGCGGCTGTGGCGCGGCAGGTGATCGAAACCGCGGCAAACGGCGGGCGCGAGGTCGTCCGGCCGTGGCTCGGCGCCAAGACCCAGGAACTGACGCCCGAGATGGCCCGCAGCCTGGGCCTGGCCTCGGTGCGCGGGGTCGTGGTGACCGACGTCTGGCCGACCGGTCCCGCCGCCCACGCTGGGCTGGCGCGCGGCGACGTGATCCAGTCGGTGGATGGAGCCACGATCGACGACGATCGCGGCCTGACCTTCGCCGTGGGCGCGCATCGACCGGGCGACAGCGTGACGCTCGCCGTCGTCCGCGGCTCGAGCCCGCGCGCGGTGCGGCTGAACGTCGATGCCCCGCCGAGCGATCCTCCCGCCGATCCCCGCCTGCTGACCGGCCGCAATCCGCTCTCCGGCGCGACGGTGGCCAACGTCTCTCCCGCCGAGGCCTATCGCCGCCGGCTCGACCCCTTCGCCGCCCACGGCGTGCTGGTGACCAAGGTAGACAACGGCTACGGCGCGTCGATCGGGGTCCAGCCGGGCGACTTCATTCGTGCGGTGAACGGTCAGGCGATCTTCAGCACCGGTCAGCTCCAGGGCGTCCTGAGCGCGCCTACGGGAAGCTGGGCCCTGTCGATCGAGCGGAACGGACAGGTGATCACCGCGCGGTTCAGCGCCTGATCTCGCGCGGAGCGCGATGCGCGATCGCGTTCAAAGGGGCGAAGGTGTGACAATAACGGCGCTAGGGCCGGTTTGTCCTTTTTGTCGCTTTGCGTCCGCCGGAGAAATCCAGCATGACCGTGTCTTATCCGAGAGCCCCGTCGCGCTCCCGTTTTCGAAGAGCGTCGCATGCAGCCAGCCCCGAATGACGCCATCGCGGGCCTTGAAGGCCTGATCCAGAGCGGTGAGCTGACCAACGGCTCGGGCGCCGACCGCTTCAAGGTCTTTCTCGACCAGGTTCCGGTCCCTATCGCGGTCTCGGTTCTGGAGCCCTCCGAACGGATCGTCTACGCCAATGTCGAATTCGAGCGGCTGACGAACCAGGCGCCTGGCGATCTCCTGGGCGGCATCTGGGAGCGTCTTCCGGGAACCCCCAAGGACGGCGCCGCCGACACCAGCGGACTGGGCTGGGCTGTCTCGCGCGGACGGGATTTCATCGGTTCGTATGTCATCGCCGGGGCGGTCGGTCCGATGACCGTCGACGCCTGGTCGAACATCATCGACGACGACCACGGCAAGCCGTCATTCAGACTCGTCGCCCTGGTGGAAACAGCCCAGGCGTCGTCAATCTTCGATCAGCTCCAGGCGCAGGTTCGCGAGAAGGACCTCCAGCTGCGCGAACTGCAGCATCGGGTGAAAAACAATCTGCAGATGATCACCGCCCTCATCCGGATGGAGGCGAGGGGCGTTACGGACGCCTCGACGGGCGAGGGCTTCGATCGGCTGGCCGGCCGCGTCGAGGCGCTGGGGCTTCTGTATCGCGCGCTGGCGG
>JANYET010000067.1 GCA_025359785.1 Alphaproteobacteria bacterium | reverse complement strand
CGAGCAGGGCGCGCGCTTCCTCGACCTGCGCGCGCGCGGTGTTGTCGGTGCCGATCAGCAGATAGCCGATGATGTTTTCCTGCGCATCGCGCAGCGACGTGACCGACACGATCGCCGGAAAACGGCTGCCGTCCTTGCGGATGTAGGTCAGCTCGTAGATGTCCTCGATCCCGCGCGCGGCCTTGAACACCAGCGCCTCGAAGCCCGGCGTAATCGGCGTGCCGAATTCGAGGCTCAACGCGGTGGCGCGCAAGATGATTTCCTGCGGATCGGAAATCTCGGCCGGGGTGATCGTGTTCATCACCTCGTCGGCCGTGTAGCCCAGCATCCGTTCGGCCCCGACGTTGAAGATCTGGATCACGCCCTTGGCGTCGGTAGCGATCGAAGAGAAGTTGGCGCTGTTGAAGATGGCGCTCTGCAAGGCGCCGATCTTGACCAGCGATTCCTCGGCCGTCGGGAGCGCCAGGCCCGTCTCGGCGTCGGAAATTTCGATCGGATGTCCTGACTCGGGTGCACGCGACGGGCGAGCGCTCAGAGCGCTAATGCGTCAGTTGAGAAGTTGTTCCATGGACGCCCCCAATTGTTCCGGAGAGTAGGGCTTCTGAAGGAACTGGCCGCCGGCGACGAACCGTGACGCCATGTCCTGCGAGAAGGGCGTTCCGGAGGTGTAGAGCACCCGCAGTCCGGGCCGCAGGGCCACGGCCTGGTCGGCGACGTCGTATCCGCCGAACGGCAAGGCGTCGAGCCGCATGTCCACGAACAGAGCATCGATCGGCGCAGGGGCCGAAAGGTGGACCATCGCCTCGCCCAAGTCGCAGGCCGAGAGCGTTTTGTGCCCCAGATCTTCGATCGTCCACTCAGCGCTTTGCCGAATGAAAACCTCGTCTTCAACGATCAAAATCAACGCCATCAGTCGGCCATCGGCTTCAAATCTGGCGCTCGCGGACATTCGGGCAGATTTCGTGATGTCCCGTGCAGATGAATCGCATGCATGGCCGCAACCGACTCTGCGCCAAGCTGCGCCGTTTCATTGGCCCGAAATCCGAAATCTGAATATTTGGCCGATTCATCCATGCACCGACCCTGCGCCCTTAAACCCTGCAGAGATATGACCAAGTTGACAGGGTGGGTCAGCGCCACCCCTCCGGGTCGTCAGGATCGACCTGTCCCGGCGCGGTCTCGCGCCTGGCGGCGAGCGCGTCGCAATCCGCGGCCTTCCGGACGCGATCGACGGGCGGGGTCCAGGGCCCCTCGCTGTCGCGCTCCGGCCGCATGGTCCGGGGATCGGGACGGTAGCCGACGACCCGATGATCGCCGGTCTCCGGATGCACCTCGATCTGGAAATGCCGGTAACAGATGCTCACGACCTTGGCCTCAGGCGGCGGCTCGGCGGGCTTGATCCGGCCATGGCTGCGCGGCGACAGGATGGCGGCGGTCCAGCGAAGCTGGCTCAGGCGCACGCGGGTGAGATGGGCGGTCCGCGGCGTCGCCTCCTGGGCCATCCGCCAGCCCAGGTCGCTGAACCGCTCGGCCAGGGCCTCGCGGGCGACGCGCAGGCCGTCGTCGAACTCCGGATTGGCCTTTCGCCAATAGAACAGGCTGCCCATAGAGGGCATGGCCGGATCGGCGGCGATGGAGGTCAGGGTCTCGCCTTCCGCGACACGGGTGACCACCTCGTGGGCCGTCACCGGGCAGTCGGTGGAGTTGGCGCCGCCCAGGCGGCAGGCGGCGGCCTTGGCGCGCGCGAAAATCCGGGCGAATCCCGGCCGCTCGCGGGCCCAGCGCCCGATCGTGGCGCGCGACGGCATCGCCGGGTCGGCGCAGATCGCCACCTGGGTCTCCCCGGCGGCCAGCCGGATACAGACCTGGCGGACGAGTTTGGCGGAGAAACGGTTTCCGGGGCGCAGGCGCGGGTTCTGATCGCGCGCTGGCGGCGCGGTGTCGGTGGGCATGGGCGCGTCCTGAGGCGAGGCCGCGCGGGGACGCGCGGCGGCGGGGGGCTGTGGGATGGGGGGCCGTGGGATGGGGCGGGTGGGCGGCGGCGTGCTGCGCGTGGAGCGCAGGCCGAGAGCCAGGGCGCAGCGTCTCAGGGATTCAGGGGTTTGTCAAGAACAAATAGAGAACAAACCTAGTAGGCTTAAGGCGCCGCCCTGCATGCGGCTCGCCCCTTCCACCACCCGCTCTTCGGCGAGCGGTCCCCTCCCGCCGCTTTGCGGGGGAGGTCGAAGCCGGGCCGCCGCGCTACTTCTTCGCCGGGATGAGCCGCAGGATCTCGCTGGGGCTCTCGTCGGTGATCACATAGATCAGGCCATCGGGGCCCTGGGCCACGTCCTTGGTGCGCTTGCAGCGGTCCATGAGGAGCTTTTCCTCGCCCACCACGCGGCCGTTCTTCATCGCCAGGCGCACGAGCTGACGGCCGGACATGGCGCCCAGGAACACATCGCCCTTCCACTCGGGGAAGGCCTTGCCGTCGTAGAAGGTCATGCCCGACGGCGCGATCGAGGGGGTCCAGAAATAGACCGGCTGCTGCAGGCCGTCCTGCTGGGTCTTGCCGTCGTTCATCAGCGTGCCGTTGTTGTTGCGGCCATAGCTGACAATCGGGAAGCCATAGTTGCCGCCCGGCTTGATCCGGTTGAGCTCGTCGCCGCCCATGGGCTCGTTCTCACCGACCCACAGGTCGCCGGTCCTGGGGTTCAGCGCCGCGCCCTGGATGTCGCGGAAGCCCAGGGCATAGAGGGCCGGATTGGCGCCGGCGGTCTTGACGAAGGGGTTGTCCTTGGGGATCGCGCCATCGGCGGCGATCCGCAGGACCTTGCCGCGCGGGTCGCTCATCGACTGCGGGTTCGGGCCGCCGGACGCGACCTCGGCCGAGGCGATCAGCAGGGTCCCGTCGCGGGCGATGACGATACGGCGGGGTGAGAGATAGGGCTGTTCAAAGATCGTCTTGGCGTCTTCCAGGGCCGCGCCATCGGCCGACAGCCTGGCCTTGACGATGCGGCCGGTGAAGGGCTCGCCCTTGGCCGGCGGGGCGGCGGTGTAGCCGTAGTAGAGGACGCGGCTCTTGGCGAAGTCGGGGGCGAGCACCGGGCCGGTGTTGCTGGTGCCCATGACGCCGGCGACATCGGGCGTTCCCTTGAGCGGCGCGGAAACCACGCCCTTGGCGCTGACCAGGCGCAGGCCGCCGGCCCGTTGCGAGACCAGCACGGCGCCGTCCGGCAGCACGGCCATCCCCACCGAGCGGTCGAGGCTCGCCAGCACCTGGACCTCGAAGCCCTGCTTGGATTTGACCTGCGGGGCGTGGGTCTGATCGGCCATCAGCGGCTTGGGCGCATAGCCGTCCTTGGCGTTGCGGTTGGCGCCGCACAGCGCGGCGATCCGCTCGTTCTCGGCGTGACTGCCGGCGACGCCCACGTAGTCCGCGCCGGGCGGGAAGCTGGGCGCGACCGGCGGCTGGGCCCAGGCTCCCAAGCCCGGGCTGAGCGTCAGGGCCAGCGTGACGGCGGTCATGGCTTTGGAGGTGCGGAGGGCGTTGAGCACGGGCGGTTCCTCTGGCGGGGTCTTGGGCGGATGGGCGTTGCGGCCATGCATGTCATGGGGCCGCGCCGCGATCCAGAGGGGCGTGCTGCGCCGCGCGTTTTTGCGCCGCCGAAGATCGATGACGTCTCGCAGCCGCCGGGCTGGCTGGCCCGGCGGCTGCGAGGGTCGGAGCGCTCTACGGCATCAGCACCGTATCGACGACGTGGATCACGCCGTTGGACTGGAAGACGTTGGCGATGGTGACCGTCGACGTGCCGCCCTTGGCGTCGGTGAGCACGACCTTGCCGGCCTTGACCGAGACGCTCAGCGGCTCGCCCTGCACGGTGGTGATGGTGTTCTTGCCCATGCCCATCTTGGACGTCTTGATCAGGTCGGCGGCGGACAGCCGGCCCGCGACCACGTGATAGGTGAGGATCTTGGTCAGGGTGGCCTTGTTCTCCGGCTTCACCAGCGTCTCGACCGTGCCGGCCGGCAGCTTGCCGAAGGCGGCGTTGGTGGGCGCGAAGACGGTGAAGGGACCGGGGCTCGACAGGGTCTCGACCAGGCCCGCGGCCTTCACGGCGGCGACCAGGGTGGTGTGATCCTTCGAATTGACCGCGTTCTCGACGATGTTCTTGGTCGGGTACATGGCGGCGCCGCCGACCATCGGATCCTTCATCGGCATGGCGAAGGCAGCGGGGGCAAAGACGGCGGGGGCGACGGCGAGGGACAGGACCAGGGCGGAGGCCGCGAACAGGCGGCGGGACGTAAGAGACATTAGGGGAAGCTCCAGAGTGCGATGCCCAGGCTGGGCATGCTTGAGTTTACGCGCCGGGTTTCAGGAAAGACGCACCCCGGCGGCGCCTGAGAGCCATCGAAAGCTGTGCCAGGCCGGGATTTTTGCTTCTACTCTGTAATTATTGGATTTTTTTACTCGGTTCGATTGCAACAAATGCGTTTCAGGCATGAATTGTGTGCCAAACTGCCGCCTTTATTCGCCCCATCCGGGTATTTTCACTTCGGCGCATCTGACGGTGACGCTCAGACGTATCTCTATTGTGCGCACTGAGAGGTCTGCTGAGAGGCGCGCGTCGGCCATCGCCGCCAGTTGTGAGTTTGCTCCATGCCGTTCGCGCCGCGCCCCGCCACGCCACCCCCGTCCACGGTTCTGCCCTTCGATCGGAAACGCTTCGAGCTGGGCGCGTTCGAGCCGGCCATGAGCCAGGCTGGCGACGCGGTCGCGCGGGCGATCGGAAAGCGGATCCGCCGGCGGCGGCGCGAGCTCGGCGCGACGCTGGCGGAGATCGCCCGGCGCGCGGGCGTCTCCTACCAGCAGGTGCAGCGCTTCGAGTGCGGCGAGACGCAGATTTCGGCCGCCATGGTCTGGAAGCTGGCCGCGGCCCTGGGCGTCGGCGTCCACGACCTGTTCGGGGAAGATGGCCCCGCCGGTCCTAGCCCTTCCGGAAAAACCCATAGATCCGCTCCGCCAGCGGCTGGCTGACACCGTCGACCTTCAAGAGGTCGTCGACGCTGGCGCGGCTCACCCCGCGGGCTGAGCCGAAGGCGTGCAGCAGGGCGCGTTTGCGGCCCGGGCCGACGCCATCGATCTCGTCCAGTGGGTTCTTCAGCATCTCGTTGCTGCGCTTGGCGCGGTGCGTGCCGATGGCAAAGCGGTGAGCCTCGTCGCGCAGCCGCTGGAGGTAGTAGAGTACCGGGCTCTTCGGCTCGAGCATGAAGTAGGGCTTGCCGGGGATGAAGAACCGCTCGAGGCCGGCGTCGCGGTCAGGCCCCTTAGCAACCCCGACCACGGCGATGTCGTCGACGCCGAGGTCGGCGAGGACCTCCATAACCGCGTTGATCTGGCCCATGCCGCCGTCGATCAGCACCAGGTCGGGGCGGACCACATCAGCCGCGCCCTCCTCTTCCTCCTTCACCAGCCGACCGAAGCGGCGGCGCAGCACCTCCTTCATCATCCCGAAGTCGTCGCCGGGGGTGATGTCCACGCCCTTGATATTGAACTTGCGGTACTGGCTCTTCTGGAAGCCGTCAGGCCCGGCGACGATCATGCCGCCCACCGCGTTTGTGCCCATGATGTGGGAGTTGTCGTAGACCTCGATGCGTTCCGGCGGGGCGTCGAGGCCGAAGGCTTCGCAGACGCCGGCCAAAAGCTTCGTCTGGGCCGAGCTCTCGGCCATTTTTCGCCCCAGCGCTTCGCGCGCATTGATGAGGGCATGTTCCACCAGCTGTCGCTTCTCGCCACGCTGCGGCCGGTTGATCTCGACCTTGCGGCCGCCCTTCTGGGTGAAGGCCTCGGCCAGCAGGTCACGCTCGGCCGGCTCGACGTTGGTGAGGATCAGCTTGGGGATCGGCTTGTCGTCGTAGAACTGGCCGAGGAAGGCCTCCATCACCAGGGCATCCTCGTCGGACTTGTCGACGCCCATGCCGCCGAGCTTGGGAAAATAGGCGCGGTTGCCCCAGTTCTGGCCGGCGCGGAAGAAGAACACCTGGACGCAGGCCTGGCCGCCCTCGGCGTGCAGCGCGAAGACGTCGGCTTCGTCCACGGTCTCCGGATTGATCTGCTGTTCCTGGGCGATGGAAGCGAGCGCCCGGATACGGTCGCGCAGGCGCGCGGCGCGCTCGAACTCCATCGCATCGGAGGCCGCCTGCATCTCGCCGGCGATCTTGCCCATGACGGCGCGCGACTTGCCACGCAGGAAGTCGCCGGCCTCGTCCACCAGGGCGTTGTAATCCGGCAGGCTGATCAGGCCGGTGCAGGGCGCGGCGCAACGGCGGATCTGGTGCAGCATGCAGGGCCGGGTGCGGCTGTCGTACACGCTGTCGGAGCAGGACCGCAGCAGGAAGGCCTTTTGCAGGGTGTTCAGCGTGCGGTTGACCGCGCCGGCGCTGGCGAAGGGGCCGAAGTAGTCGCCCTTGATCGAATGCGCCCCGCGATGTTTGCGCAGCTGGGCGGCGGCGTGCTCGCGCCGGATGACGATCTCGGGGAAGGACTTGTCGTCGCGCAGCAGCACGTTGAAGCGCGGTTTCAGCTGCTTGATCAGGTTGATTTCCAGGAGGAGCGCGTCGGTCTCCGTCCGGGTGGTGATGAACTCCATCGACCGGGTGAGGTCGACCATGTTGGCGATGCGCTGGGTGTGGAAGCGGCCCTGGGCGTACTGGATGACCCGCTTTTTCAGCGAGCGCGCCTTGCCGACATAGAGCACCTCGGCGTCCTCGCCGATCATGCGATAGACGCCCGGCCGGTCCGGCAGGCGGGTCACTTCGTCCTTGATGAGCGCGGCGCCGCGCAGCGGCGCATTCGCGATGGTGGTCGGCATGGACGCAGATATAGGCGAGTCCTGCTGACAACGCAGGGGCAGGATATCGCCTTTACCTCCCGCCGCTTTCGCGGGGGAGGTAGGCCGCTATTTTCCCATGACGTTCAGGACCGCGAGCGTCATGGCCTCGACGCCGGTGCGGATCGCCGGTTCGGGCGCGGGCGCGAACTGCGGCGAGTGGTTGGAGGGCAGGATCTCGCCCTTGGCCTGGGCCTCGGCGATCACCTTGGGGTCATAGCCGCCGAGCCCCCAGAACAGCGACGGGACCCCGGCGTTGATGAACTCCGAATAGTCCTCGCTGGCCGAGCCGGCGCCCGGCGAGACCTGGGCCTTGTCAGCGAAGGCGGCCTTGAAGACCGGCGCGGTGCGCGCGGTGACGGCGTTGTCGTTGATCACCGCCTCGCCGCCGGCGCGAAGGTCGATCTCCGGAGCCGGCGCGCCGGACATGGCGGCGACGGCGTTGGCCGTGCGGCGGACGCCTTCGAGGATGTGGGCGCGGACGTCGGCGTCATAGGTGCGAATGGTGCCGCGCAGAATGGCGGTGTCCGGGATGATGTTGCCGGCGCTGCCCGCCTGGATCGAGCCCACGCCGACCACGCCGAACGCCGCTGGGTCCTTCTCGCGGCTGATCACCGTCTGGACATCGACCACGAAGCGGGCGGCCTCCATCACCGGGTCGATCGAGACCTGCGGTCGTGAGCCGTGCGCGCCTCGACCATGGAAGGTGACCACCAGCTCGTTGGAGGCCGAGGAGTTGACGCCGGCCTTATAGGAGATCGTGCCCGCCAGGCCGTTGCCGACGTGCTGGGCAAAGCCGATGTCGGGCTTGCCGAAGCGGGTGAAGAGGCCGTCCTTGAGCATGGCCCGGGCGCCGCCGACGGTCTCTTCCGAGGGCTGGCCGATGAACATCAGCGTGCCGCGCCACTGGCCCTTCATGGCCACCAGCTGCTGGGCGGCGCCGACCCAGGCGGCCATGTGGATGTCGTGGCCGCAGGCGTGGTCCACCGGCGTGGGCTTGCCGTTGTAGGTCTGGATCACGTGGCTGGCGTAGGGCAGCCCGGTCTTCTCCTCGAGCGGCAGGGCGTCCATTTCGGTGCGCACCATGACCAGGGGGCCCGGGCCGTTCTTGAAGATCGCGACGATGCCCGTGCCGCCCACATGCTCGGTCACCTCGAAGCCCAGGTTGCGCATCTCGGCGGCCAGCCTGGCGGCGGTGCGGGTCTCCTGGAAGCCGAGCTCGGGATGCTCGTGGATGTCCTTGTAGAGCGCGTCGAGGCGGCCGTAGGCCTTGTCGAGGCCAGCGTCGATCTGGGCCTTCTGGCGGGCCACGTCCGCCGGCTTGGAGCCGGCCTGGGCCGCTGTCGCCAGCAAGGCGGCGGCGCCAAGCGAAAGAAGGGGGGCGAGGAGGACAGCGCGGACGGGAATCATTGGCTCACCTGAAATTGGGCAAGCCGCACCATAGCCCGTCCGCGCGTCTCGTCACTTAGCGGCCAGGAACGCGTCCAGGGCGTCGGCGAAAACCTTAGGCTGATCCAGCATGATGAAATGCTGGGAGTCTTTCACCAGGACCGTCTTGACGGTGGGCGCCGGCGCATAGAGGGCGGGATAGATCTTCTCCATCATGCCGGCCGGCACGCCCAGGGGCGCGTTGTCCGGGTACAGCAGGGTGATCGGGGTCTTGATAGCCGACAGGCCGTCGCGCAGATCCAGCGTCAGATCGTCGTACATGGCCCGCCCGACCACCGTGCGGTCGCTGATCGCGCCCCATTCCGAGACCAGCATCTGGGTGGCCGGGTCCTTCGACATGGACTTCATCTGCGGCAGCAGGTCCGCGGCTGTCGCCGGCTTGGTGTTGGCGGCCATGCCGTCGCGCATCTTGGCGGCCATCGGGCGGATACTGTCGGCGGTGGCCTTGGGGTCCATCATGCCGCCGAAGAACGGCAGGGCGTCGACGATCAGCACCGTCTTCAGATGCTCCGGATGTTTCTCGGCGAGATAGAGCATGGTCGTGCCGCCGAGCGAATGGCCGACGATGGTGGCGGGGGCCAGCTTCTGTTGCACCAGATAGGCGTCGATGGCCTCGGCGGTGGGGATCAGCACGTCGCCGGTGGCGTTGGCGCGGGCTGGCTCTCCGGAGAAGCCGGCGACCTGCAGCAGGTGCAGCCGGTAGTGGCCGCGCAGCCGCTCGGCGGTGGCCTTCCAGGTGGCGCGCGACGACGCCAGGCCCGGCATGAAGATCACGTCTGGCCCCTTGCCGACAATCTCGTCGGAGAAGCGGTCGCGGACCACCAGCTTGGAGTCGGCGAATAGGCGGTTGGGATCGGCGGGCGCCTTGGCCGGCAGGTCGGCGGCGAGCGGGGCGGTGGCGACCGTGGCGGCCAGGGCGCAGGCCGCCAGAGCGAAGGCTCGCGTCGCGACGGACCGGCGAAGAAGGGTAAGCATGGGAAGATCCTCTACTGGGGCTGGGAATTTACCAGACGCGCCATGGCGTCGAGGTATCGGATGAAGGCCGTGCGGCCGGGTTCGGTGAGCGTGATGGTGGTCAGCGGTTTCTTGCCGACGAAGCGCTTGTCGATGGCGACGTAGCCGGCGTCCTCCAGCTTGCGCAGATGGACCGAGAGGTTGCCGTCGGTGGCCTGGAGCCGGGCTTTCAGCGCGTTGAAGTCGGCGGCCTCGGCGCTGGAGAGATAGGCCATGACGCCCAGTCGCAGGCGCCCATGGATGACCTCGTCGATCCCGTCGATGTCGAAGTCATCAGCCATTGCGTCAGGCCGCCAGCTTGCCGGCCTGGCGGGCCAGGATGCCGCCGGGCAGCGCGGCCAGCAGATAGAGACTGAGCCCGTAGACGAGGTAGAGCGCAGCGCCTTCAGAAGTGAACCAGGCGACCACCAGAGCCATGCCGAAGGACGCGAAGGCGACCGCGTAGAGCCAGCGTATCCCGGTCAGCGCGGCGGCCAGGAACCAGGCCGAGCCGTAGATCGCCAGGATGAAGGGCATGAAGGCAGCGGCCACGTAGGGGTCCTTGCCGTGGACCGCCATGATCGCCAGCGAAAGACCCACGAAGAAGATCGCGAAGCCCGCGCCCGACCAGGCCATGCCGATGGCCTTTGACGCGCCACCGCCGCGGGTGCGCATGACCTTCGAGCCGAACATGTAGGCCATGAAGACCGCCATGCTGGCGATCCACACGCCGGGGATCGCCCAGTTACTCCGGACCAGCTTCCAGGTCAGCTCGGCCCAGACGGCCAGGCTGGCGCTGCCGAAGGACAGGCCCGAGACCAGCAGCACCGAGCCCCCGACCAGCGGCCCGACGCGGCCCTGCTCGGCCAGTTCACGCATGAAGGCGATGTCGTCGCGGATGGCGGCCTGGTCGGTCATGGAATTTCAGAGCCTTCGTGATCGTTAGCATCGATATGAATGAAGTACTTTGAGATGTAAAGTGCTTTTCCATGATCCTCCCCAGCGCGGAGCGCGATTGCGGGGGAGGATCTAGGGCAACTAGAGCTTCACCAGGCCTGCGGAGAGCTTCTCGAAGACGCCCTTGGTGATCTTCACGTAGCCCTTCTTCGGGTCGCGGAAGAACAGCGGGCCCTTGATCTTGCCGGGATCGAAGCCGTCGGCGATCAGGTCCATCTTGCGGGTCTTGAAGGTGCCGGTGGTCTCCAACGCCGGCAGGATGCGGACGAACAGGGGCTGGGCATAGGCCGGCAGCTCACGCGCCACGGCCTCGCCGAACTGGGCGATCTCGAACTCGGGTCCGACCACCAGGCCGGCCATGCCGGCCCGGCCCTCGGCGCCCGCCACCTCGACGCCATAGACGTTGGCCTCCCGGACGCCGGCAAACCCCAGCAGGTGCTCGGCCACCTCGTTGGTGGAGACGTTCTCGCCCTTCCAGCGGAAGGTGTCGCCGATGCGGTCGACGAAATAGAAGTAGCCGTCGGCGTCGGTCTTCATCAGATCGCCGGTCGCAAACCAGCGGTCGCCCTTTTCGAAGACGTCGTGCAGCACCTTTTTGTCGGACTCGGTCTTGGAGACGTAGCCGGAATATTCGCTGCGCGCGTCGCCGCCGATCTGGCCGATGCACTCGCCGATCTGGCCCGCGCCCGCCTCGATACAGAGGCCGCTCGCGCCGCGGATCGGCGCCTGGGTCTCCACGTCGAACTGGACCAGGCGGATGTTGAACTGCTTACGCAGCCACTTGGGCGCGCGGCCGATGGCGCCCTCGCGGCCGTCGAAGTTGAACATCGAGACGTTGCCCTCGGTCGATCCGTAGAACTCCAGGATTTCGGGGATTTTGAAGCGCTGTTTCATGACCGGCCAGATGTCCGGACGCAGGCCGTTGCCGAAGGCCATGCGAATCTTGTGGCGGGTCTCGTCGTCGCCGGGCGGCTGGTTCACCAGATAGCGGCAAAGCTCGCCGATGTAGACGAACATGGTGCAGCCTTCGTCCACCGCCTCACCCCAGAAATGGCTGGCGGAGAACTTGCGGCGCAGGAACACCGAGCCGCCATTCAGCAGCGCCGCGCCCAGCGCGCAGAGCCCGCCGGTGGCGTGATAGAGCGGCAGGGCCACATAGATGCGGTCGCTGGCCTTGGCGCCGGTCGAGCCCGCGAAGCCGCGCATGTAGAGCTGGGCGCGGACGTGGGTGATTCGGGCGGCCTTGGGCATGCCGGTGGTGCCGGAGGTGAAGATCAGCAGCGCCGTGTCGCGCGCCCGGATGTCCTCGCGCACGATCTTGTCGGGCGGCAGCTGGCTGCAGCTTTTCAACGCCTGGACCAGGTCGCGCTGGTCGCCGTGGGCCGGCCCCAGGATCCACTGCGGGAGCGGCTTTTCCAACAAGGACCGCGCGGCCTCGAAGACCGGCGAGGTCTCGGCGTCCACCAGGATACAGGCGGCCTGGGAGATGTTCAGACAATGGGCGAGCGCCAGGCCGGAGAGCTGGTTGTTGATCAGGGCGGTGACCACGCCGATCTTCGCCAGGCCGTACCAGACGGCGAAATACTCCAGCCGGTTCGGCATGAACAAGGCCACCGTCTGGCCCCGCCGCAGGTTCTGACCCTTGCCCCAGTGGGCGTAGCGGTTGGCCATGGCGTCCAGCTCGCCATAACTGACGGTGCGGCCCTCGAAGGTCATGGCGGTGCGATCGTGGTACCGCTCGACCGCGGCCTGCAGGTCGTCGCAGATCAGGTTGTCGCTGTCCGAGGCGATGGATTTGACGCGTTTCAGCGTCCGGTTCAGCCCTCGCAGGAAACGCCGTTCGCGCTGAAAATCGGCCATGAACGGCATTGCGGGCCTCCGAACAGGCCGCCAGCTTGCGGATGCGGCGCACGCGCGGTCAAGGCTTTGCGGGTCCGCTTTGGACGCCAGCGCATACGGTGCGTGGTCTGAGGCGCCGATGACACAAATCGTTAAGGCCGGTTAAGAACCGCTCCCAGGCCGAGCGCCGCGGAAATAAGGTCATTTGGCGCCGCGCGGCCGAGAACCGGAACCGCCACGCGCCGATGCCGTTTGCCTGATCCAGTGACATCAACCTGGAGGGACGACACCATGTCTACCGAGTTCACCTCTATCCCCGACGACTTCTCCACCCCGGTCAATCCGGGCGCCACGCCGTTCGCGCCGGTTCCGGCCTGGGAACGCGGCAAACCGCGCCGTGATCTTGCCGGCCAGGTGGCGGCCGAGCCGCGCAGCTTTGCTCCCGAACGCGCCGAGCGCCCTGTCGCCACGCGTCCCGTGACGCGGCCGACCACGCTCTCCGACGATGCGCGAGCCTATGAAGCGCGGCTGGACACGGTTGACGCGACCGACACCACCTTCGCCGCGGAGCCCGTCTATGTGAGCCGCGCCGCGTCCCGCAACACCTCGACCGCCCCGATCGCCATCATGGCCGGCATCATCCTGCTGGGCGGCGTGGCCACGGCGGGCTGGTATTACAGCCGGCCGCACGATGCCGGCATGGCCCAGCTGACGCCGGGCGCGGCCTCGACCACCACGACCACCGAGGTCGCCTCGACAGCGCCGGCGACCGCCGCGGCCGACCTGACGGCGCCAGCCGCAGCTCCGGTCCCGGCTCCGGTCGCCGCGAAGACCACGACGACCACGACGACCACGACCAGCCGCGCGGCGAGCCGCGCGCCGGCCAAGGCCACCGTGACCCGCTCGCGGTCCGCCGCCTCGGCCGCCGACACCGCGGCTGACGTGAGCGCGAAGGCGCCGGTCCAGGCGGCTGCGATGCCCGCTCCGGCTGCTGCGGCCCCGCCGGTCGCCGCGGCCCCGGCGCCGCTGGTGCTGACCCTGCCGGCCCAGACGGCTCCGGCTCCGGCTCCGGCTCCGACCGAGACGCCGCCGACGCGTTAGACCCACTTTCGTTGGGTGACGAACGATTGGGGCCGCTCCGTACGGGGCGGCCCTATTTCTTTGGGCGCGATCCTGGGCTTAGGACAGTCCTGGGGCTAGGTAAGGACGCGGCCAGCAACCCGGAGACCGGCATGATCAGGACATTGCGCGCGACGCGCGTTTCGGCGGCAGTCGGCCTCGCCCTCCTGGGCGCCCTACCCGCCTTCGCCGCCTCGCAGGCCCAGGCGCAGGCGCAGGCCCCCGCGGCCGCCGCGCCCGGCCATCGCACCGCCAAGGGCGTGGGCGTGATCACCGAGATCGACGCGGCGCAGTCCATGGTCACTCTGCGGCATGAGCCAATCCCGGCGCTGGGCTGGCCAACCATGGTCATGCCGTTCCGGGTGACGCCGCCCGGCCTGCTGACCGGCCTCAAGGTCGGACAAAAAGTGGCTTTCGAGACCCGCGAGGCCGAGGGGCTCCCCGAGATCACCGCGATCCACAAACGCTAGGGCCAAGAGCCCTAACGGCCCGGCATTACGCCACCGTAAATCGGCGCGGCATGGTTCATTTGAGCCATGTGCGCTTGGCGCACGCTCGCTAGCGTGGGGGCCTGGACCGATCCACCAAGCGCTCCGCGACGGCGAAGGCGCTGGCGATTCCCGTGCTTCAAGAGGCGACCCAGGCGGCGACGGTCCAGTGTCCGCCCGGGCAGCCGCCGACGTCGGCGGACGGTGGGGGCCGTTTCAGCTGGCGCTGGCGGGTTGCGGCCCGGCGTTCGCGCCGGGCCGCGATCACGGGAGCGTCCGCGGCGGCGCTCCATGCAAAAACCAACGGCCAGAGCGAGCCCTGGGCGTTCGCAACAAGGCTGACCCGCGTCTATGCGGCGGCGCGTGCGCCGGCCCGGCGACGAAGCGCGGCGCCGACACCCCCAAAGCCCAGGATGAGCATCGCCCAGGTGGAGGGTTCCGGCACGCCATTGCCACCGCCGCCACCGATAGTTCCTCCCGTCAGGGACAGGCGCAGCAGCGAGTCGCTTTGGGAAAGGAACAGAGTGCCGTTGGTCGTGTCGAACCCGACGTAGTCGCCGCGCGAACCGCCGCTGGCGATGACCGTCACCGCGTTGGTGAGGGTATTGATCAGGCTGACGTTGCCGTAGTTGTCATTGACGATCAGATTGCCCGCCAGCGCGCCGCTGCGGATGAAGCCAATGCCGTCCGGCCCTGAAATCGCGAAGTTGTTGAAGACATTGGCGCCGGTCGCGATGTTGTAGCCCCGGACACCGCCGTTTTCTTCCACGTAGGCGATGCTGCCGTCAGGCGAGACGGTGACACCGTCGATGGAGCCGCCACCCGCGCCGGCGACATAGCGACGGTTGGTGGCGAGATCGGAGTTGGCGAGATCGACTTCAACCAGGCCGTCGTCCGTGGCGACGAGGAGCGAATTGCGCGCCGCGTCTCCGTCGATCCCGCCGCGCCCACGACTGGAGACCACCGCGCCCTCCGACCCGTCGAGGTTCACGATGCGAACCGTGTTGTCGGAATAGTGGGTCCCGTAGACCGTCGTGCCGACCCGGGTGAGGGCCGAAGCGTAGTTCCCGTCGTTCCACGAACTGGTGCTCAAAGCCGAACCGGGGTTCTGGCCATCGACATCGGCGAAGACGTAGTTGACCGTCGGGCCGCCCGGCGAGGCGTAGCCGTTCACGACAACGTTGCCGTTGGAGAGAACCGCGCTGCCCCAGGCGCCGTAGGCTCCGTTCTGCGGCAGGGTCGCAAATGTCGAGAGCGCGAAGTTCAGACCGGTCCCCGCCGCGGTGAGCGACATGGCGGCCGATGCGGCCTGCGGCAGGGCCAAGGCGCCCACGATCGCGCCGGCGACGAGGTATGCGGATTTACGATTCACTTTGGAATTCCTTCATTGCCGGACCGCAGCGCTCGTTCGACGACCAATGCCCGGCGACCTGTCAGGGTTAAGCTTGGCGGGTCAAGCGGGCTCGCTTCTGACGCGAGTCAGATTTCCTTGGGCCGCGCCGCGTGATCGGCGAGGATCAGGGCGGCGGCGGCGGTGACTTTCTGGCCCGTGGGCAGGTGGATGAATTCGTTGGGGCCGTGGGCATTGGAGTGCGGGCCCAGGACGCCGGTGATCACGAACTGCGCATCGGGAAATTTCTCGCCCAGCATGCCGATGAACGGGATCGAGCCGCCCTCGCCCATCAGCGCCGCCTCGCGCCCGAAGGTCGCCTGGGAAGCACGCTGCACGGCCGCCTCCAGCCAGGGCGCCAAGGGCGGGGCGTTCCAGCCTGAGCTGGCGCCGGCGCTCTCATAGGTCACCCGCGCGCCCTGCGGCGGGTCGGCGGTGAAGGCCTCGGTGAAGGCCTGCTCGGCGGCCGCCGCGTCGGCGGTGGGCGGCAGGCGCAGGCTGAGCGCCAGGGTGGTGGAGGGACGCAGCACATTGCCGGCGTCCCCCGGTTGCGGCAGGCCGCCGGCTCCGATGACGGTGAGTTGCGGCCGCCAGGTGCGGTTGAGGATCAGCTCGGGGATGTCGCGGGTGGGCGGCATGGTGTCGCCGGCCCAGGGGAACTTGCGCCAGGCCTCCTCGCCCAACGCCTGGCCCGCGACCTTGGCCTGGCGGACGCGGTCGGCGGGGATTTCGACGCTGCACACTTCCGGCAGAATCCGCCCGGTCTTTTCGTCTTCCACACGGCTTAGCAGCGCGCGAATCAGGCGGAAGCTGTCGGGCGCCACGCCCGAGGCGTCGCCGGAATGGACGCCCTCCTCCAGCACCTGCACGGTGAGCTTGCCGCCAGTCATGCCGCGCAGAGATGTGGTCAGCCACAGCTGGTCGTAGTTCCCGCAGCCTGAATCCAGGCAGATCACCAGGGAGGGCGCGCCGATCCGTGGCGCGAGGTGGTCCACATAATAGGGCAGGTCGAAGGAGCCGCTTTCCTCGCAGGCCTCGATCAGCACCACGCAGCGGGCGCGCCGGATCCCCTGCGCCTGCAGCGCCAGCAGGGCGGTCACCGAGGCATAGATCGCATAGCCGTCATCGGCCCCGCCGCGGCCATAGAGCCTGTCGTCGCGGATCACCGGCTCCCAGGGGCCGAGGCCTTCCGACCAGCCCGTCATCTCCGGCTGTTTGTCGAGGTGGCCGTAGAGCAGCACGGTGTCGTCCCCTTGAAGGGTTCCGGGCGCCTCAATGAAGATCACCGGCGTGCGGCCCTCCAGGCGCACCACCTCCAGCGTCGCGCCGGGCAGATCGGCGATCTTGGCCCTGGCCCAGCCGACCATGTGCTCGACCGCCTGGTCGATGAAGCCGGAGGTCGCCCAGTCCGGATCGAAGGCCGGGGATTTGGCCGGGATGCGGATGTAGTCGACCAGCGCCGGGGTGATCTCGTCGTCCCAGATCTGGGTGGTGAACTGGTTGAGGGCCTTGACGTCCATCGGGGTGCTCGCGGGGCTCGTAACTGAGGGGTCGGTTTTCCTACACCCCGCCCTTTCTCAGGCCCAGGGGGACGCTGCGCCCCAATGCCGCAGCGCGGCCGACGGAAGGGTTTCGGTAAACGAAGACCGGCTTCAGTGCGGGTGAGGTTTCATTCGCCGGCCGCCAGTCGGCCTGCCTTCGGGGACACCGCCATGCTCAGCAAGAAGGATTTCGTCGAGGCCGGCTCGGGCGCCCTGGTGGCGATCAGCGGCGGGCTCGCCGGCCACTACGCGGCGCTCGGCATGACGCCGATACAGTGGGCGGGCGCCGCCTGCGCCGTCCTGGGCTCGGTGACCCTGGCGGTGGCGGTGCGGGTATGGCCCACTCCGGCCACGGCGCGGCGGCGGGAAGACTAGCTAATCCGCATAGATGTCCAGCCCCAGCGCGGTCAGCAGGGTCTGTTGCTGCGACAGGGCGATCTTCATCCCGGCGTGGGTGGCGAGGCCGGCGAGGTCGAGGCCGGAGACATGGGCGCCGCGCAGGTCAGCCTCGGCCAGTTTGGCGCCGGCGGTGAGCGCCTGGAACAGGTCACAGTTCGTCAGGTCCGCGCCTTCCAGGTCGGCGCCGGTGAGGTCGGCCTCGCGCAGGGATGAGCCGGACAGGTCGCAGGTGGGCAGGCCCGCGTCCGACAGGTCGGCCAGTTCCAGGTTACAGGCGCTGAAGGTCGCCGCCGTGCGGACCACCTTGCCACCGAAGGCGCGGGCGAAATCGGCGCGGTGGAAACGGGCGCCGCGCAGGTTGCTGGCCTTGAAGGCCACCGACCACAGGCTCGTCCGGTCGATGTCGGCGAACGACAGGTCGCAGGCCTCGAAGGTCGCCTGATCTGCCTGGCTGAAGGCGATCTGCACGCCGGAATGGCTGTCCGGGTCGGCGAAGTTGCAGCGCGTGAAGGTCGCCTCGCGCAGGTCGGCGTGGGCGAAGCGGCAGCGGGTGAAGCGGCACTCGGTGAAGCGGCCGTTCTGCAGGATCACCGCTGAAAGCTGGACGTCGGTGAGCGTGCAGTCGGTGAGCGTGATGTCGGCCAGGTCGCGCTCGGCGAAGTCACAGGCCGACAGGTCGAGGCCGGCGTAGACGCCGCCAGCCTGAAGGTCGGGAAGATCGGTCATGGCGCGCATCATAGGGTCCGCACGCCGCACCTCCAGAGGTGAAAAGCCCGCCCAGCGCGGATCAGGCCTTTGCGCGGACCGGTTGCGGGATCAGGATCGAGGCCCTGAGAGGTTCAGATGAAGACGCCGGCCATCCCCCTTCAGGCGAGCGCCAGCCGCACGGCGATATCCGGCGCGGCGAGTGTCACAGCCCTCATCGGACTGGGCGGCCCCGGCCCCGCCGACAAGCCGACCCGGGTCCAGAGCCTGAAGGATTTCGACACCGCGTTCGCGGGCCGCGCCGCCACCGACGACCTGCGCCGAGCCGTCACCCTGTTCTTCGCCAACGGCGGGACAGCGGCCTGGATCGTCGCGGCCTCGGCCTTGCCGGGCGCGGCCGCCGCCCGGACGGGGCTCTACGCCCTGGACACAGTCGCGGGGCTGAGCCTGCTGGCCCTTCCCGGACTGAGCGATCCGGCGTTCCAGGCCGCGGCCGTCGCCTATGCCGAGGGCCGCGACGCCTTCGTGATCCTCGACGCGCCGTCATCGCTGACCACCCGCGCCGCGGCCGAGGCGTGGCTCGCCACGGCCAGCGCGCTGCGGCGTCCGAACGCGGCGGCCTATCTGCCGCTTCTGACGGCGCAAGGCGGATCGCAGCCGGTCGCCAGCTCCGGCGCGGTCGTCGGCGTGATGCTGCGCCTGGAGGCCGCGCGGGGGATCTGGAAGGGCGCGAGCGGTCTCGACGCCAAGGTGGCCGGCGCGTCAGGTCCACCGGCCGGGATGGCCCAGACCGATCTCGACGCCCTGGCGCTGGAGGGCCTCAATTCGCTTCGCCGGCAGCCGAACGGCGATGTCGTGGTCTGGGGCGCCCGCACCTTCGTGGACCCAGCCGCGAGCGGCGCCGACTGGAAATATGTCCCGGTGCGCCGCCTGGCGCTGTTCGTGCGGCAAAGCCTGAGACAGGGTCTGACCTGGGCCGGGGTCCAGCCGAACGCCGCGCCGCTGTGGGCTGCGGCGCAGCAGGATGTCCAGGCCTTCCTGTTCGGCCTGTTCCAGCGCGGCGCGTTCCAGGGATCGACGCCGCAGCGGGCCTTCTTCGCGCGGTGCGACGGCACGACCATGACGCAGAACGATCTCGACAACGGCCGGCTGGTGGTCGAGGTCGGCATCGCGCCGCTGAAGCCCGCCGAGTTCGTGATCCTGCAGATCGGACTTGCGACGGCCGACAGCCCAGGCCGTGCGCCGCCGCCCTAAAGGCTTGCGAAGGTGAACGGCGGCTGAAGCCGCCGCTCCCGGCCCGTTCAGTCGCGCGGCGCCAATCTCCGAGGCCTTGGGGTCGAACCATCCGACCTCGCCGCTAGACAAGGAGACTGACCATGACCCTCAAATCCATCGTCCTGGCTGGCGCGACCCTGGTTGCGCTCGCCGCCCCGGCCGCCGCCATGGCTCACCCCGACTGGGACCACGACCGCGGCTATCACGACGCCGGAAATCGCGAAGGTTGGCGCGACCGCGACGACTGGCGCTGGCGCCAGCACGAGCACTGGGAGCACCGCGGGTATAGCTACGGCTACGGCTATGCGCGCCGCTGTGTCATCGAGGATCGCGGCTACTACGCCTGGAACGGCCGCTACGTCCCGCGGCCGGTCGAGGTCTGCCGCTAACCCTTGGCTGTCATCCCGGTTTCGCGGCGCGCGAAGACCGGGATGACGCTCAGTCCGGCGCCAGCGGCACCAGGATCTCGCCGCCGCTGTCGCGGAACTTGCCGGCCATTTCGGCCATGCCGACAGCGACATCGTTCTGCTTGCGCGCGGCGTCGCGGATGTCCTGGCTGATCTTCATCGAACAGAACTTCGGACCGCACATGGAGCAGAAGTGGGCGGTCTTCATCGCCTCCTTCGGCAGGGTCTCGTCGTGATAGAGGCGCGCGGTTTCCGGGTCGATGCCGAGGTTGAACTGGTCCTCCCAGCGGAACTCGAAGCGGGCGCGGGAGATCGCGTCGTCCCAGGCCCGCGCGGTCGGATGACCCTTGGCGAGGTCGGCGGCGTGGGCGGCCAGCTTGTAGGTCATGACGCCCACCTTGACGTCTTCGCGGTTGGGCAGGCCCAGGTGCTCCTTGGGCGTCACGTAGCAAAGCATCGCGGTGCCGAACCAGCCGATCATCGCCGCCCCGATGGCGCTTGTGATGTGGTCGTAGCCCGGCGCGACGTCGGTGGTCAGCGGGCCGAGCGTGTAGAACGGCGCCTCGCCGCAGACCTTCAGCTGCTTGTCCATGTTGGCCTTGATCTTGTGCATCGGCACGTGGCCAGGACCTTCGATCATCACCTGCACATTGTGCTTCCAGGCGATCTGGGTGAGCTCGCCCAGGGTCTCCAGCTCGCCGAATTGCGCGGCGTCGTTGGCGTCGGCGATGCAGCCCGGGCGTAGGCCGTCGCCCAGGCTGAACGACACGTCGTAGGCCTTCATGATCTCGCAGATGTCTTCGAAATGCTCGTAGAGGAAGTTCTCCTTGTGGTGCGCCAGGCACCACTTGGCCATGATCGAGCCGCCGCGGGAGACGATGCCGGTCACCCGCGTGGCGGTCAGCGGCACATAGGCCAGGCGCACGCCGGCATGGATGGTGAAGTAGTCCACGCCCTGCTCGGCCTGTTCGATCAGGGTGTCGCGGAACACCGCCCAGGTCAGGTCCTCGGCCACGCCGTTCACCTTTTCCAGCGCCTGGTAGATCGGCACCGTGCCGATCGGCACGGAGCTGTTGCGCACGATCCAGTCGCGGATGTTGTGGATGTTGCGGCCGGTGGACAGGTCCATGACCGTGTCGGCGCCGCAGCGGGTGGCCCAGACCAGCTTGTCGACCTCGTCGGAGACGTGGCTGAGCACGGCCGAGTTGCCGATGTTGGCGTTGATCTTCACCAGGAAGTTGCGGCCGATGATCATCGGCTCCAGCTCGGTGTGGTTGATGTTGGCCGGGATGATCGCCCGGCCGCGGGCGATCTCGTCGCGGACGAATTCCGGGGTGCAGTGGTCGGGAATCTCGGCCCCGAAATCCTCGCCGTCGCGGATGCAGAAATCGCCGGCCTGGCGCCGCAGGTTCTCGCGGATCGCGACATACTCCATTTCGGGGGTGATCAGCCCCCTTCGGGCATATTCCAGCTGGGTGACGTTGGCCTCGCCCCTGGCGCGATAAACGCGGCGCGGGGCGGTGAACCGGGGCGCCAGGTGCGCGCCTTTCGCAAAGCCGTTGTCCTCCGGCTTCACCTCGCGGGGATTTTCGATGATCTCGATGTCGCCGCGCGAGACGACCCAGGGCTCGCGGGTCTTGGGCAGGCCCTTGTCGATGTCGATCGCCACGGTGGGGTCGGTATAGGGGCCGGACGGGTCATAGAGGGTCAGCGCCGGCTCGCCCGCCGAGGGATGGACCGCCACCTCGCGGAACGGCACGCGGATGTCGGGCCACAGCACGCCGGGCTGGTAGACCTTCTTCGAGCCGGGGCGCTCGCCGGTCGGGACGGTCTGGCCCTTGGGGGCCGGTTCGATAGTGCCAGTGGGCTTGTTCATTCGCGTGGCCTCAAGCTCGGTGGGCGGACCACGGGCGAAAGGATCGGAACGCTGATTCCTTCCCTTCGCCGGCATGACCCGGATCAGGTTCGACGGGTCGCGGGATCACCCGCCTCTCAGCCGCTCACGCGCGGCCCCCCGAGGAGAGCCGGACGCTACGCCCGAAGGCGATGAAGGGAAAGGCCCCGCGGATCGACCAAGCGCTGCTATTGTACCGCCAGGACGGCGCGGCCAAGGCGCCCTTGGCAGTCGGGAGCGGAGACAATGAGGTTCGCCATTCCGATGGCCAGCGCCGCGATAGTGGCCAGCGTGCTGAGCCTTACCTCAGGCTGCGCATCCGCGGCGGCCTATACGCCGGCGCGCAATGCCTATGGCGCCCCCGACCTCAACGGGGTGTGGAACAACAATGCCCTGACCCGCCTGCAACGCCCAGCAGGAGTCGTGCCTCTGGTGGTTCGCCCGGCCGACGCGACGGAGGCGGAACGCAAGCTGATGACCAGCTATTCGCCGGCGAGCACGGCCGCGAACGTCGGGGGTACAGAGAGCGAATGGTGGGACGGCGCGCATCTGGCCCGGGTGGACGGCCAGCTTCGCACATCGTGGCTGGTCGACCCCGACGACGGCCAGCTGCCCTATACCGCCGAGGGCAAGCGCCGCGCCCAGGTCTTCGCCAAGGCGCAGCTTGAATCCTTCGACGGCCCCGAGGACCGGCCCGTGGCGGGAGACCGCTGCCTGCTGCCCAGCTGGGGCGCGATGGGGCCCGTGATGATGAACGCCCCCTACAACGCCAACTACCGGTTCGTGCAGACGCGCGACCAGATCGCGATCATGGCGGAGAACAATAGCGAGCTGCGCATCATCCGGATCGGCGTGGCGCACCTGCCCACCCAGATCCGGCCCTGGACCGGCGATTCCATCGGCCATTGGGAGAAAGACACCCTGGTGGTGGAGACAACAAACCTGCGGACCGACGCCCCATTGAGCCAGGCGCCGTTCTTCTTCACCGCAGCAGGCAGGGTGATGGAGCGGTTCACACGGGTCTCGCCTGAGGCCCTGAAGTATGAATTCACCGTCGAGGACCCGAACATTTTCGCCCGGCCATGGCGTGCGGAAATGGTGTTCGTGGCGACCGGCGCGCCACTCTACGAATTCGCCTGTCACGAGGGAAACTACGGGATGACCAACGTCCTGGCTGGCGCTCGCGCTGTTGAGCGCGCACAGGCGAGCGCTGCAGCCTCAAGCGTTGATGGGGTGGGAGTAACGCGATCCAAACCCTGAATTCACCCCCGGTCGCGAAGGGCTTGGCGAAACCGGCGGGGCTGTTCAAAGTGCCGGGAAAATAGGGAAGAATGCGATGAAGTCTGCCCTGGCCCTGATCGGATCGATCGCCCTGGCCGCCGCCACGCCGGCTCTGGCCGCCCCGAAAAGCGCCGCCGGCGAAGCGCCGAAGTGTTTCATGACCCAGGACCTGCGCGGCCACACCATCGGCGATGAGCGCACGCTCTATCTCAACGTCGGCGGCCGAAGCGTCTGGCGAGCGGAGATGAGTAACAACTGCTTCGGCGGCGCCGGTCCCACTGACCCGATCACCCTGGAGCAGCGCGGCGCCTCGTCCCGCATCTGCGGGGCGCAGGACCTGAACGTCGGCGCCACGCTGAACGGCGGCGGCCTGAGCTCGCGCTGCATCGTCGAGCGGCTGGTGAGGCTGACCCCGACCGAGGCCGCGGCGCTGCCAAGGGGCATGAAGCCCTAGGCTGATCCTCGCCCAGCGAGGATCTGACTACGCCTGGACCAACCGCACCCGGGTTCCGGCCAGGATGACGTCGCCGTCAGGGGCCAGGCGGCCGCGGGCCTTGGCGGCGGCGTGGACCGCCATGGGATCGCGCACCGCCACGTCGAAGCGGCCAAGGCCGTCGCCCCGGCCATCGTCAGCGCGAACGAAGCGAAGCTCGCCGCCATCGTCCAGGGCGATGCGCCAGTATTCGCCCTTCGCCTCGACCTCGCGGCCCAGCACCTCGCCCCAGCGCGTGGCCATGGCGAAGGGGTCGGCCCCTTGCAGTTCGGCGCCGACGATGCCGGTGGAGACGTCGGTCCGGACGTGCTCGCGCCAGACCGGGCCGCCCCACTCCCAGCGGCTCCAGGGATGCATGTAGTCGACCGACAGGATGGCGCCGCCGACGTCGCGCGGATGAACGTGGGTCATGGCGACCGTTCCCCCCTGCAGATCGGCCTGTTCGACCACGCGGGCGCCGGCCGCCGCGATCCGCGCGCGGGCCGGTTTGATGTCCTCGACCTGCAGGATGACCATGTAACCGCCATCGCCGCCGCGCTTTTCCAGCAGGCGCCCGGCGGTCGTGCCTTCCTGCTTCGGCGAGACGACCTCCAGGAAGGTCTCGCCGATCGGGAAGACCGCGTTCCGCAGCCCGAACTTGCCGACGCCCGGATCGTCGTAGGCGTAGTCGAGGCCGAGGATGGCGCGGATGTCGGCCTCGCAGGCGGCGAGGTCCTGGCCCACCAGGGCGATCTGACGAAGGCGCATGGGGTCGGGCTCCGGTTGTCCGCCGCAGCCTAGAGGCTTCCGTTCCGCAGGGGTCAAGGCCTAGGGTCCGCGCAACAAGGATGAGGAAAACGCCATGACCACGCTCGACACCGGAACCGAAGACCTGCTCGCCGAGCTGGATGGCGGCGTGCTGACGATCACGCTGAACCGGCCGCAGGCGCGCAACGCCATGAGCGAAGCGATGAACCAGGCGTTGGGGCGGCAGCTGGCGGCGGCCGAGCTCGACCCGGCGGTGCGCTGCATCGTGCTGACCGGCGCGGGCCCGGGCTTCTGCGCCGGTGGCGATGTGAAGGGCATGAACGACCGCAATTCGGGTGGCGGGCGCGGGGTCAGCGTCGACGAGCAGATCGCGACCCAGCGGATCAACCAGCGCGCGACGGCCGGCAAGCTGTTCAAGATGCCAAAGCCGACGATCGCCGCCCTGCCCGGCGCCGCGGCCGGCGCGGGCCTGTCGCTGGCTCTGGCCTGCGACCTGCGGATCATGGCGACCACCGCCTTCCTGACCACCGCCTTCGCCCGCGTGGGCCTGGCCGGCGACTATGGCGGGACCTATTTCCTGACCCAGCTGGTGGGCTCGGCAAAGGCGCGGGAGATGTATTTCCTGTCCGAGCGGGTCGGCGCGGAGGAGGCCCTGCGACTGGGCCTGGCCAACTGGGTGGTCGAGCCCGAAGAGCTGGCCGCCAGGACGCGGGAGATCGCCACGCGGCTGGCCGCCGGACCGGCGGTCTGCTTCCGCTACATGAAGGAAAACCTCAACCGCGCCATGGCCGGCGAGGTCGACGACTGCCTGGACCTGGAGGCCACCCACCACGTCCACTCCGCGGCCACCGCCGACCACAAGGAAGCCGCCGCGGCCTTCGTGGCCAAGCGCGAGCCGGTGTTCGAGGGACGGTAGGGCCGCCGCGCCGATCCCTTGTTAGCCGGTCCCGTGCTAGGGTGGCGACGAGGGGCTTGGAGACCAAGACCATGAGACGCCTTGTCCTGACCCTGCTCGCCGGCGCCGCGCTGGCGTCGGCGGCCGTCGCCCAGCCGCCTATATCGCCGCCTATGTCGCCGGCGGCGGGCAACGCCTGCTTCTTCACCCGTGACATCGCCAACCACAGCATCGCCGACGGCAAGACGCTGTATCTGAACGTGCGCGGCAACCAGACCTATGTGATCGCGATGCGCGGCAACTGCCTGGGCGGGGCGATGTCGAGCGATCCGATCATCATCCGCAATTCCCTGCCGTCGATGCGGGTCTGCACGCCGCTGGACCTCGATATCGGGGTGCGCGGCGCGCGCTGCATGGTCGAGTCCATCCGCAAGCTGTCGCCCGCCGAAGTCGACGCGATCCCGCGACGTCTCCGCCCCTAGGGTCTGTTCTCCCCGGCGCGTTGGCTGTAGGCCAGGGCCATGCATCTTTCCCGCTTCAACCCGCTTCGCTTCGCCCATCTGCCCACGCCGCTGGAGCCGCTGCCGCGGCTGACGCAGGCGCTCGCCGCCGCCGCCGATTCTTCCGGAAGGGGGCGCGGCGGGCCGGACCTGTGGATCAAGCGCGACGACTGCACCGGCCTGGCGGGCGGCGGCAACAAGACCCGGAAGCTGGAATATCTGCTGGGCGACGCGCTGGCCAACGACGCCACGACCCTGGTCACGCAGGGCGCCGTGCAGTCCAACCACGTGCGCCAGACGGCCGCCGCGGCGGCGCGCTTCGGGCTGGCCTGCGAGATCATCCTGGAGGAACGCACCGGCTCCAACGCGCTGGACTACACCCTGTCCGGCAATGTGCTGCTGGACGAGCTGATGGGAGCGAAGATCCGCCGGGTGCCCGGTGGGACCGACATGAACGCCCAGCTCGCCCTGGTGGCCGCCGAGGTCGCCGCGCGCGGCGAGACGCCCTACGTGATCCCCGGCGGCGGCTCGAATATCATCGGCGCGCTGGGCTATGTCGAATGCGCCCTGGAGATGGTGACCCAGGCCAATGCGATCGGCTTGGAGATCGACCGCATCGTCACCGCCACCGGCAGCGCCGGCACCCACGCGGGCCTGGTGGCCGGCCTGGCCGTGATGGGCGCCGACATTCCCGTCCTCGGCATCGGTGTCCGCGCGCCGAAGGAAGCCCAGGAGGCCAGTGTCTACAAACTGGCCGTCGAGACCGCCGCCCTGCTCGGCCATCAGGACCGCGTGACCCGCGAGATGGTGGTCGCCGATTGCGACTATGTCGGCGCGGGCTATGGCCTGGTCGACGAGGCGGTCATCGAGGCCCTGAAGCTGGCGGCGCGGACCGACGCGATCCTGCTGGACCCGGTCTATACCGGCAAGGCGATGAAGGGGCTGATCGCGCTGTCCCAGAAAGGCGCGTTCGACGGCGAGACCGTGGTCTTCCTGCACACCGGCGGCGCCCAGGGCCTGTTCGGCTATCAGTCGGTCCTGGACGGTCACCTGTCATGAGCGAAACCTCCCTCGTCCTGGGCGTGCTGGGCGGCATGGGCCCGGCCGCGACGCTGGAGTTCCTGCGCCAACTGCAGGCCTTCACCCCGGCGCAGAGCGACCAGGACCACATCCGCGTCCTGATGGACCTCAATCCCAAGGCGCCGGACCGCAACGTGCCGGGCTCCGGCGCGGGGGCGGTTCTGGCCGAGATGGCCGGCGCGCTGGCCGGGGCCGGAGCCGAGGTCCTGGCCATGCCCTGCAACACCGCCCACGCCCACGCCGGCCTGATCCAGCGGGCGAGCGGCCTGCCGCTGATCGACCTGATCGAGACCGGCGCCAAGGCCGCCCGCGACCTGGGCGCGCGCCGCGTCGGCGTGCTCGGCACCAAGGGGGCGGTGCGCCTCTACCGGGAATATCTGGCGGCCCAGGCCATGGGGCTGGTCAGCCTCGACGCCGAACGGCAGGAAGAGTTCATGGCCACGATCTACAAGATCAAGGGCGGGGACCTGGGAGCGGCCGTGCGCCTGGAAATGGCCGGCTATGCCGCCGACCTGATCGCTGGCGGGGCCGAAGCCGTGGTGGCCGGCTGCACCGAGGCGCCGCTGGTGCTGAGCCCGGCGGACGTGCGGGCCCCCTTCATTGATCCGGGCGAACTGCTGGCCCGGCGCTGTGTCGCGATCTGCCTGGGCCACGAGCCCGTGCCGTCGATGCCCGGAGCCTGACTGATGCGCAGAGCGGTAGTCCGTCTGGGGATCGCGGTGGCGCTGGCCAGCGCCGCCTTCCAGCAAGGCCTGACCCAACCCGGAAGTAATGGGGCCGGAAGCAATGGAATCGGCGCCAGAGGTCCCGCCGCGGCCGGCTATACCCAGCTGTTCATCAGCCCCTGCGGCGAGCCCTACCGCGGCAAGCCGGGCGATCCCTATCCGGTGGTGTTGTGGTTCAAACAGGCCGACCTGGACCACGACGGCGCGATCAGCCGCGCGGAGTTCCGCGCCGATCACCAGGGGTTCTTCGAGGCGCTGGATTCCGACGACAACGGCTATCTCGATGGGCCGGAGGTGAAATTCTATGAGACCCAGGTCGTGCCCGACGTACTGGGACCAGACGCACTGGGGCCAAACAGCCTGAGCCTGCTGACCCATCCGGAGCGGGCCGGGGCCCGGCTCTGGCTGGCGCAGGTCGTCCAGACGCCGGAGGGCGGCCACCCCGGCATCGGCAACACGCACGGCGGCTACAATCCCGACAACACCGCCAAGGGTCCGGCCGACGATCTGGGCGCCCGGCGGCCCGAAAAACGGCGCCTGATCGGGGCCGCGCCCTATGGCCTGCTGGCGGAGATCGAGCCGGTGCGCGCCGCCGACAGCAACCTCGACGGCCGCGTCAGCAAGGCCGAGTTCCTGGCCGCCGCCGACCGGCGCTTCAAGGCGTTGGACAAGAATGGCGACGGCAAGCTGACGCTGGACGAGCTGCCGATGACCGCGGTCCAGGCGGCTATGCTGAAGCGGAAATAGGCGCTCAGCGCCAGCGCATCAGGCGCGAGGCCAGGCCGCCGGTCACGGCCAGGGCCATCATGCCCAGGGTGTACCAGATGGCCAGGAACGGGGCGGAAGTCTCGTTGCAGGCGATGGCGTAGATCGCCGCGCCGAGGCCGCCCGCGCAGCCGCCGGCCACCAGGCCCGCCAGCATCAGGCGCGTCGGCGCCAGCCCTCGCACCGCCCAGATCGCGCCGGCCAGCATCGGCGCGCCGATGGCCAGGATCCGCCAGGGGCAGAGCATGGATGAGTGACCCATGAGCAGCGCGTGCTGGGCCTCCGGCGGCGTCTGGACGAAGCGGCCGACAGCCATCAGCGCCACCACCGCGAACGGCGCGACCGCGACAGTCGCCAAGACGCCGGGCCTGGCGGCGGGCTTGGCGAGGCGCGTGAGCACTCCGGCCAGGATCAGGCCCGTCGCCGCCGCATAACCGAACTTCATCCAGAACATCGGCGTCATGACCGCCTGGGCCAGGTCCGGGCGCGGGTGCAGCCAGGCGAGCATCAGCACCGCCGAGGCCGCGCCGCCCAAGCTGAGGCCCAACGCCACCCGACGCGCGGCGGCGCGCGGCGCAACCTTCGGCAGGTCGGCGGAAAGGCTCTGGATGAGGTCGTCAGTCTTCGCCGACATCGGAGCCCCCGTACTTGCCGCCCAGCGCCTTCAGGCCCCGGTGGACGGCCACCTTCACGGCGCTCTCGGTCATGCCGTGCTTCTCGGCCGCCTCGCGGGTCGACAGGCCGGTGATCTTCACGTCGCGGATCAGCGCGCGCGATCGCTCCGGCAGGTCAGCCAGGACGCGCTCCAGATCGCGGGCGGCCATGGCGGCCTCGGCGCCGCCACGCAGTTCGGGCGGTGCGAACAGCGCGTCAGCCTCCTCCTGCGGCGCGCGCAGGTGGGCGCGGCCGCGGCGCAGCGCGTCGATCAGCTTGTAGCGCGCGATCGCATAGGCCCAGGCGGTGAAGGGCTGGCCGACGTCATAGGTGGCTCGGCGGGTATGCACGGCGATCAACGTTTCCTGCACCAGATCCTCAGCATCGACGCCCGGCGGGCAGCGGCGGGCATAGAAGCCGCGCAGCAGTCCGCTGAGCTCATTCAGAAGCCGGCGATAGGGCTCGGCCTCCCCGGCGAGGCCGGCGAGCATCAAGCCTCGCAGTCTGGGTTCGATCTCGTCCAACGCCGCCTTTGTGGACTTCGCAACGCGCCGCGAAAGGTTACAGGCCACCGGTAGGTAACCGAACCGCGTTCCGTTGCGAACCTATCATCGAGCTTTCCGGGAGAAGACGATGAAAACGCCGATCGCACTGGCCGCCACGCTGACCCTCGTCACCTTGTCGGGGGCCACCTTGGCGGGCGCCGCCTCGGCTCAGCCCGCGCCGCTGCAGGTGGTCGAGCTGTTCACCAGCCAGGGCTGCTCGTCCTGTCCGCCCGCCGACGCGGCGGTGGCGCAGCTGGCCGCGCGGCCGGAGATCCTCGCGCTCTCCTTCGGCGTCACCTACTGGGACAACCTCGGCTGGAAGGACACCTTCGCCCAGTCGAAGTTCACCGACCGGCAGTGGGCCTACGCGCGTGGCCTGAAGCACGGCAATGTCGGCACCCCGCAGGTGGTGGTGAACGGCCGCACCGACGTGGTCGGCCAGAGCGTTCCGGAGATCGACGGGGCGCTGCGCCGCGCCGCCCTGCCGGCGGGCGGGCCGCAGGTGACGCTGGCCGGCGGCAATGTGGCGATCACCGGCGCCGCGCCGCCGCGCGCCGCCGAGGTCTGGCTGGTGCGCTATGAACCCAACGCCATTCAGGTGCCGATCAAGCGCGGCGAAAACGGCGGCAAGACGCTTTCCGTGCAGCATGCGGTGCGCGAACTCACCCGGCTGGGCGACTGGACGGGCGGGACCCGGACCTACGCCGTGCCGACCGGGCCCGCGAACCTGAAGACCGCCGTCCTGGTGCAGGCCGGATCCGGCGGCCCGATCCTGGCAGCCGCCAGGAGCTGATCTCTCTCACCGACCCGAACGACCCCATTCTCCGCGATCCCCGCGAAGGAAACGCCACCGGCTTGCCCGGTCGCAAGATGAAGGAAACCACCGATGATGCTTCGCAACACCCTGACCGGCCTGGCCGCCCTGACGCTCGCCGCGTCCATCTCCGGGGGCGCCCTGGCCCAGGACAAGCCCGCGGCCGGCGCCATGTCCACGGGTTCGATGTCCACCGGCTCGATGTCCACCGGCGCCATGGCCAAGCCGATGAAGAGCGATGCGATGAAAGACGGCGCCATGAAGGACGGCGCGATGAAAGCGCCGATGAAGAAGAAGGCCATGAAGAAGAAGCCGATGGCCGCCATGTCGGCCGGCTCGATGTCGACCGGGGCGATGACCACCCCGAAGTAGCCACCGCGTCCGGGCCTCGCGGCGTCGCCGCGGGGTCCGGGCCACTGGCCCCGCGATTCAACACCGCCGAATGGCGGCGTTGGCTCGCGACGTTGAACGAACACGCCGAAAAAAGCCGGGCGACGGCGCCGCTTCAAGCCCGGACAACCCGGACAAGAAAAATTCGCCTGCGGCGCTACCCGGTAAGGTTAGCCGCCGGCGGCTAAAGCTGGGCCAGCAGGTAGTCGGCGGCCGAGACGCGGAATTCGCCGCCTTCCTCGATGTTCAGTTCCTTCACCACGCCATCGGTGACGATCATCGAATAGCGCTGCGAGCGCTTGCCCATGCCGAAGCGCGAGGCGTCGAAGGCCAGGCCGACCGCATCGGTGAACTCCGCCCCGCCATCGGCCAGCATGACGATGTCGTCGCCCACGGCCTGGTCCTCGCCCCAGGCGCGCATCACGAACGCGTCGTTGACCGACAGGCAGGCGATCACGTCAACGCCCTTGCCCTTGATCTGGGTGGCCAGCTGCTTGAAGCCGGGTACATGCTTGGCCGAGCAAGTCGGCGTGAACGCGCCCGGCAGCGCGAACAGGGCGACCGTCTTGCCGCCGAAGAAGGCGTCCGTGGTGACCGGCTTGGGCCCGTCGGCGGTGGCTTCGGTGAGGGTGACGCTGGGCAGCTTGTCGCCAACTTTGATGGTCATGGGATCCGTTCCTCGCAAATCGATGGACGGGAGATAGCGTCATCTTCGCGCATCGCAAGCCTCGCCGCTCAGACGGCTCTTGAAAGCGCGCTCCACGGGGTCAAATGTCGCGACCATAGAAGGCGGCTTCTTCACCGGCCAACTGCTGATCGCGATGCCGGGCATCTCCGACCCGCGTTTCGAGCGCGCGCTGATCCTGATCTGCGCCCACGACCGCGAACACGCCATGGGCATCGCGGTCAACGACCCTCTTGAGGACCTGACCGTGCCATCTCTGCTGGAAAAGCTGGGCATCAGATCGACCATCAGCTTGCCGCCGGACCTGGTGCTGGCGGGTGGGCCGGTGGAAGGCGAGCGGGGTTTCGTGCTGCATTCCACCGATTATCTGGGCGAGCACAGCCTGGCGGTGGGCGACGGTGTCGCGCTGAGCGCGACCCGCGAGGTTCTGGAAGCCATGGCTGGCCACAACACGGCTGGCCACAACACGGCGCCGGCCCGCAGCCTGCTGGCCCTCGGATACGCCGGCTGGGGCGCCGGCCAGCTCGAGAACGAGATCAAACAGAACGTCTGGCTCTCCTGCGACGCCGACGCGGACCTGATCTTCGGGCGCGACTATGGGCGCAAGTGGACCCGGGCGCTCGCCAAACTCGGCGTCGACCCGAAGCGGCTAAGCGCGGTGGCGGGTCGGGCGTAGGATTGTCCGGCCCGGATAGGTAGGTGACGGCTCCCCTCAATCGCGCTCCGCGCTGGGTGAGCATCTAGGGCGCTGGTTACCCCCGCGAGCCCCTGGCCTTCACGGGCGCGGCGCCGTCGACGTAGCTTTCGTTGAGGTAGACTTCGGCCTCCTGGGCCGACAGCGCCGGCGCGTAGCCGAAGCCCTGGCCGTAGTCGCAGCCGAGCGACAGCAGCTGGCGGGCCATGCCGGCGTTTTCGACGCCCTCGGCGACGATGGCGAGGTTGAGGTCCTGGCCCAGCTTCACCACCGATGACACGATCTTCAGCGAGCCCTCGTTGGTGGCCATGGTGCGCACGAAATAGCGGTCGATCTTGAGGGTGTCGAAGGGCAGGCGCGTCAGGTAGCTGAGCGAGGAGAAGCCGGTGCCGAAGTCGTCCAGCGCCAGCCCCGCGCCGGCGGCGCGCAGTTGGCCCAGGATGATGGCCGCCCGGTCGGGATCGCGCATGACGTCGCCTTCGGTGACCTCCAGCTTCAGCGCGCCCGGCGGCAGGCCAGTCTCGCGGCGGATGGCGGCCACGTCGGCGACCAGGTCCGGACGATCGATTTCGTGGGTCGAGAGGTTGACGGCGACCGTCAGGTCGCCGGCGGCATGGTGCTTGGTGCGCCAGACGGCGAGCTGCTTGGCCGCCTCGCGCATCATCATGGCGCCCAGCTCTTCCATCAACCCCATCTCTTCGCAGAGCGGCAGGAAGGTGTCGGGCATCAGCAGGCCGCGACGCGGGTGGCGCCAGCGGACCAGGGCCTCGAAGCCCGAGAGCGCGCCGGTCGAGAGCCGCACGATCGGTTGATAGAAGGGGGTCAGTTCGCCACGGCCCAACGCGCCCTTGAGGTCGCCTTCGAGAGCCAGGCGCGACAGGCCATCGCTTTCCAGGCCACGGCCGTAGGCCGCCGCACCGCCGCGCCCGTGGCTCTTGGCGGATTCAACGGCTAGCTCGGCGCGGCGCAGCAGCTCGGCGGCCTCCGGGGCGTCGACGCCGCCGTGCGCGTCGACCGCGCCGATGGACAGCGTCGGGTGGATGTCGAAGCCGGCGACCCGCAGCGGCTGTTCCAGGGCCCTGCGCAGGGTCTCGGCGCCAGGGGACGCGCCGGCCAGCGCCATGGCGGCGAACTCATCCTCGCCGATGCGGGCCAGGATGGCGTCGGAGGGGAAGGCCGCGGCCAGGCGCGAACCCAGCGCGGCCAGCACCAGGTCGGCGCGCTCATGGCCCAGCGCCTCGTTCAGGCGGCGCAACCGATCGAGATCGGCCACGATCACTTCATAGTGGCCGGGGACCGTCAGCTGCTCGCGGGCGCGGGTGATGAAGCTGCGGCGGTCCAGCAGGCCGGTCAGCAGGTCCTGGTCCGACGCGGCGAAGCGGGTCTCCGGCGCCACGACGCCGGCGGCGCGAACACCTTCTTCCAGCCAGACGCCCCGCCAGATGGAGATGCCGGCGCCGCGCATGCGCAGACGGACGGCGACTTCCGTGCCGGGCTCCTGAACCCGCAGGATATCTTCGGCGTAGGCGCGGTCCTGCGGCAGGGCGAGCGCGCGCAGCGCTGCGGAGGAGCAGTCCGGCGCCAACGGGCCCAGGCCGAGCGCCCGCGTCGAGCCGGTCAGCCGCATGCGGTCGCGCTCCGGCTCCCAGACCCACAGGGCGACGTCGGCCGCGCCCAACGCTTCGAGCGTCGCGGTGGCGTCCCACATCCAGCGGTCGTTCGGCATCACCAAGGGAAGAAGCGCCTCACCAACCCGGGCTTAAGCCTCACTGGCCAGCCCCAACACGAACCTAGATCTAGAGCCCCAGGGTTTCCAAAATGGCGCCAACGGAGACTCTGGGACGCTTCGGCTTTCAGACCGAAACGCCCTCGTCCCGCCCCTCTGACCGCTTGAAAGGCGAGATCAGGCCGAACAGGACATGATCTCGCCAGACGCCGTTAATTTTCAGATAAGCCTTGGCGAACCCTTCCTCGTCGAAACCGGCTTTTCCGAGCAGGCGGCGGGACGGCGCGTTCTCCGGAATACAAGCCGCTTCCAACCGATGCAGGCCGAGGCTGCGGAAGGCGAAATCGCTTAGGGCCCGCACGGCGGCCAGCGTGTGGCCATGGCGGGCGAACGGCTTGCCGCACCAATAGCCGACCGAGCCCATCTGGGCGACGCCGCGGCGGACGTTAGAAAGCGTGATGCCGCCGCAGAGCGCCCCGTCGTCGGCCCGGAAGACGAAGAACGGATAGGCCGCGCCGACGTCACGGTCGCGGGCATAGGCGGTGAGTCGGCGGCGGTAGGCGGCCCGGCCCAGATCGTCGGCGGGCCAGGTGGGCTCCCACGGCTGCAGGAACGCGCGGCTGACGGCGCGAAGCTCGCGCCACTCGGCGTAATCCGAGGCGCGCGGCGGCCGCAGCACGATCCCCTCGCCCTCGACGCGAAGTCCGCTCTCCGGCGCGATCCAGTCCAGCAGGGCCATGGGTGCTGAGCGTCGCGCGATTGGCGCGCGCGGGCAAGTGTCGCGCTGAGAGCCTAGCCGAACAGCGCGGCCTCGAACGCCGGACCGGCCTTCAAGGCAGACTTAGGCCCCAGCACGGCGACGGCGACCTTCTTGGACGCCAGGATTCGCTCCGTCACCGTCACCAGATCGGCGGGTGTCACCGCGTCCACCTCGGCGGCGACGTCGGTGGGGTCGAGCGCGCGGCCGAACAGCAGAACCTGGCCGGCGGCCTGTTCGGACCGGGCCAGCGCGCTTTCACGGCCCATGAACATCGCGCCCTTGAGCTGGGCCTTGGCGCGGGCGAGTTCGGCCACACCGACCGGCTTCAGCATGCCCACGATCTCGCCGGCCGCCACGCGGGCGAGTTCGGCGGCGTCCTTGGCCGCGCAGCCGGCGAAGACCCCCAGGCAGCCGGTGTCGGCATAGGTCTCGGAATAGGCGTCGATGGCGTAGGCCAGGCCGCGGTTCTCTCGGGCCTCCTGAAACAGCCGCGAGGCCATGCCGCCGCCGAGAATCTCGGCCAGCAGGCGCAGCGCGAAATAGGCCTCGTCCCTGACGCCGACCGCCGGCAGCAACAGCACAAGGTTCGCCTGCTCCAGGGTCTTGGCGACGGGCCGCTGGCCGCCGGTGAAGGTTGCCGGCGCAAGCTCGGGCGGCGGCTGGCCATCATCGTCCATGGCGCCAAAATCGCGCTCGGCCAGGCGCAGCAGGTCGTCCTCGTCCACGGCGCCCGAGGCGCTGACGACCAGGGTCTTCGGACCATAGAGACTGGCTCGCCAGGCGTTCAGGGTCTCAGGCGTCGCGGTCCCGATGGAGGCCGGCGTGCCGAGGATCGGGCGGCCCAGCGGCTGGCCGTCAAAGGCCGCGGTCTGAGCCAGCTCGAAGACCAGGTCGTCGGGCGCGTCGGCGGCCTCGGCGATCTCCTGGCCCACCACCTGTTTCTCCCGCACCAGGTCGCCCGCGTCCATGGTCGGGCGCTGCACCAGATCGGCCAGGACCGACGAGCCCAGATCCAGGCCGCCGGCTAGCGCGCGGATCTGGAAGCTCGTCCGCTCATAGCCGGTGGCGGCGTTGATGTTGCCGCCCTGCGCCTCGATGGCCTCGACGATCTCGCGGGCTGAACGAGAGCCCGCGCCCTTGAAGACCATGTGCTCGAGCAGGTGCGACCAGCCGGAGCGAGCCTCGTCCTCAACGCGCGCGCCCCGGCCGGCGACGACCGAAAGCGCCACCGTCTGCAGGCCCGCCATCGGATCGCAGACGACGCGGACGCCGTTGGCCAGGGTATGAACCTTAGGGATTGCGATGACCTCAGCCCTCCGCGAAGGCGCGGACGTAGGCCTTGATGGTGTCGGCCTCCGCGGGCAGCCGGTCGAAGCGTTCCGGACGACTGGCCAGGTCCAAGGCGCCCCGCGGCAGGGCGGGTGTGACGCCGCTGGCCTTGGCGACGGTCTCCGGGAACTTGGCGGCATGGGCTGTCGACATGACGATCACCGGGCCTTCCAGCGGCGCGCGGCGGAGCGCCGAGAGCGCGACGGCGGTGTGCGGATCGACCAGTTGGCCCGTCTCGTTGAACGTCGAGACGATGGTGCGCGCCGTGTCGGCCTCGCTGACGGCGGCGCCGCGGAACAGCGCGCGCATGGCGGCGAAGGCCTTGGGCGGCACATCGATGGCGCCGCTGTCGGCGAAGGCGGTGAAGGCCCGCGCGGTCTCGGTGGCCTCGCGCTCGACCCCCTCGAAGTAGAGCCGTTCGAAGTTGGACGCCGACTGGATGTCCATGGCCGGCGACATGGTCGGATGCACCTTGCCGCGCGCATAGCGGCCGGTCTCGAAGGTCCGCGCCAGAATATCGTTGGCGTTGGTGGCGACCAGGATCGTGGCGATCGGCAGGCCCATGCGGTGGGCGACATAGCCCGCGAAGGCGTCACCGAAATTGCCCGACGGCACGGCGAAGGAAACCTGTCGGCCCGGCGCGCCCAGCGCCGCGGCCGTGGTGAAGTAGTAGACGGCCTGGGCGGCGATACGGGCGAAGTTGATCGAGTTGACGCCGGAGAGGTCGACCGCCTGGCGGAGCGCCTTGTCCTGGAAGGCCTGTTTCACAATGGCCTGGCAGTCGTCGAAGGAGCCCTTCACCGCCACGCAGGCGACGTTGGCTTCGGCCGCCGTGGTCATGAACCGCCGCTGCACCTCGGAAATCCGGCCCTCCGGGAAGAGCGCCACGACCTTGACGTTCCGGGCCCCGCGGAAGGCTTCGACCGCCGCCCCGCCGGTGTCGCCCGACGTGGCGCACAGGATGGTCTGCACCCGACCCTCGCGGCCCAGGATGTGGTCGTAGAGCCGCGCCAGGATCTGCATCGCCACGTCCTTGAAGGCGAGGCTGGGGCCGTGGAACAGCTCGGCAAGGAAAACCCCGGGCTCGAGCTGGGTCAGCGGAACGACGGCTGTGTGGGTGAAGGTCCCGTAGGCCTCGCGGCACATCTCCAGCAGGTCCGCTTCGGCGATTTCGTCGCCCGCGAAGGCGCCGATCACGCGGGCGGCCACCTCGGCGTAGGACTTGGTCGCGAAGCCCGCGATCTCAGCCGGCGAGATTTGCGGCCAGGTCTGCGGCACATAGAGGCCCCCGTCGGGCGCGAGCCCACCCAGCACGGCGTCGATGAAGCCCACGTGCGGCGCCTGCCCGCGGGTGGAGACGTAGCGCATCAGCCTCGCATCCTCTTGATGACCGCCGCGCCATAGACGCCGGCCAGCGCGCCAGCAAGGCCCAACCAGGTGAGCGCATAGCCGAGGTGGCGGTTGGAGATCTGCACCGGCAGCGGCGCGGGCGTGATCGCGGGGACCGACGGGTTGATCCGGCTCTCGGCGAACAGCAGCACCGGCGCGGGATTGGAGACCCGCAGCGCCTGGGACAAGCCCGCCACGTCGTGCAGGTACCAGTGGCCCGGACCGCCGCGCGGTGTCGTGAAGTTGCCGCGCTCGGGCTTGCGCAGAACGCCCACAACCTCGATCGGGGTCATGTCCTGGGCGTCGACCGGCGGGCGAGCGGGCCTGACATCGGGAACGAAGCCGCGGTCAACGAGGATGGTCTTGTAGGTGTCGTTGTCGACGGGACAGGCCGAGACCAGGCGCGCGCCGACCGTCCCGTCGCGCAGGTCATAAACTTCCTGATAGGGCGCCGTGGCCAGGCCCGGGCAGACCACCGAGACGCGGGTGAACTCCACTTCGTGGCCGCGGGTCAGTTCGCCGAGGGTGTATTCCAGCGACTGCGGGCTGGCCATCTCCAGCTTGGCTACGTGGGCCAGCAGGGCCTCTTTCCACTTCAGCCGTTGCAGCTGCCAGACGCCAAGGCCGATGAGGATCGCGAACGCTATGGCCGCGGCGACGGTGAGGCCGACCGGGAAGCCACCCTTTTCGGACGCGGCGGCGGCGGGCGGACCGGCACGGGGTTCGAGTTTCGGCTCCCAGGAGTCGGTCATTGGGGGGCGTCAGTCATCAGAGGCGTCAGTCATGGCGGGACTGGCTGGCCTTGTTCATGAACTGGGCGGCCAGCATCAGGCCCTTCATCGGGCACAGCAGTCCCAGCACCAGGATCAGGGTCATGGGCATCCAGATGACCAGGGTCAGCAGCACCGAGCGGGTGGCGAACATCGTGAACAATGCGCCGAAGGCGGCCAGCAGGCCGGCGATCAGGATGACGAACACCGCGGGCCCGTCGCCACTGTCGGCCGCGGCGAGGTTGAAACCGCAGGCCTCGCACGACGGCGCGACCGTCAGGAAGCCGGCGAACAGATGGCCCTCTCCGCAGTTGGGACAGCGCCCGGCCGCCCCAGACAGCAGAGGATTGGGCTTGCCCATCTAAGCCCCGCCGTGGGCTCCGAAGATCACGTAGATGAAGGCGAACAGGAACAGCCAGACCACGTCCACGAAGTGCCAGTACCAGGCTGCGGCCTCGAAGCCGAAGTGCTTCTGCGGGGTGAAGCCGCCGCCCAGCAGCCGGATCAGGCAGACCGCCAGGAAGATCGTCCCGATCAGCACGTGGAACCCGTGGAAGCCCGTGGCCATGAAGAAGGACGAGCCATAGAGGCCGGAATTCGCGGCCTCCTCGGAGAAGAATTCCTTGGCCACGATGATGTGGTTGTACTCGTAGGCCTGGATCGAGGTGAACAGCACGCCCAGGCAGATGGTCAGGAACAGACCGATCTTGGCGCCCTTGCGGTCGCCGACCTGCAGCGCGTGGTGCGCCCAGGTGACGGTCGTGCCCGACAGCAACAGGGTCAGCGTATTGACCAGCGGCAGTTGGAAGGCGGGCACCGTCTCGACGCCGTGCGGCGGCCAGGTCGCCCAGGCGGCCTTGACCTCATCGATCGAGGAGATCGCGCGCACATGATGGAACAGCGCCATCTCGAAGAAAATCCAGAACCAGGCGACGAAGAACATGACCTCGGAGGCGATGAACAGGATCATCCCGTAGCGCAGGCCGATCGAGACCACCGGCGTATGGTCGCCCTGGTTGGCTTCCATGACCACATCGCGCCACCAGACGATCATCGTGAAAAGGACGCCGGAAAGGCCCGCGAAGAACAGCCACGGGGTATGCGCCGGGATACCGAACAGGCCCTTCATCCAGGCCACGCCGCCGAGCGCCATCACCGTGGCCGCTATGGAGCCGATCAGCGGCCAGGGCGACGGGTTGACCAGGTGGTAGTCGTGCTTAACGCCTGCGGCCATCGGTGGTCCCAAGTCCCTTACAATTCGAGACGGCCCTTCGGTCGCGGGACTCACCGCGCGGATCAGACCGGTTCGCGTGACGCTATAGCCTTGCCGCCCCGCTCCCGCCAAGGGGAAAGCCGGCCCCGCCAAGGGGAAAGGGCCGGTTTTACCGCAGCCCGACGCATCCCTCGCCGCTTTCGCGAATGCGCGCCGCGCCGCCGACCGGGGTTTTGCCGCAAACCTGACCAGATCGCGCCATCGAACTGAACCGTCACCGTTCTAGACTACCGCTTTACGACTGGGCGTTTTTGAAAGGCCATCGGAAAATCATGCGAAAGAACAGACTCCTCGCCAACGTCGCGGTCGGCGCGGCGGCCCTGGGACTGGCCGGCGCGGGCGGCTATATGGCGCGGGCCGGGGCGGGTCCGTCGGGCGCGGTCAACGCCAACCCCCTGCCCAGCGCCGCGGTCGGCGCCCCGGCCTCCTTCGCCGACGTCATCCAGCGCGTGGCGCCGGCGGTGGTGTCCATTGAGGTCGAGGGCAAGGCCGGGCCGCAGCGGATCGGCGGGTTCGGCCAGGACGGCGATGGGGACGGCGTGCCCGACGGCCTGCCGCCGGAACTGCGCCGCTTCTTCCAGCAGGCCCCCGAGGCGCAGGCGCGGCCCATGCGGGGCGCGGGCTCCGGGTTCTTCATATCGGCCGACGGCTATGTGGTGACCAACAACCATGTGGTCGCCGGGGCCGACAAGATCACCGTCCGCACCGCCGATGACCGCAGCTTCACCGCCCGCGTGATCGGCCGCGACCCGGCCACCGATATCGCTGTGGTGAAAGTCGACGGCTCCGGCCTGCCCTTCGTCAGCTTCGAAGAGCGCGCCAAGCCCCGCGTCGGCGATTGGGTGGTGGCCGTCGGCAACCCGTTCAACCTGGGCGGCACAGCCACGGCGGGGATCGTCTCGGCGCTCGGCCGGCGCAACGTCTCTGGCTCCAGCTACGTCGACTTCATGCAGATCGACGCCCCGATCAACCGGGGCAATTCCGGCGGCCCGACCTTCGACCTTTCCGGCCGGGTGGTGGGCGTCAACACCGCGATCTTCTCGCCCTCGGGCGGCTCGGTGGGCATCGGCTTCGACATCCCCGCCGATGTGGTGGCCTCGGTCAGCCGCGACCTGATTTCCAAGGGCAAGGTCACCCGCGGATTCATCGGCGCCCTGGTGCAGGAGGTGACGCCGGAGATCGCCGAAGGCCTTGGCGTCTCCAAGGGCGGCGCGCTGGTGGCCGAGGTGACGCCCGGCGGGCCGGCCGAGGCCGCGGGCCTGCGCCCCGGCGACCTCGTGCTGAAGGCCGATGGCCAGCCGATCAAGGACGGTTCCGACCTGACCCGGCAGGTGAGTCGCGTCCATGTTGGCGATCCGATCCGGCTGGACATCATCCGCGAGGGCCAGCCCAAGACGCTGACGATCCGCTCCGGCCTGCGCCCGTCGGAGGACGCGCTGGCCCAGAATGCCAAGGGCGGCGCGGGGTCTGACGACGGCGGCGGCGGCGCGGGCGCGGGTCTGCTCGGCCTCAAGCTCGCGCCGGACGGCCAGGGCCGCGGTGTGAGGATCGCCGGGGTCGCCAGCGGATCGGACGCGGCGCAGAAGGGTCTGCGCCCGGGTGACGTGATCGAGCGCGTCGGCCAGACGGCGACCCATTCGGCGACGGACTTGGCCCAGGCCGTCGCGCAGGCGCGCAAGGATGGCCGCAAGCAGGTTCTCCTGCTGGTGGGCCGCGGTGGCCAGCACATCTTCGTGCCCGTCGAGGTGGGCGCGGGCTAAGCCGCGACCGCGCTACGAGACCGCCGCGCCGCGGGGCGCGGCGGCGCTCAGTCGGCCTGTTTCGCCGAGGCCGGCGCCTTCACGTCTGTCGCCGGATAGAAGGTGTAGGACAGGGTGATGGTCTTGCCGTTGCGGGTCTCAAAGTCCTGCGCGTACTTCGGATCGACGAAATACAGCACCGGCATCTCGACGGTCGCGCCGGCCGCCACCGTCTGGTCGGAGAAGCAGAAGCAGGAGAGCTTGCGGAAGTAGATCCCGGCCTGCTCCGGCACGACATTGAACACCGCCCGCGCCGTGACCGGATGGTCGGCGTGGTTGGTGACCTTGAAGATGGCGACCTGAGTGGCGCCGATCTTCACAGTCTGGGACACCTGCTCGGCGGTGAACGCCCAGGGCAGACCCCGGACATTGGTGTCGAAGCGGATCAGCAGGCTCTCGTCCAGCGCGGCGCTGGGCGCGGTATCGGCCTTGCGGACGGTGCCGCCGTAGCCGGTGGCCTGGCAGAACGCGCGGTAGAGCGGCACCGAGGCGTAGGCCGCTCCCACCATGCCGACGATCACCGCGCCGCAGATCGCCGCGAGGCCGCCGTTCTTGCTGAACCGGGGCAGGCTGAGCTTGCGACGCTTAGAAGGGTCGGTTTGCGACACTGGCGCCCAGCCGAACGATGGTGACGACAAAGACCAGGACGACGAAGATCACCAGGCCCAGGGCCAGGGCGATGTTGCGGCCACGACGGGCCTTGGCCTCGACGGGGGACTCGCTTGCGGGGTCGCTCATCTAGAGAAGCTCCAACGGCTTGAGGCCCATCAGGTGCTCAACCAGCAGGGTGGCGAAGAGCAGGGTCAGATAGAGGATCGAAAAGGCGAAGAGGTTGCGGGCGTCCTTCGCTCCGGCGCGGACGTCATAGAGACCCTGAGCGTCCTGGGCGTCGTTGCGCTCGGCTCCGGTTTCGCCGGCGTGGCTGGCGAACAGACGAAAGGCCAGCAGCAGGAACACCACCCCGCCCAGGCCCGCCACCGCGAGATAGGCCAGACCGCCTAGGCCGGTGAAGGCCGGGACCAGGCAGAGGGGCGTGAAGATCAGGCTGTAGACCAGGATCTGTTTGCGGGTGGAGGCCGCGCCCGCGACCACCGGCATCATCGGCACGCCGGCCTTCTTATAGTCTTCGCTGGTGTAGAGGCTGAGCGCCCAGAAGTGCGGCGGGGTCCAGGCGAAGATGATGGCGCAGAGCAGCCAGGCGTTGAGCGGCACGGTCCCGGTCGCCGCCGCCCAGCCGATCACCGGCGGCAGCGCGCCGGCCAGGCCGCCGATGACAATGTTCTGCGCCGTCCAGCGCTTCAGCCACATGGTGTAGACGACAGCGTAGAAGACGATGGTGAAGCCGAGCAGCCCGGCCGCCAGCCAGTTCAGCGCCATGCCCATCAGCATGACCGAGAACAGGGACAGCACGACGCCCAACGCCAGGGCGTCAGCGCCCTGGACTCGGCCGGCGGGCACCGGCCTGCCGCGCGTGCGGCGCATCTGAGCGTCGATGTCGGCGTCGTACCACATGTTGAGCGCGCCCGAGGCTCCCGCCCCGACGGCGATGCAGAGGACGGCGACGCCGGCCAGGAAGGGGTGAACCGGCACGCCGGCGCAGACCAGGCCCGTCAGACCGGTGAACACCACCAGCGACATCACGCGCGGCTTCAGGAGCTGCACGAAGTCCTGCCAGCGGGCAGGCGCCTTGGCGGCGCCCTGAGGGCTGACGGGCTTGTCGGCGGTGGGAACGGCCTCGGTCATGGCCATGGGACACTACTCTGAAAATGGTCGAGGGGCGCGAACCTCGCGATCCGCGCCCCTCTGGAGATATTGGGTGGAGCGCAGAGCCCTAGTGGCTGTCGGCGTGGACCACCGGCAGTTCGTTGAACTGGTGGAACGGCGGCGGGGACGGCAGCGTCCATTCCAGCGTCGTCGCGCCCTCGCCCCACGGATTGGCCTCGGCCTTGCGGCGGAAGACCATCGCGTCGAGCAGCACCAGCAGGAACACCACCAAGCCCACGAGGGTGATCGCGTAGCCGATCGAGGACACCTTGTTCCAGTAGGCGAAGCCTTGCGGGTAATCCACATAGCGGCGCGGCATGCCCTGCAGGCCCAGGAAGTGCTGCGGGAAGAAGATCACGTTCACGCCAACGAAGGTGATCCAGAAGTGCAGCGCGCCCAGCCACTCGCGGTACTTCACGCCCCACATCTTCTCGAACCAGTAGTAGAAGCCGGCGAAGATCGCGAACACGGCGCCCAGGCTCAGCACGTAGTGGAAGTGCGCCACCACATAGTAGGTGTCCTGGAACTGGTAATCGACGCCGGCGTTGGCCAGCACGACGCCGGTCACGCCGCCGAGCGTGAACAGGAAGATGAAGCCCATCGCCCACAGCATCGGCGTCTTGAAGTCGATGGAACCGCCCCACATCGTGGCGATCCAGCTGAACACCTTCACGCCGGTGGGCACGGCGATGACCATGGTGGCGGCCACGAAATAGGCCGTCAGGTTCACGTTCATGCCGGTGGTGAACATGTGGTGCGCCCACACCAGGAAGCCGATGAAGCCGATGGCCACCATGGCGTAGGCCATGGCGAGGTAGCCGAACACCGGCTTGCGGCTGAAGGTGGACACGATGTGGCTGATCATGCCGAAGCCCGGCAGGATCAGGATGTAGACCTCGGGGTGACCGAAGAACCAGAACAGGTGCTGGTACATCACCGGGTCGCCGCCACCGGCCGCGTCGAAGAAGTGGGTGTGGAAGTTGCGGTCGGTGAGCAGCATGGTGATCGCGCCGGCCAGCACGGGCAGCGAGAGCAGCAGCAGGAACACCGTCACCAGGATCGACCAGACGAACAGCGGCATCCGATGCAGGGTCATGCCCGGCGCGCGCATGTTGAAGATCGTGGTGATGAAGTTGATGGCGCCGAGGATCGAACTCGCGCCGGCCAGGTGGATGGCCAGGATGGCGCAGTCCATGGCGGGCCCGGTGTGCCCGCTGGTTGAAAGCGGCGCGTACATGGTCCAGCCGCCGCCGAAGCCTCGTCCCGGTCCGCCGTCGACGAACATCGAGGTCACCAACAGGGCGAACGAGGCGATCAGCAGCCAGAACGAGATATTGTTCATCCGCGGGAAGGCCATGTCCGGCGCGCCGATCATCAGCGGCACGAACCAGTTGCCGAACCCGCCGATCATCGCCGGCATGACCATGAAGAAGATCATGATCAGGGCGTGAGCGGTGACCACCACGTTATAGCCGTGCTTCGAGCCCTCGATCAGGCCCATCTGGGCGATCAGCGAGTGCGGCTGGAAGATCTGGATGCCCGGCTCGGCGAGCTCCCAGCGGATCAGGCCGGAGAAAGCCGCCCCCACCAGGCCCGCGAAGATCGCGAACAGGATGTAGAGGGTGCCGATGTCCTTGTGGTTGGTCGAGAAGAACCAACGGGTGATGAAGCCCGGCTTGTGGTCGTGGGCGTCGTCGTGGTGATCGTGAGTGTCGTGGGCGGCGGAGGCCATCTTAGGCGTGTCCTCGGATCAGGTCTTCGCCGGCGCGGTTGGCGCGGGCGGGGTGGAAGGCGCGGGGGCCGCGGCGGTGGCGGCGGCAGGCGGGGTGGCGGCCGGCGCCGCGGGTTTCTTGCTGGCGACCCAGGCGTCGAAGTCGGCCTGGCTCACCACATGCACTTCGATGGGCATGAAGGCGTGGTTGACGCCACAGAGTTCGCGGCAGGAGCCGTAATAGGTGCCGATGCGGTCGGCCTTGAACCAGGTCGAGTTCAGCTTGCCGGGGACCCCGTCCATGATAACCCCGAAGGCGGGCACCGCCCAGGAGTGGATCACGTCGGCGCCCGTCGTCAGCACCTGCACGGTCTTGTTCACCGGCACGACCATGGGCTCGGTGGCCGCCAGAAGGTAGGGGACGCCCTTGGCCTTGGCCTCGGCCTCCGGAAGCACGTTCGAGATGAATTCCGGCATTTTCGGGTTCTGGTACTCATAGCCCCAGTACCACTGGTAGCCGGTGGCCTTCACGACCAGGTCCGGCTTGGGCATGTCGTGGTAGGCGAACAGCAGCTTGAATGAGAAGACCGCGATAAACACCAGGATCAGCACGGGGATCAGGGTCCAGGCCACCTCCAGCGCGGTGTTGTGGCTGAATTTCGCCGGCACCGGGTTCCGGCGCTTGTTGAAGCGCACGATGATCCAGATCAGCAGGCCCAGCACGAACAGCGTGATGGCCGTGATGATCGGGAACAGGATGATGTCGTGGAAGAAGATGGCGTCATGCTTCAGGGGGGTGACCCCCGGCTGCATCATCATCGACTTGTCGGTGGGCTGGCCGATCAGATCGTCGGCGAATGCGGTAGCGCCCCAGAACGCCGTCATGGCGGCGGCGGCAATCCCCGCCGTCAGCGCCCTAATCCCGTGAAACCTAGACTGCATGTCCCCTCGGTCTGACTTGTCGTTCACATCGCGCGAATCTGGCACATCGCGCGAATCTAGCGATCCGGCCGACTGTACCGAACGGCGCCGACGGACGGATCGATGCCGCCTTAGCCCTTCATCGCGGGTGCATACGCGCATCCCTTGGGCTTGCCAAGGCGCTAGGCCGCTCCAGGCGCGGAGCGCGGCCAGACGAGGGTGAAAAGATCGCACAAGCGCCTCGATTTTAAGGCCGCTACGCCGCCGGGTGTTCGAACAAGGACCATGTGGCGGAGCCTGCAGGCGCGGGCCGCGATCGCCGCCACAGCTCCAAGTCGGCCCACGCATCCTGAGTCGGGGTGACGCGGCGCTCCGCCCTCCCTATCTTGCCAGCATGAACGCTCACACACCGTCTCCCTCGATCCTCGATTCGGCCGGGGTCGATCCCAAGCGCGCCGGGGACATCCTGGGCGAGGCGCTCAAGGGCGCCGACGATGGCGAGCTGTTCGTCGAGCGCTCGGAGAGCGAGAGCTTCCTGTTCGACGATGGCCGGCTTAAGTCGGCGGCCTTCGACGCCACCGAGGGCTTTGGCCTCAGGGTCGTGGCCGGCGAAACGGCGGGCTATGCCCACGCCAGCGAGATTTCCGAGGCCGCGATCGCCCGCGCCGGCCAGTCCGCGGCGCTGGCCAAGCGCGGCTATTCCGGCGTGGCGGCCGAGGGGCCGAGGGCCACCAACACCAAGCTGTACGGCGAGGAGAACCCGCTCGAATCGCCCGACTTCGCCGACAAGGTGGCTCTGCTGCAGGAGATCGACGCCTGGGCCCGCGCCCGCGATCCCCGCGTCGTCCAAGCCATGGTCTCGCTGGCCGGCGAGCGGCGGACCATCGAGATCCTGCGCGCCGACGGCCGGCTGATCCGCGACGTGCGCCCGCTGGCCCGGGTCAATGTCCAGCTCACCGTCGAGCGCGATGGCAAGCGGGAGAGCGGCTATTCCGGCGCCGGCGGCCGGGCGGGCTTCGAGGCCTGGATCAGCCCCGACAAGTGGCGCGAGCAGGTGGACGAGGCGCTGCGCCAGGCGCTGGTGAACCTCGACGCCGTCCCCTGCCCGGCCGGCGAGATGGACGTGGTGCTGGGACCGGGCTGGAACGGCGTGCTACTGCACGAGGCCGTGGGCCACGGGCTGGAAGGCGACTTCAATCGCAAGGGCACCTCAGCCTTCTCCGGCCGGATCGGCGAGCGGGTGGCCGCGCCGGGCGTAACGGTCTTCGACGACGGCACGCTGCCGGGACGCCGCGGCTCGCTGACCATCGACGACGAGGGCACGCCCACGGAACGCACCATCCTGATCGAGGACGGTATCCTGGTCGGCTACATGCACGACCGGATGAGCGCGCGCCTGATGGGTCTTGACGCCACCGGCAACGGACGCCGCCAGTCCTATGCCCACCTGCCGATGCCCCGGATGACCAACACCGCGATGATGGGCGGCAGCCACACCCAGGCCGAGATGATCGCGTCCACCAAGCGCGGCCTGTTCTGCGCCAACTTCGGTGGCGGCCAGGTGGACATCACCAACGGCAAGTTCGTCTTCCAGTGCACCGAGGCCTACCTGATCGAGAACGGCAAGATCACCGCCCCGGTGAAGGGCGCGACCCTGATCGGCGACGGGCCCTCGGCGCTGACGCGGGTTACGATGATCGGCGACGACTTCGGCTTCGACAATGGTGTGGGCGTCTGCGGCAAGGCCGGGCAGAGCGTGCCGGTGGGGGTCGGCCAGCCCTCGCTGAAGATCACCGGGCTGACGGTCGGCGGAACGAGCCTCTAAAGGGTCACTTCACCGGTGAAGACCGACACGCAGCCGCCGCCGACGCTGGCGCGCACCCCGTCCGGTGCGCGGCAGGCTGTGACATGCAAGCGGCTCGGCCGTCCCATCTCCACGCCCTGGATGATCTCGTAAGCCGCTTCGTCCTCCGACCCGAGCGAGAGCAGCAGGGCGCCCAGGGTGGCGCTGGCGCTGCCGGTGGCGGCGTCCTCGAAGGTCCCGGAGAGCGGCGCGAACATCCGGGCCCGCACCGTTTTGCCATCGGGGTCTGGCGCATAGAGGAACAACGACAGCCGGTCGCTGCCGGCGTCGGTCTCGGCCGAGGTCCGCTGGAAGCCGGCCACGTCGGGCGCCGCGCGGCCTAGCGCCTCTGGCGACACCTGGGCGAAGAAGAAATCGACGCCGAGCGAGGCCTGGACGGGGGCGTGGGCCGCCGTGAGCACGTCACCGGGCGCAAGGCTGGCGCAGGCCGCCACCTGCGCGGCGGTCAGCTGGGGTCCGAGGACCAGCGCGCGCGGCGCATCGATCACCGCACCGGTCAGGCCACCCGCCGCATCGCGAGCCACGCGCACCTCCACCAGACCGGCGATCTCCTCGAACCGCAGCACCCCGCCTCGGTCGCGGCCCTGGTTTGCCAACACATAGCCGGTGCCGACGTTGGGGTGGCCGGCGAAGGGCATCTCGGCGGTGCGGTTGAAGATGCGCACGCGGGCCGTGTTGGCGGGGTCGCTGGGCGGCAGGACGAAGGTGGTCTCCGACAGGTTGAACTCAGCGGCGAGCGCCTGCATGTGGGCGTCGGAAAGCCCGCGGGCGTCGGGGAACACCGCCAGCGGATTGCCGCCGAACCGGGTGTCGGTGAACACGTCGAGGGTGACGAAAGCATAGGTCGGCATGGGCAAGGCTCCCGGCGCCCTCGTGGCGCGCCGTCGTCCTGCCAAGCGACGGGTAAATCGCCAAGCGACGAATTCTATCCGGGGCTTCGGCGCAGCTGAGGCGGACCAGCACAACGCGCGCCCGCTAAGTAGCAGATTACTATCGTAAATTTTACGTATCGGATGCAGGCTGCGGCAAACCTTTCCGCGAATTAATCTAATATTACAGGCATTTAATTGGCGTGAACCGGGCAGCGCGAGGCATCTGCACCCCAGTTCCGGGGAGCCAGTAGATGGTGTTGTTCGTCCTTGCGCAGGCTGTGGCCGCCGCCGTCTCGCCCGCGCCGGCTCCGGGTTCCGCCCTGGTTGCGGTCCCGGCCGTCGCCCAGGCCGCCGTCACCAGCTACCCGCCGGAGTTCTTCGCCGACGCCCACCCGAACAGCGCCGCCGACATGATCGATCGCCTGCCGGGCTTCAGCCTCGACTCAGGCTCCGGCGTGCGCGGCTACGAGGGCGCGGCGGGCAACGTCCTGATCGATGGACATCGCCCGGCGGTGAAGACCGAGGGCATCGACCAGATCCTGCGCCGCATCCTGGCCACCCGCGTGGCGCGCATCGATGTGATCCGGGGCGCCGCGCCGGGCATCGACATGCAGGGCAAGACCGTCATCGCCAACGTCATCACCAAGCCCGGCGGCGGACCGCGGGGGCTCTTCCACTACGCCTCCGACCGCGCCGGGGACGGCCGCGCCTGGAACACCTTGCGCCTGGAGGGCTCCGGCCAGGTCGGTCAGCGCACCCTGGAGGCCGGGCTGACGGTCTCCGGCTTCATCGACAACGGCCTCGGCGACGGGACGCTGACCCAGACGGACGGCGCCGGGGCTCCGCTGCGCGCCGGCAACATCCACAGTCAAGGCTGGGGCACGCAGTCCATCCTGACCGGCGCGACCGAGGCTCCGCTGGCGGGCGGCAGCCTGCGGATCAACGGTCGCGTCCTGAGCCAGGCCTATGACTCGGCCGAACTGGACACCATCCGCTTTCCCGACCGGCACGGCGAACACGACCACCAGGACGACAACAAGCGGCAGTCGGAACTGGGCGGCCGCTACAATCGCGGCTTCGGGCCACGGATCGCCGTCGAGATCGTGGCGCTGCGCCAGGACACGCGCGAGAAGTACGCCGACGCCTTCGACACGCCCAGCGACGCCCAGGTTTTCCACCAGAACACCACCACCGCCGAGACCATCCTGCGCGGCGTGGTGAAGTTCCAGCAGACGCCAAAGCTGTCCTGGGAGGCCGGCGCGGAGGGCGCCTACAACACCCTCGATAACGCGATCCGGTTCTCGGACAACGGCGCCAACATCGCCCTGCCGGCCGCCAATGTGCAGGTCAGCGAAAAGCGCGGCGAGGTGTTCGGCAAGGCGGTCTGGCAGCCGTTCCGGACCCTGACGGTCGAAGGCGCGGTCCGCGAGGAGGGCTCGCACATCGCCTCGAGCGGCGACGTGGTCCTGGCCAAGACGCTCTACTACACCAAGCCCCGTATCCTGGTCACCTGGGCGCCCAGCGCCGTTACGCAGGTGCGCGCGCGCCTTGAGCGTGAGGTGGGCCAGCTCGACTTCGGTGCCTTCACCGCATCGACCACGCTGACCGCCGGCGTGGTCACCGCCGGCAATCCCAACCTCGTCCCGGCCCAGTCGTGGACCAGCGAGATCGCGCTGGAACAGCATTTTTGGGGCGCTGGCGCGATCACCCTGACCGCGCGCCATCAGCAGTTCACCGACGTGATCGACCGCGCGCCGGTCTTCCTGCCGAATGGCCAGGCCTTCGACGCCCCGGCCAATGTCGGCGACGCGAGCCAGAATGACGCCATCGCCGACCTGACCCTGCCGCTGGACAAGCTTGGCCTGAAGGGCGCGCAGCTGCGCGGCAGCTTCACCCGCCGGTGGTCGAGCGTGACCGATCCCACCACCCACCGCGAACGCGGGATCAGCAATCAACGCCCCACCGACTGGGACCTGCACTTCAGCCAGCCGGTCGGCCGGGTGATCTACGGCGTCGACGTCAACGGCGGCTGGCAGGAGCGGAGCTATCGCTTCAACGCCGTGCAGATCGACAAACTCGGAACCTACGTCACGCCCTTCTGGGAGTGGCAGCCGAGCCCAGGCCTGTCGCTTCGCGTCGAGCTTGCCAACGTCACCGCGCGCGGGTTCCGGCACGTCTACGAAAACTTCAACGGCCCGCGGGGCGTCGCGCCCTTGGGGTTCGTTGAGGCGCGGACGGCGCACGCCAGCCGCGTCCTGCATATTCGCCTGCGCAAGACCTTCGGGGGCTGAGCTTGGCCCTGGCGCGCACCCCTCGGCCTTGCGAGCCCTTAACCCGCACTCAACAGGCGCCGGGCAATAGGCTCGGCCAAAAGGGAAACGCGTTTTGAGTTTGCTGTACGTTCTTGCGCAGGCGAGCGTCGCGGTCGTGTCGCCCGCGGATCCGGCCAGCGCGCCCGCCGCCCAGGCCGCCGTCACCAGCTATCCGCCGGCCTTCTTCGCCGCGCAGAATCCCGGAACCGCCCTGGACATGCTGGGGCGCATCCCCGGCTTCAGCCTCGATAACGGCTCCAATGTGCGCGGCTTCGAAGGCGCAGCGGGCAATGCGTTGATCGATGGCCAGCGGCCTTCGTCGAAAAGCGATTCCATCGATCAGGTCCTGCAGCGCATCCCGGCCGGCAAGGTCGAGCGCATCGACATCATCCGGGGCGGCGCGCCAGGGATCGACATGCAGGGCAAGACGGTGATCGCCAACGTCATCGTCAGGAAGGGTGGCGGCGCGCGGGCCCTGCTGGCGGTCTCCAACTACACCCTCAGCAACGGCCGGGAATTCGCGGGTCTGCGGGGCGAGGCCTCGGGCGCGCTGGGCGACCGGACCTGGGAAGTGGCGGCGCGGACCGGCGCGGGGCCCGACGACGGGGCGTCCCGGGGCGGGCGCGGCGCGGTGCTGTACGCCGACGGGCGGCCGCCGAAATTGTCGCGGCTGGATTCCGAGGGGCAGGACCTCAACGGCTCGATCGCCGGGGCCGGCGAGACGCCGCTGGCGGGCGGACGCCTGCGGCTGAACGGCCGGGTCTACCGGGAGAAGTACAAGAACGCCGAGACCGACACGATCCTGTCGCCGAGCCTCGAGGTGCAGCGCTTCGGCTTCTCGCAGAAAAACACCGACACCGAGCTGGGCGGCCGCTTCACCCGCGACCTTAACGCCGTCACCAGCCTGGAAACTGTCGCGCTGCGCACCACCCGCAGGCGGGATACCGAGTCGCTGTCGAACATCGCGGGCTCGGCCAGCGACTTCGCCAATCATCGGGAGAGTAGCGAGGCGATCCTGCGCGGGGTGATCAAACGCCGCTTCGGCGAGCGCCTGTCCCTGGAGGCCGGCGCGGAAGCCGCTGACAACCGGCTGGACAGCCGTACGAGCTTCACGGTGGACGGGACGGCGCAAAGCCTGCCGGCCGCCAATGTCCAGGTCGAGGAAAAGCGCAGCGAGCTCTTTCTCAAGGCGACCTGGCGGCCGGGCGCCCAATGGACCGTGGACGCCGCGCTGCGTTACGAGAGTTCCGATATTTCCTCGGCGGGCGATGTCGTGCTGGCCAAGAGCCTGGCCTTCGCCAAGCCGCGCCTGACGGTGAGCTGGACGCCGGTCCCGGCCACGCAGTTGCGCGCGCGGATCGAGCGCGAAGTCGGTCAGCTCGACTTCAACGACTTCGTGGCCTCTTCGAACCTGACGAGCAGCCTGGGTGTCACCGCCGGCAACCCGAATCTCAACCCGGCGCAGGACTGGGCCGGCGAGGTCGCCGTCGAGCAGCAGCTCTGGAAGGGCGCGAGTGTGGTGCTGACCGCCAAGCACCTGCAGATCACCGACGTGGTCGACCGCGGCCCGGTGTTCGCCGCCGACGGCACGGTGTTCGACCGGCCGGCCAACATCGGCGACGGCCGGCGCGAGTCGCTGATCCTGTCCTACACCCTGCCCTTCGACCCGCTCGGCTGGAAGGGCGCGCTGCTGAAGGGCGAGATCGTCCGCCGTTGGAGCGAGGTGCGCGATCCGACCACCGGCCAGATGCGGCCCATCTCGTTCCTCCACCCGAGCGACTGGAGCGTCAATTTCAGCCAGGACCTGCCTGCCAGGAACCTGAACCTGGGCGTCGACCTCTACGGTGGGTTCAGCCAGCGGGCCTATCGTTTCAACTCGATCGAGACGCTGAAGCTGCGCACCTATGTGAAGCCCTATGCCGAGTGGAAGCCCCGGCCGGGCCTCAGGCTGCGCGTGGAGCTGCCGCTGGTCACCGCGCCGAATACCCGCCTGCGCGACACCTTCGAGGTGTTTCCCGGTCCCCGTGGCGGATCGGCGCGGCCCGACGTCTCCGACCGAGCCTTCCCGTTTCCGCGCGGCGTCTACTTCCTGCTGCGCAAGGACTTCGGCTGACCGCGGGCAGGCCTATTTCGCGTCGAGGCCACCGGCGCCATGGGCGAGCTTTTTGAGCCAGGGCGAGAGCACCAGCATCAGGCCGCCCGCGCCCAGGCCCCAGAGGCCGATCATGCCGAACACGTGGCTGTAGGTGGCCAGCGCCTTACCGGCGTCAAGCACCTGGCCGCCGATGGTGTCCGACGCGGTCAGCTGGGCGATCTTGGCAGCCACGAAGTTCGCGCCGGCGGTGCCCAGGAACCACGTCGCCATCAGGGTCGAGATCAGCAGCGGCGGGGCGAGCTTGGTCATCTGCGACAGACCCACCGGCGAGACGCACATCTCGCCCGTGGTCTGCATCAGATAGGCGCCGGCCAGGAAGATCAGCGGGCTCTTGAAGTCGGCGCCGGCGAAGGTCCCGCCCAGGATGATCACGTAGTAGCTGGCGCCGATCAGCAGCAGGCCCAGCCCGAACTTGAACACCGGATTGGGGTCGCGGCCCCGGGCGCCGAGGAAGGTCCAGATCGCCGCCATCACCGGCGCCAGGATCAGGATCCAGCCCGACTGGAAGGACTGCGCCTGGGCCGGCTTCATATATTGGTCGCCATAGAGGTGCAGGTTGACGTTGCGCTCGGCGAACAGGCCGAGCGAGGAGCCGCCCTGCTCGTAGAGCGCCCAGAACACCACCGAGGCCAGGATCAGCACGATCGCCAGGATCACCCGGTCACGCTCGACCTTGCTGGCCTTGGTGGCCATGTACCAGAACACGTAGCCCAGGGTGATGATCGCGCCGACGCCCAGCACCCAGCTGACGATGGCCAGGCTCTGCACCACCGCCCAGACGACCGCCACGCCGGCCAGAGCGCCGAGGTAGATCAGCCATTCGGTGCTGATCGGCCCGAACCGGGGTTGCGCGAGCGCCACCGGGTTCGGCGGCTCGCCCTTGCCCTCCAGCAGCGGCCTGCCCAGCACGAAGACCAGCCAGCCGAGCGCCATGCCGACCCCGGCGGCGCCGAAGCCCGCCCACCAGCCGACGGTCTGGCCCAACCAGCCGCAGGTGATCGCGGCCAGGAACGAGCCCAGGTTGATGCCGAAATAGTAGAGCGTGAATCCAGGGTCCCGCCTGGGATCGCTGGCGGGATAGAGCTGGCCGACGATCGCCGAGATGTTGGCCTTCAGGAAGCCGACGCCGACGATGATCAGCGCCAGCGCCAGGTAGAGGATGTTCTTGAAGAACGGGTCCTGCGCCTTGATGGAGATCTGGTAGTCGCCCTTGGCCATGTGCGCCGGCAGCGGGGCGGCGGCCGGCAGGCCCTTGATGTCCAGCCCGCCGTCCGCCGAAGGCCCGTAGGCATAGGGCTGACCCGCCACCAGCAGCTTCACGTCACGGCTGGCGGCGCGGCCGGTGACCTGGAACTCGTAGGCCGCGCCCTGGTAGGTCAGCACCTGGGTCGCGGGGGCCCCTTCGAAGGCCATGGTGAAGTGGCCGGCGACCAGCAGCAGGGCTCCAAAGGCGACCGCCTTGCGTGCGCCCAGGAACCGGTCGGCCAGCACCCCGCCGATCACCGGCAACAGGTAGACCAGCGAGGTGTAGGCGCCGTAGTTCGACGCTGCGGTCTTGTCGTCGAACAGGAAATGCTGGGTCAGATAGAAGATCAGCAGGCCCCGCATGCCGTAGTAGGAAAACCGCTCCCACATCTCGGCGAAGAACAGGATGCGCAGGCCTGGCGGGTGGCGCCGCAGCTGCAGGAAAACCGGGACCGCCGTCACCAGGGCGACAACGAGGCCGGCGACGACAACGATATCCATGCGCAGCGACCTTGCTCTGAACGGGAAGAGCGCGGCCCCCCTGAGCACGCGCTGTGATGATTTCGAGGCAGAAAATCACGCGGTCCCCCTAAGCACAAGCAAGCCCAGTCCCTATCTCGGCGGCGGGAGCCTTACGCCTTGCCCGGCGTTGCGCTCCGCGAAGGAGACCGCCTGATGAAGACGCCCGGCCCCGACCATCCGATCTCCATCGCGCCGGCCGCCACGCGGTGGCGCGCCAGGTTCGCCGGCCATGTGATCGCCGACAGCGCCGACGCGGTGATCCTGCAAGAGGCCAGCTATCCGCGGGTGGTCTATTTCCCGCGCGGCGATGTCTCCATGGACTACCTGCGCCGCACCGAGCGCTCGACCCATTGCCCCTACAAGGGCGACGCCAGCTACTTCACCGTGCTGATGGACGGCCAGTTCGCCGAGAACGCGGTCTGGAGCTACGAACAGCCATTCCCGGCCATGGCCGGGATCGAGAACCGGCTGGCCTTCTACCCTGACAAGATCGAGGTCTATGCGGTGGACACGGCTGAGTTGGCGGCCCACCAGCGCGGGACGCCAGACCTCCCCGGCTCCGACACGGACCTTTCGATCACCGTCGACGAGGTGGTGCAGCACACCGACTCGGGCTCTGGCGCGTCACAGCGTGAACACTGGCCAGCCAACGTCAGCGCGCCGGAGGGGTAGGAGCAGGTCTCGCCCTCCTCCCACAAGGGGAGGAGGATCGGGGCGGGCCTTCCCGCTCAGCGGCGCGGTGGGCCGGTGGCGCGGCGGGCCGCCAGCACCTGGCCGACATTGGATGCCGCAGGGCGAGTCGGCGCGGAAGGCGCGGCGGCTGCGCCGGACCCGGTCAGCTGGGCGCGCAGGCCCTGGGCTTGGCTTGGTTCGGCTTTTGCGTGGGACAAGAGCTCGCGCAGGGTGGGGAGTTCCGCCGGCTCCGGGCCCGGCAGGGCCGCGGCGTCGGCGGCGACATCTTCGAGGGTGCGCAGCAGGATCGGCAGGCTGGCGCGTTCGGTCTCGCGGTCGCGGTCGCGGTCGTCGTATCCGCCGTCGCGGCCGTCCGTTTCCGGCGGATCGGGCCGCTCGATGAGGTCCTCCCGGTCCGAGGCCGCCTCGCGCGGCTCAGCGGCCGCGCGGCCGAGGCGGAGCTGCAGCGCCGTGGCCACCCGAACGGCAAAGAAGCAGCGGTCGAAGGCGTTGAAATAGCCCAGCCACCGGTCCGTGCCCTGCGCCGCCTCCACCGCCGCCCCGAACGCCAGGCCCAGCCGATAGGCGCAATCGGCCAGGTCGGAGAGCTGTTGGCTGCGGGGGTCAGTGGACGTCATGATTTAGAACAAAGATAGAACATGGAGAGTTCGGCGTCAAGGCCGAGCCGTCGAAATCGCGGGCGCGGGCTCTGGGACTCGTAGGTTCGCGGATGAAAGCTCCGAAGGCCGTTATGCGCTAGGATCACCGAGCCCGTCGTTCGAGTATCGACCGACAGCTTGCTGCGTGCTCGCGCTCGGCCGTAGCGCGCGTTCGGTTTGTGGATGTCCATGCTCATCACCTTGGGGCTGGTGTCGGCTGAGGATTCAGCATAACCCCCGCCCGCGAGAGGAAATTCGGGATGGCGGCCCGGTCCGCCTCCAGCTCCGTCGCGCCTGGCGGATCGAGCCGCGCGATCTCGACCTGCAGTTGTCGGCTGGTGAGCGCCAGATTGATGTTCAGCCGCCGGAGTCGGGCGATCGTCGAAAGCAGCCTGAGTTTACCGTCGGGCGTCAGCACCAGCGGTCTGCGTAACGGATCGAGCTCGGGCGCCAGATACATTTCCTCGACCCCCATGGCGTGGATGGAGTCGATAAAGTTGAAGATGAACGGCGCTTTGGCTTTGTAGTCCCCTCCGAAATGGGACACGACGCCTTCCGCCTCGATGGATCGCCAGACCTCCGTCGGCCACGGCCGCCCACCGATAGAGCGATAGTGGAACAGAGTGGCGATACCGCACCAGGCGGTGTTACGCGGCCTCCAAACCGCGGGAGAGGACTCCACGTCGGCGGCAAGCTGATCGAGATAGGCGTTGGCGCAATCCCGCTGGGCGATACGTTCCTCGGCAAGCACATAGGCCCGTGTAAGCTCCTTGTGGATCGAGCTCCGCGCCTCGTGGGCCTTTTCCTGCCAGTGCGTCCACTCCACCACCTGTTCCAGGCCGAGTGCGATCAGGATGCCGCAGACGATGGTCCCGATCTCGATGAGAAATTCGCGCCAGCTGCGTGCGGCCTTGGGCTTGTGGATGTCCATGGCTCAGTCGGCCTTCCGGATATCGGCGGTGAATGCGTCCGGCGCCGGCGGCGAGAGCGGTTGATCGAAGCGCGGTGGCGGAAGCCCGGCGAGTTCGCAGGCCCTGATGGCCGATTGCTCCGCCGACGCGCTGACGCGCGTTGGATGGACGCCCAATGCCGCCGCCTGCTGAACCAGCGCCTTCTCGTTGGCGATTTTCGCCCGCAAGATCGTCTGCTGCTCGCTGGCGGTCATAACGACCTCGCGGACCTCCGCCAGCGTCAAATCGGGAACGGAAAGGTAGCGGGCGCCATGGGTCATCTGGGCCCTTTGGGTCGCGCCCAACCCCTGCAGAGCCCGTACGCTGTCGTAAAACGTCGCGAGGCGGAATTTTTCCTCAAGCGGCAGGCGCGTTACGGCTCCGCTCTGGGAGGCGTCCCAGATCGTGGTCGTGTAGAGCGGGTTGACCCAGGGCAGCGGCGGTTTCGGCCGACCGGCCCGCGCCAGCTCGACGTACCGATCCAGCGCGCCGAACACGCAACGGTCTTCGCGGGCTGAGAAGTCGGCGCGCCGCACGTTCGTGGCGATCTCCTTCATCAAGGCCTCGCGGGTGTCGCGCAGCTCGGCGTCGTGGTGCAGCCACTCGACCGCCTGCTCGCCGCCGAGCGCGATCAGCACCCCGATCACGATGGTGCCGATCTCCTTCAGGAACTCGCGGGCCCCGCGCCACGGCTTGGGTTTGTGGATGTCCATGACGCCCTCGTTTGCCGAGGAAGCTTAACCATGGATGGGGTGACACGCCATGGGCGCCGGATGGCCCGTCGCGCGGGCTACGACAATGGTTCGCGGTTCTCGGCCTCGACCAGCGTCCGCCACTGGGCGAAGGGGTCAATGGGCTGAGCGACCTGCGCCTGTGCGAGCGTGCGATCCATCCACTCGGCGAACTCGCTGACGAACAGTCCGCGAAACTGCTTCCAGGCGGCGCGCATGCCCGGCGCGCGCGACGCCCAGCCTTGCACGCTGGCGACGAAGCTGGCGAACGCCTCTTCCGAGATGAGGCCGAGTTTGTGCTGAAAGTAGGTGTCCTCGGCGTTGTAGAACGAAGCTCGGCAGAAGTGCGCAAACTGTGCGTATTGCGTGCCGCTGATGTCGTCGGAGCCTGTGACGCCTTTCGCGATCGCGACGGCGATAGAGGGCTCCTGCGCGGCAATGTTCATCGCCGCCATACGGCTCGCTCGCTCGGAGCGGATCGCGGCCTGCTGATGGACGCGCGCCTGGCGGATCTGGCTTCCCAGATAGACCAGCGAAACAACGACGGCGACGGCGCTGACGAAAGTGCCGATGGATGCCAAGTCTGAAAGTGTCATGGACCCTCCTCCGACGCGCGAGGTCCGAAGCTACACTGTATGAGTGCGAACCTGCTGCGAGTTCTGAAACCGCTCCGGCTGTGCGCGGCGATTTGCGAGACTGAGGCGACACGATACCTATCGCGGCAAAGTGGCTGCTCGAAGCTTGGCAATAGGTATCGTGTCGACCTAAACGCGCCGACCTAAACGCGCATTGCTCGCGCGTATGGATTGCCGACCATCCGATCCGACCCAACGCGGGATTGAAAGCGTGGGAATATCGTATATATATCATGGTGAAATCAGTTGAATTGCATGTCTCTTTGATACGATATGCTGCTCGACCTCAGGAGTATTCCTATGCCTAACGTGCAGACCAGCTTCCAGGTTGACCCCGGCACAGCCGAGGCTATCGACGAACTGAAGGGTGTCTTTGGCGTCACCAGCAATACCGCGGTGATCCGCAAGGCGATCGCCTTGGCGCGGGTCGCGGCGCGGAATTCCGACGCAGCGGACCAGACCGTGACCCTGGTGAACAAGGACGGGGTGCCGCTGAAGATTTCTCTCGCCGGCTGAGCCCATGGCGCGGCCTCCCGCCAAGCGGCGATCCACGAAGGCCAAGGCCGCGCGCCCATCCGCGGCGCCCCCGGTCGCGCGCCCAGTCGCGCCCGTCAGTCTCGACACCCTGGCGTCAAGTCCGGCCGGGCCCGGCCTCGCTGTTCCGAGCCCGGTCAGCCTCAATCACGAAGTCCGCGAATTCCGCTCCACGGCCGATACGATCGCGATCGGCGACCTGTCGATCCGGAAGAATTTCGCCGACCGGGTGATGGTGCTGTTCGCGATCGCCAACGTGGGGGTCCTGATCGGCCTGGGCTTCATCTTCTGGCAGGATTGCAGCCAGCTTGCGGCCGGACACATCCGGCCCGCTGACCGGATCATCGATGGTCAGGTGATCATGGCGCTGCTCGGCGCCACCACCATCCAGCTGGGCACGGTCATCTACACCATCACCCGCGCCATCTTCCCCACGGGCGCGGCGCCAAAAGGCACGGGCGGCGGTCAGTAGGCGAAGCTCTCGAACACCTTGCTGGCGTCGCCGGACCAGGGGCCGTGGTAGAGTTCCAGCAGGCGCTCGGCTTGCGTGACGCCGCTGTCGGCGATCTCGTCGAGCTGGCTGAGGTAGTTGCTCTCATCGACCATGCCGCCGGAGAGGCGGTTGCGGCGCTTCAGCCCTTCGCGGGCGATGGCCAGCATGTCCTTGGCGACGTCCTGCACCGAGCGGCCGGCGATCTCGGCCTTCAGGCCCAGCCTGGCGACATCGGCCCGCAGACGCTCGTGGTCCTCGATTTTCCAGTGCTTGCAGAGGTCCCAGGCGGCGGCGAGCGCGGCGGAATCGTAAAAGATCCCCATCCACAGCGCCGGCAGGGCGCAGAGCGCGCTCCAGGGGCCGGAGTCGGCGCCGCGCATCTCCAGATACTGCTTCAGGCGGACTTCCGGGAAAATCGTCGTGGTGTGGTCGGCCCAGTCCTTGAGGGACGGCCGCTCGCCCGGCAGGTCGGCAAGCTTGCCGTCCATGAAGGCGCGGAAGGACTGGCCGGACAGGTCGATGTAGCGGTCGCCGCGCTTGGCGAAATACATCGGCACGTTGAGGGCGTACCTGGCGTAGGTCTCGAAGCCGAAGCCATCCTGGAACACAAAATCCAGCATGCCGGTGCGGTCCGGGTCGGTGTCGGTCCAGACGTTGGCGCGGGCGGACAGGAAGCCCGACGGCTTGCCTTCCTTGAACGGCGAATTGGCGAACAGAGCGGTACAGATCGGCTGTAGCGCCAGGCTGGTGCGGAACTTCGCCACCATGTCGGCCTCGGAGCCGAAATCCAGGTTGGCCTGCACCGTACAGGTGCGGAACATCATATCGAGGCCCATGCCGCCGACCTTGGGCATGTACTCGCGCATGATCTTGTAGCGGCCCTTGGGCATCACCGGCACCTGGTCGCGCCGCCAGACGGGTGAGTAGCCCAGGCCCAGGAAACCGATGCCGAGCTCGTCGGCGACGATCTTCACCTCGTGCAGGTGCTGGCCGGTCTCTTCGCAGATGTCGTGGATGGTCTCCAGCGGCGCACCGGACAGCTCGAACTGACCGCCGGGTTCCAGGGACACATTGGCCTTGCCGCGCTCCAGCGCGATCACATGGCCGGCCTCCATCACCGGCTGCCAGCCGAAGCGGGTCAGGCCATCGAGCAGGGCCTTGATGCCGCCTAGCTCAGGATGGGGGGGCTCGTAGGGGACCGGCTCGTGCGTGCCCAGGCGGAAGACGAACTTCTCATGCTCGGCGCCCACGCGCCACGCCGACGCGGGCTTTGAGCCCTCGTCGAACCAGGCGACCAGGTCCTCGAACGTCAAGGGACGGTCGTCAGCGGCGATCTCAGCCATCGGTATCTTCCCCAGACCCATCCCGGACCCGCGTCTTGCCGCGCGGCCGTGCTCTTTACGTTGGGAGTCTAGGTGGGCGCAATCTCGCCAAGCTCAAGGGGTCTCGTTGCGGGTCCAGTCGCCGAGCGCGGTCTGCCAGAGCGTCAGGGCGCTGATCGCGGCGGTGTCGGCCCTGAGAATGCGGGGCCCGAGCGTGGCCGGGACGGCATGGTCCAGCGCCCGCAGGCGCTCGCGTTCGGCCGGGGAAAAACCGCCCTCCGGCCCGATCAGGATCGCCCAGGGACCGACCGGCTGACCCTTCAGGGCTTCGGGGATCGGCCTGGCGTCGCCGGCCTCGTCGCAGAACAGTAGCCGCCGGCCGGGCTCCCAGGCCTTCAGCAGCTTGTCGAGCTTGATGGGCTCGGTCACCTCGGGCACATCCAGCCGCCCGGTCTGCTCGGCGGCCTCGGTGGCGATGGCGGTCAACCGCTCGACCCGCGCGCGGTCGGCGTTGGTGCGCTCGGTCAGCACCGGGCGCACGCGCCGCGCGCCAAGCTCCGCGGCTTTCTCGACGATGGTCTCCAGCCGCCCACGTTTGACCAGCGCGATCAGCAGCTCGACATCCGGCCCGATGGTTTGCGGCCGGATCATGGCCTCGGCCTTCACCGCCACCGCGCGCTTGGTGACCGCGCCGATCCGCACGCGCCATTCGCCGTCGCGGCCGTTGAACAGCAGCAGCTCGTCGCCCACCCCCTGACGCATCACCGAGGCGAGGTAGTGGGTCTGACCGTGGTCCAGGGCCAGTTCGGCGCCCAGGGCGAGATCGTGCGGAACGTAAAGGCGGATCATCCGCTCGTTCTAGCGTCACCGACGGCTTCGGGCATAGGGTTCCAGACATGAGCAAAGACCACAGCTACACCCACCAGCTCGAAGCCCTGCAGGTGGGTCTCGTGCGCTATCAGCAGGCGGCCATGGTCTCGGGCGAGCGGGCGCTGATCATCTTCGAGGGCCGCGACACGGCCGGCAAGGACGGGGCGATCAAGCGGATCGTTGAACATCTGTCCGTGCGCCACACCCGCGTCATCGCCCTGCCCAAGCCCACCGAGCGCCAGCGGACGGAGTGGTATTTCCAGCGCTACGTCGCTCACCTGCCGGCCGGGGGCGAACTCACCATCCTCAACCGCTCCTGGTACAATCGCGGCGGCGTCGAGGCGGTCATGGGCTACTGCAGCCCCGCCGAACACGAGGCTTTCCTACGCGACGCGCCGCGCTTCGAAGCCCTGCTGGCCGAGAGCGGCATCCAGATCGTCAAGTTGTGGCTGGACATCTCCAAGGCCGAGCAGGCCAAGCGGCTGAAGTCCCGCAAGGACGATCCACTGAAGGGGCTGAAGACCAGTCCGCTGGACAAGGTCGCCCAGAAGAAATGGGATGCCTATTCCGAGGCTCGCGACGAGATGCTGCGCCGGACCCACACGCCCGCGGCGCCCTGGACCATTATCCACACCGACAAGAAGAAGCCCGCGCGGCTGGCGATCCTGCGCCATATCCTGCGGACGCTCGCGCCCAAGGACATCGCCAACGATATTGAAAAGCCGGACCCGCGCGTGCTCTACGAATTCGATGTGGAGGCGCTCGGCGACGGGCGGCTGGAACGCTGAGCCGGTGACCCGGCAAGACCGATGTTAGACCAGCGCAAATTCTTAATTTGTTCTTACCGAACCCCTAAGACTGGTTAAGCCGTTAACCATTGTTAAGGCCATCATTGTTCTTTCTTTGTTCGCTCGATAGACTTGCGAAATCACGATTCTAAGCGGACCTGCGAACGCTCATGGCCAAGGAAAAACTGACGGCCGGCGAGGCCCGCCGCATCGCGCTGGGCGCGCAGGGGTTCGCGACGCCAAGGCCCTCCGGAGCGGTCGCCAAACGCCAACTCGTCAAGCTGGTCGATCGGTTGGGCGTGGTGCAGATCGACAGCGTCAACGTAGTCTCCCGCACGCACTACCTGCCGGCGTTCTCGCGGCTCGGCGCCTATCCCCGCGCGATGCTGGAGGATGTCGCCTGGGCGAAGACCCGGCCGCTCTTCGAATACTGGGCGCACGAGGCGTCCCTGCTGCCGCTGGCCAGCCAGCCGCTGTTCCGCTGGCGGATGCAGGACGCCCACGACGGGGTGGGAGTCTGGAAGGGCGTCGGCCAGTTCCTGCGCGAACGGCGCGAATTCGTGGACAAGGTGCTGGCCGAGATTCAGGCGCGCGGGCCGATGAGCGCCTCCGAGCTGGAGATGGGTCAGAAGGGCCGGGGCGGCTGGTGGGGCTGGAGTGAGGCCAAGCGCGCCGTCGAGTGCCTGTTCTGGACCGGCGAACTCACCACCGCCACCCGGCGCGGGACCTTCGAGCGGGTCTACGGCCTGCCGGAAACCGTGCTGCCGAGCGCCATCGTCAACCTGCCGACGCCCAGCCGCGAGGACGCCCACCGCGCGCTCTACCGCCAGGCGATCCGCGCCATGGGCGTCGCCACCTCGAAAGACCTGCGCGACTATTTCCGTATGCCGGTCGACGGCGCCAAGGCGCGGATGGCCGAGCTGGTCGAGGCCGGCGAAATGATCCCGGTCACCGTGCAGGGCTGGCGCGAACCGGCCTATCTCGACCCCGCCGCGCGCTGGCCGCGCAAGGTGGACGCGAGCGCGCTGCTGTCGCCCTTCGACAACCTGATCTGGTTCCGCGAGCGCACCGAGCGGATGTTCGGCGTCCGCTATCGGATCGAGATCTACACGCCCGCCGAGAAGCGCACCCACGGCTACTATGTCCTGCCGTTCCTGGAGGGTGATGCGCTGACCGCGCGGGTGGACCTGAAGAGCGACCGCAAGGCCGGCGTCCTGATCGTCCAGGCCAGCCACGCCGAGCCCTGGGCCAGCGACGCCACCCCGGTGCGCCTCGCCGAAGAGCTCAAACTGATGGCCGGCTGGCTGGGACTGGAGCGCGTGCGCGTGGAGCCGAAGGGCGACCTGGCGGCAGCGCTCGCTTCAACGCTCGGTTAGGACCGCGAGGCTGAGCGGGCTCGGGCCTCGCCCTGGATCGCCGCGACCCGGCGGGTGAGGCGCGGGTGGCTGCGAAAGATCTCGGCGACGAAGCCAGCGACGGGCGGCACCATCGCCTCCTGGGCGACGAAGGCCTCGCAGCTCATGGCGCCATTCAGCCGCCGACAGCCGCAGCCCAGCATCTGCAAGGCGCTGCGCGAGGCGACCGGGTCCTTCGACAGGTGAGCCCCGATGCTGTCGCAACTGTATTCCCGCGCCCGGGAATAGGCGGGCATCAGGAAGGGCACGACATAGGCCGGCATCTTCAGGAAGTTCAGCCACGGGTTCAGGTGGCCCGCGGCGTGGTGGCCGAGCTCGTGGCCGATCACAAAGCGCACCTGCTCGTCATCGCTGGCGTCCACCAAGGCGGAGGTCAGGAAGACATAGCGGCCGCCCATCAGCCGTCGGGCAAAGGCGTTGAAGAGACCGTTGGAGTTGTAGAGGAAGGTTCTGGGCGTCGGGCTGAGGCCCAGCTCCTTGGCGCCGGTCTCCACCATCTCATAGAGGTGCGCGAACTGGTTGGGACTCAGCAGGATCATGTTGCCGAAGGCGGTGGCGCGATAGATCACGCCGGCGATCAGATAGCCGAGCCAGATCACAATCCCATAGACAAGGTAGACGGCGAGGACGCCGATCACCTCGCTGTTGGCCACCTTGAACGCTGCCCAGAGGCTCAAGCCGAAGAGGATCCAGATCAGGACGCCCAGAACGACCGCGATCGTCCCGTAGGTCTTTTCACTACTCGTGCGCAGGCTCGCGACGATGTCGGACATGGAATTTCCCCCCGGACTGTGGCCTGAGACTTACACGCCTTTTTTCAGAGCGCTACCGCCAGTTGTGATTGCGCCATCCGAAGGGCCGCTACTGCGCCGCGGCCTTGAGCTGCGCCACCATGGCGTCCTCGACGCCGGCGAGATTGCGGTCGACGGCGGCCAGGTAGTCGGCCTCCGGCGGCTCAGCGTCGAACTTGTAGCTCTTGTAGAGCTTCATCCCGATGCCGCCGCCGGCCATGTTGGCGAGGATGGCGCCGGCGAACAGCGCCGATGACGCGATGTTGCCGGCCGTGCTGGCCGCGCCGCCGGTGTCCTTCAGCGTGGCCGACATCAGGTCTTCGTGGAACAGCAGGTCGTCCTTGACCGTGAAGGCGGCGCGACCGGCGGCATTGGTCATCCCGTGGCCCTTGCCCGGGGTCATGACAAAGAGGCCGGAGGCCGGCGCCTCGACGTTGATGCGCGGGTCGCCCATGAAGCTGGAGGCCGTGCGCAGCAGGGCGAACATCTGGCTGTGGCGGTCGGTTTCGCGGATGCCCACGACCAGTCGCACGGTGACGACCGCGGCGTTCAGTTCCGTTCCCAGCGCCTGTTCGGTGATGTGGGCCTGGGAAAAGCCCCAGCCGATGGCGGCGGTCCCCAGGTGCAGGTCGCCGGGATAGAAGTAGTAGGGTCCCGCGCCGGCCACGAACAGCCGGCCCGAGCCGCTCTCGCTCTTGAACTCGCCGCCACTGGGTTTGCCGACGCTGGCCAGCTTGCGCCAGCTCGGCGCCGCCTCGATCTCGGCGCGCGGCGCGACCTCGAAGCCCGCCGCCTGCAACTGGGCCACGAGGTGGTCGTAGAGCTTGTCGGTCGCCGCCTGCAGGCCGGCGTCCGACGGCGGCTTCAGGCCGTATTGCACTGTCACCTGGTTGCGTTCCTTGCGCGTCAGCCCCTGCGAGCGGGTCACGTATTCGACCTGGAGCTGCGAAATCGCGATCCGGTGGACGCCCTTCAGGCTCTGCACGGCGGTGGGCGTGAAGTGGGTGATCGCGTCCGCGGTGTTGTCCGGCGCGAGCTCGACCGACTTGGGTCCGGAGGGTCCGAACGGCAGGGCCTGGACGGCGGTTCCGGTCGCCAGCATCGCGGTCAGCGCGAGGACGGCGGCGGGCAGGCGAAGCGACGGGTGCACGATGACGATTCCTTGGAACATTTCAGACGCTTGCTGACTAGCAACACTGCCGGACATGTTTCATGGTGCATCTGCACTATGGCCTCCGGACCCCTGGGCCCAGACGGGTCGCCCGGACAAAGGCGTTGGAGTTCAGTTGCAGACGGGTGTGACCGGGCCAGAGGCGGCAGATATCGAGGCCCCAGATATCGAGACGCCAGACATCGAGACGCCGACCGCGGCGCTCCTGGTGGGCGCGCTCTACCAGCTGGCGGCCGAGCCCGACGATTGGGCCGACTTCGTGCGCCATCTGGCGCGGGATGGCGGGGCCGCCGATCCTGACGCTCAGACCCTGTCCGCCATGGTCGTCGGCGCTGAGCAGGTGGCGCGCAGCGCCGCGGCCCGCGCCGGGCCCGCCGATACTCAGGACGCGGTCCCGGGCGCCATGCTGGCCGTGCTGGCGGTTTCCGACGGCGGACGGCGGGTGGCCGGCAATACCGTGGCGCGGCGCTCGCCGCTGGCGCGGCTGATCACCGAGCCGGGCGAGACGAGCCTGCCGGACCAGCTCGAGAGCCTTCGTCAGGCGCAGGCCCGGGTGACCGCCAGCGCGGCGTCGCCAACCCTGGTGCGCCTGCATGTGTCCGACGATCCGCAGCCGGTGTTCGCCTACGCCATGACCTTCGAGCGGCTGCCCGCGGCTCTGCGCCAGGACCTCGGCCAGCAGCCGCGTGGGACCCTCGCCATCGTCGCCCACGCCGGCCAGACCAGCGAGACGCTCGGCGGCGGACTCACCGAAGCGTTCGGCCTGACGCCCGCCGAGGTGCGGCTGGCCCTGGCGCTGTGCGGCGGCGATTCCCTGCGCGATGTGGCGATCCGCTCCGGCATCAGCTTCAACACCGTGCGCAACCAGCTCAATGCGATCTTCGAGAAGGTGGGCGTCAACCGCCAGAGCGAGCTCGTGCGGTCCCTGACTGACCTCGGCCAGCTCTGGCGCCGTGTCGATGGCGGCGAGCGCCGGACCCGGGTGCGTGCGCCGCCGGGCTTCGCGCCCGCCCCACGACACCTGCGCCTCGCCGACGGCCGTGGCCTTACCTATCGCCAGTACGGCGCCCCCGAGGGGCGAGCGGTGCTGGTCTTCCACGGCGGCCTGGGCGCAAGCCTGCTGCCGCCCGGCACGGATGCGACCGCCCGGCGCCTGAACCTGCGCATCGTGGCGCCCGAGCGCGCGGGCGTGGGACGCTCCGCCACCGCGGCGGGCCGGCCAGGCGAGATCGCAATCCAGGACATGATCGCCGTCATCGACCACCTGGAGCTTGGGGGCGCGCAGTTCCTGAGCTTCACGTCCGGCGCCCAGTTCGCGCTGGCGACCGCGGCGGCGTCGCCAGACCTGGCGTCGCGCCTCCTGCTGCTGTCGCCGCGCCCACCGATGGCGACCAAGGGCGCCCCGACGGCAAGCCCGATGGTCGCCCTGCAACGCCGGCTGCGGGCCCACCCGTGGTTGGCGGAGGCCTTTTTCGCGGTCACCCGCCTGCGGCTCTCCGGGGCGATCGTGCGGCAGATCATGCAGGCCTCGGCCGTATCGCGCGGCGACGCGGCCTATCTGGCGGCGCATCCGGAGACCTACGACCTGATCACGCTCGGCGTGCACGAGGCGCTCACCCGCACCGGCCAGGGCACCGCCGTCGAGCTGGCCAGCGGGACCACGGTGACGGACGTCGCCGCGTTGGGCCCGCTGCCCACGGTGACCGTCTGGCACGGCGCCGAGGACGCCTATGCGACGCCGGCCGAGGTTGAGGCCTGGCTGGGTCCGGCGCTGAGCGAGCTCACCGTCTTCCCGGACATCGGGAACTACGCGGCCCTGAAGCACTGGCCCGACGCCCTCGACTGGCTGGCCGCGACCAACCGGGGCTGATTCCTATGGCTGCACCCGAACCTCGTCGCCGGCGAGGCCGGGAGTCCAGGTCTTGCCATCGGACGAGGCCGCGATTTCGAAGTGGATGCGATCGGGGCCGCTGAAGCGGTTGATGTTGCGGGTCCAGGCGACACCCGCGGCGGTCTTTTCCTGATCCAGGAAGGTCCAGACCGGACCTTCGATGGTCAGCGCGCCCGCCTCGCCGCCAGCCTCGCCGGTCGGCGAGACGCGGCGCGTCCGCCACTGGCCGCGCGCGGCGCCCGGCAGGAAGAGCGTCGTGCCGCCAGGGGCGCCGTCGACGCTCTGCTGGCAGGCGAAATTGACGCCGACCCGCGCACAGCTGTTGGCGATCGTCACCACCTGGGGCGCGCCTTTGGAGTCGGCAAACCTCGCCTTCCAGGCGCCGTCGTAGAGTTTCAGCGGCGCATAGTCCGGCGCCTCGCCCGCCGAGGCGGCGCCGGCGGCGAGGGTTGGGGCGAGGGCGGACAGCAGGACGGCCAGGGCGAGGCATCGCATCGCCCGATCCTAGGCCTCCGGGCGCTTGCGTGCAAAGGCGCTAGGCCCACCCCTCGGTCACCGCATGCAGGCGCGCGTAGGCGCCGCCACGGGTCACCAGATCGGCGTGTTTGCCCTCCTCGACGACGCGGCCGTCCTCGAAGACCAGGATGCGGTCGGCGCCGCGGATCGTCGACAGCCGGTGGGCGATGACGATGGTGGTGCGGCCAACCATCAGCGCCTCCATCGCCGCCTGGACGTCACGCTCGGTGGCCACGTCCAGCGACGAGGTCGCCTCGTCCAGCACCAGGATCGGCGCGTCGGCCAGGAAGGCGCGGGCGATCGCCACCCGCTGCCGCTCGCCGCCGGAGAGCTTGATCCCCCGCTCGCCGACCAGGGTCGCGTAGCCCAGCGGCAGCCGGGCGATGAAGTCATGGGCGCGGGCCCGCTTGGCGGCGAGCTCGACCTCGTCCTGCGTCGCGTCCGGCCGCGCATAGGCGATGTTTTCCGACAGCGTCCGGTGGAACAGCGCCGGGTCCTGCGGCACCACCGCGATGGCCCGCCGGAGCGAACCCTGGCTCACCTCGGCGATATCCTGGCCATCCACCAGGATCTGGCCCTCGTCCAAGTCGTAGAGCCGCTGGATCAGCTTTACGAAGGTGGACTTGCCCGCGCCCGTGGCCCCGACCAGCGCCACCCGCTCGCCCGGCGCGATGCGCAGGGTGAAGCGGTCGTAGAGCGGCGTCCGCGCGGACTTGTAGCGGAAGGTCACCCGGTCGAAGACGATCTCGCCGAGGTCGGCGCGGAACGGGCTGGCGTCCGCCCTGTCCATCACCTGCGGGTCCATGGTCGCGTAGCGGGCCACGTCCTCGACGTCGTCGAGGCCCTTCTGGGTCATGCGGATGTTGTCGCCGATGTTCCGCAGGTAGCCGGTCATCAGCATGAAGGACGTGATGACGAAAGCCACGTCGCCCGGCGTCGCCTGCCCCTTGGCCCAGAGCCGGATCAGCAGGCCCGTCAGGCCCGCCTGCAGCGCAACCAGGATGAGGTTGTGCAACATCCAGATGTCGGTGAACCGACCCCAGGTCCGATTGGCCGCGCGCCGCCACAAATCGGTGACACCGGCGATCCGGGCCGCTTCCCGATCCTCCGCGCCGAAGCTCTTCACCGTCGGGTTCGATGCAATGGAGTCCGACAGCGCCCCGCCGATCCGGCTGTCGAGCGCCACCGAACGCAGGTTCAGCGGCCGCGCGTAGAGGTTGGTCAGCGCTATGTTGGAGCCGATGTAGAGCGCCACCATGACGGTCGCGAACAGCCCGACCATCGGCCAGCGCCAAGCCATGATCCCACAGAGCCCGATCAGCACGACGATGGCCGGACCCAGGAACACCAGGGCGGCGTCCGACACGGCGTCATAGCCCCACATGGCGCGGCTCAAACGCCGCACCGTGGCGCCGGCGAAGGTGTCGGCGTGCCAGTCGGCGCTGAACGACTGGACCTTCTTGAAGCCCTCGTCGGTCATCTCCTTCATGTTGGCGCTGGCCAGCGGGATCCAGAACCGCATCGACAGGTTGCGGATCGTCGAGAAGGCGAAGTAGACGCCGACGAATATCGCCCACGCCCGCCAGGCCTGCGCCAGCCGGTCGGTCCCGCCGGTCACGGCGTCCACCAGCTTGCCCGCCGCCCAGGGGGTCGCCAGGTCGAAGGCGATGGCCAGAATCACAAAGCCGACCGTGCCCGCCAGCAGCCATGGCCGGCGCAACCAGAACTTCGCGATGAAGGCCAGGACGGCGCTGTTCTTCAGCACGCGGTCCTTCTGGTCTTCGGTGTTTTCGTAGTGGTCGGTCATGGGAGAAACTCGATTCGGCGGCGCCGGGATCGAAGCGCGAACGTCCGGTCGGGACGGCGGCGCGAACGGCGCGAAGGAAAGGCAGCTGGGTGAGGCGGGGCTCTGCGAACCCCGAGTGGACCCCGGGCGCGCGGACGCGCTTCGCGAAGCGGGCTGTTCAGGCCCTCAGGCGAAGCCGTCCGGTTGAGTTAGAAGCGCGGCGGCGGCCCGGCAAACCCTGGGGGAGCGGTTGGAACGATGACTATCATTCTGACCCTCCTTTCGGGTTGCTGAGGCCTTGGAAGCTAGGCGCAGCACATTTGAGCGTCAACCGAGCGGCGCGCCTTCCCGCCCCTTTCTGGGGAGGGTGGCTCACAGGACACAGTTCTGCGAGACGGGTGGGGAGGCATGGGTCAAGCGCCGCGCCGGCGGGCGATCGCGACTTCCCCACCCTGGCCGGCTGGCGCCGGCCTGTCCCTCCCCATAAAGGGGAGGGATGACGTCCACCGCCCCACTTCCGGATGCAACGCCCAGCAACTGGGTCGACCGGTTCGCACCGACGGGGTTGCGGCCGTGGCTGAAGATCGGGCGGTTCGACCGGCCGACGGGGATCTGGCTGCTGATGCTGCCGGGCTGGCAGGGCGTGGTGCTGGCTGACGCCCTGGAGCATCGGCTGCCGAACCTCGGCCTCTTGGGGCTGATCGCGCTCGGCGCGGCGCTGATGAGGGCGGCGGGCTGCGCGTACAACGATATCGTCGATCGCGACATCGACGCCAAGGTGGCGCGCACGGCGCTGCGGCCGATTCCCGCCGGGCAGATCAGCGTCAGACAGGCCTGGGCCTTCGTCATCGTCTGCGGCCTGGCCGCCCTGGCCATCCTGCTCAGCCTGCCGCCGACCGCCGTGGTGCTGGGGGCCGCGTCGCTGGGGCTGGTCGCGGCCTATCCGTTCATGAAGCGGATCACGCGGTTTCCGCAGGCGTGGCTCGGGCTGGTCTTCACCTGGGGTGCACCGGTCGGCTGGGTCGCATTGCGCTCCGACCGGCTCGAGGTGCTCGCCGCGCTTTATGGCGGATCGGTGCTGTGGTGCATCGGCTATGACACGATCTACGCGCTGCAGGACCGCGAGGACGATGCGCTGATCGGGATTGGCTCATCGGCGCTGACCCTGGGGCGCCACGTGCAGGCCGGAGTTGCGGCGTTCTATGGCGGGGCAGTGGCGCTATGGGCGCTGGCATTCTGGCTGCTGCGGCCCGATATTCTGGCCTTGCTTGCACTTGTGCCAGCGGGTCTCCACCTTGGTTGGCAAGTCCTTACCTTGGAACCCGAAAATGCCGATAGCCCGCTCGCCCGGTTCCGCTCGAAC
>JANYET010000027.1 GCA_025359785.1 Alphaproteobacteria bacterium | reverse complement strand
CGGTCCAGTTCCTCGGCGATGGCCAGAAGGTCCCAGCATTCGGCGACCACATACCAGCTGCCGGTGTCGTAGAAGTCGTGGGCGTGTTGATAAACCGCTTGAGCCATCCCCATGCTGACCATCTTTCGTCTCCCTCTTGCGCCGCTTGATCTGCGGGCTCGTTCCCGCGATCTCGCGACCGACCAGGGCGGGTGAAAGGGAGGGGCTAAAGGACGAACCCCGGGGAAACCGGCCTGCAGCGCAGCGAAGGTCGGAGGGTCCGCGGGGGTTAGCCTCGCTCTGGCGAGGTCGCCTTTGACCCTGACCGTCCCGTCCTAGGTTCGTGAGATTGATCGCGGACGAGCTCGCCCCGCAGCGCCCAACCCGGGAGACGACTGACGGCTTGGTGCCGGCGCCGCCATGCGGATCACCACAGCAAGACACCTGACGCCCTCAGCGCCTTGGGCGCCCCCTCGCGGAACCCTTACAGGCGCTGGCGATGGCGACATCCTCAAGGTGAACGGCGCAGCGCCGGGCGCGCCGCCTGAACCCATCGGTTCTCACCGCCGTCCACCAATGACGATCAGCCGTGGCTTCAATCGGGTGCCTGGGCATCACCAACGTACCCATCATCGGTCGGGATCGATCAAACGCCGACGTAGCCGACTTTAGAACGGGGCCGGGTAAGCGGACACGCCGTCCTGATGCCCAAAGGATCAACGGGGCAGAACAGGTGCTCCTCAGGCGCGACGAGTGCCGCCGCTTTCTGCCGACGACTTTGAACAGCTTTCCATCGAACCTATCAGCGCTTCGAGATCAAGTGACGCGGAATGACGTCATCTTGACATCACATTGCGTCAGGTCCATCTGTAGATGACATCATCCCAACGGACGCAGATGGACATCACCCGGCACATCGAGACTTTGCAGCGACAACTCGTCGCCGCGGCCGCCCTGGGCGGTAAGGAGGCGCAGGACATCGCGAGCCGTCTGGCAACGGCGCTCGAGGCGGCGGGGCGCCTGGCGATCCTCGAAGCCCTGACCGAGGCCGCTGGCGAGATCACCCGAGACCTCGCGCCGGGCGCGGTGGACCTGCGGCTGCGCGGGCAGGGGGTCGACTTCGTTGTCTTGCGCCCCCCCGGCGAGACGCCGGCCGGAACAGCCCGGGTCGCCTTACCCGGGGCTGACGAAGACGACGATGCCTCGCCCAGCCGTGTGACGCTGCGCCTGCCCGAAGCCCTCAAGAGCCGCGCCGAGCGCGCCGCCGCTGGCGACGGGATTTCCCTCAACACGTGGCTCGTCCGAGCGATCGCCACCGCGCTGGAGCCGACAGGCCCAGCCGGTCGTGAAGCGCGGGGCTCGTCCTACACAGGCTGGATACGCTGATGACCCTTGCACCCGTTACGTTCGCAGCCGACGGCCTGATGTCGGTCCAGATCGACGTCGGCAGGGCCTGCGTGGACATCGTCAGTTCGCCTCGCGCCGACGTTGTCGTCAGCGTCACACCGAGCAATGCCCAGCGCTCCGGAGGCCGCGCCGCCGCCGGGCAAATCCTTGTCGATCGCAAGGACCAATGGATCTCGGTGGCCGCCCCGTCCGGCTGGAACCTGTTCGGCTCCAGAGCCTCGGTGGATATCCGCATCGAGCTGCCCGAGGCTTTCGGCGTGGGGGCCCACATCAGGTACGGGTCGCTGCGGGTGACGGGCCCGGTCGGCGCGGTGCAGGCCAGGATCGACTATGGCGACGCCAGCCTCGAGGCTTGCGAGCGGCTCGCCCTGCAGGGCGGACACGGTGATTTGCGCATCGGCCGGGTCGCGGGCGATGCCGAGGTCACCCTGGCGTCGGGCTCGGTCCGCATCGGCCAGGTGGGCCAGGACCTGAAGGTCAGGGGGGGGCATGGATCCGTCGACGTCGGGAAGGTCGGCGGGCATGCCGACATCACCACGGCCGGCGCCATCGACCTAGAGACAGCGGGAGACGCCTTGGCGGCGCGGTCGGCCTACGGCGGCGTGCGCATCGGCGACTTGGTGCGCGGGACCGCGCGTATCGAGGCGTCCTACGGCTCAGTGCATCTGGGCGTGCGCCCAGGGACCGCGGTGTGGCTCGACGCCTCGAGCCAGCATGACGCCGTGCGCTCCGACCTGGCGTCCGACCCGGGTCCCGCCACGGACGAAGAGACCCTCACGCTGCAGGTGCACACCAACCACGGCGACATCCTTGTCCAGCGCTCCGGCGCTTCGGCCAGCCTGGCCCATCACACGGAAAGCACCAGCTCATGAACCCGACCCCGAAGGCCTGGACCGGCATGGTCCCGGTTGAAGACACCGCGCTGCATGTGACCGACACCGGCGGTCCCGGCCGCGCCGTCGTCTATCTGAACGGCTCCTATGCCACCCAGCGGAACTGGCGGCCGGTGATCGCCGAACTCGGCCCCGGCTGGCGGCATATCACCTACGATGAGCGCGCCCGCGGGCGATCGAAGCGGTCGGCGGACTATTCCTTTGAGGCCTGTGTCCGCGACGTTGGCGCCGTCCTCAAGGCGACCGGCGTGGAGCGGCCCCTGCTAGTCGGCTGGTCCTACGGCGCCTATGTGGCGGCGTACTGGGCCGACCGGAATCCGGGCCGCGCCGGCGTGGTCGCGGTCGACGCCGCGGTGCCCTACGGCTTGACCGGTCAGGAGGGCCGCGACCGGATCCGAGGGCTGTTCCGCAAGATGCGATTGCTGCTTCCATTGGCCAGCCGGCTGGGCCTGGCCGCGCGGATGACCGCCGACCAGCACGCCGACATCAACATCGAGCTCAATGAACTCGCGGCGGCCTGCGCGCCGCTGCTCGACCGCCTGATCGACCCCGTGCGCTACGTCCTGGCCACCGACGGCAACTTCGGCGCCGGGCAGGAGGAGATGGAAGCGATGCGGGCCTCACTCGATCCGGTGCTCGCCCGCAACCCCAACCTCAAGGTCAGCGCGAAGGTCGCGAGCAACCACGAGCAGATTCTGAAAAAGGACTTCCAGGCCATCGCCGAGGCCGTGCGCGAACTCGCCACGGTCCACGACCGCTAGTGTCACGCAGAAGAGTATTGGCGCTTCCCTATCTGCCGAAGGGTGCAATGTATCCTTGAGCGTCCGCTATCCAGCATGGTTCTGGTGCAGCGCGGCTTGTGGATTTCAAACAGGCGGACAGGTAGAAAGGTCTGCTTTTCCCTGCCAAGGTCAGAGCCAAGAGGCGTATTGGAGGTGAGAGTCGAACCGTGTCGGACACTGGGTGGGCAGTAGCGCCTACCGCGATGACGTTTAAGTTCCACCATCCCTTGCCTTTGGAATTCTCCGAGCGATGCCAGAATCGATAGTGACACATAGAATAACGCGCGAAACCACGAGGCTTCTTCAGAACATCGCAGAAGACGTGTTTGACTATGAAATCGATCCTAAGCGGCTTCCACTCTATTTGGATTCGCCTGGGAATCTGCTGATCGTTGCAGTTTACGATCAGCAGGTCATCGGCCAAATCTCGGCCTATGTTCATAGCCACCCCGATCAAGGTTCGGATATCTACATCGACAACCTAGGCGTGGCGCCCACCTTTCAGCGACGCGGTATTGCGCGTTGCCTCGTTGACGAAGTCTTTGCCTGGGGCAAGGCCTTCGGTTGCCAGCAAGCGTGGATCGTTACGGACATCGACAACAGCGCCGCTCGGGCCCTCTACGAAGAGCGGGGTGCGGCGGCCGAACCGATCGTGATGTTCTCGTACAAGCTTTGACCCAGCCGTTGGGCTAACCCTACCTTAACAGACTCGGTCGTTCGCTCGGGGTCAGAATGCGGACCTTCGGTCCGCGTATCGCTGAAGGTTCGCCAATCCCCGGCGGGACTTAAGCGTCCGATTTGCATTAGGAAGTTGAAGCGAAGCGCACCTGCACCCATCCACCCGCCAGAAGGCGGGTGCGGCGGCCCGAAGGCCGCCGCGACGCGGGCCTTAAGCCCGCGCCTTGACCACCTGGTGACGGATCCCCTTCTCGTCGGCCTTTTGGCCGAGGTTGAGGGCCGGTCCGAAAGGCTGCATTCCAGCGCCCCGCTCGTGGTTGAGCGTGTTCGTCAGGGTGAGCACGCACACCGGCTCTAAGGCGATCAGTTCGTCGTTGGCCCGGAACGGCGCCGCACGGCCGTGTCGGTCGAAATCGGCCTTGGCAAGCACCAGCGTCACGTTCTTCTGCTTGGCCCACTTGATGGCGATCTTCTCACCTCCCTTGGCGCCCGTGGTGGCCAGCGCCATCTGCGGCCATTGGACGAGAGCCCAGTTGAGGGCGTCGAAAATGCGGTTCGCATCGTCGGCGGTATCGGCCTGGGGAGCTGCTCGGAAGGCCACGATCATCGCGCCAGGGTCGGTCGCGGAGTGCTTGCGGGCCTTGGCGGAACGGATGGCTTCACGAGCCTCGATCTGGGCGGCCGTGGTGCGCGAAGCCTTCGCAGAACCCTTCCAGGGGCTCCAGACGTCGCCGGTCGATGTCGTATAGCTGGCGGCCGCCGCGTCTCGGACCATCTCAAGGGCCAGGGTGGCGACATCGGCGGCGCGGGCCTTTTGGGTGGCGGCCTGCATCTCGGTGTCGGCGATCTCGGAGCCGTCGAAGTCGCGGGCGAAGCGGTTGAGATCATCCCGGGCCTTGTCG
>JANYET010000022.1 GCA_025359785.1 Alphaproteobacteria bacterium | reverse complement strand
AGTCTCCCCGCGCCCAACGGTGGTGACGCGACGCCGCGACGTCGTATCGGGCAGGAAACTCTTCAACAACTTCCACGTCGGAAGAAAGTCCCGCGCGAGCGAATACGCCCTCAAACAAATCATGGCTCAGCAGGGTCGAGTCCGGCACGCGGTTGGCGAGGGCGGCTTCAAAAGCGTCCACATCATAGATGCCCTTGCCCGCATAAGATCCCTCGCCGAACAGATCCTGATACACGTCCGAAACCGCCGCGGCGTAGGGGTCGATGCCGGAGGCGCTGGAAAACACCCGCAGGAACAGCGAGCCTTCCCGGCCGATTGGCAGGGCGGGTGTCACTCTCGGCTGCAGTACGGCGTAACCTTCGACGACCCGTCCTAGCCCGGAGTCGATCCGGGGCCGGTTGAGCGGATGCGCCATTTTTCCAATCAGCCGCCCGACCGTCTCGCGCGGCAGCCGTGTGTCCGAATCGAGGGTGATCACGAACCGGACCTTTGAGGGGACCGTCGGTGGCGACAGAAAAGTGGTGTCCTGGGCGCCGCGCAGCAACCGGTTCAGTTCGGTGAGCTTGCCGCGCTTGCGCTCCCAGCCGATCCATCGCCCCTCCCCCGGGTTCCAGACGCGGCGGCGGTGCAGCAGCAGGAACCGGTCGCCACCCGCCGCCGGCGGGTATCGCCGGTTCAGCGCGGCGATGCCCGCCTTCGCCGCCTGCAGGAGCACCTCGTCGCCGTCCTGATGTTCGCTGACCGCATCGGCCCAGTCCGACAACAGCGCGAAGTGAAGATCGCCCTCGGGGCTCGCCAGGTAGTGGATCTCCAGGCGCGCGACCAACTCCTCGATGTCCGGCAGGGAGGTCAGCAGCGTCGGCACGGCGACCAGGGTGCGCAGGTCGGGCGTGATCCCGCCCCGCAGCGCCATGGCCGGCAGCAGGGTCGCCCGAAAGCCCTGGGTGACCACGTGGTTCACGATGGCGACGGCCAGGTCCACCGCGGGAATGAGTCCGAGGATCGCAAGCCCAAGGAGCCACAGCGGGCCCAGTCCGCTCGCCGCAGCGATCGACAGCGGAATAGCCAGGAGCCCCGCCGCGACCAAGGCGCCGACACCGACGTACCCGCCGATCCCCAAGGCGCGGTAGACCCGGCCCGGTGTAGCCTGGGCGGAGGGTCGAAAGCCGATCGCAGCTTCAAACTTGGCTCGGCCGCCAGCGATCAGGGCGTAACCCGGGTCCTGCCGCCGAGGGTCGCCGCCTGCGCCTTCAATTTCCAGGGCACGCGCCGCGGTCGCAACGGCCGCATGGGCCACGGCCAACTCGGTAAGCGCCGAGCCCCGGGAGAGCTCTTCAACCGCATCGCGGTAGAGATTGCGGGTCGGGAAATCCATCGCAGCGAACGGGCTGCCGGCCTTGAATACCTCGTCGACGAGGCTGACGCGCTCGAACAGTTCGGTCCAATCCACGTCGGAGATGAGACGCATACTGGTGATGATGTTGCGCACCGTGACGCTGCCGGAGACCTGCCTCTGGTGCTCATCCCGAACCACGGCGTCGGCGGTCGTACCCTGCCGCGCCAGCTGGCTGTCGAGCCACTCCAGCGCTGGAGCGATGCTGGGATCCTGATCGCGCAGGCGATAGACCAATTGCACCAGGAACGCGTCCGGGAATGTGGCCTCAAGTTGCGGCGAAAGCACGGTCTCTGGGGGTTCCGCGGCGTGGTCCCCGGCGCCCAGCAGTCGGTCGGCCAGCGCGTCCGCGGCGCGACGTCCGGCGAGGCTGTCCATGATCCGTTGCGCGATCCGCCTGAGGTTCTCGATCAGGACGATGCGCAACGTGATGGCGACGGCCCAGAGCTCGCCGATGGTCAGCGGTTGGACCTCCTGATAGGCGCGGAGGTAGCGACGCAGGATTTCCGGATCGAACAGGCTGTCGGTGTGGGCGACAAACCCCCAGGCCACCCCGAAGACGCGCGGATATCCGGCGAACGGTCCCCCCGCAAGCTTGGGCAGCTGGCGGTAGTAGCCCGGCGGCAGATCACCCCTGACCTCGCGGATCTGCTTCTCGACGACGTGGAAATTGTCGATCAGCCACTCGGCGGCAGGGGTGATTTCCGCGCCGGCATCAATCGCGCCGGCCACGTCACGATAGGCCGCCAGCAGGACCGCCTCGTCGTCCGCCAGCCGTGTGGCGAGCGCCGCGCCGCGCACCACGCCGGCGGTGACCGCCTGCGCGGCCGCCAGGCTCCGGGCGTGCTCCTCAAGGCGTTCGGCGCTGAAGAGCTCGGCGCGGATCGGCGCGCCATCGTCCCAGGGCGCCTTGAGGTGTGGCGTCCCCAGCAGGCCACGGAACGGGGCGGTCAGGTCCGGGCCGCGCCGCAGGCGCAGTTCGCGCGCGAGGGCATTGGTCTCAAAGCGCATCGAACGGTTCGCCCTTCATCGGGCTCGGCATCGAACGAACGCCACGCAACAGGCTCGCGGCCAGGACCAGGCGCTCCTTATAGCCAGTCGACGTCATGGGCTGATCTGGTGGGGCGATGCCGCCAATCGGACGCCTTCGACGAGAACTTCGGTGTACTCGCCATGGCAGCCGAGGGTCCCGGCGAGGCGGCTCGCCTCTTGAACCGCCGAGGCCTTGGACCAGAAGGGCGTGGTCATCTGCTCGCCCAACCGCACGGCCCAGCCATGCGTTTCCTTGACGACCTTGAACGTGATCATGTCGTGTCTCCGGATCTGAACGAACGGGGCGCGGGATATGTCGAGCGTCCCACGCGATCCATTGCGCGGCCCAGCCGCCGTGCGAGACCGGCGGCGCCGAACGCCGCGACCCGAACGCCGCGGCGCCCTCCGCGCGCCAAGGGGTCAACGCGCCGGGCCATCAGCTCACCAGCGTCTTGGCGGCGGCAAACGCCACGGCGGGATCGAACTGGCCCTTGTAGAGCGGCGAGACCGCCTTCTCGAGACCCAGCAGGGAATAGACCGCGATCTGCGCCGAGCGCACCGAATACTCGACGGTGAAGACGACATCGTCTGGGATCTCGCAATATTGTCCGATGAAGGCGAGATTGCCTGTGCCGACGGGGCGGACATCGGGCCGGTCGCCTTTGGCTCTCGGCATGAACTGGCTGGTAATGAACGGCATCATGCAGGGGATGCGGTTCGCGGCGCTCAGGATTGCATCCTTTTGCGTCTCGATCCGCAGGTGACCCAGGAGCTCGATGAGCAGCTCCTCGCCGGTGCAGTGGGACATCTTCTTCTTCACGAAGTCGCCCTCCTGATCGACGAACAGGCCGTAGCCCCAGAACACTTGGGTGTCCCTGGGCTGGCCGAGGAAGTGGGGCTGGTGGGCCAGCACGATGGACATCAGCCAGCTGGAGTCGATGAAGGTGACCAGGCCGCCGGTGCCGGCCGCATTGCCGGTGAAGGCCTCCATGAGCCTGAAGAAGGCCGGGTCGTTGAGGGTGACGGTGAACGACAGCCACTTCGATTCATCGATGTTGCGGGTGAACACCTCGGGGTGGCCGAAATCCGCATGCTTTTCGGCCAGGGTTTCCCAAAGCGCCCAGGACGCGCCACGGTCACGACGTTCCAGTCGAGCGGCCGCGTCCATCGACCCAAGACTCGACGCCGCGGTCATCGAACCATTGGTGACGAACACCAGATCCTCGTCGCCGATTGCGATTTTCCGGGGCGTCTCGCCCTCGAGATAGTGGACGGTTTCGACAACCTTGCCGCGCGGCCCATAGCGGAAGTCCAGATCGACCACGCGCGCGCCGGTCCGAAATCGAACGCCCTGCGCCTCAAGCCACTGAACCAGCGGCCGCACGATGGAGTCGTACTGATTGAAGGGCGTGCGCCGCACGCCGGCCAAGGTGTCGATGCGCGGCAGTTCCTGGATGAAGCGGTGCAGATAGCGCTTCAGCTCGACGGCGCCATGCCACGGCTGAAACGCAAACGTCGTGCACCACATGAACCAGAAGTTGCTGCTGAAGAACGACGGCTGGAAGACCTCCTCGATCCGCTTGGTCCCGAGCGAAGATTCCGTGACCGCCATGATCTCGATGAGGTCCAGCCGGTCGCGATTGCTGAGCTTGAGATCCGACGCATCGAGCTTGCGGCCCCCGGCGACCAGGCGGGCCCGCGCGCGGGAGGCATGCTCGATGTTGAACCGGTAAATCTCGTCCTTGACCGTCGCACCCGGGTCGCCGAGCGAGGGGATGAAGGACAGCAGGTCGAAGGTGCAGGTGTAGGCCTCGTAGGTGAACATCCGGCCCCCGCGGATGACGTAGCCCTCGTGCGCGTCGCCGGCGCCGTCGAGGCTTCCGCCCAACCGCGGCGTGTCCTCAAGGATCTCGATGTCCTGGCCGGCGAATCCGCCATCCCGGATCAGGTAGGCGGCGCTCGCCAGGGCGGCGATCCCGCCCCCGACCAGATAGGCCTTGGCCTGGCGGCCCGGTGCGGCGTTGTCAGCGTTTGTCATGGCCGTCTCTCAAAGTCGGGTCGCGGTCCGCCAAGGGGCGGCTGCGCTTCGTCGCGGCTCGCGGGCGGCCTCACAGGCTCTGTGTTTCGACGACGGCGTCGGGCAATTCGTTGCGGTTGGCGCCTTCGGATGGAAAATGCGCGGCAAGCAGAGGGCCGCAGGTCTCAATGGCGGCGACAAATCCGTCGCCGGGCTTCCCGGCCCTCATGCCGGCCGTCAAGGCGGCGATCACTTCGGCCCATGCCTGAGGAGAGACCTTGGCGTTCACGCCTTCGTCGGCGACGACCTCCGCGCACCGGTCGGTCAGCGACGCATAGATGAGCACCCCGGTGCGCTCGCGGGTGTTCTCCATGCCCCTGGCGAAGAACTGTTCCAGGGCGCGCTGGTGGACATGCCCGTGCTTGAGGGACGCGGGCGTCAAGGTTCGGCGGACGGCGGGGATCGAGGCCAGGAGCGCGATCGCCGCGAACAGCAGGCATTGCAACAAGGCATAGGCCCCGAGCGCGGCGGCCACTGTGGTGTGGGTCGCCGCGACGTGGACGGCGCTCCAGCCCCAGACGCCGTCGAACCAGTGCGTCGCCGCGCCGCCCAGGGACAGCAAGGCGGCCGGCACGAGCAGGGCGCCGGCGGCCGCCCACGCGAGCGGAACCTCCATGTAAGGGGCGGCCTCTTCCGCCACCACGCAAACGATCTGGCCGCGGGTGGTGGCCTCCGCCGCCGCAGTGGCGAGCGCGATGCGCCGGTGATCTTGTGGGCTCAACAACATCTCACCATCTCCCCGACGCGCCGCCGCCGCCGAACGAGCCGCCGCCACCGCTGAATCCGCCGCCGCCACCCATTCCCCCGCCCATACCGCCACGGCCCATGCCGCCGGCGAGGAGCATCAAGGGCAGCAGCCACATGTCGCCGCGGTGGCCCTTGCGGCCGCCGATGGTTCCGATCAGGCCAAACACCACCCACAGGACCAGCAGGCCCACGAGCACCAGCGGCACTGGACTGGGCGTTGTGGTCTTCGGTGATGCAGCCGTTGCGACCCGCGCCCGCGCCTGGTCGTCCGGCAGGGACAGCTGCTCGATCAGCGCGTCGGCGCCGGCCAGCACGCCGCCCGCCTGGTCGCCGGAGCGGAATTTCGGAAGCACGCGCGCCTGGAGGATCGCATTGGAGAGCGCGTCGGTGAGCACGCCCTCAAGGCCGTAGCCGACCTCGATCCGCACGCGCCGTTCATTGGGGGCGACCAGCAGCAGCACGCCGGTGTCGCGCTTCTTCTCGCCGATCCCCCAGGCGCGGCCCAGCTGGTAGCCGTAGTCTTCGATTTCCAGGCCTTGCAGGGAGGGCACGGTCACCACCACCAGCTGGCGCGAGGTCTTGGCTTCGAGCGCCTCCAGCTTCGTGGTCAGATCCGCTCGGGCTTGCGGGGTCAGGATGTTCGCCTGATCCACCACGCGTCCGTCGAGAGGTGGAAAGGCTGGCGCGGCCGAGAACGCCGCCGGGCCCACGAAGATCGCCGCCAGGAACAGCAGCCCTAACGCCCAGCGCTTGGCGAGGCGCGCCGTCATTTCGGGGCGGCGGGCGTGGCGGCCGTCGGCGCGGCCGGCGGGGTGAAGCTGACCTTCGGCGCGGACTGCGACGTCGCCGTGGCCTCGAACAACTGCATCGGCTTTGCGGAGCGATAGAAGCTGCCGGCCCACAGCGATCCCGGAAGGGTCCGCAGCGTAGTGTCGTAATCCCGAACAGACTCATTGTAGTCGCGGCGCGCGACAGAGATGCGGTTCTCGGTGCCTTCCAGCTGACTCTGCAAGGCCAGGAAGTTCTGGTTCGACTTCAGATCGGGGTAGTTTTCGCTGATCGCCAGCAACCGCCCCAGCACCCCAGAGAGCTGGTTCTGCGCGGCCTGGTAGCGCTGGAACGCCGCGGGGTCGGTGACCGTCGAGGCATCGACCTTCACCTGCGTGGCCGACGCGCGGGCCTGGGTTACGGCGATCAGAACCGTCTTCTCCTGGTTCGCGTAGCCCTGCACCGTCGCGACCAGGTTGGGCACCAGGTCCGCCCGGCGCTGATACTGGCTCTGCACGTCCGCCCAGGCCGCCTTGGCGCGCTCCTGCTTGGTCGGGATGGCGTTGACGCCGCATCCGGCCAGGAGGGTGGGTATCAGCACCAGCGCGACGAGGCGCAGGGGACGGCTGGTGAAGGACATGGCTTCGACACTCCGGGAGCGCGCAGAACGCGGCTGGGTGTCTCTAATGACGCCGGGGCCCGGCGCTCATTACAGGCGCCGCCCGCGAAAATCGGCCGGCGTTGCGGCCATGACGACGACGCGGAGCCTTCACCCGCTATCCGGGCTGCGCGACCAGCGTTGGGCTGGCCCGGCGCCGAGGAAAGTACAGCAGCACGATGAGGCTGAGTACGGCCGCAAAGAAGCACCAAACGGAGATGACCCAGGTCGTATAGAAAACGTAGGTCACGACATAGGCGATGAAGGCCGCCAGTCCGAACAGCCTGACCCTGCCGTGGCTCGACACGAGCATGCTGACGCAGGTGCCCAGGACATAGAGCACCATGACTGCGGTCAGGTAGAAGTGTGGAGAAAGGTAGGCGATGTGTCGTCCCTCAGCCTGCGAGACGATCGGCAGGCGGACCAGGAAATACAGCAGGTAGAGCCCCACCGCCCCGCCGGCCACGGCGATGGCCACCAGGATCCGGCGCCGCCACGCCACCGGCTCGAGCAGCAGGATGGCGATCGGGACGTAGACCGGCCAAAGCACGTGCGAGAAGAGCGAGTAGACGAAGGTCAGTACGGCGTTGAGCCCCGGCGCCTTGTCCGGCAACGTCAGCCAGATGGTCCCCTCGATCAGTTGCTGAAGGCCGAACAGCAGGGGAATCAAGGCGAACGGGAGCTCGGCGCGCTGCCGCGCGCGGCGCGCCGTCACGGCCCCGACGATCAGCAGTCCGGCCCCCGCGGTGAAACTGGCTGTCGCTGAAAAGCACATTGTGATTGGGGTCCTGAGGTCTCGATGGGAAGTGACGTCGAGCGGAGGCGACGGGCGCTCGCAGAATTTTGGCTTCGTGCGGCGTCGGCCCGTTGAACCCCGGGCCACCTTGATCGGCCATGGGGCGCGGAAACCTCGGCCGTCTGGCGAACCGATTGCGGTGTAATGGCCCTGCCCGCCGCGCGTCCTTTCTTGACGTCGCCGCCGCGCGCACCGCCGGCCTGATCTCAGCTGAGGACTAAGCACATGAGTGAAGAGAATGTCGCCGTCGCCGTGTTCGACAGCCACGCGCAAGCGGAGCGCGCCATCAAGGCCCTGGGCGAGACCACCTTTCCGTTCAAGCAGTTGACCATCGTCGGGAAGGGCTACCACACCGACGAGAAGGTGATCGGCTTCTACAACATCGGCGACCGCATCAAGCTCTGGGGCAAGAACGGCGCCTTCTGGGGCGGCCTCTGGGGCCTGTTCGCGGGCGGACTGTTCATGACCATTCCGCTGTTCGGACCGGTGGTCGTCCTGGGCCACCTGACCGCAATGCTGTTCGGCGCCGTCGAGGGCGCGGTTCTCGTGGGTGGCGTCAGCGCCCTGACCGGCGCGCTGGTGAGCATCGGCATCCCGAAGGACTCCATCGTCCGTTACGAGGAAGCGGTGAAAGCCGACCACTTCCTGGTCATGGCGCATGGTTCGCCCGAACAGATCAACCAGGCGAAGGCGATCCTGAAGGCGGCCTCGCCGACCGAGTTGAACGTCCACGAAGGCACCTGCGCGGAGCACGCCGGCCACGCCGCCCATCTGCGTCATGCCGAGCACGTCGCGGCAGCTTAGTCGCGGCAACATAGCCGGGGCACGGGTCGGTCTGGATGGGCCGGCCCGGTCGCACGCCGGCCGCCCGCTACGTCAAGGCGGCTAACCGGCGCAGCGAGATTTCCAGGATCGGGCCACCGGGACGTGACCTCGGTCCCCGGCCACGGGCGGCCCTGCGACGCAATCGACAGGCCGGCGGATTGGAAGCGAACATCATGACCAAAAGCACGCTCGAAGTCGCCGACCTCTTCTCGGTTCTCGGCGCCCACGGGATTGAGCGCCAGCTACGCGGCCTGGCGGGGGTCACGGACGTTTCCGTCAGCCCCGTCTCCGGGCTTACGACAGTCACCTACGATTCCGCCAAGATCCGGCTTTCCACCATCCAGGCGGCGATCGAGGCTTGTGGCTTTCATTGCACCGGCGAGGCCCTGCCCAAACACGCTTGTGAACAGCCGGCGATGTCGCCTGCGCGCCGGCGGACGCGCGCCGGCGGCCACGCCGTCGCCCACGTCCGGGCGCACGGGGCGCACACGCAACCGCCCCCGGCAAAGCCTCATACGTCCGCCGGGTTAAAGGCGCTGGCCACCAAAGCGTCCCAGGCCGACGCCGCCGCTCCGCACTCTGGCGACGGCAAAGCCGCGCCGACAACGCAGGTCGAGGCGAAAGCGCCAGGCGCTTCGAGCCATGATCATGCCGGGCATGGGGCGCCGAGCGGCGACGCCCAGACCTCGGGCCCCCTGTCTCCATCTGACGTCGAACGCGCTCCCGCGAACCGCGCGCATGGGGGCCATGACGCTCACGCGTCGAAGAGCGACGCCATGGCGCAGGAAATGGGGCATGGCGCCGGTCACGACCTGCCGGCCATGGTCCGCGACATGCGCAACCGGTTCTGGATCGCGCTCGCCTTCAGCCTGCCCGTCTTCCTCTTCCAGCCGATGGGCCTCGACTTCATGAAAGTCCCGCCCCCCTTCGGCCTGCGGCTCGATCTTGTGCTGTTTGTCCTGGCCAGCGGCGCCATCCTCTATCCGGTCTGGCCGTTCCTCGTCGCCGCCTACCGTTCGATCCGCGCCGGCGTCGCCAATATGGCCGTGCTCGTCGTGCTCAGCGTCGGCACGGGCTACCTGTTCAGCGTCGGATCGACGTTCTTCTACGGCGGCGAACAGTTCTACGAAGCCGCGGTCATCCTGCTGGACTTCATCCTGCTCGGCCATTGGCTGGAGATGCGCGCCCGGGCCGGGGCGTCTGAGGCCATCCGCGCCCTGATGGACCTGGCGCCGCCCAAGGCCTCGGTGCTGCGGGACGGTAAGGAGGTCGAGGTGCCGACCGCCGAAGTGATCGCCGGGGACATCGTCGTGATCCGCCCGGGAAACAAGATCCCGGTCGACGGGACCGTGCTCGAGGGGTCGTCCCTCGTCGATCAGTCGATGCTTACCGGCGAATCCATGCCGGTCGACAAGACGGTCGGCGACACGGTGATCGGCGCGACCATCAACAAGAGCGGCACATTCCAGTACCGCGCGACCAAGGTCGGGGCGGACACCGCGCTCGCCCAGATCGTCAAGCTCGTCCAGGAAGCCCAGAATTCTAAGGCGCCCTCGCAGCTGCTGGCCGACCGCGCGGCGCAGTGGCTGGTCTGGGCGGCGATCGGCGTCGGTCTCCTGACCTTTGGCGTCTGGTTCTGGGTGATCGGCCAGCCCCTGCTCTTTGCGATCAGCCTGATGATCACCGTCTTCGTCATCGCCTGCCCCGACGCCTTGGGCCTGGCGACCCCGATGGCGATCATGGTCGGCACCGGGCTCGGGGCCATGAACGGAATCCTGTTCAAGAACGCCGCGGCGCTCGAGGACGCCACCAAGCTGAACGTCATCATCTTCGACAAGACCGGCACCCTGACGATGGGTCAGCCCGAGGTGGTCGACCTGGTGACCGCGCCGGGCGCCACTGAAGAGCAGCTGCTCTCCGCCGCGGCGGCGGTGGACGCAGGCTCGGACCATCCCCTGGCGCAGGCGATCCTGCGGCGGGCCGCCAAGGTGAAAACCCCCAGGGCCACCGGATTCAAGAACATCGAGGGCAAGGGCGCCCAGGCCCAGATCGGGGCCAAGACGGCCTTGCTCGGAAACAAGCGCCTGATGACCGAGCACAAGATCGACCTGGGCGCCCTTGGCGCGAAATCCGAGGAACTTCAGGGCGCCGGACGCACGGTCGTTCACCTCGCGGTGGGCGGCAAGCTGGTCGGCCTGATCGCGATCGCCGACGCCATCAGACCGACCGCGGTGGAAGCGATCAAGGTGCTGCGCGCCCGCGGCGTCGAGGTCGCCATGCTGACCGGCGACAACCAGGGCACGGCGGAGCGCATCGCCAAGAGCCTCGGGATCGACATGGTGTTCGCCGACGTGCTGCCCGGCGACAAGTCCGGCAAGGTCAAGGAGCTGCAGGCCCAGGGCAAGAAGGTCGGCATGGTCGGCGACGGCGTGAACGACGCGCCGGCCCTCACCCAAGCCGACGTCGGGTTCGCGATCGGGGCCGGCACGGATGTGGCGATGGAGAGCGCCGACATCGTGCTGATGAAGAGCGATCCCTTCGACGTCGTCGGCGCCCTCGAGCTCTCCCGGGCGACGCTTCGCAAGATGCACCAGAATCTAGCGTGGGCGGTCGGCTACAACGTCATCGCCTTCCCGCTGGCCGCGGGCGTGCTCTACCCGTTCCTGCTGGGGCCGAGCATCGCGGCGATCGCGATGTCCGGCAGCACGGCGATCGTAGCCATCAACGCGCTGATGCTGAAACGCACCAAGCTGGATGGTATCCGCCGCCAGGGCGCGTCCCAGCCGCCTTCGGCCGCCGCGCCGGCGAAACCCGCGGCCGGCCCGAAGCCTGGCGCCACGCTCGCGCCGGCGTGACCGATAGAATCCGCCCCAAAGGGGTTCCCCCCGCCACCATGGCGGTGCTGATGCTGTCGGTGTTCACGGTCTCGATCGGCTACGGCGTTGTGCTGCCGCTGCTGCCTTACCTGCTTGAGCGGCTACTAGGCGGCTCCGGCGGCGCGGCGCAGGTTTCCCGTTCCACAGGCCTGCTGACCGCGCTCTACACGCTCTCACTCTTCCTATTCGCGCCGGCCTGGGGGTGGATGTCGGATCGGTACGGGCGTCGCAGAATTCTGCTGTTCGGCCTGATCGGGTTCGGTGCGACGACGATGACCGCCGCCTTCTTCGAGACGCTCCCGGCCGTTTACGCTGAGCGCTTCCTGAGCGGCGTCTTCGCCGCCGCGGTCACGCCGGTGGCGTTGGCGGCGATCGCCGACCTCGTCACCACCGAAAAGGCCCGCGCCCGCCAGCTCACCTTCGTCAGCCTCGCCGGCATCAGTGGGTTCCTGCTCGGGCCTACACTGGGCGTATTCGTCGCCCGCGGCGGCGGCATCATGGGGACCGCCACGCCCGCAGGCTCGCTGGCCTTCCCCCTCGCGGGCTCGGCGATACTGGCCTTTCTCGTGGCGATCGGCGCGGCGGCGGCGCTCCCCGGAAAGGCTCCCATCGCGGTCGCGGCGGGCATTCAGCGGGTCACGACGCAGAGCGGTCGCTGGCTGGTTCCCAGACTGCTCGCGCTGGCCTTCATCGTGTCAGCCGGGGTTGGCGTGTTCGAGGTCGGACTGGCGCTGCGGGGCAAGCAGGAACTCGGCCTCACTCAGTACCAGATCGCCCTGATGTTCACCGAATGCAGCCTGGTGATGTTCGTGGTGCAGGCCGCCGTCTTCTCGCCGTGGGTGCATCCGGAAACCACGCGTCGGTTCATCGCGCCTGCCCTGGGAATCCTCGCGGTCGGCCTGCTGCTTGTGCCGCGCGCGACCGATTTTCGGCTGATGCTCGCCGTGATCGGCGCCGTGGCTGCGAGCGCCGGCATCCTATCGCCGATCCTGACCTACTGGATCTCCAGCAAGGCCGGCGCGACGCAGGGCACGGAACTGGGCAAGCAGACCGCGGCCTCCAGTCTCGGCGTCACGGTCGGTTCTGCGGCCGGCGGCCTCCTGTTCCAGGTCGCATGGCTGCCGGACGCCTCGTTCGTGCTGATCACGGCGCTGACCGGAGTGGGCTTCCTGTTGAGCCTGGGCCTCACCAAGCGCCTTGCGGGGCCGCCGTCGAACGCGGCGCCACCTGCGGGAGAGCCCCAAAACGGGGCCTCACCCCAGGGTCGGCCCGCCGAGCCCAGACCGACGCGCCACACCTGAGCGGTCCGGCTCAAGGCCGGGCGCGCAGGCGCACGTCGCTGGAGACCGCCGGGACAGCTTCGTTAAGGGGCCAGGACCTAGGTCAGGTCACGACGTTCTGCGGCGCGCCGCGTGCGTAGGCCTGGATGTTGGCGACCGTCGTTTCGACGATCCGAGCCACGGCTTCGCGGGTGTCGTAGGCGACGTGCGGGGTGATGATCACGTTGGAAAAACCCAGCAGGGCGTGGTCGGCCAGCAGGACCCGCAGGCGTTCGATGGAGACGGCAGCCTCGGCGCGGAAGATTTCCGCCTCCTCGCGCAACGCCCCCTCCTCGGCCACCACGTCGAGGCCCGCCCCCGCCAGGTGACCGGACGCCAGCGCGCGGACCAGGGCCTCACCATCGACGACGCCGCCGCGTGAGGTGTTGATCAGAACACCGCCGGGCTTCATCCGTGCGAGTTGCGGCGCGCCGATCATGTTGTGGCTGTCGGCCCCGCCCGGCAGGTGAAGACTGACGACATCAGCGATGGCCAGCAGGTCATCCAGCGGCGCATAGCGAAACCCCAGGGCCAAGGCGGCGTCGGGGTCAGGCCGGGGGTCGAAGGCAATGACCTCCATGCCGAAGCCGCGGCCGATGGCGGCGACCCGCCGTCCGATCCGGCCGGCGCCGACCACGCCCAAGGTCTTGCCGGCCAGGTCGAAGCCTCGCAGTCCGGCCTGCGAGAAGTCGCCGCGCCGGGTGCGCTCGGCGGCCTCGACGATCCGCCGGCTGAGCGCCAGCAGCAGGGCGAAGACATGTTCGGCGACCGTCGGATCTCCGTAGTCCGGAACATTGCAGACCGTGACGCCGGCCTGGCGGCAATAGTCGAGGTCGATGTGGTCGAAGCCCGTGGAGCGGGTGGCGATCAGCCGAAGCTTCGGCATGCGGCGCAGCACGCCGGCGCTCAAGTCGGAGCCGATGAAAGTGGCGATGACCTCTGCGTCGCCGTGGTCGCCTGAGGTGGCCAGCGTCAGCGGGGCTTCGAGACACTCGACGATGTGCGGCGGCTGCAGGCCAAGGCAGGCCTGTTGCTCCCAATCGGCGACCTCGAAGACCACGATCTTCATGGCGTTCACCACTGCCTGCGGAAGAGAAGCCAGCTTGTCGCGAACAGCGGCGCGCCGATCGCGGCGAGGGCGACGGCATGGGGCCAGAGTTCGCCCATGCCCGCCCCCTTCAGGAAGAGTCCTGCGGTGATCTCGATGCCGTGGCGCAGCGGACTGGCCTCGGACGCGATCTGTAGCCACCTGGGCATGCTTTCGATGGGCGAAACGCTGCCCGAGAGGAAAAGGAGCGGGAAGAGGCTGAAGAAGCTGGTGAGCAACGCCTGCTGCAGGGTGCTGGTGATCGTCGCCACGAACATCCCGATTGAGACGGCGCTGAGCAGAAAGAGCGCCTCGAGCCCCAGGAACGTCGTCACGCTGCCGTTCATCGGCACGTGCAGCAGCCGGATCACCAAGAGGGATGGAAGCAGCGAGCCCAGCGTGACGGTGACCGGCGGCAGAACCTTGCCCAGGAAGAGCTCATGGGCCCGGATCGGAGTCACGCGGATCTGCTCCAGCGTGCCGTTCTGCTTCTCGCGGACCATGCCCGCGGCCGGCAGGATCACCGCCAGCATGAACCCCGCCTGGGCGAGCATGGCGAGCGCTTCGAACCGGGTGTTGGTGAGGTTGGGATTGTACCAGACGCGCACGGCCGGCTGGACTCCGGCCTTCATCGGCATCGCGCCCATGACGCGCTCCTGGGCGAAGCGGGCGGTCATCTCGATGATGTAGGCTCGGGCGCGCGACGCCACGTCGGCGTTCGAGCCGTCGACGACGACCCCGACCGAGGTCTTCCGTCCGCTGGCGACACGCGCGCCGAAGCCTGGGGGAATCTCGACAAGGGCGTCCAGCTTCCCTTTCTTCAGCCCAGCCTCGGCCTGAGCTTCCGAGGTGAAGACGCCTGCGAGGACGAAGGTGTCCGCCGAGGTTAGCGCCTTGCTCAAGGCGCGACTGGCCGCCGACCGGTCGTGGTCCATCAGGCCCAGCTTCAGGTTCTTGACGTCCATGCCGACCGCCAGGGTGCACATGGCGACCTCCACGGTGGTCAACCAGAGGATCAGGAACAGCACCACCGGGTCGCGCAGCATCTGCGCGAACTCTTTGCCGAGCAGGCCGAAGAGGCGTCCCGGATTCATCAACCGATCCGCTTCTTGAGCAGCAGGGTCGCGAGCGTCAGGACGACCACGGTGTAGACCACCAACACCGCGACATTGGTCCATAGCTCTGCCAGGCCCGCACCGCGCATGACGATCCCGCGCGAGATATTCACGAAATACATGGTCGGAATCTTCGCCGAGTAGGCCTGGAAGAACGCCGGCATGGTGAAGATCGGATAGATGAATCCCGAGAACAGGAATGACGGCATCAAGGTGACGACCAGCGTCACCAGCATGGCGGCCACCTGAGTGCGCACCAGGGTCGAGATCAGCAGACCGATGGAGACCGTGCAGAGGACGTACAGCAGCCCCAGGGCCACGAGCAGGCCCAGACTTCCATGCATCGGGATCTTGAACCACAGGAAGCCGGTGGCGAGCACGACGGCCAGCTGCAGGGCGGCGATCGCCGCGTAGGGCAGGAGCTTGCCGATGATGAACTCGGGCTTGGTGAGCGGCGAGGCGTAGATCTGGGCGATGGTTCCCAGCTCCTTCTCGCGGGAGACCGCGAGGGCGGTGAGCAGCGGCGGGAACGCCATCAGGATTACCGCGAACAGACCCGGCACGATGAAGTCGCGGCTGCGCAGCTGCGGATTGTACCAGACCCGGACCTCCGGCTGGACAGGGAGCTGCAAGGTCCCGTTCGGGAAGGCGTACATGATGGCCCGCCCGTAGGCCGAGACGATCGCCGCGGTGGAGGCATAGGTGCCGTCCACGAGGAACTCGACCGGCGCGGCTTCGCCGCGCGCGAGCCGGCGGCCGAAATCGGGAGGAATTGAGAGAACCGCCCGGGCCCGACCCTGCATGAGGGCATGTTCGGCGACCCGTTCGTCGTCCGGCGCGCTGACAAGGCGAAAATAGGTGGTGTTCAGGAACTGGTCGGAGAGCGCCCGGCTGGCCGCGCTCTTGTCGTGGTCCACGATGATCAGCGGCGCATTCTCGACGTCGAAGGAGAGCGCGTAGCCGAACAGGAAGAGGATCACGAGCGGCATGAAGAGCGCGACCGACACGGTGATCGGATCGCGGACGATCTCCAGCACCTCCTTGCGGGTGAAGGCCAGGACGCGAGCCGGTTTCATGCGGCCGCCGCCTGGCCGCGTTCGCGGGCGATGAAGCCCAGGAACACATCCTCGACACGCAGATCCGTGAGCCCCAGGTCGGCCATCAGGGCCTGGAGCGTGCCGAGCGCGATCATCCGGCCGTCCATCATCAGGCCGAGTCTGTCGCAGTAGGTGGCTTCCTCAAGGTAGTGGGTCGAGACGATCACGGCGACGCCGTCGGCGGCGAGCCCCGCGATCATCCGCCAGAACCGGAACCTTGAGAGCGGATCGACGCCTGACGTGGGTTCATCGAGGAACAGCACCTTCGGGCGGTGCAGGATCGCGCAAGCCAGCGCCAGGCGCTGCCGGACCGCGCTGGAAAGGTTGCGGACCAAACCCGCCTCGGACGGCGGCACCCCCGCGTGCTCACAGGCCCAGGCAATGCGCGTCTTCATCTCAGGGGACGGAACCCCATAGGCGCGCGCGAAGAAGATGAGGTTCTCCTCCGCCGTCAGATCGGTGAACAGCGAGAACTTCTGTGAGACGTAGCCGATGCTGGAGCGCACCTTTTCGCTCTGCCGGGCGACATCATAACCGGCCACCGCGGCGCGGCCTTCGGAGGGCGCGAGCAGGCCGCACAGGATGCGGATCAGCGTCGTCTTGCCCGCGCCGTTGGGGCCGAGGAGACCCAGCACTTCGCCGGCGGCGATCCGCAGGCTGACGTCATCCACCGCGACGAAGTCGCCGAAGCGCTGAGTGACATGCTCCGCGGCGATGAGGATTTCCTGGCTCGGGCTGCGCACCGCGGTCTGCGACACCGCGATCGGCTCGGCCGGGGCCGAAGCCACCGTGAACACATCCTCCATGGTGGGCTCGACAGGCTTCAGGTCACGGAAGTCAGGCCCGATGTCGGGGGGCACGCCGGCGGTACGCAGCTGGACCCGCACTTCGCCGGCGGAACGCCGTTGGAAGCTCAGCACATCCGGGAGCCTTGTCAGCGCCGCCTCGGCCAGCTCTGGCGCGTCGGTGCCGACGCTGTAGACATGGGCGCGGGCGGTCTTGCGCAGGTCGGACGGCGTCCCGAGCGCCAGCGGCCGTCCGTCGCGCAGAAGCAGAACCCGGTCGCTGGCGTCCGCCTCGTCCATGTAGGAGGTGGCGAACACGATCGAGCGGCCCTCCGCGCGGGCCGCCTCCAGGATGCGCCACAACTCCCGGCGCGACAGCGGATCGACGCCAAGACTGGGCTCGTCGAGGATCAGCAGCGGCGGCTCGTGGATGAGGTTGGCGCACAGCGCGAGCTTCTTGCGCATCCCGCCGGAGAGCGCCCCCTCCCGCCGGTCTTGGAACCGCTCCAGACCGGCCATGGCCACGAGCTTGGCCTTTCGGGCGACGAGGGCTTCCTTCGGCACGTCGCGGATGCCCGCGGCGAAGGCGATGTTCTCGGCGACCGTCAGCCGGTCGTACAGGGAGAAGCCCTGCGACATGTAGCCGACGCGAGCCTGCACCCGGTCTGGACGCTTGCGGACGTCCTCGCCCAGCACGCGGCAAGATCCCAGGCTTGGCCGAAGGATGGCGGCGAGCATCTGCAACAGGGTCGTCTTGCCGGCGCCGTCCGGCCCCACGATGGCGAACACCTCTCCGGGTTCGACCCGGAAGCTGACGTCCTGCAGGACGGTGCGCGCGCCAAATCGGCGGCCAACGCCCTCGGCCTCGATGACGGGGGACGCGGACACCAGCGCTACTCCGGGACCCGCAGCGTCTTCGGCCAGCCGCTCTTGGCGTCCCAGAGAATCCAGCTGTCGGCGGGCATGCCCGGCTTAAGCAGGCCATCGGGATTGGCGGCCTCGAGGGTCACGCCATAGACCGTTCGGCTGCGCTCGTCGGCCATGTGGACGTCACGCGGCGTGAATTGGGCCTGGGCGTCGACGTGCGCCACACGCGCCGGGAAGTCGCGGCCCGAAAAGGCGTCGATGTGGATACGCGCCGGCGCCCCCAGGCGAACCCGCCCCAGGTCCCGCTCCGCAACGAAGACCTTCAGCTTAACCGTCGCGAGGTTGGCGAGGACCGCCAGAGGCTGGCCCACGGCCACCACTTCACCCGGCTCCGCCAGCCGCTCCAGCACAGCGGCGGAGAGCGGCGCGGCGATCCGGGTCTTGTCGATCTGCGAGCGCGCGAGGGCCGCCGACTTGGCGGCGACGACCGCCTGGGCGTCCGCTTCCGCCCGCTGCTGGCGCAGCACGCTCACCTGGTCGGCCGCGGCCTCAAAGGCGTTGCGCACCTGGTCCAGGCGCTGGGCGGGAATCCAGCCCTGGCGGCCCAGGGTCTCGTACCGTGCGAGGTCGACCTTGGCGGTCATGGCGTGGTGGACGGCCAGGCCGATCTGAGCGTCGATTTGCGAGCCGGTGCGCAGTGCGGCCATGCGCTGGGCCTCGGCGCGGTCGGCCTGCAATTCGTAGTCGCCGGGCTCGATCCGGGCCAGCGGCTCGCCGGCGCGCAGGGTCTGACCTTCGACCGCACGGTTCTCCAGTAGCCGCCCGGACACTTCCGCCGCCACCCGGACTTCGTCGGTCTCGATGCGGCCGCTTCCGTAGATGACCTGCGCCGGCAAGGGCTGGGGACGCAGGCGCCAATAGGCGTAGGCCGAGCCGCCTGCGGCGCCGACGAGGGCGAGCGCGATCAGGATCACCGCCGAGCGCGCCGAGACCTTCACCGAGACGTCTCCCGAGCTGCGCGGCCCTGCGTGGGTACGCCCGCGTCCGCGCCCCGACTGTCGGACGCGATCGGATAGACGGATCAGGTCCCTGGTTCTTACGCCCTGCGCTTAGGTCCTTCGCCTCGGCGCGCAGGCGCGCGGGGCGGGACACCCACGGTGCGCGCCACCTGCGGATTCACCTGCGAGATCCATCCGGTTCAGAGCGCGATCGTAATCTTCGCCAGGCGAGACACGTCTAGGCCCTGTGATCGTCCGGCGCGCCGCGGCGGTTCCGTTACAGATCCGAGGCATTGCCATGCACGACACCTCCCAAGCCTATGGCCTTTGGTTCCTGGTGATCTTCAACTCCGCCCTGTTCATCTTCTTCGGGTTCACATTCTTCAAGCCGCAGAGCGCCCGCGACTGGCGTTCGTTTGGCGCCTTCAGCGCATTTCTCGTGGCGCTGTTCACCGAGATGTATGGCTTCCCGCTGACGATCTACCTGCTGCTGCCCTGGCTGCAGAGCCGCTTTCCAGGCGTCAACTGGCTCACCCACGACGCGGGCCACCTGCTCGAGGAAATGGTGGGCTGGCGTGGCAACCCGCACTTCGGCCCGTTCCATATCTTGAGCGCCGTCTTCATTGGCGGCGGGTTCTGGCTGCTTTCAGCGTCTTGGCCGCCCCTCTATCAGGCCCAGAAGGACAACCAGCTCGCCGCCTCGGGGCCCTACGCGAAAATTCGCCATCCGCAGTATGTCGCCTTCGTCCTGGTGATGTTCGGCTTCCTGCTGCAATGGCCGACCATCCTGACCCTGGCGATGTTCCCGATCCTGGTGATCATGTACTGGCGCCTGGCCAAGGCCGAAGAGCGGGATTCCCTGGCGGCGTTCGGCGACCGCTACACCGCCTACATGCAAACAACGCCGGCGTTCGTTCCGCGCTTTCGTCCCGGCCGCGGCGACGGACCCCGCGCCGCCGTTCCCCCTGCAACCCATTCGACAAAGGAGACCGCCCGTGTCGTCGACCGGTAAAACCATCCCCCTCGGACGTCCGGAAGCCCGAGCCCAGCCGGCGATCCAGCTGGTCCCTTTGGGCCTGAGCCTTTCCATCTTCTTCGCCGTCAGCTTCCTGCTGTGCGCCGTCGCCGACGTGATCCCCTGGCTGCAGGACTTCCATTTCCTCAAGGCGCTCTATCCGGACGTCGACTGGGCGAGGCCCGAGATGATCGGCGCCGGCACGGTTTGGGCCTTCCTCTCAGGCTGGTACGTCGCCTTGGCCTTCGGCTCGCTCTACAATTACTTCGCGGCCCGGGCGCGCTAAGCGACCGGCCCGGACCATCGCGAAGCCGTAAGGTTTCGAGCCCTCGCCGCGTCCATGACCTGGCCGGCGGCCTGGCTCCGGGCCGCGCGGCGGAGAGGCTCATCGTGCAGCTCTTACGACCCCTTGGTTGACGGCCGACCTTGCGGCGGCCATCCGAGCCCCGCGGCCCGCACGCGCGGCCAATGAGCCACGCGCGAGCTCCAGCCGGCCCGTCCCTTTCGGGCACCCTGCGCAACTTGGCACGGAGCCGAAGGGCGCGGCTGAGCCTCGGAGACCTGGTCGCGCCCTTCGAGGGTCAGGGCGGCCTGGGCCAGGTCCTGTTCGTGCTCGCCCTGCCGGTGCTCGTCCCCCTTCCCCCAGGGGCGTCGATGATCCTGGCCTTGCCGTTGCTCATCGTCGCGCCGCAGATCGTGGCGGGGCGAGATCGACTATGGCTGCCCGGCTGGCTAGCCCGCCGCACGTTCGACCGCGCGGCCTTCACCAAGTTGATCGGCCGCGTTCTGCCGCTGCTGGAGCGGATTGAGGCGCTCGGCCGCCCCCGGATCTCGGGCCTGACCGGCCCTCTGGGCGCGCGGGCCGTCGGCGTGGCCGCCAGCTTGATGGCGCTGGTGCTGGTTTTGCCGATCCCGTTTGCGAACCTGCTTCCGGCTCTGGCGCTTGGCCTGTTCGCCCTGGGGCTGACGCGCCGGGACGGGCTCTTGGTGCTGGGAGGATATGCGCTGCTGGGGCTGGCCGGGGCCGTGATCGACCTGGGCGCTCAGGGCGTGCTGATGATCGTCCACCGCCTGGCCGGGCGAATGTGACGAAGGCCACCGACCGAGAGCCGGCGGCCTGGCGGCAGCGGCGCGCGGCTCATCCGGTGCAGACGGCGGCGGCCGGGGTCGCGCGCCAGTCCCGGACGCTCTGCGCGATGATCTGCTCCTCATCGGTGCGGATGACATGCACCTCGACAGCGCTGGCAGCGGCGCTGATCAGCGATCGGCCGGCCGCATTCGCGGCCGGATCGAGGACAACGCCGAGCCACCCCAGCGCCTCGCAGACGCTCCCGCGGATTTGCGCGGAGTTTTCGCCAATGCCGGCGGTGAACACCAAGGTGTCGATACCCCCAAGGACAGCGACCATGGCCCCGATCTCACGTCGGACGCGATACACAAAGAGATCCACCGCTTCGCGCGCCGCCGGCGCCGAGCTCTTGAGCAGGACCGTCATGTCGCCGGACAATCCCGACACCCCGAGCAGTCCGGACTTCTCGTAGAGCAGGTCGCGAACCGCGGCGGCGGACAGGCCCCGGGACTCGATGAGATGCAGGATCAGACCCGGATCCACGGCGCCGCAGCGCGTCGCCATGGGAAGCCCATCGAGGGGGCTCAACCCCATCGTGGTCGCCTGGCTGTGTCCATCCGCGAGCGCGCAAAGGCTTGCCCCGCTCCCCAGGTGGGCGACCACGGCGCGGCGGCCGGCCGGCAGTTGGGCGGCGACATACTGATAGGATAGGCCATGGAAGCCGTAGGCGATGAGGCCCGCGTCGGAGAGTTCGCGCGGCAGGGCGTAGAGGCGCGCCAGGCGAGGCTGGCCCGCATGGAAGGCGGTGTCGAAACATCCGATCTGAAGGGCGTCAGGCCGCCGGCGGGCTATGGCCGCGACGCCGTCGAGGTTGTCCGGCTGATGCATCGGCGCCAGGGGAATGAGCCGATGCAGCGCCTCCATCGCGGGGGCGTCCAGCAAGGTCGGCGTCGTGTACGCGGAGCCGCCGTGGACGATCCGGTGACCCACGCGCGCGATGTGTTGAAGAAGGTTCTGGCGCGCCAGCTCGTCGAGAAGGTGGTCCAGCGCCGCGCCGCTGTCGGCGCTCACGGGCAGCGGCCGTGCCGCCGCGGCCCGACCGTCGGCCGCGTTCCAGGTCAGCGTCGGGTCGGACCCCAGGCCGGAGACCTTCGCCCGAAGGCGCGCCGGCCCGGCGTCGCCCTCTTCGAAGAGAGCAACCTTCACGCTCGAGGAGCCGGCGTTCACGGTCAAAATTGAAGGTGTCACGGACCGCGCCCCTTGCCGGCGCTCCCGGTGGACCCCGCGCCTGATCTGCAAGACGTTTCGGCGCGCGAGCTGCTTACAGAGCCGCCCGATCTGCGGAACACACCTCGCGTTCCGCCCGCGATCGTAATCCGCGCAAGGGGTGACGCGTCTAGGCCTTGCGATCGCGCGGCCAGCCGCGGCGGTCCCGGTCGAGACTCGAGGAACTGCCATGAACGACAGATCAGACAAGGCGAAGACAGGCGAGTCGTCAGACCCGCGACGCCTACGGGACAAAGACGCCCATCCTACCGAGCGGGACACCAAGCGCTCCAACGGCGAACCGACGCCGCCGCCGGGGGCCGGACCCGCCCGAGGGCGTAGTCCGCTCTTCGGTAGCTGACGCTGCGTCCCCATTGGTGGCGGCATGGTCGCCGAGCGGACCTGTCGTTCCCAACATTTCCGGAAAGCATTGACCCCGTGAAGATCGATCCCGTGTCCTCTGAACATCTGAAGAAGGTCGACGCCTACTGGCGCGCCGCGAACTATTTGTCGGTGGGGCAGATCTATCTGTTCGACAACCCGCTGCTGAAGCGCCCGCTGGCGCTCGGGGATATCAAACCCATGCTGCTGGGCCACTGGGGAACGACCCCCGGACAGAATTTCATCTACGCGCACCTGAACCGGGTCATCCAGAAATTCGACCTCGACATGATCTATGTCTCGGGGCCCGGCCACGGCGGCCCGGCCGTGGTCGCCAACACCTATCTCGAAGGGACCTACAGCGAGGTCTATCCGGACATCAGCCGCGATGAGACGGGACTGCGAAAGCTCTTCCTCCAGTTTTCGTTTCCCGGCGGAATCCCCAGCCACGCCTCGCCGGAATGCCCGGGTTCGATCCACGAGGGCGGCGAGCTGGGCTATTCGCTCAGCCATGCCTTCGGGGCGGCGTTTGACAACCCCGATCTGGTCGTCGCTTGCGTGGTCGGCGATGGCGAGGCCGAGACAGGTCCGCTGGCCACCGCCTGGCACTCGAACAAATTCCTCGATCCGGTCACCGATGGTGCCGTGCTCCCGATCCTGCACCTGAACGGCTACAAGATCGCCAATCCGACGCTCCTGGCGCGCATCACCCGTGAAGAGTTGGAACAGCTGCTGCGCGGCTACGGCTGGACCCCCTATTTCGTCGAAGGCCATGAGCCCGCGCCGATGCACGAGGCCATGGCCGCGACGCTCGACGCGGCGGTGCGGCAGATCAAGGACATCCAGCGCGACGCGCGGGTCCACGGCAACCGGGTGCGCCCGCGCTGGCCGATGATCGTGCTCGCGTCACCGAAAGGCTGGACGGGTCCGAAGACCGTCGATGGGCTGCCCGTCGAGGGCACCTTCCGTGCGCACCAGGTGCCGCTGTCCGACCCGGTCAAGCATCCGGAACATCTGGCGCAGCTGGAGTCGTGGTTGAGAAGCTACCGGCCCGAAGAGCTGTTCGACGACGCCGGCCGGCTGAACCCGGATCTGGCCGAGCTTGCGCCGAAGGGCGACCGGCGCATGGGCGCCAACCCCCACGCCAATGGCGGCCTCTTGCTGCGCGACCTGCACCTGCCGGATTTCCAGGACTACGCGGTCGACGTGCCTGCTGCCGGGACCCCCGGCATCGGCGACGCCCACGTGCTGGGGCCGTTCCTGCGCGACGTGACGAGGCTGAACGCCGAGCAGCGAAATTTCCGGGTCTTCGGCCCGGACGAGACGCTCTCAAATGGCCTGGAAGCGCTCTTCGAGGTCACCAACCGCCAGTGGAACGCTACGACGCTCCCGGGCGACGAGTTCCTCGCGCCTACGGGGCGGGTCATGGAAATGCTCAGCGAACATCAGTGCGAGGGCTGGCTGGAGGGCTACCTGCTCACCGGCCGGCACGGGCTGTTCAACTGCTACGAGGCGTTCGTCCACATCGTCGATTCGATGTTCAACCAGCACGCCAAATGGCTGAAGGTCGCCTCGCACCTGCCGTGGCGGCGCAAGATCGCCTCGCTGAACTACCTGCTGGCGTCGCACGTCTGGCGCCAGGATCACAACGGCTTCACCCACCAGGATCCGGGCTTCATCGACGTCGTCCTGAACAAGAAGGCCGCGGTGGTGCGGGTGTATCTTCCGCCGGACGCGAACTGCCTGTTGTCCGTAATGGACCACTGCCTGCGCAGTCGCCACTACGTCAACGTCGTCGTGGCGGGCAAGCATCCGGCCCCGCAATGGCTGACCATGGACGCCGCGGTGCGGCACTGTTTCGCGGGCATCGGCGTATGGTCGTGGGCCAGCAACGATCAGGAGGCCGCGCCCGATGTGGTGATGGCCTGCTGTGGCGACGTCCCCACCCTGGAGACGCTCGCCGCCGTCTCAATCCTGCGCGAGCACCTGCCCGAGCTGAGGATCAGGGTGGTCAACGTCATCGACCTCCTGAAGCTGGAATCCAATTTGAAGCACCCGCACGGCCTAGGCGACGCGGAATTCGACGACCTCTTCACCCGGGACACGCCAGTGATCTTCGCCTTCCATGGCTACCCGTCCCTCATCCACCGACTGACGTACAGCCGTACCAACCACCACAACTTCCACGTCCACGGGTACAACGAAGAGGGCACGGTCACGACGCCCTTCGACATGTCCGTGCTGAACGAACTGGATCGCTTCCACTTGGTGCTGGACGTCATCGACCGTGTCCCTCAGACCGGCGAGCCAGGGATCAATCTGCAACAGCGGCTCCGGGAAAAGCTTGTCGAGCATCGCCAGTACATCAACCGTCACGGCCAGGATCTGCCGGAGGTCCGCCACTGGACGTGGACCGCGCCGGGTGAGGCGCCGGACCCGCCGGGCCCCCGCGGCGACGATCCCCTAGGGGTGCGCTGAGCGTTCGCCTGACGACGGCGCGACGGTGCTGGGCGGGCCGTCGCAGGGGCTGGCGGCGGGCTGAGGCGCCTGCGTCGCCTTAAGCGTGTCCCGCTTCACGGACAGGGCGGCGAGCAGGTCGTCGTAGGACTGAGCGAAGCGGCGCAAGCCGTCGATCAGGAGACCGTCCGTGATCTCATTCAGGTCTACGCCGAGGGTGTCGGTCAGGACCTCCACCTCGTAGGCTTCGTAGGGGTGTTCGCGCAAAGTCGTTCCGACGTGACCATGGTCGCGGAAGGCGTCCATGGTCTTCGCCGGCATGGTGTTGACCGTGTCCGGACCGATCAGCGCCTCGACATAGTAGACGTCGGGGTAGGCGGGATCCTTGACGCCGGTCGAGGCCCACAACAGCCGCTGCGGCGACGCGCCGGCGGCGGCGAGCTTCTCCCAACGCGGACAGTCGAGGTCTTCGCGGTAGCGCCGATAGGCGATCTTGGCATTGGCGATGGCGACCTGGCCGCGCAGCTTCGCCAGACCGGGGGCGTCCGCGCCAGCGCCGGCCGCAAGGCGTGCGTCGATCAGCTTGTCGACCTCGGCGTCGATGCGGCTGATGAAGAAGCTGGCGACGCTGTGAACCTTGGAAAGGTCTCCGCCGGCCGCGCTCAGGGCCTCCAGCCCCTGCAGGTGCGCTTCGGCCGCCGCCAGATAGGCCCCGATGCCGAAGAGCAGGGTGACGTTGACGTTGATCCCCTCGCCGATCAGTTGCCGAACGGCGGCCGTGCCCGGCTCCGTGCCCGGCACCTTGATCATCAGATTGGGGCGGTCGACGGCGCGCCAGAGCCGCCGCGCCTCGGCGACGGTGGCTTCAGTGTCCATCGCCAGATGCGGCGAGACCTCCAGGCTGACGTAGCCGTCGCGGCGCAACCGGCGGTCATAGACCGGCCGCAACTGGTCGGCGGCGGCCCGAACATCGATGATCGCCAGCCGTTCGTAGAGTTCCGCGGCCGCCTCGACCCCTACGTCCAACAGCCTTTGCAGGCGATCGTCATAGTCGGTCCCATGGCCGATCGATTGCTCGAAGATCGAGGGGTTGGAGGTCACACCCGTGACGCCGTCCTGCTCGATCAACCGCCTCAGTTCGCCGTTTTCGAAAATCTTGCGGTGGATAAAGTCCAGCCAGACCGATTGGCCCGCGGCGCCGAGCTGAAGGAGGGGATTGTCCATGAACCGGTGTTCCTTGCCTGCGTGCCGCGGTCGCGGCGGCGTGCGGACACATCCGGCGCCGCCCTCTCCGCCCTCGCCCCTAAGACGCGTGGCGAGCCGGGCGATTACAGGCCGGACTGGAATGAGGCCGTCTCCGCCAACCGACCGCGACGCCAACGTCGTGGGCCGCGGTCTGTAGCGCTTGGCCGGGCGTAAGAAAGCCGGCCCTCGCATCGTCAAGGGTTGCGCGGCCCGGCATGACGCCGGGCGCGCGACCGAGACGAAACGGGAGACTTACCATGTCGCGTTCAGGACACTTCCAGGCCGCGGCGACGGGTGCAGGACTCATCGCCGCGCTCGCGCTATTCGGCTGTCAGCCGGCGACCAGCGAGGCGCAGACGCAGGTCGTGCAGGGCGTTCAATTCGCCTACGGGGTCGTCAAGAGCGAGGTGGTGCTCGCGCATTCGGCGGACCATCCGGAGCGCACCATGCACGACGGAGTTCCAACCGGGCCCGACACTTACCACCTCGTCCTCGCCTTGCAGGACGCCAAGGCCGGAACCCGCATCAGCGACGCTGACGTCACCCTGGCGCTTGCCGGACCGGGACACCCCGGGCGCCTGGTGATGGCCTTAGCGCCCATGGGACCGGCCGACGCGGCGTCCTACGGTGGCTATGTGTCGTTGCCGTCAGCGGCCAGATACCGATTGACCTTCGCCGTGACGCGCCCGGGCGCGGGGCGCCACGCCGTCCAAGCCCGGTTCCTGTTCCAGCGACCCTCGTGAGAACAAACGCTTCGGTATACGGCCCCAGCGGAAACTATTGCTCTAAGAAATCGCGCCCACGATTTTCCCAAATATTTCCAAATCCGTCGATATTTCATCGTAATCGGCGGAACGTTATTTTCAGGACGCGGTTATGACTCCAGTATTCCGCAATAATCTACGGCGCGACGAACTCTCCCATTATTGGAAGGTTTGAAATGCTGATCGCGGCTTGATCCAGCGCAAATTCAAACTCACAGCAGCCGTGCTCTCCTGGCGTCGTCACACTTCTTGGAGCGGCGCGATGACACCTATGTCCCTGAGCGAGACTTCGAAGGTGGCGTCTGCGAAGCCGTCCTGGCTTGATGGTGTCGAGGCTGACGTCCCACGCTCCCTCCGAATTCGCGAGCTGGTCGAACATCGGCTGCTGTGCGAGCGGACCCGACATCTGCGCTATCTGCAGGCCAAGTTGCGGTGCCGCGAAGACGCGGAGGACGCCCTTCAGGATTTCACGATCAGGGCCCTTCAAGGCGCGGGTCGGGTGCGTGAAGACCGGATCGACGCCTGGCTGAACGTCAGCCTGCGCAACGCCCTCTTCGACCGATACCGCCGCGAGAGCTCGCGCAGACGGCTCAACGACGCGGCCGCAGTGGAGCCTACCGCTTGCGCCGAGCCCGACGTCGTCGAAGACATCTCGAGCGGCTGCCTTTCGATCTCGATCGCTGAGTTGAAGCCAAGCTATTCGACGGTCCTGCGGCGCGCGGACCTTGAGGAGGCTTCGCTTGGAGACCTGGCGCGGGAACTGGGCCTCACGACCAACAACACCGCGGTGCGCCTCCATCGGGCCCGTGCGGTGCTCCGGCGGGTGATGCACGTGCGCTGCACGGCCTGCCCTTCCCCGTGCCTGCTCGCCGCCCGCTTCATCGCCCGCGCCGCGGCCTGATGCGAGGGCTGCGGCCTGGCGTCTTCGTGAGGTTCTGAGCGCGCTAATGGCGGGGCCTTTGGCTGCGCACCGCCAATGGGTGGTGGCTTTCCCGCGGGCGACCCTGCAACGCGTGCGTGTCCAGCACACCAACCGCTGCGGCGAGTTCTGCAGGCGGGACAAAGAGGCTCGCGGCCGCTTTGTTGAACCGCTGACGGAATTCGCCGTCGATGTACAGTGCGTCCGGAGGCGGCACTTCTTGCTCCGGAAAGTGCTCGCCGTCGAGGAGTCCGAAGCCGGCCGTCGCAATCACGTAGGGCATGGGCGCGGGGTAGACGCGGTCAGCGTTGCTGGTGAACCTCTTGAGCCGATCCTCAGTTTCTAGGATCGCCCACGCGAAGGCGGCCGGGTCGCCGCCATCGATCGTGATGGGATCGAAGCCGCAGAACCGAAGGCGTTGGTCGAGGCGAGCCGCCTTGCCGTCTCCATCGACCTCGCCTTCCGCTCCGGACAGGCGCACGCCCAGGATCGCGACAGGAGTGATTAGGCCGCAGTCTTCGGCGCGCCACCATCGGGGAGAGTCGTCCAGGATTGGCTGTTCGTCCCCGGCGTCGGGATCGAGGACTACGACCAAGCTCTCTCCGCGCAAGGGCATGTGCGCGTACTGCAATTCGATGAGCGCTGGATCGCTGCCACTCCCAGCGGGCGAGGGTCCATCCGTCCCCGTGGCGCAGGACCCGAAGTCTGCGACCAGGTTGGAAAGGCCAGCCTGTGTGCTGTCGTGGCGGCCTTTTGGCCCGCCAGCGACGGCGCCGGTGAGGACATCCACCGCCGCCATCGCGGCCAGGCCGTGCGCCTGACCCATTGCCCAGGATCGCGTCCGTCCCGAAAGAACGTTAGCGGTCAAATACCCGACGAAAGCCGGGACCACGCCCAGCGAAGCTTCCGTGCGGCCGACAGGCGCTGTCCTGAAATCCTTGGCCCGCAGGGGTGTGCCGGTCACATCGACCCGGTGGGCAAAACCCATGTGAAGCACCAGCCACATGGCCGCGCTCGTCAAACGGTCCGCGGCGGCGAGAACGCGGTAGATGGACTCTGTGTCGGGCCAAGCCCGTCGCGCCGTCAGTTGTGAGGCCATTTCGTCGACGCGACGAACGGTGAGGCGATCTCTCAGAAGCGGGCCGTGACCGGGCCTCCAAACCTCGGTCCAGCTCTGCGGCATGGGAGCATTCCAAACGAGTTACTCGAGCCGCTGTCCCGGGCTCGTGAGAACTGACGCCCCTCCGCTCAGAACCTTACAATCATAGGAGAGTTGACGCCCTTGACGTCGCCCCGGGGCGTCACCTCGAGCCGAAGGGTCGCCCATCCACGGCTGGCAAACCCGTGCGACCTAAGCCGTCACAACCCCGAAGATCTTCCCGATGGCGGCCGTAACGCCCATCGCGATGGCCCCCCAGAATGTCACTCTCGCCATGGCCCTGAACACGTTCGCGCCACCGGCCTTTGCGCCTACCGCGCCAAGCGCCGCCAGGAAGGCGAGCGATGCGGCGGCCACGACGGGTGTCAGCAGGCGCGCAGGTGAAAACACCACCAAAAGCAACGGGAACGCCCCGCCTACGGCGAAGGAGCCGGCGGACGCGAAGGCGGCCTGGATCGGCCGCGCCGCGGTGGCGGCCGAAATCCCGAGCTCATCGAGCGCGTGGGCGCCAAGGGCGTCCTTGGCCATGAGCTGGGTAGCGACAACGGCGGCGACATCGGGGGAAACGCCGCGCCGTTCGTAGATGGCGGACAGCTCGCGGTGTTCCGCGTCCCCGTCCCGCGAGAGCTCGCGCTGCTCGCGGGCGAGATCGGCCGACTCGGCATCGGATTGCGAGCTCACCGAAACATATTCTCCAGCGGCCATCGACATGGATCCGGCGACCAGGCCGGCTACCCCGGTCATCAGAATCCCGGGCCGCCCCGTGGAGGCTGCGGCGACCCCCAGGATGAGGCTTCCGGTCGAGAGCAGTCCGTCGTTGGCGCCAAGGACCGCGGCCCTCAGCCAGCCGACCCGTGCGACACGGTGCGCTTCTGAGTGTATTGGTTTGCGGCTCACGCTCTTCTCCCTCGCCGCGCCCTATCTAACGGATCCTGTCCACTCGAGATGGTGACGTTCAAAGGCGCGGGGCGGACAGCGACGTCGTCCACCCCGCGAATTCGGCCGCCCGGCTGAACTTATTTCGCCTTCAGGCCCGCCGAGGCTTCGGCCATGATGGCCGTGCATTTGTCGTGTTGAGCCTGCATCTCGGCGGCCGAGAGCGGCTTCGCCGGCGGCGGGGCGTGGCCCAGCTTTTCGACGCTGTGATCGTGCGGAACGCGACCGTCCATCTTGTGGCCCATCAATCCCTTGCAGTGCGCATGGAGCTCGGTGTCCGTCATCTCGGCCATGGGCTTGGGGGAGGCCGCGTCGACCGCGGCCTTCGGGTCGTGGGCCAGGGCGGGGGCGGCGAGCAGCGCGACTGACGCCGCGAGGCCGAGGATCAGGCTTTTCATGGAATTGTCCTATTGCCGGTGGTCCGACCGGCGGTCGATTGCCACTGCCAGCGACCAGTTTCGCGGTTCAGCGGAGCCGCACCTTGACCTTGATCAAACAGTTCGCGAGGCGATATTCGCGGTTCGACGGTTTCCTAGAGGCGGCGCGGCCAAGCCGCGGCGACAACACCTGCGGAACGCCGGGTCATGGCGAAGAAATCGACCGCGTCACGCGCCATGCGGCCGACACACCATCGGGCATAGCCGGGGGCGGTCAAGCGTCCGAGCAAGCGACGGGCGCCGGCTTTCGGGAGGGTGTAGGCGAGCCAGACGCGCAGCCGCGAGCCGGTTGCGGTGGGTTGGAGGTCAAACCCCATGCTGTAGGCGTCCAGGATGATCAAGCGGGTTGGGCCGGTCGTCCGCCAGGCCTTGCGGCGCGGCGGATCGCGCTCGGTCACCACTTCATCGACGGCGAGTGAGAGTCCGAAGGCCGAGCCGCCCATCCTGATGTGCGATCCGACCACCTGGCCGCGGCCAGCGTCGAAGTCGTAGGTCATACGTCCGCCGCCCATCATGACCGAGGGACGCTCCATATGGGCGGCGAGGCGAGTCTGGTCGTCAAGGCGCACAAACACCTGCTCGGGCGTCGCGGCGACTTCGACAACGGTTTCAAAGCTTTGCGACATCGTCAGCTCCCGACCGCTCAGCCGTTGCCGCAGCAGCAGCCCTGCCGACGGGCCGACCGCACCGGTTCGGGCTCTTGTTCCGCCTCGATCGAGCAGCCGCAGCCGGCGGCCTCCCTTGCGTCGCCGAACGGTTGTGTCAGCGACGGCGGATCGCTGGCCGGGAAGCCCTGAGCGAGCTCCGCATCAAGCGCGCGGCTGGCTACGGCCGCTTGGCGGCAAGGGGGCATGGTGGTCGGCTCCGTGTCCGTGGCCGTGGTGCATGAAGAGGTGCATCAGCGGGCAGGCGAGGAATAGGAGGTAGGGTAGGTAGATCAGATAGCCCGAGGCGTGCTGCCAGTGCTCGCGCAGGAGCCAGAAGGCCGCACCCGACGCCACGGCGACCACCGTCATCGTTGCGAAAGTTCTCAATCGGTCGGTCATGACGAGTCCTTTCGATTTACTTCGGCGCGGCGTCGGGATGGACGTGCTCATGAGGCGCATCTGCGCCCGTCGGGGCGGGGGCTGCCGGCATGCAATGCATGTCCTTAGGGTCCATCATCATCTTGCCCTCAGGACCCTTGCCCGCCATGGCGGCGGACCCGGCCATCATCTTGCGGTCCATCATTTTGCACGCGTGCATCAGGGACTTTGCCTCGGCGCTTGCGCCCGGCTGGGCGACGTCCGTAGCTGCGGCAGGGTGGTGTCCGGCGTGGGGATCGGGCTCGGCGGCAAAGGCCGGGGCCGCGATCAGGACGGTGAAGAGCGGCAGAATCTTGAGCATCTGGGTCATGGTCCGGAGACCTCCGTGGAGGATTGAGTCCCAACTTCCAGGCAAACCCCGTCCTCCGCCTTGATCCGCGTCAATTTGCTGAGGCTTGGCGTCAGAGCCCGATGAGCCGTCGGGCCGCGGGGCCAGGTGCAGCGCCCATTCGGGAGGACCCGGCAACGGCGCCGTGTCAGCAAAAGGCAATCGCGGATGCCCGTGATGCAGGGCCTGCGGTCAAAGCCCGATCTGGCTTCCAGCCTGGGAGATCGCGCGCGGCCGATGTTCCCGCGAGGAAGAGAGCTTGTCCGAGCGCGCATTCGAAGCCGTTCGCGATGGCGTCATAAGGTACGCGGCGTCGCAGGAAATCTGCCCACGCGAACTCGCTGAAGGGCGCCCTTTTCTTGGCGAAGCCGCCGGCCCGCCGGAGGGCGCTCGCCAGGCTGCGATAAGGATCATCCTGGAGCGCCGAGACACTCGACGGGATATCAGTGAACCCCCGGCGCCACCCTTCTGCATCATAGGGATGGCACCACCCCCTCCCATCCAGTGCTCGCCAGAACTCATCGGTGTGAAGGGCGGTAAAGTCCGCGATCGGTCGAATGAGGACGTCGCGCACGCCTTCTTCCTCAAGGGCGCGCACAAGATGGTGACGGTCGATCAGGTACAGAACGCCTCCCGGCCCCCGGACAACGGGCGCCACGACGGGCGGCGGCCCTCCTCGCCCCGCCCTTTGAAAACGGGATCGCCAGCGCAGGCGCTTCTGCGCCACCTCCCGCAGGCCGACGGTGATCTGCGTCGGATGCAGTTCGGCGATGGGGGCCGTGGCCGGCTCAGGCCTTGTCATCAGCGTCTCGACGAGGAATGGACTCGGCGGTCCTGCGGCCTCGGGGCCTGTCGATAGCGGCGGCGGTTATGTTCGCCTCTTCGCGGTCGATCTTGGACTGGTCACCATAGGGCTTGGGCCACCGGCCGATGGCTACTTCCAGCACCGCGAGCGCGCTTTCCTTCAGGAACTCCGCAAGCTCGCCAAGGCCGCGGAAAAAACTGAGACCCGGCGACCGTGGCGTTTCGGGACGTCCGTGAGACATAGGGAGAACTCCTGATTGGACAGGAGCCTGCCCGCCCCCGTCCGGCACGGCCTTGATCGGCGTCAACCAATTCCGGGCGCCTTCCCGCCCAGACGCGACCTATGTCGATGTGCCCTCGGCGACCGCGCAGGCGGAGCCGGCCGCCGACGATCTCGCCGCCTGGGCAGCTTCTCAGGATCGCGGCGGCGCTATCACCGTCTCGCGAATCCGTCGCCTCCGTAGCGCTACCTAGGGGTCGCTCCGGAATGTGCCCCGCAACACGGCCCGGCGAAGCTTGAGAAAATCGGAGCCAACGGATGACCGGCGAACGCTTGGCGCCGACGGGCGTGCGGCGACGCGTGATTGATATGTCGGGTGGCGCCGCCTATGCCTTCACCATGCCAAACCGCGCCGGGCCGTGGCCGACAGCAGCAGGTCGCTCGGCAAGCCACAGGTGGACGACCTATGGCATCGCCGTCGCCGCGGCTGCGGTGGCCGTCACCCTGCAACTCGCCCTCTATCCCACCTTCCATGATCGGACGGTATTGCTGGCCTTCCTGCCGGCGGTCTTGGCCAGCGCGATCATCGGGGGCGCCGGCCCCTCGCTTTGCATCACCGCGCTTGGATTGCTCGCCGGCTGGGGAGCCGCCGGTTCGGCGCTTGTCACCGACCGCGCGAACCTCGTGACCACCCTGCTATTTCTCGGCGTTGGAAGCGGCCTGGCGCTGGCGGCTTCGCGCTTCGGACGAAGCGAAGCCGCGCGCACGCTGGAGGATTTGACGGAACGCGAGGCCCATCTCCGCTCAATTCTGGACACCGTTCCGGACGCCATGATCGTGATCGACCGGGAAGGTCGCATGCGCTCCTTCAGCGCGGCCGCCGAGCGTCAGTTCGGCTGGACCGCCGCCGAAACGATCGGCCAAAACGTGTCCATGCTCATGCCCGAGCCTTACCGCAGCGCGCACGACGGCTACCTGGAGCGATACCTCAGGACCGGCGAGCGCCGGATCATCGGCATGGGCCGCGTCGTGGTGGGCGAGCGCAAGGATGGCTCGACGTTTCCCATGGAGCTTTCCGTGGGTGAAATGAAGGACGTTGCGCACACCTATTTCACCGGCTTCGTGCGCGACCTTACGGATCGCGAGAACACCGAGCGGAGGCTGCAGGACCTGCAGTCCGAGCTCGTTCACACCTCCCGGCTCACGGCGATGGGCGAAATGGCCTCCGCCCTCGCGCACGAACTGAACCAGCCGCTCTCGGCCATCGCCAACTACATGAAGGGCGCTGAGCACCTGCTCAAGGCGACGCCGCAGAACCGCGAGAAGATCCAGCGCGGCCTCAGGAGCGGCGCCGAGCAAGCCATCCGGGCCGGTGACATCATCCGCAAGCTCCGGGATTTCGTCGCCAAGCGGGACGTGGAACGGCGGATCGAAAGCCTGCCTCAGCTGCTCGAAGAAGCCTGCGCGTTGGCGATGATCGGGGCCCGCGAGCGCGGCGTTCACCTCCGCTTCAAGATCGCCAAGGGCGCGGACCTGGTCCTTGCGGACAAGACGCAGGTTCAGCAGGTCGTATTGAACCTGGTCCGCAACGCCATCGAGGCGATGGAGGACATGCCGCGTCGGGAACTCCTGGTTTCGGCCTCGGTGGCGCCGGACAACATGCGGCAGGTGTCCGTTGCGGATACGGGGTCGGGCGTCGCGCCGGAGCAGGTCGAGCAGCTGTTCAAACCGTTCCACACCACCAAGACCCAGGGGATGGGCGTCGGCCTGTCGATCTCACGGACGATCGTCGAGGCCCATGGCGGGCGCATCTGGGCCGAGCCGAACCCGGGCGGCGGGACCATCTTCCACTTCACCATGCACGGTGTGCGTGCGGATGAGCTCGTGGACCATGGCTGAGCTGGTGATCCACATCATCGATGACGACGACGCGATGCGGGATTCCCTCGACTACCTGTTGGACGCCGCGTCGATGACCACGCGCACCTATGCCTCCGCCGATGCCTTCCTGGCGCAACTCGACCAGCTCGCCCCAGGCTGCATCGTGACCGACGTCCGAATGCCGGGCATGAGCGGCCTGGAGCTGGTCCGGGTGCTTGCCGAACGTGGCGTGCCGCATCCTGTCATCGTCATCACCGCCCATGGCGATATCTCAATGGCGGTCGAGGCCATGCGCGCGGGCGCAATCGACTTCCTCGAAAAACCGTTCGAAGATGAAGCCCTTCTGGGGTCCATCCGCCTGGCGCTGTCGAGCGGGAGCCGCACAGAGCAGAACCATGTGGAGAAGGCGCGCCTGTGCGCCATCTTGGAGACGCTATCGCCAAGGGAGCAGGACGTATTGACCGGCGTCGTCGGCGGCAAGATGAACAAGAACATCGCCTTCGAGCTCGGCATCAGCCCGCGAACCGTCGAAGTCTACCGCGCGAACATGATGTCCAAGACCGGCGCGCGGGGATTGAGCGAACTCATCCGAATGGTCACGCTGGCCCGCGGCTGATCGCGCCGTTGCGCTGAATCAAGGACATCGCCGCTCGGTTGGGGAGGATGGGGTTCGTCCCGCCCTTTCGATCAGTGGCCAGCAATGTCCAATCCTCGCCCGTCCAGGCCGACCGTCATCGTCGTCGACGACGATGACGGGCTGCGTACGGCCTTGCGGTATTCCCTGGAAATCGAAGGCTTCAACGTCGTCACCTGCGCAAGCGGGGAAAGCTTGCTCAAGCTGGCGCTGCCACAAACCTCGGCCTGTCTGGTCGTGGACCAGGTGCTTCCGGGGATCAGCGGCATCGACGCGCTCGAGGTTCTCCGTGAGCGGCAGGTGGACCTGCCGGCCATTGTGATCACCAGTTCGCCTGACGCGCGGCTGCGCGCCCGCACCCGGCTGGCGGACGCGTACCTGATCGAAAAGCCGCTGTTGAACGACCTTTTGACCCGCGCCATCCGGTCGTTGCTTTTTCCCTCGGGCGGGCCAGCGCGTGCGAGCGCCAACGCCTAGCGACCGGGTTCCTCGTTCCGGGCCAGCGGAAGGGCGAGCCGAAAGCGCACGCCATCCGCGGTTGATGAGAACGAGGCGGTGGCATCCAGCTGAACGGCAAGCGCGCGCACGACCCGAAAGCCAAGACCGCCGCCCTTTGCGGGATCGAAAGTGCTTGGAAACCCTGGGCCGTGATCAATGATCTCGATGACGGCCGCGCCGGCTCCCTCCTTGCGGAGCCGCGCCATGAGGAGACCCGCCCGGCCGTTCCCGCAGGCGTGTTTAAGGGCGTTGGTGATGACCTCCGTGATGATCTGCGTCACCGGCAGAACCTGGTCCGCCGTCACGGCGCAGCCCGGCTCAAAGTCTTCAACGACCACGACGTCCCCGGACAGTCCGCAGCGGAACGGCGCGCAGACCTCGTGAAGCTCGTGCGCGAGATCGGACGGCGCTTGCGCATTTCCCCCGCTGAGCTTGCGGTGTAGGCGCGCTACCGCGGAGAGTTCCGCTTGAACCCCCAGGAGAAGCAGCTGGATCGCGTCGCACCCGCTGGCTTCCGGACGCTTGGCCAATTCGGCAGCCTTCAGGCGGACGTGGCCGGCCAGCAGCGCGAGATGGTTGGCGATCCGATGATCGGCTTCGGCGATCCGGCTGCAGTCCTGGAGACGACACAGCCCCGCGCCGTTCAGCTCGGCGCCGGGGGGCGGGGGATTCGGCCACGGGGCTGTCGCCAAGTTGTACCGCATCACCGCCACCGCCCTTTTGGGCCACCCGGGACGGATGGCTGATGCGAACGAACCTACGCCATGGCGCGTGGCGTCGATTGATCGGGATCAATGGGCCTGGGCGCACCTCACAAAAGACGCGTCGGCCGGGCGCGTGATCGCCCCGACACCAAGTCCGGGGAGGTCCCAAACCGCGAGATGACGCGCCTCCGTACTGGCGCCTAGGGGGCGGACACGAATACGCGCCGGCGCGGAGACGCGCGAGCTTGGGGTCATCGGATGACGGAGCTTCCCATGACCCTCGCCTACTCGCCTGACACCGCGCCCGCGGCTTCTCCCCTCGCCAGTCTGATGGACCGCGTGGGTCTGCGGATGCCTTTCGCCAAGGGCGAAGAGATCTTCGGCCAGGACGAAGCGGCCGACATGATCCACAGCATCGTGTCGGGCGCGGTGCGCACCACCCGGCTCCAGAGTGACGGGCGCCGCCAGATCGGCGACTTCTACTATCCCGGCGACATCATCGGGCTGGAAACCGGCGACCTCTACCGATTCTCGGCGGAAGCCCTCAGCGACTGCGTGATCCACGTCGTCAAGCGCTCGTCCCTGCACGTACTGCGCGGAGACGGCAGTTTGGACCGCACACTCTGGGAGGCCACCCGCCGTGAGCTGGAACGGACCCAGGAGCACCTCCTGATGCTCGGCCGCAAGAGCGCCTGCGAGAAGGTCGCCAGCTTTCTGAGGGACGTGGCCCAGCGCGTCGGCTGCGAGGATGTCTCGCTGCCCATGGGCCGCCAGGATATGGCCGACTACCTCGGCCTCACCATCGAAACCGTCTCGCGGATGGTTACCCAGCTCCAGGGCTCTCGGATCGTCGAGTTCGCATCCGCCCGACAATTCCGCGTGACTCGCTGGCCGGCCCTGGAACGGCTGGCCGCCTGACGCACCGCCGCCATCCGCGACGCGGACATCCACGAATTCACGAGGGGCTTCGGTCCCCAAGGCTCAAAATTTCGAAGAGGACTTCAGTCATGACCCTGTCCCACGTTGCAACCGTTCAGCCGGAGATCACGCAGAGCCGGAGCCTACTGCGCAGCATCCTGGTCCACGTCGAGGGAAGCCCCGAAGCATCGGGACGCGTGCAGGTCGCCGCCGATCTAGCGCGGATGTTCGACGCCACCCTATTGGGCATGGGCGTCGAGACGATCCAGACCTACAGCGACCCCTATGGGCTGCTGGGCGGCGAGTGGGTCGTTCAACTTCAAAGCCTCGTCCAAGACGACCTGAAGCGGGCGGAGGAAACCTTCCTGGCCAAGACCGCCGGCCTCCGAACGGAATGGGCCTCCGTCGAAACCTTCCCCGTGGCCGCCATGGCGCGCCAGGCGCGATCCGCCGACCTGATCGTCGCCGGCGGAGCGCCGCTGGGCGGCGAAGGCGTCTATCGCGCCGCCAGCCCGGTCGAACTGGTCATGCAGACGGGCCGTCCAGTGCTGGTGGCCCCACCCAAACCCGGCAAGTTCCACGGCCGCGCCGTCGTCGTGGCCTGGAAAGACACCCGCGAGGCCCGGCGCGCCCTGGCCGACAGCCTGCCGTTCCTGAAGGCCGCCGAGCAGGTCGTCGTGGTCGAATGCTGCGCCAAGGACGGGATCGCCGATGCACGCCTCAACACCTCCGACGTGGTCCAGCACCTGCGCCGGCACGGTGTCGATGCCTTCGGCAAGGCGGTCACGGCCGCGCCGGAACGGGTGTCCACTGAACTCCAGATCACCGCTCAGGAGATCGGCGCCGACCTGATCGTCGCCGGCGCCTACGGACATACGCGACTCGGCGAATGGGCGTTCGGCGGCGTGACCTACGACCTGTTGAACGCGCTCGAACGATTCGTCCTTCTCAGCCACTGACGCCTTAAGGAACAGCGGCGCCGCCCACGGTGCTTCGCCATGATCGGCGCGGCCGCGATCAGCAGGCCTCGGTGAGCGGGTCCGGGCACCCAGAAAACTGGTCGCCTCCGACCGATGGGTGACGTGTTCTATGCAACGCAGCCCGACTGGATACGGACAGCCTTGACCAGTTGGCTGGGATCCTGCGCGGCTATGACCTGCATGCGATCATTCTGGACCTGCCGTGAAATAGCTTCCCAGAGCCCCGGCGGATATTGCCACCGGGAATGTCTGGCTGGACACCAATTCCTGACGCCGTCGGCTCGGCCCGTTGAGGGGTTGTCGAGCCGCCGTGCGCGCACGGCGAAACGCCAAGGGCCGGCCGCCGTCTAGCGGAGTAGGTAAATTGATAAAGCGCCCGCTACGCACCTTTTATGTATAAAAAGCACTTGACCCTAGCACGCGAGGGTCTCAATCGTGGGGTAGTAGCCCGGCATTCGCGGGCGTTCGGCATCAGGAAGCCCCCACGATGAATCTGATCCGAAATGTCTCGTCCGCGCCGCTTCGCTTTGGTCGCGCCGCCCAATCCGCGATGCTCGCGGCCGGCGTTGGCCTGCTTCTGGCCAGCCCCGCTTGGGCAGCCGGTGGCGGCACCGCCATGCCCTGGGAGGGCCCGCTCACCACGGTGATGCAGTCGCTCTCCGGTCCTGTCGCCAAGGCGGTCGGTATCATCGCCATCGTCTTGACCGGGCTCGGCTTCGCCTTTGCCGAGGGCGGCTCGGCCATGCGGAAGGGCATTGGCATCGTCTTCGGGCTGGCCATCGCCTTCACCGCCACGACCTTCGTCAGCACCTTCTTCAACCTCACCGCCGGAGCGGCGTTCTGAGGTGGCGCAGTCGCAAGTCGAGGGCTTCGAGATCGCCTTCCACAGCTCCCTTTCGGAGCCGGTGACGATCGCAGGCGTTCCGCGAATGATCGCCATTCTGAACGGCACGCTCACGGCGGTCCTGGCGCTGGGCCTCCAGGTTCCCCTGATCGGCTTGGCCGTCGGCCTGGCCATTCACGTCGCCTGCTACTGGCTCAACAAGCGCGACTCCTACTTCTTCGACGCCCTCGGGCGGCACATCCGCCAACGGCCCTACCTGGACGCCTGACCACGGGCGCGCCCGTCGCCGGCGCGCGACTGAATTCTACCCCGCGCCCATCTGGGCGACTTCAACGCCCGACCCGCCCCAACCGCAGAGGACAGCCCATGCTCTACCTGCGCGAATACCGTCCCAAGGCTGATCGCCTGTTCGATCATTTGCCCTGGGTCGCGCTGATCGGGCCGGGCCTGATCCTCAACAAGGATGGCAGCTTTCAGAAGACCCTGGCCTTCCGGGGTCCCGATCTGGCCAGCTCGACGGACGCCGGCCTGGTCGCCACCCGCGCCCAGTTGAACAACGCCCTTCGCCGCCTGGGATCGCGCTGGTGCCTGCATATCGAGGCGCTGCGGGACCCCGAGCGGAACAACAGCCTGTCGGTGCAGTGGGGATGGGCCCGTCACGGCATCCGCGTGGTCACCATGCTGGCCATCGCGCTGGAGGACCCCGAAGTCCGAAGCCCCTGCGCCTACTTCGGCGCCTTCGCCACCAAGCCGTCCGGCGGCGTGCCGGACCTGCGGCTCAACCTGGCCAGGATCCTGAAGCAGAAGGGGGAGATCCCGCCGATCGAGCCTGCGGCGGAGCCGGAGGCTCCGACCGCGCCGCTGCCGCTGATGTTCGCCCCGGGCGCCGAAGAGCCGCCCTGGCCCGAGATCAATGCGGAACTCTTCCGGCTGATCAAGATGGGCGCCCACGGCAGCTGGTTCGGCGGCGTCGGCTTCCATGGCATCACCGACGGCGTCATCACCTTGTCGACCCCAACCGGCATCGCCGCCGACCGGATCAAGCGCGACTACGTCGGGGCCATCAAGCTGGCCGCCGAGACCGCGGGGGTGTTCGTCGATCGGGTGGTGCTGACGGTCCGCAAGCGATGACCCTCGCGGGATGGCGACCAGTCGGAAATCTCGGTTGAAGGCGGCGGCGGCCGAGGCGGCTGTTCAGCGGCGCGCCGGCCGCTACCGCGACCGCGGCGAGCGGCGATTAGTCCTCGTCGCTGTCAGCGATTGGGCCGGATTGCGCCTTGCCCATCTTGGGCTGCTGCTCGGTCGCCAGCGTGATCGAGCCATAGTAGCCGAAGTCGTCGCGGACGGTGGCGATGGCCAGGTCGACGTCCCGGTAGATCTTGGGCTGGTCGGACTTGAAGAGGTTGAGGCGATACTCGCCCGGCCGGTTGATCAGCCGCACCCACATGGTCCAGCGCTCGTCCTCGCCTTCGACCAGGCGGACATCCTTCAGGGCGCCGCCATTGCTGAGATAGACCGAGAGGCTCCGCATGCGGATGGCGTGTTCGGGGTTGGACCCTACGATCCAGGCTTCTTCGCTGGCATCGCTCTGGCCCGGAGGCTGGTCGAGGTCTTTGGTCAATGTGCGCATCCCCCGACGGCGTGCCTAGCATATGCCGGTGTCAGCAAACTGGCGTACTGATTGTATCAGAGACCGATCATCCTGCTGCGCGTCAACTCGTGTTTTTCAGGTGATAACCGCATAAGTTGAATAGCTTGCAGGTTTGGGGGAGCGCCCTCCCCCTGGACCGGAGCCGTTTGTGGTCTCCGGTCACCCCCACCAGCGGGGAGGTCCCCGCAACGCCCCCATCCGTCCGAAGAACCCCTTCGGGGGTGGACGCCGCATCTAGGCTCTGGCCCAGACCATGCTGAAGCGCTCGCCGCTCGGCGCCACGTGGTCTTCGACCAGGGTCGCGGAGAGCGGTCCCGGGAAGGCCGGGTCGTCAAGCTCGACGTCGATGTGCAGGCAGTCTTGATCGCAGGTCCGCTTCCAGCCGGCGCCGAGCTGGGTGTCGATTCCGTTCGGACCTTTGGCCGTGCCGGCGGCGTAGATCAGGAAGTCGGGGCCGTCCCTGGTCTTCGGGACAGGGCGCATCACCAGGTCGACGTCGAGGGTCAGGGTGCGGATCGCGCCGTGCAGATCGTCGCCACGCTTGATGAAAGTGCCGATGGTCGCCATCAGAGGTCTCCTGCGTTTGACGAGACGCGCTGGTCGCGGTCCCGCTGGCCCATCCCCCGGAGTC
>JANYET010000015.1 GCA_025359785.1 Alphaproteobacteria bacterium | reverse complement strand
ACCGAGCAGCATGCGGCAGAAGCGCATGTAGTCGCGCGCGGTCGAGACGAGGCCGCCGCCGCCGGATGGTGCCTTGGGGCTCGCCAGAAATCGGCTCTTTTCGGGGTCATCGATGAGTTTCAGCTTGCCCTCGGGATCGCGCATGTAGCAGGCGGCGAAGCGGTTGGTCTTGTCGGCGGGCACGTGGAAATCAGTGTCGCGCATATCGAGCGGCGCGATCACGCGTTCGCGCAGGAATGCGTCGAACGGTTGCCCGGAGATCACCGCGACCAGGTGGCCGAGCACGTCGGTCGAGAGCGAATAGTTCCATTCTGCGCCCGGTTGCGCCACCAATGGCTCGCCGGCAAGAAGGTCGATCATCTCGCCGAGGGACTTGTCGGTGCCGGGTAACTCGATGCCTTTTGCGCGGTAGGACGCATCCACCGGCGTCGCCATCATGAAGCCATAGGTGAGCCCGGACGTGTGCGTGAGCAGGTCGCGGAAGGTAATGTCGCGCACGGCCGGCTCGGTCATCGTCGCGCCGTAGCCGCCACCGGTGAAGACGCGCTGGCCACGGAACTTCGGCAGGAATTTCGAGATCGGATCGTCAAGCTGGAACAGACCGTCCTCGTACAGCATCATGATGGCGACGGACGTCATCGCCTTGGTCATCGAATAGATGCGGTAGATGGTGTCGTCGGCGGTGGGCTTGCCGCGCGCCAGATCCATCTGGCCGAAGGCCTTGGAATAGGCGAGGTGGCCGTGGCGCGCGACGCTTACCTGGCAGCCGGCGATCTTGCCCGGACCGATGTAATTACGCTCCAGGTGCTCGCCGATGCGCTCCAGCCGGCCCGCGTCGAGCCCTGTCCACTGCGATTGCGCGTCCATGAAATATCCTCCCGGGAAATGACGTGTTCTAATCGGGCTATCATGGGCGCCGAACGGCCCGCGAGCCAAGAGGAGGGTGACCCATGGACCAATTGATGGCGCTGGCGGCTGAGGTCGGCGAGGCGCTAAAGGCGCAGGGCCAGAAGGTGGCGGTGGCGGAAAGCTCTTCCGGCGGCCTGATCTCGGCGGCCCTGCTGAGCGTGCCCGGCGCCTCAGCCTATTATCTCGGCGGCGCGGTGGTCTACACGCCCAAGGCGCGCGTTATGCTGATGGAAATCCCCCGCGAGGCGCTGGAGGGGATGCGGTCGGCCAGCGAGCCCTACGCGCTGTTGCTGGCGCGTACGGCGCGGGAGCGGTTCGGCGCCACCTGGGGCCTGTCGGAGACCGGCGCGGCCGGCCCGACCGGTAACGGCTATGGCGACGCGGCGGGCCATACCTGCATCGCCATCTCCGGGCCGATTGAGATGGCGGTAACCATCGAGACCGGCGAAAGCGACCGCGCCGAAAACATGCGGGCCTTCGCGGCGGCGGCGCTTGATCTGCTCAAGCGGGCGTTGGGGTAGCTCGAAGCCGGGGCTGAGCGCGGCCAACCAAAGCTTGCTATCGTCGTTCCCAAGCTTTGGGGGCGAACGTCACATGTCACTTTCCGACCTTGCATCCGTCGGCAGCCTTGTCAGCGGCGCGGCTGTCCTGGCGTCGCTGATCTACCTTGGCCAGCAGATCAGGCAGAGTTCGCGCAATCAGCGCGCCGAGATCCATCAGGCCCGGCTGCATACGCGCATGGCATACATCGACAAATTGGCGAGCCCCGGCGTGATCTCACTCGTCCGTCGCGGCGGCATCGGTGACAAGACGCTTAGCGATGAGGCGTGCGAGCAGTTCGTCCTGCATGTGATGGGAGATTTTTTCGCCTATGAAGAGTGGTTCCTGCAGCATCGCGATGCGATGCTCGACGACCGGCGATGGACCGGAAACCTCAATTCGATGCGTTCCGAACTGCGGTTTCCAGGATTTCGAGCAGCCTGGCAGGTGACGCGTCCATTGTACGACCCGGAATTCGCCCGCTTTGTCGATGGCGAGCTTGCGGAAATTCCCTGCACGACGAGCCCTGAAATGTTTGCGAGCGCCTGGCGGGCCGCGGTCGGCGACGAATGGGCCAAGGCGATCGCGGCAAACGACAGCGGGTCGGCATAGGCGCCAGACCTGATCGCCATCTCGCCCTGGGCTGCTTCTACTGAACTCTTCGCTGGTGTCAGGTTGTGTTGACATTTGCGCAGGGCCAGTGAAATGTCAGGTTGACCTGACACGCAGCCTGAAAGAGAGGAATCAGGATGATCTATTACCGGGCCCTTCAGCGCTCCCGCGACCTTTCCATTGATGCGGTTCGGCTGCTCTCAGCGACCAGTTTGGCAGCCTATCCCGCCGGCGCGCTTCTGCTGGCGCTGGGGCCGCCGTCCCTTGGCCGAGCTGTGGGAGGCTACGGCTTGATCCTGCTTGCTCTGATCGCTTTCGCGCCGCTGATTGGCTCCTCGGTCCAGCGCATCGTCGGGGAAGATGCGAAAGTGCTCGATGAATACGAACTTCGGCTTCGCGGCCGGGCGCTTAGCGTCTGCTATGCCGCGTTCACGGCCTTGGCCCTGCTGCTCGTTGCGTATGCGGCTATTGCCAGCGACCGGGGTCTTTGGCTGCCGGCGAGCTATGACCAGTTCAGCGCGGTGTTCTGGGGTATCTTCCTCTATGCCTCGGTTCTACCGACCGCGCTCCTCAGTTGGATGGTCGAGCGATCGTTTACCTGCGGCTCGCAATGAGCACCCGGGTCAGGGACCTGAGACTAGAGCGAGCCTGGAGTCAGGCAGAGCTCGGTGAGCGGCTCGCCGTCTCGCGCCAAGCGATCAATGCGATTGAAAATGGAAAGCACGATCCGTCGCTGTCTCTAGCATTCAGGATCGCGCGGCTTTTCGAATTGCCGGTCGAAGCGATTTTTGAGCAGCCACCCTAGATCACGGCGACTGCGCGGCGCCCAAGGGCGACAGGCGCTGGCGCCGGCCGCTCGCCAAGGCTTTCGTTGGCCTTGAACGCCTTGGAAATCCTGTTCGCCTAGGCTGGCCGCATGACGTCGAGATCGAAACTGGGGGTCGCCCTTTGCGCGATGACGCTGTGTCTGGCCGGCGCGGCTGTGGCGGACCCGATTCAGGTGGTCTCCGCGGGGGCTGAATATGCTGCCTTGCATCCGAGGCCGGTGGCCGAGGCCGGGGCGGCGTCGCCGCATGGCGCTTTCCATGCGACGATGGACCGGGTGTTCGGTCCGGGGCGCTGGCGGCAGACCAGCGGCTATCGCACGCCGGCGCAGGAGGACGCGCTCCGCCGCCAGGGCGCGGGCGCCGTGGCGCGGGGCCGCACGTCTCTACATTCCGTCGGCGGGCCGGAGGCGCCGGGGGCCTATGACGCGGTCGTCGATCGCGTGGCTCCGGCCCGGGCGGCAGCCAGGCTGCGTCAGGCCGGCGTCGGCTTTTCCCGGGTTGTGGCGGAGGCCGCCCACGGGCGCGAGGGGCCGCACCTGCATGTCGAACTGGTCGGCACGCGGAACAGGGCCGCGCCGGCGGACTGAAATCGCGGCGCGCGCGGTCTTGTAAAGCCGCGCGACGATGGGCCAAATGGCCGCCAAGCCAAGAAACACTGGCAAGCAAGAAACGATGGGGAGCTGGCGATGGCCGACTACGAAATGACGCGGCGGGTGGATCCGGAGGGCATGACGCGCCGGGGATTGCTCGGCACGGCGGCCGCGGCGGCTGGCCTGCTGGCGAGCCCGGCCTTCGCGGCGCGGACGATCGCGGCCAGCGACAAGGTCAATATCGCGGTGATCGGCGCCGGCGGCCAGGGCGCGTCAAACATGTCGAAGCTGACCGGCATGAATATCGTGGCCACCGCCGACGTGGACTACGACCACGTGCTGGCGGCGCTGACCGACAGCAAGACCGGCAAGCTTAAGCCGGACCGCGTCGCGTTGAAGGACGCCTATGACAAGACCGAGCGGTTCGCCGACTACCGCAAGATGCTGGATAGTCGAAAGGACATCGACGCCGTCCTGATCGCCACGCCCGATCACCATCACGCGCCGGCCGCCCGACGGGCGATGGAGCGCGGCTACCATGTGTTTGTGCAGAAGCCGCTGACCTTCAACATTGAGGAAAGCCGCAAGCTGGCCGATCTCGCCAAGGCCAATCCGGGCCTGATCACCCAGATGGGCAACCAAGGCCATTCCGGCGACGACGGCCGCCGCGTGGTCGAGCTGATCCGCGGCCATGTGATCGGCAAGGTGACCGAGGTCCACGTCTGGACGAACCGGCCAGTCTGGCCGCAGGGCGTGCCGAGGCCCGCCGCCACCACGCCGCCGCCGAGCCTCGACTGGCAGACCTGGCTGGGCCCGGCGAACATCGACTGGGGCTACAACGCCGACTACGCCCACTTCAACTGGCGCGGCTGGACGCCCTTCGGCTCCGGCGCGCTGGGCGACATGGGCGCCCACCTGGTCGACTTCCCGTTCTGGGCGCTGGACCCGGGTCTGCCCACCAAGGTCGAGACCCGCCACTCGCGCTGGGCCGGCAACAAGAGCCTGTGGGACACCAAGCGCCCGCCGGAGATCACCAGCTATCCGCTGGCCAGCATCTGCCGCTACGAGTTCGGCAACGCGAAAGGCGGCCCGCTGCACATGACCTGGTACGATGGCGGCCTGCTGCCGCCGACGCCGCCGGGCTTCCCCGCGACCATGTCGATGAGCGGTGACGGCGGCGTGCTGTTCGTCGGCGCCCACGGCATGCTGATGCACGAGACCTATGGCGAAAAGCCGGTGCTGATCGGGGCTGGCCTGGAGGAAAAGGCCAAGAAGATCCCGCACTCGATCCCGCGCATCCAGGGCGGCATCAGCGGTCACGAGATGAACTGGATCCGCGCCATTCGCGGCGAGGAGAAGGGCTCCTGTCCGTTCGAGTATGCCACTCGGCTGAACGAGACCATGAACCTGGGGGTCGTGGCCCTGCAGGCCGACCATGTCATCGAGTACGACGGCGTCGCGGGGAAGGTCACCAACCTTCCCGAGGCCAACAAATATCTCAGCCGGCAGTACCGGCCGGGTTGGGAACTGTGAAACCCGCCCGCGGCTGGCTGGCGGCGGGTGCGGCAGGCCTGCTGCTGTTCGGAGCCACCGGCGCCATGGCCCAGGCCGTCGCGTCGCCGACACCCGGCGCCAAGCCGCAGGACACCGAGGTCTGGACCCCGGTTCCGCCGGTAGTGACGCCGGGACCGGCCGCCGAGCCGCCGCAAGCGCCACCCTCCGACGCCATCGTGCTGTTCGACGGCAAGTCCTTAAGCGAGTGGGTCAACACGCGCGACAGGTCGCCGGCCGCCTGGACCGTCGCGGGCGGCGTGATCACGGTGGCCAAGGGCGCCGGCAACATCGAGACGCGGCGCAGTTTCAAGAACTATCAGCTGCACCTGGAGTGGCGGATTCCGAAGGACGTCACCGGCAAGGGGCAGGGGCGCGGCAACTCCGGCGTGTTCCTGGCCTCCACCGGCCCCGCGGACGCTGGCTACGAGCTGCAGATCCTCGACAGCTATCAGAACGAGACCTACGTCAACGGCCAGGCGGCTAGCCTCTACAAGCAGTATGCGCCGCTGGTGAACGCCAGCCGCAAGCCGGGCGAATGGCAGTCCTATGACATCGTCTGGACCGCCCCGACCTTTGCTCCCGATGGCGCGGTGACGTCGCCCGCCCGGGCGAGCGTGCTGCACAACGGCGTGCTGGTGCAGAACAACGCCGTCCTGACCGGCGAGACGCTCTACATCGGCAAGCCCTATTACAAGGCCTACGCCTCGGCGCCGATCAAGCTGCAGGCGCACGGCGACCCGAGCCCGCCCTTGAGCTTCCGGAATATCTGGGTGCGTGAACTGCCTTAGACGGCGGCTACTGCGCCGCGCCGCGCGCCTCGATGGGGGCGATCTCGACCAGGACGTCGCCGCGGACCATGTGCAGGACGTCGTAGCGGTCGAGCGTCGGATCGACGTGCGGCGGGACGAAGTCGACGCGCTCGCCGCGCGCGACGTCGGCCTCTCCATCTTGCATGACAGGGGGCCGCATCAGCCGGCCGTGCTCATCGCCGAAGAAGCGGTAGGCGCTGGCGGCGAACTTTGGCGTCATAGGGACGGGCATGGGGCCGTCGGTGGCAAAGGCTTTCAGGCCCGCGTCGACCGTGACCCACTTCGGATGGTTGGCGCTGATCACGGTGGCCGCGATGGTCAGGGCCTGTTCGAAGGCGCCGTCGGGGTCGTCCTTCAGGGCGTCGCGGTATTCGCGGTCCATGAAGGCGTAGGAGCCGGGCTGGACCTCGGTCAGCACGCCCTGCGCGGCGTCGCTGGCGAAGGAGCCGGTGCCGCCGCCGGTGACGACCTGGACGTCCGCGCCGGCTTGGCGTAGCGCGGCGATCACCGTGGATAGGTAGGCCATGCCGTCGGCGATGGCGGCGGCCCGGGCGTTGACGCCCTCCAGGTGCTGCCAGTGGCCGCCGTAGCACTGGACGCCGAGGAATTTGAGCTTGGGCTGGGCCTGTATGGCGCGGAACACCGCGACCGCCTGGGCGGCGTCGTGGACGCCGGTGCGGCCCATGCCGGGATCGACGTCGATCAGCACCTGGAGGGGGCCTTGAGCCGCGCCGCCGAGTTCGGCCGCGCCGTCGGGGTGATCGATCACGATGCGGAAATCCGCGAGATTCTCGGCGAGCTTCGCGGCGCGGGCCGCCTGAGCCGCGCCGGCGATGGGCGAGGTGACCAGGATCGCCGCGACGCCGGCCGCCGCCATGGCTTCGGCCTCGGCGAGCTTGGCGCAGCAGATGCCGACGGCGCCGGCCGCGATCTGGCGCTGCGCCACGGCCGAGCACTTGTGCGACTTGGCGTGGGGGCGAAGCGCGAGGCCCGCTGCCTTGGCGCGGGCGGCCATCTTGGCCACGTTGCGGTCGAAGGCGTCGAGGTCGAGGACGGCGGCGGGCGTCGGGATCAGGGCGCGGGAACCCACCTGGCCGATCAGGTCGGGGTCGGCGGCGCGGCTCGCCATCAGGCGCCCATGAACCCGGGCATCCAGCCCTCGTGGGCGGTGCGGAGCCTGGCGAGCGGGATGTCGAATCCGGGGCCGCGGAGGGCCTCGCCGCCAGCTTGGCCAACGACGGTGGCGGGGACGCCGGCGGCCGTGGCGGCGGCCAGGATGGCGGCGGGGTCGGCCACGGCCAGCAGGTAGCGGGCCTGGTCCTCGCCGAACAGGAAGCCGACGCTGGATGAGCCACCTTCAAGCGTAAGTCCCACAGCGGAGGCCAGCGCCATTTCCGCCGCCGCGGCGATCAGGCCACCGTCGGAAAGATCATGAACAACTGAAAGTTGTCCGTCCAAGATAAGGTTCCGCACGAAGTCGCCGTGGCGACGCTCCAGGGCCAGGTCAACGCTCGGCGGTGCGCCATCTTCGCGGCCAAGGATTTCGCGCAGGTACATCGAGGCGCCGAGGTCGCCCTTGGTCTCGCCGATCAGGATCAGGGCGTCGCCGTCCCGCATCGAGGCGAAGTCCGCGCGACGCGCATAGTTCTCGATCAGCCCCACGGCGCCGACCGTCGGCGTCGGCGGAATGGCCGAGCCGTTGGTCTCGTTGTAGAGGCTGACATTGCCGCTCACCACGGGGAAATCCAGCGCCCGGCAGGCCTCGGCCATGCCCTCGATGGCGCGCACGATCTGGCCCATGATCTCCGGGCGCTCGGGATTGCCGAAGTTCAGGTTGTCGGTGATGGCGATGGGCGCGGCGCCGACCGCCGTCAGGTTGCGCCAGGCCTCGGCCACGGCCTGTTTGCCGCCCTCGTAGGCATCGTTCTGGACATAGCGCGGGGTGACGTCGCTGGTCATGGCCAGCGCCTTCTTGGTGCCGTGGACGCGGACGATGCCGGCGTCGGCGCCGGTGGCGCTGTCTTCCAGCGTGTCGGCCATCACGTGGCGGTCGTACTGCTCCCAGAGCCAGCGCTTGGAGGCCATGTCCGGGGCGCTCATCAGCGTCAGGATCGCTTCGGCGTAGTCCGTCGGCGCCGGCACATCCGCCGCGGTCAGGCGGGGCTGCAAGGCCGGCGCGACCCAGGGCCGGTCGTAGAGCGGCGCGTCGTCGAACAACGGCGCCAGCGGCACGTCGCAGACCGTCTCGCCCTTGTGCTTCAGCACCAGGTGGCCGGTGTCGGTGGTCCAGCCGATGGTGGCCGCGTCCAGGCCCCACTTGGCGAAGATGCGCTGGCCGTCAGCCTCGCGGCCCGGTTTGAGGATCGCCAGCATCCGCTCCTGGCTTTCCGACAGCATCATTTCGTAGGCGCTCATGCCCTCTTCGCGCTGGGGCACCATGTCCAGATTGAGCTCGACGCCCACGCCGCCCTTGCCGGCCATCTCGACGGAGGAGGAAGTCAGGCCCGCGGCGCCCATGTCCTGGATGGCGGCCACGGCGCCGGAGGCCATCAGCTCCAGCGTCGCCTCGATCAGCAGCTTCTCGGCAAAGGGGTCGCCGACCTGGACGGTGGGGCGCTTCTCATCGGAGGCGTCATCGAACTCCTGGCTGGCCATGGTCGCGCCATGGATGCCGTCGCGGCCGGTCTTGGACCCGAAATAGACCACCGGCAGGCCGGCGGCGGGCGCTGCGGAGTAGAAGATTTTGTCCGCGTCGGCCAGGCCGACGCACATGGCGTTGACCAGGATGTTGCCGTCATAGCCGCGGTGGAAATTGGTCTCGCCGGCCACGGTGGGGACGCCCACGCAATTGCCATAGCCGCCGATGCCGCTGACCACGCCGGCCACCAGCCGCTTGGTCTTCGGATGGCTGGGGTCGCCGAACCGCAGGGCGTTCAAGAGCGCGATCGGCCGCGCGCCCATGGTGAAGACGTCGCGCATGATCCCGCCGACGCCGGTCGCAGCGCCCTGATAGGGTTCGATGTAGGAGGGGTGGTTGTGGCTCTCCATCTTGAAGATGCAGGCCATTTTTGTCCCGTCAGGCCCGTCGCCGATGTCGATGACGCCGGCGTTCTCGCCCGGGCCGCAGATCACCCGAGGGCCGGTGGTCGGAAACTTGCCCAGGTGGATCTTGCTGGATTTGTAGGAGCAATGCTCAGACCACATGACCGAGAACACCCCCAACTCGACGGGCAGGGGCTCGCGGTTCAGCCGCCGGACGATGACGTCATACTCGGCGGCGCTCAGGCCGTACTCGGCGGCCGTTTCGGCCATGGTCTTGGGAGGCGCGGTGGGCATGGGCGGGGTGTAGCCGGACTCGGGCCGGGATGGGAGGGGCGGATGGCTAGCTGATGAAGACTTGGGCGAGGTGGTAGGCCAAATAACCTTGTTGGTGCGCAGCGAAGCTCTCTGTGCGCCAAACGGCCGGAGCCTCTTCAAAACCGAAGCGCTCGGCGGCGAGCTGATCAAATCCAAGCCGCCGCAAGTCGGCCTTCTCCACGCGGGACGACACCAGCGCTTCTCCGTCATCCTTGAAGCTGATGAAGCCACGATCGAAGAGCAAGTCAGCGTCCGGCGTAAGCCGAGCCTCCCGCATGTTGTCATAGAACTGACTGCGGACCCCGCCGCGCTCGACCTTCGGTGACCATAGGTACTGGCCGCCGATCTCTTGGCTGGCCGTTTGATTATGGTTGACCCACCAGAAGCGCGGCATCTCGAACTATTCTAGCTTGTCGGACAGCGGCGCAACCAATTGCAATGCTTGCGGCTAGCACAGGATAAGCTGCGGCACCCGTATCGTCTGTCGACGTAAAGTCATCAGATCCAGATCGTGGCGCGAGCGACCTCCCCCCTGATCGGCGCTGCGCGCCTGGGGGAGGACTTGGCGGCGCCGCGGCCGCGACGTTTCGAGATGAGGCGAAAAGGTGTCGGCTGACCGGGCGCCCAATCTGGAGGGGCTGGGGGGGCTTTTCAGGATCCGGACCGGATGCCGATCAACCGACAATCCCTATTTGGGCGGCGGATGTGTCCGGCGCTGGGTCCCAATGGGGCCATTTCGGGGCGTTGTGTTGCAGCCACAGGCGGCGGGGAACCCGCAGGGCGCGGCGTCGGCGCGCTTGCAACGTCGCCGACGCTGATGGAACAGTTCGCTCAACGGCGGTTGGTCACTCGACCGTCAGGGCGAGGGGCCCCGCGGCGTTTCCCAGGATTTCGGTCCTGCGCGGATCAAGAGGAAACGGCAGAGGCAGCCCGCGAGGGCTGCCTTTTTCGCGTCTACGGATGACTGTAGGCGGGCGGCAGCGGGCGGCCGAGATCCTTGTAGCGGTCGCGCAGCTCGGTCTGGCGCGAGGTCATCGGCTGCTGGGCGCCGTGGATGAAGACGGCGGTGGGCTGGCTGAGCGGCTCGAACGGGTCGGCGGTCCAGATCACCAGGTCGGCGTCCTTGCCGGGCTCCAGGCTGCCAGTGCGGTCGGCCACGCCGAAGATCTTCGCCGGATTGATGGTGATGGCGGCCAGGGCGGCGGCATAGGGCATGCCGTGGCTGACGGCGTTGCCGGCGCCATAGCGGGTCTCGCGGCTACGGCTGGAGCCGCCGGTGGCTTCCAGGGCCACGGTCACGCCGGCCGCCTGCAGGCGCGCGGCGTTGTCCATGGTCGCGCCCAGCATCTCGTAGCTCTCCGGGCGGTCGTCCAGGGGGTTGAGCAGGACGGGAACGCCGGCCTTGGCGATCTCGGCGGCGACCTTCCAGCCTTCCTCGGCGCCGTTCAGGATCACCTTCAGGTGCTCCTCGCGGGCGAGACGCAGCACCTCACGGATGTCGGAGGCGCGGTGGACGCTGGCGACGATCGGCATCCGGCCCTCCACCACCGGGATCAGGGCCTCGAGGTCGGCGCGGGACAGCGCCAGGTCGCGATAGCCGCCACGCTCGTAGGCCGCGCGGTTCTTCATGAAGGCGCGGACGTCGGCCAGGGCTTCCTTGAAGGCCACGACCTCGGCGCCCCGCGCGCCGCCGGCGACACCGGCGCCGGCCCGCCCGAAGGGGACCACCATGGCGACGCGAGCCTTGGTCAGCACGTTGTCGCTCTGGGCCATGTGAATGACGGCTGCCTGGCCGGCGAACAGGCCGTGGCTGCGTCCGCCGCCGCGCTCGGGGCCGGCGGTTAAGTCGCGCGCGTCGAGCTCTTCATCGTCCGCGTCGCCGCCGCGGTCGAAGGCTGACTGTGGCAGGACGATCGCGCTGGTCAGGCCGCCCAGGCGGGCGACGGGAAACTGCACGGACTCGGCGTTGAGGCCGTACTGGACATCGAAGGCCGCGCCCAGGTCGGGATTGTTGACGGTGGCGTCGTTGCCCAGCGCGCCGACCTCGACCAGGCCAAGCTCCGTGCCGGTGGCGAAGAAGCCGGGGGCGACCACGCCGCCGTGGGCGTCGATAACCCGCGCGCCGGCCGGGGCCGCGGCGGCGCCGACCGAGACGATCTTGCCGTCCCGGATCACCACCGTGCCCGAGGCGATCTCGCCGGCTGGACCGGCGGTCAGGATGCGGGCGTTGGTGATGGCCACGGTCTCGGCCGAAACCGCGGGGGCCGCCGAAAGGCAGAGTGTCAGGGCGGCCAGGGCGGCGGCGCTCATGAGGATGTTACGCATCAGCGGACTCCCGCGCCGGCCTGGCCAAGGTCGAAGTCGGACCGCGGCTGATATCGGGGATCGTGGCGGTCATAGGCGATGGCCCCGTCGAGATAGACCCGGTCGGCGCGCGCGTAGATCGAGAAGGGGTTGTGGTCCCAGATCACCACGTCGGCCCGCTTGCCGGGCTCCAGGCTGCCCACCTGTTTGGCGATGCCCAGCGCCTTGGCCGGGTTGGCGGTGATCCACCGGATCGCCTCGGCCTCGCTGATCTGCAGGCCGGCGGCGCGGCCGGCGGCGAGCGCCTCGGCGGCCTCCTGGTTCAGCCGCTGGATCAGGTCCGGGTCGTCGGACTTGATGATCGCGCAGCCGCCCTTGGCCGCATTGACCAGCGCCGCATTGGCCTCGATGCCGTCGAGCATCTCCATCTTGCCACCCCACCAGTTGGTCCAGGTGGCGACGCAGATGTCGTTGGCGGCCAGGATGTCGGCGATCTTGTAGGCCTCCACGGCGTGGTGGAAGGCGGCGATGTGGTAGCCGAACTCCTTCGAGATATCGATCATCTGGACCATCTCGTCGGCGCGGTAGCAGTGGTTCTCCACCTGGATCTCGCCGCGCAGCACGGCGGCCAGGGTGTCGAGGCCCAGGTCGCGCTTGGGCGGATCGGCCTTTTCATTCTTGGCGACCTTGGCGCGGTAGTCGTCCCACTTGCGGGCGTAGTCGGCGGCGTTGATCCAGGCGGCGCGATAGCCGGCCACATTGCCCATCCGCGTGGAGGGCGCGCGGCCCTTGGAGCCATAGACCCGCTTGGGGTTCTCGCCGCAGGCCATCTTCAGCGCATAGGGCGCGTCGGGGAACTTCATGTCCTGAACGGTGCGCGCGGGGATGTTGCGCAGGACCACGCCGCGGCCGCCGATCAGATTGCCGGAGCCCGGCAGGATCAGCAGGGTGGTGACGCCGCCGATGCGGGCGGTGTTGAAGCCTGGGTCCTGGGGCCACACCGAATGCTCGGCCCACACCTCGGCGGTCACCGGATTGGTCAGCTCGTTGCCGTCGGAATTGGCCTGCACGGCGGGGGAGGCATAAACCCCCAGGTGGCTGTGCGCGTCGATCAGGCCAGGGGTGACCCACTTGCCGGCGCCGTCGACTTTTTCATAGCCGGCGGGGATGGCGAGACCCGCGCCGACGGCTTCGATCCGGCCGTCCTTCACCAGGATCACGCCATTGTCGATCAGCGGGCCCGCGGCCGTGAACACATGGGCGCCGACGATGGCGGTCGGCCGGCTGGGCATGGGCTTGTAGGTCGACGGGAAGGCGTCGGCGTGGACCATCGGGTCGAGGCCTGGCGGCAGGGGTTTGGGCCTGGCGGCCGGGGCTGCGTCGGCGGTCTTGGCGGGCGTTTTCGCCGGCTGCGAGGTGGTGGCGCATCCCGCCAGCGTCGCCGCCGCGGCCAGCGCGACCGTCCACGTCCATAAGCGCATCAAGTTCAGCCCCATCCCCGAAACGAGGCGCGACGATAGGCCGAGGTTGCACGCGGCGTAAACAGGCCGGGCGGGAGAATCTCAGGGAACGCCGTGCGGTGGCGCGTAGGGTACGTGGGCGCACGAAAACGGCCCAGCCGATTCCATCGACTGGGCCGAATGCTGTACCTGCGCGGCGATGCCGCCGCGCGTTTGGCTAGGCCGTGAGGGCCGCGCGGCGGCGTTGGCGCAGGGCCGCGCCCAGGCCGCCGAAGCCGAGCAGCATCAGGGCCCAGCTCGCCGGTTCCGGCACGCCGCCGCCAACCGGGCCCGCGTCGGTTATGGTCACGTTGTCGAGGCCGATGAACTGGCCGCCCACCTGGCCGATGAGGGCCAGGGTCGTGCTGCCGCTGCCGGCGATGAAGGCGGTCGAGCCGGTTTCCCACCAGCTATGCTGGGCGTCATTCGGGTCGTGGTCGGCATTGTTGAAGGTGTAAATGGCGCTGCCATTGATGAAGGCCGCGACGCTCGCTCCAGCGGGGCCGTTGTAGCGGCCGCTGTTCCCCACATCGAAGGTCAGCGTGTAGAGATGGTTGGCGACGGTGTCGAAGGTCTGCTGCACGCCACTGTAGGGCGATTGATCGTGGTAGCCGGTAAGGTCGAGGTGGAAACTGCCGTTCGACGGCGTTTCGTTGAACGGCGTGTTCGCGGTCTCCCAGGCTAGGTCGCCTGAGCCGACAACCGTCCAGCCGGTGATGACCGTGCTGCCCTGAAACAGCTGATCATCGTTGTTCCCGGTGTTGTTGACGAAGGACCCGGTCTCGAAGCTGCCGTTCTGGAAGGCGGCGGCCTGGGCGCCACCGGCGGCCATGGCGACGGCGACGGCGCTGGCGGCGGCCCACAAGAGCTGTTTACGCATGCTGATTACCCCACATGAAATCCAAGCGGCGCTCGTCGGCGAGCGCCATCGCGAATCTGCAAAGCGGGTTTTGCGAAGCGCCGCCAGCGCTATCACGTCTCAGGCGAACTTTTCGGCCAAGATTCGTCAAAAAGTCCTTGTAAATTGCCTATTTAGGCAGGTCACTGAAGGTGACGAATTGCCTATTTAGGCGCCTCGGCCAGGCCGGCCCTCAGCTCGCCTGCGTGTTGTCCGGCAGGCCCAGGATGCGCTTGGAGATGATGTTGTTCTGGATCTCGGAGGAGCCGCCGTAGATCGACATGGCCTTGCCGGAGAGCCAGCCGCGGACGGTCTCGATCTCCTCGCGGGTGTAGTCGTCTCCCTGCCAGCCGAGGCCCTGGGCGCCCATGATCTCCAGCGTCAGTTCGGCGCGGGTCTGGGCGACGTGGGTGGCGGAGTTCTTCAGCACCGAGGCGCCGTTGGTGGCGCCGTTGGCTTCCTTGGACTCGGCCACCACGCGGGCCAGGGTCAGGGCGTGGGTCCTGGCGTCCATCTCGTGGCGCACCAGGCGGATGCGCAGGTCCGGGTCAGAGATGCGACCGTCGGCGTCGACCTCGACATAGCGCTTGGCGAGCTGGTTGAGCGGAACGGTGCGGCCGCCGCCGATGGCGCCGGTCTGGCTGGCGCGTTCGTGCTGCAGGAGGCGCTTGCCCACGGTCCAGCCGACATTCAGCTGGCCCAGCAGGGCGTCCTTCGGGGCCGTGGCGTCGGTGAAGAAGGTCTCGCAGAAGGGCGAGGCCCCGGCGATCAGCGCGATCGGCCGGGTCTCGATCCCCGGCTGGTGCATATCGACCAGCATGAAGGAGATGCCGTCGTGCTTGCGGGCCGCGGGGTCGGTGCGGGTGAGCAGGCCGCACCAGTCGGAATATTGCGCGCCGCTGGTCCACGTCTTTTGGCCGTTGATCACCCAATGATCCCCGGCGTCCACCGCCTTGGTCTGCAACGAGGCCAGGTCGGAGCCGGCGTTGGGCTCGGAATAGCCGACGCACCATTGCACCTCGCCGCGCACGATCGGCGGGATGTGCTGGGCCTTCTGGGCCTCGGTCCCGTAGTCGAGGATCGTCGGGCCGATCATGGTGACGCCCATGCCGAACAGCAGGGGATTGAAGGCCTGCGCCTTGGCCATTTCCTGCTGCAGCACGCGGGCCTGCGGGCCGGAGAGGCCGCCGCCGCCGTACTGGGCCGGCCAGGTCGGCGTGGCCCAGCCCTTTTCGCCGATCGCCTTGCGCCACTGCGCGAGATCGGCGCTCTGGCCCTGCCGCTCCGACATGGCGACTGCGCCCTTGCCCGCGAGGGATTTGGGGAAGCTTGAGTCCAGCCAGGCGCGCGCCTCGGCGCGGAAGTCCTCAAGCTCGAGGTCGCCTCCAAAGTCGGCCATGTCGCATCTCCCGTTCTGTCGGCGCACATCTTAGTCCGCTGTCGCGCGACGACAAGCGTGCCCCAAGGTCAGCGTGCGCCAAGGTCAGGAGGTCAGCGCGCGGGGGGTCGGGCGAGGGCTGTGTCGATGAGCTGGTCGCCGCCGAGGGTGCGGTAGAGCGCCACCAGGCTGTCGGCGCGCAGCAGGCGGGTGGAGGCCTGGGTGCGACGCGCGGCGTAGAGTGTGCGCTGGTTTGTCAGGCTGTTCAGGAACGGGTCGATGCCCTGGCGGTAGCGGGCCTCTTCCAAGACGTAGGCGTCGGTGGCGGCCGCCACCAGGGCGTCCTGGGCCGCCATCTGGTCGTTGATCGTGCCGCGCCGGGCGAGCGCGTCGGAGACCTCGCGGAAGGCCGTCTCGATAGCCAGCTGGTACTGGGCCAGCGTCAGCTCGCGCTGCCCGCGAGCCTGGGCCAGCGTGGCCAGGTTGGCGCCGCCGGCGAACAGGGTCTGCGACGCCGCGCTTGAGACGGTCCAGTTGAAGTTGTTCCCGTTGAACAGCGCGCCCAGCGCCGGGCTCGCCGCGCCAGCCAGGGCCGTCAGGCTGATGGTCGGGAAGAAGTTGGCGCGCGCCACGCCGATCTGCGCGTTGGCGGCGCGCAGGCGGTATTCGGCCTGCACCACATCGGGGCGACGCAGCAGGATGCGGCTGTCGAGACCGGCCGGGATTTCGCCCAGCAGACCCTCGACGCTTTCGATGGAGGCCGGCAGGTCGGCGTCGGCGACCGGCGCGCCCACCAGCAGTTCCAGGGCGTTGCGGTCCTGGGCCACGAAGGTGGTGAAGTTGGCGAGGTCGGATCTGGCCTGTTCGAGGACGGTCTCGGCCTGACGCAGATCGGTGCGCGGCGCGATGCCCCCGACCAGGCGGGCGCGGGTGAGGTCGACACTCTTCTGGGCGCTGGCCGCGGTGTCTGACGCGATGGTCAGCAGGGTGCGGTCGGTGGCCAGGGTGAGGTAGGCCGCAGCGACCTCGGAGACGATCGTCAGGTGCGCGGCGTGGGCGCCGGCGTCGCTGGCCAGGTACTGCTGTTGCGCCGCCTTGGTGGCTGAGCGCAGGCGGCCGAACAGGTCGATCTGGAAGGCCGAGAAGCCGACGTCTTCGGTGTAGGCGCGGGTGGTGTTGCGCTGGCCGCTGACACCGCCGTTGACGCCGCTGGCGGCGGCGGTCGACCGGGTGCGAAACTCCGCGGCGCCGGCGTCGATCCCGACCCGCGGCAGCAGGGCGGCGCGCTGCACCCGGTACTGCGAGCGGGCGATGGCGACGTTGGCCATGGCGATCTGCAGGTCGCGGTTATTGACCAGGGCGCGCTCGATGATCGCCTGCAGATGCGGGTCCTTGAAGACGTCGCGGTAGCTGACCGAGGGCAGGGCGGGCGCGCTGGTCGTCGGATAGGCGGCGCCCACCGGCCAGGTCTGCGGGACCGAAGGCGTCGGGCGACGGTAGGCGGGCTCAAGCGTGCAGCCGGCCAGGGCCGCGCCGGCCAGCAGGATGGCGAGGAAAGACCTCATGCCGGCGCCGCCTGCCGCGCCTTGCGCGCAGCCTCGTCCGGGGCGTGGCGGTTGCGGAAGACCATCCGCACCATGACGAAGAACATGGGCACGAAGAACAGCGCCAGCGCCGTGGCCGAAATCATGCCGCCGATCACCGCGGTGCCGATGGCGATGCGGCTTTGCGCGCCGGCGCCGGTGGAGATCGCCAGCGGCATGACGCCGAAGATGAACGACAGGCTGGTCATCAGGATCGGCCGCAGGCGCAGGCGCACCCCCTCCAGCGCGGCTTCATAGGGCTTCATGCCCCGCCGCTCGGCGCCCTCCGCGAACTCGATGATCAGGATCGCATTCTTGGCCGACAGGCCGATGGTGGTGAGCAGGCCCACCTGGAAATAGACGTCGTTGGAGAGGCCCCGCGCCGACACCGCCAGGGCCGCGCCCAGCAGGCCCAGGGGAATGATCAGCATCACCGCCAACGGCACGGACCAGCTCTCGTAGAGCGCCGCCAGGCACAGGAAAACGACCAGCAGCGAGATCGCGTAGAGCAGTGGCGCCTGGCCGCCGGACAGGCGCTCCTGATAGGACAGCCCGCTCCAGGCGACCGACACGCCGGGCAGCCTGGCGGCGATGGCCGCGATGTGGTCCATCGCCTCGCCGGTGGACTTGCCCTCGGCGGCGTCCCCCTGGATCTCGTAGCTGGCGATGCCGTTGAAACGGCCGAGTGTCGCCGGCGCCTGGCCCCAGGTGATCTGCGAAAACGACGAGAAGGGCGCCATCTCGCCGCTGGCGCCACGGACAAACCAGGTCGCCAGGTCCTCCGGCCGGCTGCGGTAAGGCGCATCGCCCTGCACATAGACCCGCTTCACCCGCCCGCGATCGACGAAGTCACCGACGTAGGACCCGCCCCAGGCGGCGGTCAGGGTCTGATCGACCTGCGCCTGGGGAATGCCCAGCGCGCCGACCTTCTCCTCGTCGATATTCACGCTGAGGGTCGGATTGTCATCGAGCGAATTCTGGCGGACGCCGGTCAGCAGGGGATCGTTCTTCGCCTCGCTCAGAACCTGCCTCATCGCCCCCTTGAACTGCTGGCGGCTGAGTCCGCCGGAGTTGAGCAGCTCCAGGGTGAACCCGCTGGACTGGCCCAGGCCGCGTACGGGCGGCGGGTTGAGCGCGAAGAACTGCACGTCGCGGAGCTGGCCGCCGATCGCGCGGCTGGCGCGCTGGGTGATGGCCGCCGACGCGTTGTCCTTGCCGCGCCTTTCGGACCAGGGCTTGAAGGAGATGAAGCCAGAGCCGGCGTTCTGGCCAGTTCCGGAATTGCCACGGCCGATCACCGGATAGACCGCCGCGACGTTGGCCTTTTCCTGGGTCAGGAAGTAGTGCTCGATGGCCTTCACCGCCGCCAGCGTCCGCGGCACGGTGGCGCCGGGCGGCAGGGTGTACTGGATCTGCGCGGTGCCTTGGTCCTCGGATGGCAGGAAGCTGGTGGGCAGCTTCAGGAAGACGACGATCAGCACCACCACCAGCGCCGCATAGACCAGCAGGGCCAGGCGCATCTTGCTGATCACCCAGGCCACCGCGCGCTGATAGCGAAGGGCGTTCTCGTTGAAGACGGCGTTGAAGCGGGCGCCGAACCGGGTCAGCGCACGGTCGAGGAAATTGCCGCTGTGGTGCTCCTCGCCGGGACGCCGCAGCAGGGTGGCGGCGAGCGCCGGCGACAGCACCAGGGCGACGATGATCGACAGCACCATGGACGACACGATGGTGACCGAGAACTGGCGGTAGATCACCCCCACCGAGCCGCCGAAAAACGCCATGGGCAGGAAGACCGCCGAGAGCACCAGGGCGATGGCGATCAGGGCGCCCTGCACCTGGCCCATCGACTTGATCGTCGCCTCGCGGGGCGAGATGCCCGGCTCCTCATGCAGGATCCGCTCGACGTTCTCGACCACCACGATGGCGTCGTCGACCAGCAGGCCGATGGAGAGCACGAAGGCGAACAGCGTGAGCACATTGATGCTGTAGTGGAACGCCGCCAGGACGCCGAAGGTGCCCAGCAGCACCACCGGCACGGCGATCGCCGGGATCAGGGTCGCGCGCCAGCTCTGCAGGAAGACGAACATCACCAGGACCACCAGCAGGATGGCTTCGGCCAGGGTCTGCACGACCTCGCGGATCGAGAGCTTGATGAAGGCCGTGGAGTCGTTGGGGAAGATGTACTGGTAGCCGGGCGGGAAGCTTTTAGCCTGTTCGGCGACCGCGCCACGGACCAGGTCGGCCGTCTGCAACGCATCGGCGCCCGGCGCCAGGTTGACCCCGATGCCCGCGGCGGGGTGGCCGTTCAGCCGGCTGATAACACCGTAGTTCTCGCTGCCGAGCTCGATCCGCGCGACATCCTGCAGCAGGACGCGCGAGCCGTCGGTCTTGGTCTTGATGATGATTTTGCGAAATTGCTCGGGGGTGGTCAGCCGGGAGTGGGCGGTGACCGTGGCGCTCAGCATCTGGGTTTCGGCCGACGGCAGACCGCCGATCTGTCCGGCGGCGACCTGAGTATTCTGCTCGCGGATCGCGGTGATCACGTCGCCCGGCACGGCCCGGACCGCGGCCAGCTTGAACGGATCGAGCCAGATCCGCATGGCGTAGGGCGCGCCGAAGACATTGATGTCGCCGACCCCCGGCAGGCGGCCGACCTTTTCCTGGAGATTGGTCACCACATAGTCGGCGATGTCCGAGCTCACGGCGCGGTCGGTGGTGTCGTAGATGGTGGTGATCAGCAGGAAGTCCGGGTTGGCCTTGGTGACGCCGAGCCCTTGGGCCTGCACTTCCTGGGGAAGCCGCGGAAGCGCCTGCTGCACCTTGTTCTGCACCTGAACCTGGGCGATGTCCGGGTTCGTGCCCTTCTTGAAGGTCACCGTGATATTGACCTGGCCGGTCGAAGCGGAGTTCGACGAGAAATAGATCATCCCGTCGATGCCGGTGAGCTGCTGCTCAATGACCTGGGTGACGCTGTTTTCGATCACCTCGGCCGAGGCGCCGGGATAGGCGGCGCGGATATTGACCTGCGGCGGGGCGATATCGGGATACTGCTCGACCGGCAGGCTGCGGATTGCGCCCAGGCCCACCAGCATGATGACCAGCGCGATGACCCAGGCGAAGACCGGCCGATCGATGAAAATCCGCGAGATCATGCGGGCCTAGCGCCCCGGCCGGTTGTGGCCGCTATCGGGACCGCCGCCCTGGCCGCCACCCGGACCGCCGGGACGACGCGGCGCGGAGCCGGCGGGCACGGGACGCACCGGCTGGTTCGGCTTCACCTTGTCGAGGCCTTCGGTGATCACCTTGTCGCCGGGGGCCAGCCCTTCGGTGACCAGCCACTTGTCGCCGACCGTGCGCTCGGCCGTGATCGTCCTGAGCATCGCCTTGCCGTTCGGACCGACCAGGAAGACCGTCGCCGACCCCTTCGGGTCGCGCGCGACGCCCTGTTGCGGCACCAGGATGGCGTTCTGGGCCGTCGCCTGGGACAGCCGCGCGCGGACATACATCCCCGGCAGGAGCAGGCCGGCCGGATTGGGGAAACTGGCGCGCAGGGTGACCGTGCCGGTGTTCGGATCGACGACCGGCTCGGCGAACTCCACTTTGCCGGGCAGGCCGTAGTCGGAGCCGTCTTCCAAGGTCAGCGTCACGGCGGTCGAGGAGGCCGTGGCGCCACCGGCGGCCAGCGTGCGGCGCAGCGACACGAGGTCGGCGCTGGACTGCTGGATGTCGACGAAGATCGGGTCGAGCCGCTGGATCGACGTCAGCGAGGCGGCCTGGCCCACCGTGACGAGGGCGCCCGTGGTGACCAGCGAGCGGCCGATGCGGCCGGTGATCGGCGCGGGCACGGTGGTGAAGCGCAGATTGATCGTCGCGGTCTCGAGCGCGGCCTTGGTCTGGGCGACGTTCGATGCCGATTGTCGCGCGGCGGCCTGGGCGTCGGCGTAGTCCTGCTTGGAGACGGCCTCGATGTCGGCCAACGGCTTGTAGCGGGCCGCCTTGGCGGCGGTGGAGGCCGCGGTCGCCTCGGCGCTCTGGACGTTGGCCTGGGCCTGGGTGACGGCGACGCGGTAGAGGCTGGGGTCGATCTCGTAAAGGGTCTGGCCCTGCCGCACGAGGCTGCCCTCGACGAACTTGCGGGCCCTGATCACGCCGGTGACCTGAGGCCGAACCTCGGAGGTCTCATAGGCGCTGGTCCGTCCGGCCAGCTCGATCTGCAAAGGCACGGTCTCGGCCTTCATCACCACGAAGCCGACCTCGGGCGTGCGCGGCGGGGGCTTGGTGGGTTTGGCGGCGCAGGCCGAAAGCAGGACGAGCAGAGCCAGCGCAGGAAAATGAAACAGCTTGATCTGGGTACGCACCCGCGGGACCTAATTCAAAGGGCAACCCGCTGGGGGTCGATGGAGACACAGCCGGCTCACGATGCCGCAATGCCATGCGCCACCACCGTCTATCGGAAACACGGCGCCAGCATTTCGTATTGTTGCCAAACCGCTATGCAGCGCGGGCGCAACATAGCGATCCGCCGCGACCGATCAATGCGCCTCGACCCCGGAAAGTTCGACGACCGGTAGTTCGATGTTGGTCGCCTGAGCGCCTGCGTGGAAGACCCGCTGGGTCGCCTTCACATAGTCGGCCGGCTTGGCGAAGAAGATGTTGGGCGTGAAGGTCTGTGGATTGCGGTCGTAGAGCGGGAACCAGCTCGACTGAATCTGCACCATGATCCGATGGCCCGGCAGGAAGACGTGGTTCGCGGTCGGCAGGACGAAGCGGTACTTCTGCACCTTGCCCGCCGGGATCGGCCGGGGCGCGGAGAAGCTCTCCCGGTAGCGGCCGCGGAAGATGTCCATGGCGATCGGCAGTTCGTAGCCGCCGAGCTCGAGCTGGCTGGGCACGGTGTCGGGGTAGACGTCGATGATCTTGACCACCCAGTCCGAGTCCGTGCCGCTGGTGGCGGCGAACAGGTTGACGATGGGGGCTCCGGCGATGCGCAGCGGGGCGGTGAGGACCTCGCTCGAATAGGTGAGCACGTCCGTGCGGCCGTCCACGTGCCGCTGGTCGGTGGTCAGCCAGTAACGCCATTGGTCGCCGTCGTCCGCGCGGACCGGCCGGCGCACATAGGGCACGGGCTTGGCGGGGTCGGAGACATATTCGTCGTATTCGGCGCCCGAGGCCGGCGGCGCGGCGAAACCCAGGCCCTGGCCGGGCTGCAGGTAGAGCGGCTTCATGCGGGCTCCGCAGCCGCTCTCGCAGGCCAGCGGCCACTTGGCCAGGCGGTCCCATTGCATATCGCCGGTGCGGAAGATGAACACCGGCGGGGTGTTGGCCTTCGGGCCGTTGGTCTTCAGATGCTCGTCCAGGAAGGGCTTCAGCACCTTGATGCGGAACTCGGTGGCGGTGTCGCCGGGCAGTTTCAGCGCGCCCAGCTGACGCTGTTCATAGTTGACGCCGGAATGCCGCCAGGGGCCTAGCACCAGATAGTTCATGGTGTTGCCCACGTCCTTGGGCTCGGTGGCCAGATAGGCGTGGATCGTGCCCCACATGTCCTCCTGGTCCCACAGGGCGCCCACCCACATGGTCGGCACCGTCAACGGCTGGCGGGCCATCTCCTTGTCCAGGGCTTGCAGGCTCCAGAAGTCGTCGTAGGCCGCATGCTCAGTCATCTTGCGGTAGTAGGGAATCTGGTCGAGGCCAGCGGCCCGGGCGTAGTCGTCCGTCGAGCCGGCGCGCAGGAAATTGGTGTAGTCGTCCAGCGATTCCCGGGGAACATCAGACCCTTCACCCCGCGCCGTCATCTGATGGGCGAAGTAGTCCAGGTTGGTGGTGCGGAAGGCGCCGTAGTGGAAGAAGTCGTCTCCCATCCAGCCGTCGACCATGGCCGACTGCGGCACGGCGGCCTTCAGCGCCGGGTGCGGATTGATCAGGCCCATCAGGGTGGTGAAGCCGTCGTAGGACGAGCCGATCATGCCGACCCGACCGTTGGTCTCGGGCACGTTCCGGGTCAGCCACTCGATAGTGTCATAGGTGTCGGTGCTGTGATCGACCTTGCTGGTGTTCAGCGGTCCGACCAGGGGCCGGGTGACCACATACTCGCCCTCGGAGCCATGTTTGCCGCGGATGTCCTGGTAGACCCGGATGTAGCCGTCGGTGACGAAGGGCTCGTCCAGCTGGGCCAGTTCGCCGGCGATATGCGGCGAGGCGATGCGCTCGGCGCGCTTCTTGGCGTTGTAGGGCGTCCGGGTCAGCAGGATCGGAGCGTCCTTGATGCCTTTCATCATGACGATGACGGTGTAGAGCCGGACCCCATCGCGCATGGGGATCATCGCCGTGCGCTTGACCCAGTCGTTGCGCGCCGTCGGGGCCTCGAACCGGGCCGGGATGTCGGGCGTCATCGGCGGCGGCTGGGCGGAGGCCGGCGCGGCGGTGAGAACCAGCGCGATCAGGGCGAGCGCGGCGGGGGCGGCGGCGAGTGCGGCGGCGAGCTGGGCGTGACGTTTCATGCCGCGAGCCTAGCCGATGGCGCGCCCTTTGCCAGCGTCTCGCCGGACGCTATTCCCCCTGAGCGTTGGCGCAGGCCTGGTCGTGGCCCCAGAGCAGGCCCTTGGGCGTCTCGAGCTGGGTCTGTTTGCGCCGGTTGAGGGCGGCGAAGAAGTCCAGACCGGTCTCGTCCTCGATCTGGGCGATGGGGACGATGAAGGTCTGCAGGTCGGTCTTGGCGTACTTCTGGTTCAGCAGCTTAAACCCGACCGCCCGGGTGGTCTTCACGTCATAGAGGATCTTGTAGTAGCCCTGGGGCACGGCGATCTTGCGCGCCGAGATGGTCTGTTTGCCGTCGCCGTAGATCGGGCCGGTCATGACGATCACGTCGGGCCGGCCACCGCACAGCACCCAGGCGCGGACCGCCTCTTCAAGATATTTCCACTGGCCGCGATTGAACCCGATGCCCACCTGCGGCGACATGTTCGACATGTAGAAGGTCTCGTTCATGACCTGCTGGTCGAAGCGGTCGTCGCCGGCCGGGGCCTGGTGGCCGCGGTCGAACCCGGTGGTGTCGAAATCGCCGCTCTCCGCGCTGCCGGACACGAGAGGGTCGGCGAGGAATTTGTCGGTGCGGACGGCCTTGCCCTTGAGCTCGACTGGCGTCAGGCGCTCGATCACCCAGTCGGGATTGTGCTTGTCGAGATTGTAGAACAGCGCGTAGCCGCGGCGGCAGAGGGTCAAGCCCGTGGTCGCGCCGTCCCCGCGGTGGCGGGGCACGCCGATCTCGGAGAAGCGCGCCAGGCAGGCGCTGAGCGCGGCGGGATCCTGAACTGGACTGGCGGCCGTCGCGGCGGCGGCCGTTGAGATTTTTGGCGCGGGCGCCGGGGCCGGCTGAGCAAGCGACGCGCTCGCCAGGGCCAGGAGGGCCAAGGCCACGGGGGCCAGGGGAAGCCGCCGCAAGGTCATGAGTCTCATTGATTTTGTCCGGCCGCCGGCGGGACCGGGGCGACGTCGGAATTTTCCGGTGCGCCCTTGCTCTGTGTCGCGGGATTGGACTTGGCCACACTGGCGGCGATCCCCTTGGAGACCGCGTAGCTGCCGCCGCTGATGCCCAGCAGCAGCAGGACATTGGGCGGGATGTCCACGAAGGTGCCGCTCTCGATCGACAGCAGCAGGAAGAGGCCGGCGACCACGAAGGTGAAGATCAGGAACTGAAAGCGCGAAAGGCTGGCCTTCTTGTCCGGCTCGGAGATCAGGTAGGTGAGGTCGATGGCCCCGGTGGCCACCTTCCAAAGCACGACGACGGCGAGGCCCAGCACCACCAGCATGGTGAGAAGGCCGATGATGACGGGCAGTTGCAACCACGGTCCCATGGGTTCGCTCCGGTTAGCTGAGGGTGCGGCCGATCTTGCCGCCCAGGTAGAGGATCTGGCTGCCGGTCAAGGCCGTCAGCCAGGTCTTTGAAATGTCGGGAAGCCGATGCGGGATCGGCGACTGGCCCAGCGCCTTGGCGCCCAGGGTCAGGTAGGCCACGGCGGCCGCCAGCATGATGATCAGACTCTGCAGTCGCTCGGGCTCGATGGCGCCGTCGGGTCGGGTGGTCAGCAAGCCGCTCAGGCGTTCGGGGTTGGTCGCAAGGCTCCAGATCACCAGGATCGCGAAGGCCGCCAGCCAGACCTCGAAACCGGCCTGGGCGAGCGACGCCAGTTGGGTGAGGCTCATGCGCCGTCTCCGGCACAATCGCGGCGCGGAATTTGGTCGGACCTGGCCATCGTGCTCCCCCGAGGCGGGACAACCTTGACCGGTGTTATGCAGTTTTGCAACCCGCTTGTGGTGAGCGGAATTCCGGCGCCGTGAACGCGCGATCAGGCGCTGGCCAGCGCGCTCTGGAAGAGGATGGCGCCGTCCGCCGAGCCGAGTTCGGCTTCGAAGGCGCGGTCGGGGTGCGGCATCAGGCCCAGGACGTTGCCGCGGCTGTTGACGACGCCGGCGATGCCGCGGGCCGAGCCGTTGGGGTTGTCGAGGTAGCGGAAGACCACCTGGCCCTCGCCCTCCAGCCGGTCGAGGGTGGCATCGTCGGCGAAGAAATTGCCCTCGCCGTTGCCGACCGTCATGGCGACCTGGCGGCGGCCGGCGTAGCCCGCGGTGAAGCGGGTCTGGGCGTTGGTGACCTCCAGCTCGACGGACCTGCAGACGTATTTGAGGCGCTCGTTGCGTAGGAGGGCGCCCGGCAGCATCCGGGCCTCGCAGAGCACCTGGAAGCCGTTGCAGATGCCGACGGTGGCGACGCCGCGCTCGGCGGCCGCCTTGACCTCGGTCATCACCGGCGACAGCGAGGCCATCGCCCCGCAGCGCAGATAGTCGCCGTAGGAGAAGCCGCCCGGCAGGACGATCAGGTCGAGGCCGTCGGGCAGGGTGGTGTCGCCGTGCCAGACCATGTCGACGTGGGCGCCGGTGGACCGTTCGATCGCCACCTTGCAGTCGCGGTCGCAGTTGGAGCCGGGGAAGACAATGACGGCGGCTTTCATTGGGCGGCTTTCATGCGCATTCATCCAGGACAGGCGGTGGCGCGTGCTCGGCGTCGGGCGCCGGGAACGGGTGGCGGAACGTGAAGGCTTCGCTCGTGGGGCCGAGGCGGCGCAGGGTCTGGACCTTGCCCCAGCCCTCTTCGACGTTGGGCCGATGGCCGATGGGGACCCACCAGAGCGCCATGTAGAGCTCGATCTTCTCGAACCACTCCGCGCGCCGGCGCATGATCGCGATGTGGTCCGAGCGATAGACGAAGGCGCCGAGCGCCTGCGGGTCCGTCCAGACCGACATGTTCAGCGCCATCAGCGGGTCGCCGGCGTCGGGCTGGATGTCGGTGGCGTTGTCGCCTTCGCCGACTAGGCGCCAGATGAAGCCTGGCGCGCCGTCGGCAAGCGCGTTGATCCGGTCGAGATTGGCCACGAAGTCGGCGATCAGCGGGTCGTCTACGGCTGCGCGCAGGCGGCCGATGTTGATTTCGGCGAGGTGGAAGCCGCTCATCGTTTGGTCACCGTCTTGAGGCTGTCGATATAGGCGAGGACCTTGGCATAGCCCTTGGCGTCGCCGTAGGGGCAGCCTGTGGTCTTGAGCTGGCCGCCCGTGGCGGTCTGCATGATGATCGCCGGATGACCGGGGGCGCCCTTCTCAGTGATCACATAAGACGCCGAGCCGCCCTGGACCGAATAGAACCGGTAGGGCTCGCCGGGCTCCTTGGGCGCCGGGACGAGGTTTGGCTGGGCGGTGATTTTCGCAGCCTGGGCCTCGAAGGCCTGCGCGCAGTCCAGCGCCAACGGCGCGGGCGGCGGCGCCTCGGCCTTCGGCGCGCGGGCGCAGAGCGGGAGTGCGATGAGGAGGAGAAGAGCGCCTAGGCCCTTCACGCCACCTCCACGCGGTAGCTTTCGATCACCGTGTTGGCGAGCAGCTTATCGCACATGGCCTTGACCTCGGCCTCGGCGGCGACGGGGTCGGTGGCGGCCAGATCGAACTCGATCGTGCGGCCGACCCGGACGGCCGAGACGCCGCCCCAGCCCAGGCCGTGCAGCGCTTGTTCGACCGCCTTGCCCTGCACGTCGAGGACGCCGGGCTTCAGGAATACATGGACCGTCGCTTTCATCAGTGCAGACCGCCTTGGATGACGGTCGGCATCTCCTTCATGATCCCGAGCCGGCGGGCGACTTCGGTATAGCTCTCGATGACGTTGCCGAGGTCGCGGCGGAAGCGGTCCTTGTCGAGCTTTTCGTTGGTGGCGGTGTCCCACAGACGGCAGCTGTCCGGGCTGATCTCATCGGCCAGGATGATCCGGGCGAAGTCGTTCTCCCAGATGCGGCCATACTCGACCTTGAAGTCGACGAGGGTGATGCCGACCGCGCCGAACATGCCGGTCAGGAAATCGTTGACCCGGAGCGTCAGCGCCATGATGTCGTCGATCTCCTGGGTGGTGGCCCAGTTGAAGGCGGTGATGTGCTCTTCGGAGACCAGCGGGTCGTGCAGCTTGTCGTCCTTCAGGCAGAACTCGATGATCGAGCGCGGCAGGGCCTGGCCCTCGGGGATGCCCAGGCGGGTCGACAGCGAGCCGGCGGCCACGTTGCGGCAGATCACCTCCAGCGGGACGATCTCGACCTCGCGGATCAGCTGCTCGCGCAGGTTCAGTCGGCGGATGAAGTGGTTCTGCACCCCGATCGAGGCGAGCTTAGTCATGATGTGCTCGCTGATCCGGTTGTTGATGACGCCCTTGCCTTCCAGCACCGCCTTTTTGGTGGCGTCGAAGGCGGTGGTGTCATCCTTGAAGTACTGGATCAGAGTGCCGGGCTCGGGTCCCTCGTAGAGGATCTTCGCCTTGCCCTCGTAGATCTTCTTACGGCGGGTCATCGTCGCGCCTTCTCCGTGGGCGAGGGTTGTGCCGGTCAGGACAATGAAAACGCGCGAGGCGCCATCCCTCGCGCGGAAATCCGACTCGGCGTCTCGCGTCCTATGAGGCGCGGCAGAATTAGCGGATAGGGAGCTCAGGCGCAAACCTCGCCGCAGCCCCGCCTTTCGATTGCGAGCACGCGACGGGCGGGATATGTGGTCGCCCGTCGCGCGGTTTCGCCGTGATGCTTCTTGGGGACCCCATGACCACCTTTGACGACCGTGAACGTGGCTTCGAGAAGCGTTTCGCGCTCGATCAAGAGCAGGAATTCAAGGCCGCGGCCCGCCGCAACCGCGCGCTGGGCGAGTGGGCGGCCGGCCTGATGGGCCTGGCGGCCGAACGGGTCGCCGAATACGCCCAGGTGATCGTGAAGTCCGATCTCGAGCAGCCCGGCGAGGACGACGTCCTGCGCAAGGTCTATGAGGACCTCAAGGGGTCCGGCGTGCAGATCTCCGAAGGCGACGTGCGCATGAAGATGGCCGAACTGCTGGCCCAGGCGCGAGAAGCGCTGCGCGAAGGGAAATAGGGTCTAGATTCTCCCCCAGGCCGCAGGCCGATTGAGGGGGAGGTGGATCGGCGCGGATACGCGACGATACGGAGGGGGTTGAAACCCACCGCCCTCACGAATTCGAGATCGCTATCGGTGGAGCAAGCGGAGTGGGCTGAAACCCCCTCCGTCTTGTGGCTGCGCCACAATCCACCTCCCCCTCAATCGGCCTTCGGCCTGGGGTAGGACCCATTGTTCGCCTCGTCGCCGAATACCCGGGCGAAGACGTGGTCGACGTGCTTGAAATGGTAGGCGAGGTCGAAGAGCTCTGAGAGCTCGGCGTCGGACAGCGTGACCTCCGGGTCGGCCTTCAGGAAGTCGAGGAAATTCCCCTCGCCGCGCCAGACGCGCATGGCGTTGCGCTGGACGGCAGCATAGGACGCCTCCCGCGACATGCCCTTCTGGGTCAGCGCCAGCAGCACGCGCTGCGAATGGACCAGGCCGCCCAGGCGGTCGAGGTTCTTGGCCATGTTCTGCGGATAGATCACCAGGCGCTCCATCACCGAGGCCAGGCGGCGCAGCGCGAAATCTAGGTGCACGGTGGCGTCCGGCGCTATGCCGCGCTCGACGGAGGAGTGGCTGATGTCGCGCTCGTGCCACAGCGTGACGTTTTCCAGGGCCGGCACGACCGCCGAGCGGACGAGGCGGGCGAGGCCCGTCAGGTTCTCGGTGAGAATCGGGTTGCGCTTGTGCGGCATGGCCGAGGAGCCCTTCTGGCCGATCTCGAACGGCTCTTCGGCTTCCAGCACCTCGGTGCGCTGCAGGTGGCGGACCTCGGTCGCCAGGCGCTCGATGGAGGAGGCGACGACGCCCAGGGCCGCGAAATAGGCCGCGTGGCGGTCGCGGGGGATCACCTGGGTCGAGACCGGCTCGACAGCCAGGCCCAGCTTTTCGGCGACGTATTCCTCCACCCGCGGGTCGACGTTGGCGAAGGTGCCGACCGCGCCGGAGATCGCGCAGGTGGCGATCTCGAACTTCGCCATCGCCAGGCGTTCCTTGGCGCGGACGAACTCGGCGTAGTGGCCGGCGAGCTTGAGGCCGAAGGTGATCGGCTCGGCGTGGATGGCGTGGCTTCGCCCCACCATCGGGGTCATGCGGTGCTCGTAGGCCCGGCGCTTGAGCGCGGCCAGCACCAGATCGACGTCCTCGATCAACAGGTCGGTGGCGCGGGAAAGCTGCACCGCCAGCGCCGTGTCGTTGACGTCAGAACTGGTCATGCCCTGGTGCAGGAAGCGGGCCTCGGGCCCGACGATCTCGGTGACGTGGGTCAGGAAGGCGATGACGTCGTGCTTCACCTCGCGCTCGATCTCGTCGATGCGGTCGGCGTCCCAGATGGCGTCGCGGCCTTTTTCCCAAATGACGCGGGCGGCCTCCTTCGGGATGACGCCCAGCTCAGCCATGGCGTCGGCGGCGTGGGCTTCGATTTCGAACATAATCTGGAAGCGCGTCTGGGGGCTCCAGATCGCGGCGGCTTCCTTGCGGGCGTAACGGGGGATCATGTGCGGCTTGGAGCGCCGCCGGCCGCCGGAGTCAAGCGGCGGGCGACGCTCCTGGAGCCAGCTGGCAGCCTACTGCCGGTAGCTCAGGCGCAGGTAGAAGAAGCGGCCCGGGACGTCATAGGCGTTCGGGTCGAAGTTGTTCAGGCTGCAGCTGAAGCAGCCCGGCGGGTCCTTGTCGAACAGGTTGTTGACGCCCGCGGCGATGCGGAACTGGCTGTCCCACATGGGCGGGGTCCAGCGGAGCTGGGCGTCGAAGTAGGTGCGCGCGTCCAGCCGGTTCGGTTGCTGGGTCTCCTCGACCGCCGAGATGTAGCGGGCCGTGCCGGTGGCGCCCCACTGGCCCTGCTGCCAGTCGAGGCTGAGGTTGGACTTGGTCTTCGGATAGGCCTGGTCCGGACTGCCGCGCTCGGTCCCCTTGCGCTCGACGCTGGCGAAGCCGGTGTCGGTGGGCTGACGCTCGGCGAACTCCAGCAGGAAGGTGGTGTTGGAGCTGAGGGTGAAGCGGCCCAGCGACCATTCCGGCGACGACCAGAGGATGTTCAGATCCACCGCCCGGGTCTTGATCCCGCCGATGTTGATCAGCGGGTTGGCGATCGCCGCGATGGCGCCGGAGGCCGTGCGGGTGATGGTGGCGCAGGACAGCACATCATTGGTGTTGGCGCAGCGGTTCAGCACGGTCTGGCCGTCCAGCGCCTGGATCGCGCCGTCGAGGTTGATCTCGGAGTAGGCGACCTCGATCGACCCGCCGCTGGCCCAGGACGCTTCGCGCAGCGCCTCCGGCTGCCAGACGATGGAATAGTTCCGTCCGTCGCTGGTTTCGGGCTTCAGGCCGCGGTTGCCGCTGGTGGTCACCGGGATCTGAGAGTTGAGCTGGGTGTAGCTGCCGTTGGCCGGCACGCCGCGGGCGATGCAGTTGGCGCGGACCGCGGCGCTGGAGCCGTTGGTGAGGAATCCGGAACAGGGGTCGGTGATCACCTGATCGAAGCGCGAGGCGGACCCGAACAGCTCGCCGATCGAAGGCGCCCGGAAGCCCTGGCCCCAGGAGCCGCGGACCAGGACGTCGTGCACCGGCCGCCAGTTGACGCCGGCCTTGTAGGTCGAGTCCGAGCCCGAGGTGGAATAGTCGAACCAGCGCCCGGCGACCGAGGCCTCAAGGCGATAGAAGAACGGCTGGTCCTTGAGGATCGGGATTTTCAGCTCGCCATAGCCCTCCTTGACGGTGATCGAGCCGCGCGCCGGCTGGGCCGGAATGTCGGAGGACAGGCCAGCCGCGACGATGGGGTCGGGCTGGAAGTAGCCGCTGGTTTGCCGATGCTCGACGCCGACCGCGAACGCCAGGGGTCCGGCCGGCAGGTCGATCAGGTCGCCGGTCAGGTTGGCCGAATAGTCGCGCAGGTCCTGTTGCGAGGAATCGACCTGGGTGAAGCCAATGTAGGACAACATCGCCGGCGTGATGGTGCCGGCGCCGCCGAACAGGTTGAGCGGCACGCAGGCGCCGGTGCAGCCGGCGAGCGGACCGAGCGCCTGTTGCACCCGTTGCGCGTTGACGTTGCCGGTGAAGGTCTGGTCGGCGTGATTGCGCGACCACACCGCGTTGGCGTCCCAGTGCCAGGTGCGCGCGCCGACCGGCAGATCGCCCTCCAGCGTGGCGGTCAGGTTGACCGTATCGACCGTCTGCTCATAGTGACGGGGGCCCGCCTCGATCAGGCGGCGGCCGATGAAGGAATAGGTCCCGTCGGTGAGCGTGAAGCCGAAGGGGTTGTAGGGGTTGGTCCGGTCGACGGCGACGGTGTCGAGCAGATTGCCGTTGCCGGCGTCAGGCCCGACGAACAGCGGCAGGGGCGCGGCCTGGTTGGCGGACTTGCGCTCGACGTAGCTGGCCCGGCCGTGGAAGCGAATGCTGTCGGTCAGATCCTGGGTGACCGACAGGAAGGCGCTGGTGCGTTCCAGCGGCGTCTCGATGTAGTTGTAGGGCTGGAAGTCGAAACGGTCGGCGGTGGTGAAGGCCTTGTAGCTGCCGGCCGCGCCGGTCGGGTCGCCCGGCACATAGATCGGGCGCTGGCCGGGTTGCAGGGCCTGCTTCAGGGTGATGTTCAGGTCCTGGTTGGTGTTGGGGTCGTGCACGATCAGGCGGCCGAGCGGCGTGCCCGAGGAGCAGCCGCCGCCCAGGCAGGAGGTCTGATAGGGGTTGGGGAACCGGGAAATCGCCCGGCTGCCGGAGAACACCGGGTCCTGTTTGAAGTAGCCGCCGCCGAACACCACGTGGGTGTGATCCTGGCTGAGGCCCCACGAGAAGTTGTAGTCCTGGCTGAACCCGTCGCCGTTGCCGAACTTGCCGGCCTGGGCGCTGGCCTGGAACCCGTCCTGGCTGCGCTTGGTGATGATATTGACCACGCCGGCGATGGCGTCTGAGCCATAGATCGGCGAGGCGCCTTCCTGCAGCACCTCCATGCGGCTGATCATCGCCGTGGGAATGGTGTTGAGGTCGACCGCGCCGGGCACGCCCGAGGCCGAGGCGCCGGACACCCAGCGCATGCCATCGACCAGCACCAGCACCCGGCGCGAGGACAGGTAGCGCAGGTCGATTTCCGCGGAGCCGGCCCCGACGCCGCCGCCGTCCGGCGGGTTGCCGAGATTGCCCGAGTTATTGAATTTGCTGTTTAATCCGCCGCCCGCCGAGGGGATGCGCTGCAGCACTTCCACCGTCGAGGTGAGACCGGTCTTGGCGACCGCGGCCTGGTCGATCGAAATGACCGGCTGGTCCTGGTCGAGCGGACTGGTGCGGATGCGCGAGCCGGTGACGACGATCTCGCTGACCGAGACCGCCGCGGCCGGGCCGGACTTGGTCTGCGCGTTGGCGATACCGAAGGCGCCGCCGGCGGCGAGCGCGCTGGCGGCCAGAAGGGTCGCGCCCCTCGTAAGTCGATGCATCTGGAGACCTCCCCGGACGATCCCGGCGAGGCCCCTTTGCCCGCCGTGGTTTCGTCAGATGGCGGAAGATACGGTTGCGTTTGTTACGACTGTCAACGCCCAGGTGTCGATCGTGTTACACAATCTGGGGTGGCTGTGGCGGAAGTACCAGCGATCCGGCCGGGGCGCCGACTTGCCCCTTCCGGACGCGACCGGCGAGGTCAGTCCGCCTCCCCGCGGTCGGCGCGGGCCTTGGCCAGCGCTTCCTTCAGGCCGAAGGAGCCCAGCAGGTAGTGGAACGCGCCCCACAGGCTGAAGGCGTAGGCCAGGATCACCCCTTGGCGCGTGCCCAGCACCAGGGCGCCGCCGCAGGCCGCCTTGGCGGCGTCCGTGGCCTCCTTGGCCGCCTTGCCGCCCGGGCAGGCGTGCTGGAAATCCGCCGGATGCGTGCCGCCGAAGCCCGAAATCGCGTCCCACAGGCTGTTCGCGCCGGGATGGGCGTAGTGGAAGGCCGAGAAGTGGTCGATCACCCAGCCGGCGAAGGGCGGCCCGCCGCCCAGCGCGATCAGGTTCAGGAAGAACAGCATGATCGCCGCCGCGGTCGCGCGCTGGTGCGTCGGGGCCATGTTCTGGATCACCCCGAACGTCGGGGCGAGATAGACGTAGGACAGGATGCCGGGGACCAGCATGAAGGTCGCCGCCGCCTGCCACGAACCGGCCGTGTAGATCCCCACGACGAACGGATAGGCGCAGGCCACGCCGATGGCCGGCACCAGCGCGTACCAGCGCGGGCTCAGCCGCGACATCCGGTCGGTGATCGGCCCGCCGATCAGGGTGCCGATGCCCTGCGAAAAGCCCGCCGCGAGGCCGACGATCAGGCCCACCGACTTGAGGTCGAGCTGGTGGAAGTTGCGCAGGAAATAGGGCTGCACGAACTGGCCGCCGCCGTAGCCGGCGAAGCTGACCAGAGTGATCCCCATCACCATGTTGAAGATGGGCCACTTGCCGAACAGCAGTTTCACCACCGCCCACATTTCGGCGAACTCGCCGGCCAGGGTGGCCTTGGGCTTGGTCACGGTCACGAAGCCTTCTGCCTCTGAGTGTCCGCGCGGCGGCTCCTTCACCAGCAGTTTCAGCGCCAGCGCCACGGCCACGCCCGGCAGGCCCACCACCATGAAGGCCGCCCGCCAGCCGAAGGCCGCGGCGATCTGGCTGGCCGCGATGGCTCCGATCATGGTGCCCAGCGGAATGCCGAAGCTGTAGATCGACAGGGCCGAGGCCCGCTGCTTCGGCTCATAGTAGTCGCTGATCAGCGAATGGGCCGGCGGCGACAGGCCCGCCTCGCCGATCCCCACCCCGAAGCGGAAGGCGCCCAGCATGGCGAAATTGGCCGCGAACCCGCAGAGCGCCGTAAAGCCGGACCAGATGAGGATGGCGGCGGTGATGATGTTGACGCGGGAAAACCGCTCGGCGAGCCGCGCGATCGGGATGCCCAGGAAGGTGTAGAGCAGGGCGAAATAGAGCCCGCCCAAGAGGCCCAGCTGCGCGTCGGTGATCTTCAGCGCGTCCTTGATCGGCTGGCCCAGCGTCGCGATGATCGTCCGGTCGATGAAGTTCAGCGTGTAGGCCACCACCAGCAGGAACAGCACCAGCCGCTTGTAGTTGGCGGAATAGACGGGCTTCGCGGCCGGCGCGGCGGCGGCGCTCGATCCAGGCGCTGGCGCGGTGGTGTCGGTCATCTGGCGGCTTCCCCCGAAGCGTTATGCGCCCCCGTGGACCGGGCGGCGGTTTTTGGTGTTGTTGGGGGGAGGTTAGCGGGGGGAGCCGCGGGTGGATAGGGGGCAGAGCGCTCCAGTGCCAACCGACGGTCTCGGGCCCTGAACTTGTTCGCCCGCGATAAGGCAGGCTGCTGGCAAACCACGTTGAGCATTGCGCTTCGCCAAGGCGTCAACGCGCCTTGTGGGCAGCGCGGGCATCACGCGAGGATTACGCGTTTCCGCCGCTTCGGGGGGCCAGGGACGGCGAACGGGACGCCGGCCAAGAGCCTGATGCGGATGTTTGGGCCGGGCGGCAATCCGAGCGCGCGGAACCTGTTTGCGGTGATCTCGGCGCTGCAGCGCGACAGCGGGGTGGCGTTGGAGGTTCGGGCGGCTTAGCCGGCGGTGGACTTGGCTGCCATGGCGACTTACCTGCGGGCGGTCGTAACCCCGGAGCCTGACCCCCATGGAACTGATTATCGGCACCAAGGCGTGGTCGACGTGGTCGATGCGGCCTTGGCTGGTGTTGAAGGCGGTTGGCGCCGCGTTCGACGAGACGCTGATCCCGCTGCGCCAGGAGAACAACCTCAGCGCCGCGGCGATTGTGGCCCATTCGCCGTCGGGTCTGGTTCCGGCGCTGAAGGAGGGGGCGATGACGATCGGGGATTCGCTGGCGATCTGTGAGTATCTGGCGGAGCGGTTTCCCGAGGCGGGGCTGTGGCCGGCGGACCCGGTGGCGCGGGCCTATGCGCGCGCCGCCGCGGCGGAGATGCATTCGGGGTTTTCGAGCCTGCGCGGCGAGTGCCCGATGGACTTGGCCGCCACGCCTCGGGCGGTGACGCTGTCCGAGGCGACGCATAAGGACATCCGCCGCATCGTGGCGCTGTGGAACGGGCTCCTGGACCGCTTCGGCGGGCCGTGGCTGGGCGGCGCCGGCTGGGGGATCGCCGACGCGATGTTCACGCCGGTGGCGACGCGGTTTCGGACCTATGGGGTGCGGCTGGCCGACTTCGGCGATGCGGGCGGCGCGGCGGCCTATGGCGCGCGGCTGCTGGCGCGGCCGGAGTTCCTGGCCTGGGAAGCGGAAATCTGACCCCTTGCCATGAGGGTGGAAAGCCGCCGAATGGCGAAGGCCGACGTCTCCGGCCAAGTTTTGTGAGCCGCCCGTGCCCCGCCGCACGCTAAAACCGCCATTCTGGGCCGACCGGCTGAGCGCGCCGGGCCGCTATGGACTGGCGATACTGATGGTCGCCGCCTCCACGGCGGGGGCTCAGGGGCTCTATCTTCTGACCGGGTCAAACCGGATCGGCGGGGCGTTCTATCTGGGCGTGCTGGTGACGTCCTATCTGGCGGGATCGGGGCCAGGTTATCTGGCGGCGCTGATCTCGTTCGTCATCTACAACGCCTATGTGGCCCTGCCGTACTTCAGCCAGGGCTCGTATAACGCCGAGGACATCCTGGTGCTGGCGACCTACCCCACCGTGGCGTTCCTGATGGGCAACCTGACCGGGCGGGTCCGCGACCAGGCCAAGCGGGCGCAGGCGCGCGCGCTGGCGACGGCGGTGCTGTTCGAGGGCACGCGGGAGTTCTCGGCCTTGGACGATCCGAGCTTCATCCACGCACGGCTGGCCGACCACCTGGCGGCGGGCGCGCGCGGGCAGGCGTTCGTGCTGGCGGGCGAGATGCTGTGCGCGGCGGGCGGAGAGGCCCCGGCGGCGACGGTGCTGAGCGCGGCGCGCACCCTGGCGGCGGCGGCGCAGGCCGGACCGACCACCATCGAGGCGCAGGGCTGGCGGCTGCGGGCGCTGGCCGGCGGGGCGCTGGCGGGCTGGCGCGCCGAGCCGCCGCTGAGCGAGGACGAGCAGGACCTGCTGCAGATCCTGGCCGACGCCGGCGCCGCGGCGATCGCCCGCGCGCAGCTGGCGGTGGACAAGGCCAGCGCCGAGGCCCGGGCGCGCACCGAGGACCTGCGCAACGCGCTGCTGTCGTCGATCAGCCACGACCTGCGCACGCCGCTGGCCGCCGTGCTGGCCTCGGCCACCTCGCTGCTGGAGTTCGGCGACCGCTTCGACGCCCAGACCCGCCACGACCTGACCGCCACCATCCAGGAAGAGGCCGAGCGGTTGAACGCCTTCGTGACCAACCTCCTGCAGATGAGCCGGCTGGAGAGCGGGGCGCTGGACGCCGATAGCGCGGCCTTCGACCTGGCCGAGGTGGTCGAGCGCACGCGCAAGCGCTTCGAGCGGCTGCGGGGGCGCCGGACCATCGTCTGCCACCTGGGCGCGGCGGCCGGCGTGGCGCTGGGCGATCCGGTGCTGTTCGAGGTGGCGCTGGCCAATGTGCTGGAAAACGCCATCCGCTATTCGCCGGACGGCGGCGTCATCGCGCTGTCGAGCTTCCCGAAGGACGATTTTATCGTGGTGGAGGTGGCCGACGAGGGGCCGGGCGTGCCGGAAAGCGAGCTGCCCAGGCTGTTCGACAAGTTCTACCGCGGCGCGGCCGCCAAGCGAATGCCCGGCACCGGATTGGGGCTCTCTATCGTCCGTGGCGTCATGCAGGGCATGGGGGGCCAGGCGGACGCGAAACTTCGCGCCGACGCGCCCAGTGGGATGGTGTTGTCGCTGGTGCTTCCAGCGGCGCCGCCGGCGGTGCGCGGATGAAGGACTACGGGATGGGGGCGGACCTGGGGCGCTTGCTGATTGTCGACGACGAGCCGCAGATCGTCCGTGCGCTGACGCCGGCGCTGGACGCGGCGGGGTTCACGGTCGCGACGGCCGACACCGGCGAGGCGGCGCTGGCGCAGCTGGCCAGCGAGCCCTCGGAGGTGGTGATCCTCGACCTCGGCCTGCCGGACATGGACGGCAAGGACGTGATCCAGCGCATCCGCGAATGGTCGGACGCGCCGATCATCGTGCTGTCGGCCCGCGATCTTGAAAGCGAAAAGATCGCCGCGCTGGACCTCGGCGCAGACGATTTCGTCAACAAGCCGGTGGGGGTCGGTGAGCTGCTGGCGCGGATCCGCGCGGTGCTGCGCGGGCGCGAGCGGCGGTTCTCGGCCCAGCCCAAGTTCCAATTCGGCGAGCTGGAGGTGAACTTTCCGGCGCGCCGGGTGATGATCCAGGGCGAGGAGGTGCGGCTGACGCCACGGGAGTATCAGCTGCTGCGCATCCTGGCGGGCCACGCCGGCCGGGTGGTCACCCACAAACAGATCATCCTGGCGGTGTGGGGCGCCGACACCAACGCCGACGCCCAGTTCGTCCGTGTGCTGATGGCCCAGCTGCGCCAGAAGCTGGAGGCCAACCCCTCGAGCCCCGAACTGCTGATGACCGAGCCGGGCATCGGCTACCGCCTGAGCTGCGACGACTGAGGGCGGGAGGGCGCGCTGGCCCCCCTGGCTGAGGCTAGATCGACGAGGTCCTGACCTGTCGCGCCAGCGCCGCGGCCACGGCGGCGGAATGGCTGGCATGGAGCCAGTGGCCGCCCTCGGCGAGGGTTTCAATGCGCGCCGCCGGAAGTTTCCCAGCCCAGTGCGCGCGGCCGTCGGCGACATCGAGGGTGCGGTCTTGCGCGCCAAACAGGATCGTCCAGACACTCGAGTCCGCCACCGGGGCGGGTTGAGGGCCCCGCATGAGCGCCCGCATCTCGTTGATCACCCCACGCTCGCCCACGGCGGCCTGCCGGGCGCCACGCTCGAAGTCGGCGAGGCAGGCGGGATCGTCAAACAAGGCCTCGTCGGAAGGCGAACCTTTCGCGGCGCTTCGAAAGGAGCGTTCAATCGAGGCTGAGGTCGCGCGTCGATAGATCAGCCGAATGAACCTGGCTCCCAGGTCCGGATGATTGCCGATCAGCATCTTCATGTAGTTGAGCAGCACGTGGCCGACGGTCGGATCGGTGACCCTTGGCGGATCAGGATTGATGATGACGCCACCCGTCACGCGGCCGGAGTTCTGCGCTGCACAGGCCACCACGGCGGCGAAGGTGCTGAGGGCGATGGCCGGCGCGCTCTTGATGCCCAGGGCGTCGAGCACGTCTGAGATATCCTGGACCGCCGTCGCCAACGGATCGCCCTCGACGAAGGACGACAGGCCGAAACCCGCGCGCTCAATGCTGATCGGACGCCAGCCCGCCGCCTGCAGGGCGCCGATGAAGCCCCTGACCTGCGTCCGCCCGCTGCTGCCGCCATGGAAGATCAGCACGGGCCTGTGGCTTGCCGGGCCATAGTCGGCCACCGCGATGGCGCCCTGGCCCCGCCGGCGCGGCGCCAGGCGCAGGGGCTCCATCGCCTCGCCCGACGACTTCAGCGAAACGTGGCAGGCGGTGGCCAGTCCTTCCAGCGCGCTGACCTCCGATACGATACGCGCAAGATCGACGGCGCTGGCCACGCCGCAATTCTCGAAGATCGATTTCAGGGCGGCCTTTGCCTGGTTGGAGGACAGGCCCAGCTGGGCGCCGGCGCCCTCCCGGGTCATGCCCTGGGACAGCAGGACAGCGAGGTTCGCCTGGTCCTGCGACAGGGCGAAGAGGTCCCGCAACACCGGGGTGAATTGCGCGGGCTCGGCGATTTCGCCGGCCGCGACGTTAAGGGCCTGCCGGATCAGTTCCGTCTGCCGTCGGGCGCCGGTCTTGCGCATGGCCGAGGCGACGAATTTTCGGGCGGTCTCGTAGGCGATGCCGCGTTCGGCGGCGGCGCGTTGCAGGTCGCCATGCCGCGCCAGGGCGGCCACCAGGAGGCCCTCGGCGATAGTCAGCCCATAGGCGTCCCGCACCCGTTCCCACGAGTAGCCGCTCGGCTGGAACGCCACGACGGCGTAGCCCTCCGGGACCGTTTCAAGGGCCGCGCGGACGCCGGCGTCCAGGGGCCAGTTGAGGGCGACGGACGCCAGGCCCGCGGCCACGGCGACCGGCCGGCCGGTTCGGTCGTGGGTGAGCAGCGACACGTTGGGCCGATCGATGGCCAGGCCCGCCAGGGTCGCGCTGAACAGGTCCGCCTCGCGAAACCAGTCCTGGAATCGCGGCCCGGCGTAGATCACCGCGCCGTTCCGGTCGCAGGCCGCGGACGCGAAGCCTTCGCGGTTCAGGATCGCCGGGCCGCCGAAGTCTCCATCGACCGCCTCGGCCAGGGCCTGGTCGAGTTCCTCGGTCTTGAGCTCCATCGCCGAGCCGAAGCCGACCGGATCTTCCAGCAGGGCCAGCATCGGGTCCCCGGCGCGCTCGGCGGTTCGAAAGCGTTTCAGGAACTCGGCCGCGAGACTCATGGAGCCACTATCCCGGCAAGTTGGAAACGTCCCAACCGGTCTACCCCAAATGGAATTCCCGAACCTACCCCAAATGGGGCTGACCGCGCTGCGTCCGCGAGGCTAGTGGCCGATGCCGGGCCCCCAAGGATCGGTCGTGCTGGGTGGCGCGTGCAAGTCACCGAGGAAAGTTACGCATGTTCAGGCCCCTGGCTATTTTCGCCTTCGCCGCCGCTGCGACGGCCTTAGCGGCGTCGCCCGTTCAGGCGGGCGTCACCATCGTCAACGACTCGGCCTTGTTTGGCGGGACGCTGAAGGTGGTCACGTTTGACACGCCGGACAGCGACACCATCGCCGAGGTGCAGACGAACTACGGCGTGGCCCTTCACAGCCTCGATCCGCGGGCCCACACGTTCGTGACCCCTGCCGGCTTCTTTTCCGGCATCGGAAACCTCAGCAGCAACGCCTTCGGCAGCACCTTCAACGGTCTGATCTCCGATACCGGCCTGGCGCCCGACTATTCCGCCAGCACGCTGCGATCCTTCGACATCGATTTCGCGACCTCGGTGTCCGCCTTCGGAATGGCGATTCAGGGCGCGGGCTTGGGCGCCCATAAGTTCGAGCTGTTCGACGGCTCAAACGCCAGCCTGGGCCTCTACAGTTTTAGCGACGTCGGTCTTGCGACCCTGGATGAGGGCCCCAACGGCTTCTTCGGGTTTCGGGTAACCGGCGCTCCCGTCGCCAAGGTTCGGGTCACCGCCGCGGCGGTCGGCCAGGATTTCATCGCTTTCGACAACCTGACCTTCGTCACCGCCGGCGCGGCCGTCCCCGAGCCCGCGTCCTGGGCGCTGATGATCGCGGGTTTCGGCGGTGTCGGCGCGGCCCTGCGCCGCCGCAAACCGCTGGTCGCCGCCCAACTCTGACATCCGCCGCGCCGCAGGGCGCGGACAGGCCGCTCAAAGGAATTTCCTAGTGTCGAAACGCTTGCAAGGCGCCGCGCGCCTCTCCCTTCCGCTCATGGCCGCGGCCCTCCTGGCCATCGGGGCGACGGCCGCCTCGGCGGCGCCGGTGATCCCGGTCAGCTACACCTTCGCGCCGGGCGCCAACTGTGGACAGTTCTGCTACCTCGATCCGGGGTTCGCGAAGCTCACCGATGGCGTCACGGGCTTTGCCGGCTGGGGCATCAACGACGCCGCGCCCTGGGTGGGCTGGCGCGTCGAAGCCGGCGGGATCGTGAACATCGACTTCAACTTCGGCGCGCCCAGACAGATCGACTTGGTCTCCGTCGGGACCACCCAGGATAGCCTGGTCGATGTGGTGCTGCCGTCGCTGAAGATCTTCTCCTCAAGCGACGGGCTCTTCTGGATTCAGGCCGGCGCGCTGATCGTGCCGCCGAGCACCGCGAACAACCGTGCGACCTTCACCGACCATAGCCCCCACGTCTGGCTGGATGTCGGCGCCCTGGGCATCAACGCACAGTTTGTCCGGGTCCAGGAAGTGTCCAACGGCCCGTGGGCCTTCACCGACGAAGTCCGGTTCGACGGCGCCGCCGCAGGCGTTCCCGAGCCAGCCTCGTGGGCGCTGATGATCGGCGGTTTCGGTCTTGCCGGCGCGGTCCTGCGCCGCCGCAGGGCCGTCGTCGTCGCGTAGCCGGAACTCAACGACTGCCGCCGCCCACCCTTACGAACCCTTTATGCTCCGCCGCTGAACGGCGTCTCGAACGCTGAGACGCTTTAGCGCGAGCTTGCAGCCTGGCCGCTTTCCTTCGCGGTGACCTAGAGGCTGACCATGCTCGATCTGATCTATCTCGCCGCCGGCGTCGCCGTGCTGGCGCTGTTCGGCGTCTACGCCGCGCTGCTGAGGCGCATCTGATGCTGGCGGACCTGATCTGGGGCCTCGGCGCCCTCATCATCGGCGGCTACATGATCGTCGCCCTGCTTCGTCCGGAGAAATTCTGATGAACCCGCAGGGCTGGGCGGAAATCGTCCTGACCATCGCCGTCACGGTTGGCCTCGCCTGGCCGCTGGGCCTCTATATGGCCCGCGTCTGGAAGGGGGAGCGGACGTGGCTCGATCCCGTCCTGAAGCCGGTCGAGCGCCTGATCTACGCCGGGTGCGGCGTGAAGCCCGACGCCTTTGCCGCGAAGGGGGGGCAGGGCTGGCTCGCCTACGCCATGAGCTTCCTGGCGTTCTCGATCGCCAGCTTCGTGATCCTCTATCTGACGCTCAGGTTCCAGAACCTGCTGCCGCTGAACCCGCAGGGGTTCGCCGGCCTGTCGCCGGACCTGGCGTTCAACACCTCGGTCAGCTTCATCACCAACACCAACTGGCAGGCTTACGTGCCGGAGACGACGCTCTCGACCTTCAGCCAGATGGCGGGCCTGACGTCGCACAACTTCCTGTCGGCCGCGGCGGGCATCGCGCTCGCGGCCGCCGTGGCGCGGGCGTTCGCGGCCAACCGCAGTGAAAACCTCGGCGACTTCTGGGTCGATCTGACCCGGATCAGCCTCTACATCCTGTTGCCATTCTCGATCGTCATCGCGCTGGCCTATGTGGCGCTGGGCGAACCCCAGACCCTGATCGCCAACGTCACGGCCCATACGCTGGAGGGCGCCAAGCAGACCATCGCGCTGTTCCCCACCGCCAGCCAGGAAGCCATCAAGCAGTTCGGCACCAACGGCGGCGGCATCTTCAACGCCAACTCCGCTCACCCCTTCGAGAACCCGAACGCGATCACCAACCTGATCGAGATCATCTCTATGAACGTGCTGTCCTACGCCTGCGTCGTGGCCTTCGGCCGGATCGTGCTGGCGGCGAAGGAAGCCCGCGCCCTGGTGGCGGTGATGGCGATCTTCGTGCTGGGCGCCTCGGCGGCGATCTACGCGACCGAGACGCAGAGGGCGCCGGCCCTGGCGGCCGCCCACGCGGACGCGTCGGTCAACATGGAAGGCAAGGAAGTCCGCTTCGGCGCGCCCTCGACGGCGGTCTGGGCGGCCAACACGACGGGCGCCTCGGACGGCGGCGTCAACGGCATGCACGACAGCTTCATGCCCTTGGGCGGCGGCGTCGCGATGTTCATGATCCAGCTCGGCGAAATGCTGCCAGGCGGTGTCGGCTCCGGCCTCTACGGCATGGTGGTGATGGCGCTGATCGCGGTGTTCGTGGCCGGGCTGATGGTCGGGCGCACCCCGGAATATCTCGGCAAGAAGGTCGAGGCGCGCGAGATCAAATACGCCATGCTGGCGGTGCTGATCCTGCCGCTGGCGATCCTCGGCTTCTCGGGCGTCGCGGCGGTGTTGCCGGTGGCGCTGAAGGGGCTGGCCAACCCCGGCGCCCACGGCCTGTCGGAGATCCTCTACGCCTACTCCTCGGCGACCGGGAACAACGGCTCGGCCTTCGCGGGCCTTTCCGCCAACACGCCGTGGTGGAACACGACGCTGGGCATCGCCATGCTGCTGGGCCGCTTCGCCTATGCGGTGCCGGTGCTGGCCATCGCCGGGTCGCTGGCCGCCAAGCCGAAGCTGGGCGCGACCACCGGCACCTTCCCCACGGACGGGCCGCTGTTCATCGGCCTTTTGATCGGGGTGATCCTGATCATGGGCGGCCTGCAGTTCTTCCCCGCCTTAGCCCTTGGCCCGATCGTGGAGCACTTCCAGGCGCTCCACGCCGTCGCGGCCCGCTGAACCCCAACCGGGCAACTGACATGACCATGACCTCATCCGTGACGGCGCGCGGCGCCGCGGGCCTCGGCGGCAGCTTCTCGCCGGCCATGCTGGGCCGCGCGGCGCGCGACGCCTTCGTCAAGCTCGATCCGCGCAAGCTGCTCGGCAATCCGGTGATCTTCGCCACCGAGATCGTGGCGATCCTGGCCTCGATCTCCACGGTTCTGGCGATCAAGGATCACGGGGCGTGGGGCTTTGCCCTGCAGATCGCGCTCTGGCTTTGGGCGACGGTGCTGTTCGCCAACTTCGCCGAGAGCGTCGCCGAGGGCCGGGGCAAGGCCGCCGCCGACAGCCTGCGGGCCACGCGGGTGACCACCAAGGCCAAGCTGATCGTCGATCCGAAGACCGGGACGATCGTACCGACGCCGGCCCACCAGCTGGGCGTCGGCCAGATCGTCCTGGTGGAGGCGGGCGACGTGGTCCCCGCCGACGGCGAGATCATCGAGGGCGTCGCCTCGGTCAACGAGGCCGCCATCACCGGCGAAAGCGCGCCGGTGATCCGCGAGAGCGGCGGCGACCGCTCGGCGGTGACCGGCGGCACGACGGTGGTCTCCGACTGGATCAAGGTGCGCATCACGTCCGAGGCGGGCGCCACCTTCCTTGACCGGATGATCGCCATGGTCGAGGGCGCGGACCGGCGAAAGACCCCCAACGAGATCGCCCTGGCGGTGCTGCTGGCCGGCCTGACGCTGATCTTCCTGATCGCGGTGGTGACCCTGCTGGGCCTGGGCGCCTATTCCGGTGTGACGCTCGACCCGATGGTGCTGGGCGCGCTGTTCATCTGCCTGATCCCGACGACCATCGGCGGGCTGCTGTCAGCGGTCGGCATCGCCGGCATGGACCGGCTGTTGAAGGTCAATGTGCTGGCCACCTCCGGCCGCGCGGTGGAAGCCGCCGGCGACGTCGACACCCTGCTGCTCGACAAGACCGGCACCATCACTTTCGGCAACCGCATGGCGACCGAGCTGATCGCCGCGCCGGGCGTGCGCCCGGACATGATGCTGCGCGCGACCCTGCTGGCCTCGCTGGGCGACCAGACGCCGGAAGGCCGCTCGATCCTGGAGCTTGGCCGCAACCAGGGCTTGGTGCTGGAGGCCCCGGAGGGCGCAACGGTGATCCCGTTCAGCGCCATGACGCGCCAGTCCGGCCTGGACGCCGGCCCAGATGGAAATGGGGACCGCTGGCGCAAGGGCGCGGTGGATGCGGTGCTGAAGGACGCGGGCCTTGCGCCCGGCGAGGCGCCGGCCGAGTTCTCGGCCGCCGTGGACCGTATCGCGCGCTCCGGCGGCACGCCGCTGGCGGTCAGCGAGAACGGCGTGCTGTTCGGCGTCATCCATCTGAAAGACGTGGTGAAGCCCAATGTGAAGGCGCGGTTCGCGGACCTGCGCCGCATGGGCCTGCGCACGGTGATGATCACCGGCGACAACCCGGTGACGGCGGCGGCCATCGCCTCGGAAGCCGGGGTCGATGACTTCCTGGCCGAGGCCACGCCCGAGGACAAGCTGCGGCTGATCCGCGAGGAGCAGGGCAAGGGACGCCTGGTGGCGATGTGCGGCGACGGCGCCAACGATGCGCCGGCGCTCGCCCAGTCCGACGTCGGCGTCGCCATGCAGACCGGCGCCCAGGCCGCCCGCGAGGCCGGCAACATGGTCGACCTGGACTCAGACCCGACCAAGGTCATCGAGATCGTCGAAGTCGGCAAACAGATGCTGATCACCCGCGGCGCGCTGACCACCTTCTCCATCGCCAACGACGTGGCCAAGTATTTCGCGATCATCCCGGCGCTGTTCGTGGTCGCCATGCCGGCCCTGGGCGCGCTCAACGTCATGCATCTGGCCAGCCCGAAGAGCGCCATCCTGTCGGCGGTGATCTTCAACGCCCTGGTGATCATCGCGCTGATCCCGCTGGCGCTGCGCGGGGTGAAGTACCGGGCGATCGGGGCGGCGAAGCTTCTGCAGCGCAACCTGCTGGTCTATGGCCTGGGCGGCATCGTCGCCCCGTTCGTCGGCATCAAGCTTATCGACCTGATCGTCTCCAATATCGGCCTCGTGTGAGAACCACCATGCTCTCCCAGATCCGTCCGGCGCTCGTCGCCACCCTGTTCTTTACCCTGCTGTTGGGGGTCGGTTATCCGCTGGCGGTCACCGGCATCGCCCACCTGGCCTTCCCGGCGCAGGCGGCCGGCAGCCTGATCCGCGACGCGAGCGGCCAGGTGGTGGGCTCCGCCCTGATCGGGCAGAATTTCGCCAAGTCTGAATACCTGCATCCGCGTCCCTCGGCGGCCGGGACCGACGGCTACGACGCCTCGAACTCTTCCGGTTCCAACCTGGGTCCGCTGAACCCGGACCTCGCCAAGCGCATCGCCAAGGACACGGCGGGTTTGCAGGCCGAGGGCGCGGGGCCGGTTCCGGCCGATGCGGTCACGACCTCGGCCTCCGGCCTCGACCCCGATGTGTCGCCGGCCAACGCCGCCCGGCAGATCGCCCGCCTGGCCGCGGCCCGGACCGCGCCGGTGAGCGAGATCGAGAAGGTCATCGCCGACAATACCGACGGCCCCTGGCTGGGCGTGTTCGGACAGGCGCATGTCAATGTGCTGAAGACCAACCTGGCTCTCGACGCCGCCTGGCCCATGGCGCACCCTAGGCCTTGATGAAGAACGACGAGCCCAGGCGACCCGATCCGGACGCCCTGCTGGCGGCTACGGATCGCCCGGGGCGAGGCCGGCTGAAGGTCTTCCTGGGCATGTCGCCCGGGGTCGGCAAGACCTACGAGATGTTGCGCGCCGCCCGCCGCCGAAAGGCCGAGGGCGGCGACGTCATTGTCGGCGTGGTCGAGACCCACGGACGGCGCGATACACAGGCCCTGCTGCGCGGACTGGACGTCATGTCGCGCAAGCCGATCGAGCATCGCGGCGGCACGCTGCTGGAGTTCGACATTGACGCCGCCCTGGCCCGCAAGCCCGGCCTGCTGCTGGTCGACGAATACGCCCACTCCAACGCCCCGGGCTCGCGTCACCCCAAGCGCTGGCAGGACGTGGAGGAGATCCTTTCGGCGGGGATCGACGTCTGGACCACGTTGAACGTCCAGCATCTGGAGAGCCTCGTGGACGTGGTCTGGAAGATCACCGGGGTGCGGCAGCGCGAAACGGTGCCGGACGGAGCGCTCTCCCGCGCCGACGAGATCGAGCTGATCGACATCACGCCCGCCGAGCTCCGCGAACGGATGGCCGAGGGCAAGGTCTATCTGGGCGAGACCGCGCAACTGGCCGCCGAGCGGTTCTTCAAGACCGAGAACCTGACCGCCTTGCGCGAGCTGGCGCTGCGGCGCGCGGCCCAGACCGTGGACGGCCAACTGATCGGAGCCATGAAGCGGGCCGGCGTCGAGGGGCCCTGGGCGGCGGGCGAGCGGATCCTGGTGCTGGTGGGTCCGGACGCCATGGCCGCGGCGCTGGTGCGGGCCGGCCGCCGGCTCTCCGACATGATGATGGACGCGCCCTGGACGGTGGCCCACGTCGAGCGGCCGAACCTCGCCCCGCCCTCGGCGGCCGCGGCGCAGAAGCTTCGTGAGGCGCTGAAGCTGGCCGACCAGCTGGGCGGGGCGACGGTGAGCCTGACTGGCGACGACCTGGTCGGCTGCGTGCTGGACTATGCGCGGCGCAACAACCTGACCCAGATCGTGGTCGGCAAGACCCGGCATCGCCGCCGGCCGTTCCAGAAAAATCTGATCGGCGCCCTGCTGACCGAGACCAGCGGGGCGGCGGTGCATGTGATCACCGAGTCGCTGGACGCCGAGACGCCGGAGCCGGCGACGCGGCGCGGGCCGCTGGTGTTTCCGTGGCTTGGGCACCTGGGCGCGCTGGCCGTCGTGGGCGTGGCGGGCGGCGTGGCCTATGTGGTCGATCGCTATGCGCAGAGCGCCAACCTGGCGATGGTGTTCATGCTCAGCGTGCTGGTCTCGGGCCTGGCGTTCGGCCTCTGGCCGGCGGTGACGGCGGCGACGGCGGCGGCGCTGGTCTACAACTTCTTCTTCCTTGAGCCGCGGCTGACTTTCTACATCGGCCACGCCGCCGACGTGTTCACCTTCGCGGTATTCTTCGCCGTCGCCATGACCACGGGCTGGCTGACCGGCCGCATCCGCGACCAGTCGCTGGCGGTCTCGCGGCGGGCGTCGGGGATTTCCGCGGTGCTGTCGGCCACCCGGCGGCTGTCGGCCGCGGCCCGGGCGGAGGACGCCGCGATCGCCCTGGCCGAACAGCTGGCCGCCGCGACCGGTTCGGCCGCCGTGGTGCTGACGCCGGTGGGCGAGGACATCCAGGTCACCGCCGCCTCGCCGCCGTCGGCCGCGCTGACCCCCGGCGACATGGCCGCGGCGCGCTGGGCCTGGGACCGGGGCGAGCCGGCGGGCGCGGGCACCGGCACCTTGCCCAACGCCGCCTGGACCTTCCGCCCGCTGCAGGGGGTGAAGTCCCGGGCCGGGGTGGTCGGCGTCGAGCCCAAGGCGGTGGCCACGGAGGACGGCGAGCGGTTCGTCAGCGCGCTGCTGGACCAGGGCGCCGTGGCGCTGGAGCGGGCCGAGTTCGCGGCGGCGGCGGCGGGCGCGGAGGCGTTGCGGCGGTCCGACCGTCTGCGCTCGGCGCTGTTCAACTCGATCAGCCACGACCTGCGCACGCCGCTCTCCACCGTGCTGGGGTCGGCCACCACCCTGATCGACTTCGGCAAGACGCTGACGCCGAAGGTGCGAGACGACCTGCTGCAGTCGATCCGCGAGGAAGCCGAGCGGCTGAACCGCTACGTGGGCGACCTGTTGGACATGACCCGGCTGGAGGGCGGCGGACTGTCGACCCGGCGGGAATGGGTCGATGTGCGCGACGTGCTGCGCGCCGCCGTGGACCGGGTTAAGCGGCGGCTGGAGGGACGCACGCTCGACCGCGATTTTCCGGGGCAGCTGTCGATGGTGATGGCCGACGCCTCGCTGCTGGAGCAGGCGCTGGTCAATATCCTGGAGAACGCCATCGCCTACAGCCCGGACGGCACGGCCATCGAGGTCGCCGCCTACGAGGATCGGGGCAATGTGGTGATCTCCATCGAAGACGAGGGGCGCGGCATCCCGACCACCGAGCTGGAGCGGGTGTTCGAGCGCTTCCGGCGGATGGAGGAGGCCACCGACCGGGGCAAGGGCGCCGGCCTGGGCCTTGCCATTTCCAAGGGTTTCGTGGAGGCCATGGGCGGACGCATCGCGGCGGCCTCACCGATCCACGAGGGGCGCGGCACCCGTATCCTGATCAGCCTGCCGAAAGAGCGGGCCCACCCCGGAGACCTGCTTTGATCCATCCTTCGCCAAGGCTTCGAAGGACAAGCCCTGCGAAGCTCCGCAGGAGCGCAGCAGGGTGACTGCCTACAGGCCCCGCATCCTGGTCATCGACGATGAGCCGCAGATCCATCGGTTCCTGGGCCCGGCCCTGGACGCCAGCGGCTATGAGCATGTGCGCGCCGACACGGCGGCGGCGGGGCTGAAGGAGATCGCGCGCAAGGCGCCTGACGTGGTGGTGCTGGACCTCGGCCTGCCGGACATGGACGGCAAGCAGGCGCTGGAAAAGGCGCGGGCCTTCTACAAGGGGCCGCTGATCATCCTGTCGGCGCGGGACCGGGAGACGGAGAAGATCGACGCGCTCGATCTGGGCGCTGACGACTATGTGGAAAAGCCGTTCGGGGTGGGCGAGCTGCTGGCCCGCATCCGCGCGGCGCTGCGGCACAAGCTGCAGGACGGCGGGGCCGCGCCGGTGGTGACCGTGGGCGACCTCACGGTCGACCTGATCAAGCGTCTGGTGACGCGGGCCGGCGTGGCGATCCGCCTGTCGCCGCGCGAATACGACTTGCTGGCGCAACTGGTCGCCGGAGCCGGCAAGGTGGTGACGCACCGCCAGCTCCTCACCGCCGTCTGGGGTCCCGCGCACGAGCAGGACGTGCAGTATCTGCGGGTCTTCGTGGGCCAGCTGCGCCAGAAGATCGAGCCGGACCCGACGGCGCCGGCCCTGATCCTCACCGAGCCAGGGGTCGGCTATCGTTGGATGGGTTAGCGGCGGATGGGCTAGCGGCATGGCGCGGAGGGCCGTAAACCGGCGCGATGGCTGACGCGAACGCCCACATCTATGAGCCCCGCAACGGCCATGGCCTGCGGCACGATCCGTTCAACGCGATCGTCGGGCCCAGGCCGATCGGCTGGATTTCGTCGCGCGGGTCGAGCGGGGTGGCGAACCTGGCACCCTACAGCTTCTTCAATGCGCTCAGCTACACGCCGCCGCTGATCGGGTTTTCGAGCACGGGGCGCAAGGACAGCCTGGCCAATATCGAAGAGACCGGGGTGTTCTGCTGGAACCTGGCGACCAAGGCGCTGGGGGAGGCGATGAACCTGACCGCGGCGCCGGCGCCGCCGGATGTGGACGAGTTCGCGGTGGCTGGCCTGACGGCGGTCGAGGGCCAGGTGGTGGCCGCGCCGCGCATTCTGGAGAGCCCGGTGAACTTCGAGTGCCGGCTTTCCGAGATCATCCGGCTGAAGGGCGCGGACGGGCAGGCGGCGGAGGCGTGGCTGACCATCGGCGAGGTGGTCTGCGTCCATATCGACAAGGCGCTGCTGAAAGAGGGTGTCTATCAGACGGCGCAGGCGCACCCGATCCTGCGGGCCGGGCGGATGGGCGACTATATCGAGGTGCGGCCCGACGCGATGTTCGAGATGCGCCGGCCCGGCTGGCCGCTTCCGGGGGCGGGTTAGACCTCGATCACCGCCTTGCCGACCGGGGTGAGGGAGAGCAGGGCGAGTTTCACGTGCTGCCAGGCGAAGGGCAGGCCGATGATGGTGACGGCGAGCGCCACGGCCAGGACCAGGTGGTGCAGGGCCAGCCACCAGCCGGCGAACACCAGCCAGAGCACGTTCAGGACGAGGCTCGCCGGGCCGTCGTCGCGGTCAACGACCAGCTTGCCGAATGGGAAATAGCTGAAGCCGGCCATGCGGAAGGCGGCCGGGACCCAGGGCAGGCCGACGATGGTGATGGCGAAGATGCAGCCGGCCAGGACCCACAGGCTGCCGGAAATCCAGCCGCCGAAAATGAACCACAGGACGTTCATCAGGGTGCGCATGGCGGGCTCCTTCGGGTGTTGTCGTGTCTTACTATGGGCGTGCGGGAGCGCCCTTCGATTTCCGCTCAAGCGTGCGCCTTGGCCGCCTCGTGGCCGCGGCGGTCGGCGCTTTTGGAGAGGCTCTTGCGTCGCCAGGGGCGCCAGCCGTCTCCGGGGCTGAAGGGGTCGCCCAGGTGGTAGGCGGCGATGGCGGCGGCGAGGCCCTCCACCGGCTTCATCGCGATGGGCCGCAGGCGCGCGTAGCCGGCGTTGCGCAGCGCTTCGAGGCCCGCGCCGATGCCGCCCGCCTTGCGGATCGCGGCCTCCACGATGGCGTGGTCGCAGCCCAGCCAGTGGGCGAGCAGGTGGGTGCGCAGGCGGGTGATCTCTAGCCGGTTGCCGGTCCCGGCGCGGCCTGTGGCCTCGAAGGAGAGGTCGCACTCGGTATCGAAGCCCAGGGAGCGGTTGTTGATATTCGCCGAGCCGATGCGCAGCAGGCGGTCGTCGATGATCGTCAGCTTGGCGTGGACGATGATGATCCGGCCGAGCGTGGTGACCGGGCTGTAGGCCTGGAAGCGGCCGTACCGGTCGGCGCGTTTCAACCGTTCAAGGAACTTGACCCGCGTGCGGTCCATGGTCGCCTGATCGAAGAAGCTGGGGGAATGCTCCGTGCCGATCAGCACCACCTCGGGCCCCTCCGGTTCGCTGAGCCGCCCGGCCAGGGCGGCGGCGATCAGCGGCGAGGTGAAATACTGGTTCTCCATGTAGATGCAGCGCCTGGCGTCAGCGATGGCGGCCAGGTGCAGGGCCTCGACCTCGCGCACCTCCGGGTGATGCCCCCAGGCGCCGTGGGTGCGTGACAGGCCGACCTCCACCGCCTTGAACTGGGCGGTGACCTGGGCGGGCCAGGCTGGGCGGGTGGTCGGCGGTTCGGGCAGGATTTCACCGGTGGCTCGCGTCCAGCGCTCGCGGAACAGCAGGCCCAGCGCCTTGGCGGGCGCGCCCTCGACGAGACCCATCACCTCGTGGCGGCTGTCGAAGTCGTTCTCCGAATTGCCGTGCGCATGCCTGGTCTTCTGGCGGCGGGGATCGTCGTCGAGGTGTTGCGGCGTGTCCCAGCGGTCGGGGCCGATGTCGCCGCCGCCGCAGAAGGCGATGGCGTCGTCGATGACGATGACCTTCTGGTGGTGCGAGGCGCCCATGGGCAGCTTGCCGTCGAGGTGGAACTTGACCCGGCTGCCGGCGAATTCCTTGCGGTCGGCCAGCGGAAACCAGTTCTGGGTGGCGGCGACCGGCGCGGCGGACTGCCAGCACAGGATGCGCACGTCGAGGTCGGGGTTGTCCTTGGCCAGGCGCTTCAGGAAGTTGGCGATGCGGTCGCTGTCGGGGCCCGTGCAGCCCGGTTGCGGATGGAACAGCGTCTGGGGTTCGAAGGCCCAGTTCAGCAGGTGGACGGTGTGTTTGGCCCGGCCCATCGCGGTCATGGCGGCGTCGAAATAGGCGGCCATGTCGACGATCAGCGCGGCGCGGCCGGAGACCTCACGGCGCCAGCAGGTCGATCCCGGTTCCAGCAACACGCAGCGGTCCCTCTCAGTGACGCCCAACCTAAATCGCCAAGGCCAAGGTTGTTCCGGAGAAGGTTGTTCCGAACGCTTTGGGCTCGGGGTTCAGCCAGGGGCCCGCAGATTGAGCCGGATGGGAATGTGGACGACGCCGCCCTGCACCGGCGCGGCGTCGGCGGACCAGAGGTTCATCTTCATCTGCGAGGCGAGCCTGGCGGCCGCTTCCGAAAAGCCCAGGCCGTCTGGCTCACCCGGCTCGGGCACGCAGGCGCTCATCGTCCCGCCGGCCCCGATGGTGCAGCGGGTTACGCCGCGGCCGGTGGCGAGGCCCTGGGCGGCGGCCTCGGGCGGAAACACCTTGGGCGTGGCGTTGGGGTCGACGCCCAGCAGCCAGATCGGGGCCATGACCGTGCGGTCCTTCAGCTGGTCCGGTGGGGGCAGGCGGATGGCGATGTCCACCCAGACCGGGGAACGCTGGCGCACCGTCGCCTGCTCGGGGACCACCTTGAACTTCGACGCCAGGCTGAGCGCGGCCTTGTCGAAACCGCGACCTTCCGGCTCTTCCTTGATGATCTGGCAGTTGTCGAGCAGGCCGGTGCGCAGGACCCTGCAGTGGTCGACGGCGTAGCCCTCGACCCCGCCGCCGCGGGCCGGATAGGCGCGGGCCAGGTCGTCGAAGCTGGCCGCCTGGGCCCAGACCGGCCGGTCCAGCATGGTCACGTCGCGCATGGCGATGGGGTTGTTGTTGCCGAAGGTGATCTGGCTCATGTCCGGCGCCACCGAATTCATCGCCAGGGTCTCGGCGATCTGCTTGCCGGAGATCTGGCTGTCGGGCGCCTTGAAGCCGATGGCGATGATCTTGGTGGCGGCGATGGGACCGTCGGGGCCCAGGGTCGGGGCCAGCTTGAAGGTCGGGCGGAGCTCCAGCGCGGCCTTGCCAAAGCCCTTGCCCTGCGGGACTTCGGAGGCGATCTCACAGGTCTCGGCCAGCCCATGGACATCGATGCGGCAGCGCAGGCGGACGCGGCCGCTGACCCGGTTCTGGTAGGCCGCGCCGGGCCAGATGGTGACCATTTGCGTCAGATCGTCGTCGCTGGCCTGCATGTTGACGGTGACATCGGCGGGCGGCGGCTTGCCCTTGGCCTGAGCGGTGACCTCGACGCCGGTGACCGTCGTCGGCGGGGCCTGTGGCGTTGAAGCCGGGGACGGGGAGGCCTGTAACGCCAAGGCCTGTGATGCGAAGGCCAGGATCAGAGCAAGCATGGCGGCGTCTCCCCCCAGAGTCGGCGCTCGCGCCGCCGTTCGGCGCGACGCGGATCGGGCTGTGCGCGGCGCCGCGTTCAACGGACGCGCTGTTCGCGGAGCATAGGGTCATTTGCGTCCCGGGCGCCAGTTTCGGCGCGACGCCGGACGAGTCGTCTCGGCTTGCGCGACGCCGTCTGTAGGCGGATCGCTATCGTCGCGATCGGACCGTCGCGCCTGTTTGAGAGGCGCCCATCGGCCTTCCGGTAGGCGCCGCACTGGTCAAGTGCCGCGAAACTGGGCGATGGTGCGGCAAGGCGCAGACGGACGGGCGGGCGGCCTGCGGTTCGCACCGGGCCTGCGCCATGTTGCGGCCCGGCCCACGCGTAGGTTCTTTTGAGGGTGATATCTTGCTGATCGACGGGTTTCCGCCGCTGACGATCGCGCTCCTGGTGGCGATCCTTGCGGCCTCGGCGCTGATGAGCGGGCTGTCGGGCTTCGGGTTTTCGGCGATCGGGGCGCTCTGTCTGATCCTGTTGCCGCCGAAGCTTGGGGTGCCTTTGCTGATGACCCTGTCGGCGGCGAACCAGCTGATGTCCCTTCGCCAGCTGAAGGCCGACATGAAGCCGATACGGCAGTGGTGGCCGGACGGACCCGCGCCCTACCTGCTGGGCGGGCTGGTGGGCGTGCCGATCGGCCTGGCGATCCTGGGGGCGCTGCCCACCGCCAAGCTGATGCTGGTGTTCGGCGGCTTCCTGGTGATCTACGCGATCTACTCGCTGGTCCGGCCGCACGGGGCGCACGCCACGGTGCAGGGCAACTGGTTGACCTCGTCGCTGGTCGGCATGTCCGGCGGGGTAATCGGCGGGTTCACCGCCTTCCCCGGCGCGCCGGTGGTGGTGTGGAGCGGGCTGCGCCACCTGCCCAAGCGGGAATCACGGGCCATCGTGCAGCCCTATATCCTGGGCCTGCAGATCCTCTCCATCGCGCTGCTGGCGCTGCAGAAGCCGGAGACGTTCGGCAAGACCTACTGGTTGCTGGTGGCGATCACCGTGCCGATCGTGCTGCCCTGCACCCTGATTGGCGTGCGGCTCTACAAGTCGCTGTCGGACGTCAACTTCCGGCGGGTGACTTTCATCCTGCTCGGCGTCTCGGGCCTGGGCCTGTTGCTGAAGGCCGCGCCCAGTTTCGCCGGCGTGGTCCATGCGGCGAAGGTGGCGGGACTCTAACCCTTCAAACCAGGCTCCCGATGTCGCGTGCGAGACTGGCGGGCGGCGTGCAGGAGCCGTAGAATTCCTTCGCCCGGGCCGGCGCAGACCAGAGCCGGGCAGGGGATGGGCGAATGGACGACGACGGCGCGCTTTCGGGGGACCTGCATCGCTCGACGACCCTGCGCGCGCGCGCACTGGATGCGGCGATGGCCCTGGTGGTGGCGCGTGGGCCCGACGGGATCAATCTGCGGGATATCGCCGCCGAGCTGAACACCGGGGCGGCCAGCCTCTATTACCACTTCAAGAACAAGGACGCGCTGCTGGCGGAGGTGGCCGCGCAGGGGTTCCGCCGGCTCGAGGCCGAGGTCATCCAGGCCTATGACGACGAGCAGCGCCGCGCGGCGATCCGAGCCTGTGGCTATGCCTATCTGCAGTTCATACGGCACAATCCGATGCTCTATAAGCTGATGTATTCCGAGCGGATCCTGACCGGGCACGAAGGCGTGCGGGCCGCCGAGCGGCAGGCGTTCGCCACCTTCGCCCAGCTGATCGGGACCCAGGAAGGCGACGAAGACGACCTGCGCAACAGCGCCCTGACGCTCTGGGCGCTGGGCCGCGGGATCGCGGCGCTGTCCATCGCCGCCGACGAGGCCGAACCGGGCGCGGGGCGCACGCTGGCCACCAACGCGGTGTCGGGGCTGGAGGTGCTGATGGGCCGGCCGGTGCGCGGCACGATCCGGTAGGAAACGCAGGGCCCCCGTTCCTGTCGGCGAATTCATTTGCGGAACGCGGTTCGACAGGTGACGAGTGATAACCTAGCTGAAGGGACTCGCTGCGATGGTGGCGGCTTCAGCATGGCAAAGGGTGGCCCGATGATGTCTGCGCGACTTGGCGTGTTTGGGGCGGCGGTGAGTGCGCTGCTGGTCTACGGTTTCTCCAGCCCGGCGGCGAGTGTGGCACCCGCGGCCAAGGATGCGGCGGCGACCGCCAGCGCGCGGGTCGACAATTTCCTGCTGGTCGATGCGAATTTCGAAGCCCACGAACTCTACCGGCTGGGTGAGTTCAAGGCGGTGGTGCTGGTCACCCAGGCGAACGGCGACGCGGTGATGCGGAGCCAGGCCCCGGCGCTGAAGGCGCTGAAGGCCGCCTACGCCGCCAAGGGCGTCGAGTTCATGATGCTGAACTCCAACCTGAAGGATAGCCGCGAGGCGATCCTGGCCGAGATGACCAAGGCCGGTTACGACACGCCGGTCCTGATGGACAGCTACCAGCTGGTCGGTGAGGGCCTGGGTGTAACCCGCTCGGCCGAGGTGATCGTGATCGATCCGAAGACCTGGGGCGTGGCCTACCGCGGCGCGCTGTCCGATCCGGCGACCGCCAAGGCGCTTGAGGCCCTGACCGCCGGTCACCCGGTGATGGCGACGCAGGCTTCGGCCAGCAACGGCGCGATGATCGACTTCCCGGCCCGCGCCAAGAAGATGCAGATCACCTACGTCAAGGACGTGGCGCCGATCCTGGAAGCCAAATGCACGGCCTGTCACTCGGAAGGCGGCATCGGTCCCTTCGCCATGAAGGACTACGCGACGGTCAAAGGCTTCTCGCCGATGATCCGCGAGACGATCCGCACCGACCGGATGCCGCCGTTCCACTCCGACCCGCACGTCGGCAAGTTCAGCAACGACCGTCGCCTGACGCCTGACGAGACCAAGACCCTGGTCCACTGGATCGATCAGGGCGCGGTGCGCGGCGAAGGCGCCGACCCGCTGGGCGTCAAGCACATCGTGGCCGTCGAATGGCCGCTGGGTAAGCCGGACGTCGTGCTGGACGTGCCGAGCTACACGATCCCGGCCACCGGCGTCGTCGACTATCAGCATCCCTGGGTGAACAACCCGCTGACCGCAGGCCGCTGGCTGAAGGCCTCGACCATCAAGGTCGACTCGCGTCAGGCCGTGCACCATATCCTGACCGGCTTCATGGATGAGGCCCCGAAGGCCGGCCAGCCGGCCTTCGAGAACAGGTGGGGCGCCTCGGTCGGCAGCTACGCGGTCGGGGCCGAGAGCGAGGTCGCGCCGACCGACGCCGGCACCTACATCCCGCCGGGCGGCGCCATCGGCTTCCAGAACCACTACACGCCGTTCGGCAAGGAAGTCGTCACGCACTCCAAGATCGGCCTCTATTTCTACAAGGCCGGCGAGGTGCCGGACATCGTGATGCACAACAACCAGATCGTGAACAACGCGATCGTGCTGCCGCCGTACGACGGGCATCACCAAGAAGTGGCGTACATGGAGTTCCCGAAGGACGCGCTGCTCTATTCGGCCTTCCCGCACGCCCACTATCGCGCGACCTCGTCGGACCTGTGGATCCGCTATCCGGACGGCAAGGAAAAGCTGCTGCTGACCCTGCCGCGCTATGACTTCGGCTGGCAGGGCCACTACAACTTCGCCGAGCCGATCAAGATCCCGGCGGGCTCGAAGCTGATCGCCCACTACGTCTACGACAACTCCAAGTCGAACCCGCACAACCCGGACCCGTCCAAGACCGTCGTCTGGGGCGACCAGTCCTTTGAAGAGATGTTCTTCACCCGCATCCGCTACCGCTGGATGGAAGAGACCTCCAAGCACCTGGTGAACTACGATCAGGACATCGGCCAAGGCATGCTGATGGGCATGCTGGACTCCAACATCGACGGCAAGATCCAGAAGTCGGAGCTGAAGCCGCAAAGCCAGATCGGCGGCATGCTGCTGAAGAACTGGGATGCCCTGGACAAGAACCACGACGGCGTCATCGACAAGGACGAGCTGGCCGTGGCCATGAAGATGATGGGCGGGCGTCGCCGTCAGGAAACCGCGTCGGCGGCTCCGGCCGCGCCGAAGGCTGCCGCGGCCTCCGCGAGCACGCCGGCCGCCGGCGGGAAGTAAGGCTCGGCCTGGCCGCGTTCCGCGCGGCCCTACCAGCCGACCAGGATCAGGCCCTGGGGCGTTCGCGTCCCAGGGCTTTTTCGTACCCGCGGGGTGGCGCTGAGCGATTGATATTGATTCTGATAATCATTAGCAATAAGATCATCAAGCTCGGCTTTGAGAGGGTTTTGCATGCGCGTCGGACTGTTCGGTTTTGTCTCGATGCTGGCGCTGGGGTCGGCGTTTGGCGAGGCGGCCGCGGCCACCGCGGAGGGCCCGGCGGTCGATCCGGTGACGGTGATCGGGACGCGCACCGCGAGGCCGGCCAGCGAAGTCCCGGCGACGGTGAGCGTGATCGGCGCCGAACAGATCGCCGACCAGCTCGCCGCCGACATCAAGGACATCGTCCGCTACGAGCCCGGCGTCAGCGTCCGCTCCAGCCCGGCGCGGTTCGGCGCGGCGCAGGGGACGACGGGCCGCGACGGCGAGTCCGGGTTCAATATCCGGGGCCTGGAAGGCAACCGGGTGCTGATCCAGGAGGACGGCATCCGCGCGCCGGACGCCTTCAGCTTCGGCGCCCAGTCCGTGGGCCGCGGCGACTACCAGGACCTCGAGGTGCTGAAGTCGGTGGAGATCCTGCGGGGGCCAGCCTCGGCGCTCTACGGCAGCGATGGCGTGGCGGGTGCGGTCAGCTTCACCACCAAGGACCCCGGCGACGTGCTGAAGGCCGGCCAGACCTTCGGCGGCCTGGCGCGGGCGGGCTATGCTTCGGCGGACGACAGCGCGGTGGGCACGGTGCTGAGCGCCTGGCGTCAGGGCGCGGTCTCGGGCCTGCTGGCCTACACGCGGCGCGACGGCCATGAGCAGGAGACCCGCGGGTCGAACGATGCGGCCAACACCGACCGCACGACCGCCAATCCGCAGGACATCCAGTCCAACTCGGTGCTGGGCAAGCTGGTGCTCGAGCCGGCCGAGGGCCAGCGCCTGCGGCTGACCGGCGAGCACTTCGACCGCCACGTCGATACCAGCGTGCTGAGCGGCATCGCAAAGCCGCCGCTGGGCGCGACCAGCGTGCTGGGTCTGACGGCGGCGGACACCACGAAGCGCGACCGGGTGAGCGTCGACTACCGCTATGAGCCCGCAAGCGGACCGGTCTCCAAGCTGACGGCCCTGGTCTATGGCCAGGCCAGCACGACCGAGCAGTTCACCGCCGAAGACCGCAACACCGCCGCCGACCGCACGCGGCGCAACAGCTTCGACAACCGGGTGATCGGGGCCTCGCTGGAGCTGGAGAGCCGCTTCGTCGCAGGCGGTGTCGCTAACCGGTTGATCTATGGCGGCGACCTTTCGCGGACCCGCCAGACGGGGTTGCGCGACGGGACCGTGCCGCCGGCGGGCGAGACCTTCCCGACGCGGGCCTTCCCCAACACCGACTACACTCTGGTGGGCGTCTTCGCGCAGGACGAGATCGCACTCCTGGATGGGCGGCTGACGCTCTACCCGGCGCTGCGCTACGACTACTATGACCTGAACCCGCACACCGACGCCCTGGTGGTCGGGCTGGTCCCGGCAGCGTCGAGCGGTGGGCGGGTCTCGCCGAAGTTCGGCGCGGTGCTGAAGGTCACCCCGACGCTGAACCTGTTCCTGAACGCCGCGGAGGGCTTCAAGGCGCCCGCGCCCAGCCAGGTGAACAACGCCTTCAGCAACCCTATCCAGAACTACCGCTCGATCCCCAATCCGGGGCTGCGGCCCGAGACCAGCCAGACGGTGGAGGGCGGTGCGCGCTGGACCTCGACGGTCTGGTCGGCCGGGGTGACGGCCTTTGCCGGCGAGTACCGCGACTTCATCGACCAGGCGCTGATCTCGGGCGCGTTCAGCCCGACCAATCCCGGCGTCTTCCAGTTCGTGAACCTGGGCCGGGTCAAGATTCAGGGGTTGGAGGCGCAGGGCCGGCTGGCATTGAAGAATGGCTTCGGCGGGTTCGTGGCGGCCTCCTACGCGCACGGCTGGACGACCTCGACGGCGGGTGTGACGTCGCCGCTGGACAGCATCGATCCAGTGAAGGTCGTGGCCGGCGTCAGCTATCGCGCCGATGGCGACCGCTGGGGCGGCGAGGTCACGGCCACGCACTCCGATGGCAAGGCGGCGAGCCGGGTCACCACCGCGGCCTGTACGGGCGCCTGCTTTACGCTGCACCCGTTCACCACCCTCGACGTGACCGCCCACTGGCGGGTCACCGACCAGATCACGGCCCGGGCCGGCGTGTTCAACCTCGGCGACCAGAAGTACTGGTGGTGGAACGACGTTCGCGGCCTGACGGCCTCGGCCGGCAGCCGCGACGCCTATACGCAGCCGGGGCGCAACGCCTCGGTGTCTCTCGCCTACGCCTTCTGATCCTCCGCTTCAGGACCCAACACATGACCACGCGCCGCCTCTGTCTCGCTCTCCTGGCCGCGGGCGCCCTGAGCGCCGCCGCGCCCGCCTTCACCGCCCCCGCCTTCGCCGCCCCAGCCTTCGCCGCCCCAGCCTTCGCCGCGCCGGCCGAGGCCGCGATGAAGCGGGATCACGACGCCATTCTGGGGATGGCGGGAGACTTCAAGGTCCGCTTCGACATGCGCGAGACCGTGGCCATGACGCCTGGATACAAGCTGTTCGAGCCGAAGGTCGCGGGCGGCGTCGAGGCCGTTCGAGTCGTGGAGGACCGGGGCGATTTCATCGGCCTGCAGCACCTGCTGGTGGTCCAGGATGAGGGCAAGACGGTGGTGGTCAAGCACTGGCGCCAGGACTGGACCTACCAGCCGAAGACGGTGCTGAGCTACAAGAGCGCCGGCCGCTGGGTGACGGCGCCGGTGTCGGCGGCGGAGCGCAAGGGCGCCTGGTCTCAGACCGTCTGGCAGACCGACGACTCACCCCGCTATGGCGGGGTCGGGCGCTGGGCCTATGACAATGGCGCGACCCGCTGGGTCAGCAACGAGACGCTGCGGCCGCTGGCGCGGCGCGACGCCACCCGCCATCCGCCCTACAGCTGGTACGTGGGCCAGAACCGCCATGTCCTGACGCCGGCCGGCTGGGTGCATGAGCAGGACAACGCCAAGATCGGCCTGGTTGACGGCAAGCCCGTCACCTTCGCCCATGAAATCGTGCTGAACAGTTACACTCGCACCGCCGGCCTGACGCAGGTGCAGGCGGCGGACGACTATTGGGCCAAGACCAAGGACTATTGGGCGGCGGTTCGGATGGCCTGGGCCGAGACCGAGCGCGCCAAGGGCGGGATGAGCGTCCGCGAAGAGGCCTCGAACGGGTCGATGACCGGGCCGCGCCTGATGGGCCTGGCCGACGATATCGCCGAGGGCAAGACGAGCACGGCGGCAGCGACCACCGAAGCCCGCGCGGTGATCGCTAAGGAAACCGGGTTCGGGCCGGCGTCTTAGGGCGCCGCGCGCCCGCGAACCGGCCCGCACAAACGAAAACCCCGACCGTGAGGCCGGGGCTCCGAATTCAGACCTAGACGCGCTCGGGCTACGACAGGAACTTCTTACCGCCGGTCGAGGTGTAGGGCAGGTCCTTGGGCGTGTTCGACGCGGTCGACACCGGGGCGTCCATCACCTTCTTGAAGGCGGCGCGGAACTTGGCCATGTCGTCGGGCGAGCCCACGGACACGCGCACCGCGTTCGGCCAGACCGGCCAGATGCGGCCGATGTAGACCTTTTCCTTCTGCAGGGCGGCGATGACCTTGTGGGCCGGGCGGCCGGTGTCGATCATGAAGCAGTTGGAGACCGAGGTCCCGACGGGCTTGTAGCCATTGGCCTTGAGGAAGCTCAGCGTTTCATTGCGGCTGTCGGCGATCCACTTCTTGCGGGTCGGGATCAGGTCCTTGTCGGCCAGCGAGGCGCGGGCGGCGACCAGGGCCGTCACCGGCATGGCGTTCTGATAGTAGGGCGTCAGCTTTTCCAGCAGGTCCGGGCGGGCGATGGCGACGCCGCAACGGATGCCGGCCATGCCGTAGATCTTGGAGAAGGTGCGCAGGACCACGATGTCCTTGCCCGCCGCCACCTGGTCCAGCACGTCGTGCTCGTCGGAGAGGTGGATGTAGGCTTCGTCGACCAGCAGGATCGAACCCTTGGGCTTGTTTTCCAGCGCCCAGAGGATCTCCTCGCGCGGCGTGATGGTGCCGGTCGGGTTGTTCGGGTTCACCAGATAGATCAGACCGGCGTTCGGATCGGCGGCGACCATCTTCTTGACGTCGTGCGAGTAGGTCGCGGTGAGCGGCACCTTGATGACCTTGGCCTTGGAGATCTGGGCCGCCATGTTGGCCGACTCATAGGACGGGTCGGCCATCACCAGGCTCTTGGTCGGCGAGGTGAAGGCGAGCGTGGTGTAGTGCAGCGGCTCCGAGGAGCCGGCGTAGAAGGCGATGTTCTCGGGCTTCAGGCCGTGCATCGCGGCGTATTCATCGGTCAGCGCGCCGAGCTCGCCCATCCGGTCGTAGCGGCCGCCCAGGGGCAGGATCTTAGTGATCGCCTCGCAGGCCGCCTTGCAGGGGCCGAGCGGGTTTTCGTTGGCGTTGATGATCACCGCGTCCGGCGGCAGGACGCCCATCATCTGCGACGCCAGCTTGGCGTGGGCCAGTTCGGCCTCGCCCATGATCGGCAGGGCGGTGGCCATCGCCGTGGCCCAGAGAAAGGAGCGGCGGCCCATCAGGGGGGTGTGGGCTTCGGTCTCGGCTTCGCTCATTTAGCGGGTTCCCTTTTTTCGTCGCCCTGGCCGGTGTTGCGGCCGGCGGGCATTAAAATCCTGCAGCACAGTTGGCGACGAGAGCGGGGCAGTGGCAATCGAATTCAGCGGCGGGCCCCTGCGGCCGGTCGAGACTGCACAAGCCGCGTTCAGCTTTGGCGACCGCAGGTCGATTCCGCGCCACACGCCGCGACCGGGCGCGCCGAATCGCAGGATCCGGCGGGCCGGCCAAACGCAGCGCGCCGCCGATCATCAGACCGGCGGCGCTCGCTCTCACGGAGAAATCGCTGGAATCAGCCGGCCGTCGCGACGGCCTTGCGGGTCCGGCGCAGCGCCGCACCCATGCCGCCGAAGCCCAGCAGCATCATCGCCCCGGTCGCCGGCTCCGGCACGCCGCCCCCGTTGTCCCCGGTGGTGAAATCGATGATCGCCGAGCCGAACGGCTGCTGACTCACACCACTAAAATTTATGAACAGGGAGCCGTTCGAAATGCTCAACCCAACCGGCACGATCGTGCTGCCGTTGTTGATGCTGGCCGACAGGATTTGCGGACCGGAAATGACATTGAGTACGAAGCCGTTGAAGGTCGCCGTTCCGAAGCTCAGCCCGGTTCCGAGCGCGTCGGTGATGGAGATCTGGTTGTCCTGAACATCAACCTGCCAGGACTGGTTGTATGCCGCGTAGGATCCCGAGGCGTACTCAATGCCGTTCGTGACCACGGCGTTGCCCGGATCGCTGTAGACCGTGGCGTCGTTGGGATAGCGCGCGGACACGTCAACGGTAGACCCGAGGAGACCGGCCGCGGCGGGGGTCGCCGCAACGCCCAAAGCCAGCGCCGCGAAGGCGGAAGCCAACAGTTGCAATTTCATCTTGGCGTTCCTTGGTCGTCGTTGGCGGAAGCGCGATCTTGCGCCGTCGGGACGGAGACTCGGTCGTGAACGCGGCCGAAGCAACCGGTTTCGCCTCGGACGCGAGTTCGGCCACGACCCGTCGAGCGCGGCCCGACAAGCGTGCGGCCTTGACGAAGCGGCCTTGACGAAGAGGGCTGAGGCCGGGGAATGCCTGTGGGGATCGACCGATCAGGTGGGGTCGGGCGCCAAAATCGTCGAAGACGACAGCGTGCGCGTGGGGGAACCGTTGGGTTGAGTCCCAAGGCCCAAAGACCTGTCGCTTTCACCCAAAAGCGCCAAGGCGCGATCGTTTTCTCGCTCCACGAGCGGAAACACCGTTTCGATCACCTCTGCGTGAGCGCGCCATTTGTCAGCGCTCGGCCTCGTCAGCGTATGTCGGGCGAGCGGCAGGCTGGCGCCAAGCTGACGATCCCAGGCCAGATCCAGCCCCTCGCACAGACGCGAGATGGCAGTCTGAGGGGACGCGATGAAGGACTCATAGCGCAAGGCCAGCCAGCGATCCTTCGGCAATGCCGCCAAATCGTCCAACAGAATGCGGGTTGTGGCGCTCCACTGCTGGGCGACGATGCGCTCCAGCGGCGCGCCTGCCAGCTCCCGCCAGCCGGGGATCAGCAGCAACGACCAGGCGAGACCGGTCCATCCAGGGAGTTGCGGATAGGTTCGAAACCCGCCCGATGACCAGGCTTCGAGCATGCTGGCCAGGGTCGGACGGGGATGGCGGTAAAGGTAGATGAACCGCGCCTCGGGAAAGGCGGCGGCCAAGAACGGCACGCGCAGCGCGTTCTTAGGCGTCTTTTCGAGCATGCGAACCGGACCCGGCGTCGGCGGCGCGCCGTCGCGATAGCGGATCGCCGCGCGGAACCGTTCACGCAGTAGAGCGACGGTCGAAAGCTCGGCGTCCGCGGCGGTGAGCCGATTGGACTCCCAGCCTCGCACGGCGGGACTGAGCTGGGGGATGGATTCCATCAGTCCGTGCGCCTCTCCTCCGATCGTCGCCAGACCGGGCGCGTTCGAGAGGGTTTCAAAGAGCAGCGTTGAGCCAGACCTGGGCGAACTGACGATGAAGACAGGCCGGTCGAACTCCGGATCGCGGCTCAGACTGGATACGATAGCGGGCGCCGGTGGTGGAGCGGCGGCCCGGTTGGGACCACCGGAGGTTTCACGGGGGGCTTCGCGGGCGTCGCTGTCCATCGCCGAGCCGCTGTCCGCCAGCGCGGGTTCGAAGATCAACGCCCGCAGGCATTTCGCCAGCGGCATCCGATTTTTCAGCACCAGGCTGTCGACGCCCGCCGTTTGCAACGTCGACCACGTCCGCTCCAGGAGGGTGGCGTAGGCCGGCCTGGCGGCAGCGGCGTCGCCGTGTTGCGCCCACAGAGCGTGCCAGTTCACACGCAACCGATTCAGGGCCTGTCCGACGGGGCCGATCAGCGGCTGCCCCGGCGCGACCTCGTTCATCAGGAAACCCAGGTGGTCGCGCAACTCCCACGGAGTCATCGTCACCGGCGTGTTGCGACTTTCGTAAGCCAGGATCGGGACGGGTCCGCCCCCTGATTGACCAAGGCGTGGCGGCGACAGGCGCGGCGACCATTCCGGCCGATCGTCGCCTGTTGAGCGGCCCTGTTCGATCAAGCTCAGCAGACCGTCGCCGCCCACGGTGTCGGCGACCAGATGAATGCGCGAACGCGAGGCGTCATTGTGAACGCTGTGCAGGCTCCAGGTGTCGAAGATCCAGCATTCGCCGGCGGCCATGTTCACCTGCTCGTCGCCACAGCAGAAGCGCACGGTCGGCTGCGTGACGATCGGCACATGCACGCGCATGTGGTCGCGCCAGTAGTAGTCGGTGTCGACGTGGGGGGTGACTTCGGCCTCACCTGAGAGTCGCATCAGTCGCGAGCGGCCCCAGGTCGCGCCCAGGGCTTCGAGCACCTCCATGAGGTAGGGACAGGCGAGAAGGTGCGGGGTCGGTCCCATGGCGCCGGCGCGCGCGTCGCTGTCCGGATCGCCATTGGTGGTGATCAACGGCAGGGCGTCATTGCCCGGGTAGCCCTGAGGGTGTGGGCGCCAAGCGCTCTCGGGGATGGCGGCGACCTCTTGCGCCAGCTTGTCGGCGTCGAACAGGATCGGCAGCTGCTGAAAACGAACCCTGAGCTTCATCGCGGCATTCCAGAGGCTCCAAGGCGCCGCGCGGTGGCTCTTCCGCAGTGTGCGATATCCTAGGAGCGCGCCCAGGGTTGATCAACGTTTGGGCGCCTCAGATCGCCTGACCCGTGGGCGCCAGCCTCGCCGGCGCCCCACCGCGCGCCTATTCGACCCGCCGCGGGTCTGATTTCGCCCATTCCTTGGTCAATTGGGTCAGCTCCAAGTCAATACCGGCATAACCATGGTGCACTGCATCATTTTCATGACATTTCAGAATCCAGCGCCGCCAAAAGAACTGGCGGCGGTCCGACACGTCCGTATCCACGGATTTAGAATAGAAGCGTACCTAGGAATCGATAGACGCTGCCGCTGTAGGTATTCGTTTGAAATATACATGCTGTATATTGAATAATGTGCGAATTATTATTCGATTTGAGCACGGTATTGGCCGGATGTCGCGAATTCTAAAGCAAGGCAGTGTTTTCGAATATCAAATGACGACAAAAACAAAGGGGGTTTAAGACATGAAGAAGCTACTCACTGGCGCCAGCATGCTGGCGCTCGCCACCGCGCTGGCCGCTCCGGCCTTCGCTGAAGCGACCGCCGCCTCGGAGGTAAGCGAGGTCATCGTCACCGGCACGCGGGCGCTCGGCGTCAAGGCCGAGGACAGCGCCGCGCCGGTCCAGGTGGTCGGCGGGCTGGCGTTGGCCAGGACCGGCTCGACCGACCTGTCCAGCGCGCTATCGACGGCGGTTCCGTCGCTGAACATCAACAACACGGGCGGCGACCTGGCGGCCCTGAGCATTCAGGCGGCCCTGCGCGGCCTCAGCCCCAATGACACCCTGGTGCTGGTGAACGGCAAGCGCCGACACGTCACGTCGAACCTGTCCGTCCTCGGCGGCTCGGCCTACTCCGGTTCGGCCACGACCGACCTCAGCTTCATCCCCGTTGGCGCCATCGACCACGTCGAAGTGTTGACCGACGGCGCGGCGGCTCAGTACGGCACCGACGCCATCGCCGGCGTTGTGAACCTCATCCTGAAGACGAAGGCCGACGGCGGTTTCATTTCGGGCACGGGTGGCCAAAACTACAAGGGTGAGGGCAAGCGGGGCGCTTGGTCCCTGAACAAGGGCTTCAGCCTTGGCGACCGGGGCTTCGTCAATGTCACCCTTGAACAGCGATACGGCGAAGAAACGATCGAAGGGATTGGCGACCGGCGGTTCCAGAACCCCGACGGCAGCATCAACGCCGCCGGCTCGGCCTTCAACGGAAGCAATCCGGCCAACAACCTGGTGAACAGGAACGTTGTGAACGCGAAGAATTTTCCGCGGGAAAACGGTGTAAACGGCGCGCCCCAGTACAACATCTACAACGGCACGTTCAACGCCGCGTACAAGTTGACCGACACCATCGAGCTGTACGGCTTCGGCAGCTACGGCGACCGGCATTCGTCCCACTTCGAAAACTACCGCGTGCCGGCGCTGATCAAGGGCACGACCTCGACGGGCGTCACCTACTACCCGCTGCCCAATGGCTTCGACCCGAGCGAAGCGGACCATGAGACCGACTATTCGATCACCGGCGGCGCTCGCGGCACGCTCGCCGACTGGAACTACGATCTCGCGGTGACCTACGGCGCCGACGAGAACCAGATCTTCGTCAAGAACACGGCCAACGCCGAACTCTTCCCGATCCTGGCCGCTCAGTCCGCGACCCAGATCGTTCCGCAGCGCCTGTTCTACGACGGCGCCTTCAAAGGCACCCAGTCGGTCATCTCGGCCGATTTCGACCGGGCCTTCGACGTCGGCATGGCGTCGCCGCTGAACATCGCCTTCGGGGCGGAAAGCCGCCGCGAGACCTATTCGATCAGCGCCGGCGAGCCGTCTTCCTACTTCGGCAGCGGCGCGCAGTCGTTCGACGGCTACACCCCGTTCGACGCCGGCGAGCACTCCCGGACCAACTACGGCTTCTACATCGACGGCGCGGCCGATCCGATCAAGGGATGGCACATCGACCTGGCGGCCCGCTACGAACACTACAGCGACTTCGGTGAGTCCACGGTGGGCAAGCTCACCAGCCGCTACGACTTCAATCCGATGTTCGCTATCCGTGGCACGGTCAGCACTGGCTTCAGGGCCCCGACCCTGGCCGAGGAGTTCTATTCCGGCACCAACGTAAGCCCCGGTTCCGCCTCCCTGACCCTACCGGCGAATTCGGTGTCTGCGGCGCTCGCCGGATTCAAGCCGCTGCAGCCTGAAAAATCGACCAACTACAGCGTGGGCTTCGTCGCCCACCCGATGGAAGGCCTCCAGATCACGCTCGACGCCTACTATATCAAGATCAAGGATCGGATCCTGACGACCAACACGATCTTTGGCACCGTGGGCTCCGACATCACCTCGCCTGGCGTTCTTGCGGCCATCGCCAACAAGCTGGGTGCGCCGCTCGCGAATGCGACATCGCTGTCCTATACGGGCATTTCGGTGTTCACCAACGCGGCCGACACCGAGACGAAGGGCGTGGAGCTCACGGGCACCTACGCCTCTGACTTCGGGGACCTGGGCCACGTCGACTGGACCGTGGGCTTCAACTACAACGAGAACACCTTCACCCGCGTCGCGCCCCTGCCAACCCAGGTGACAAACACCGCCAACGCTGCCCAGGCGGCGGCCGCGCGGGCGAATGGGCAGGCGCCGGGCGCGCTGATCCTGGGCGCGACGGCCAAGAGCAGCCTTGAGACCTCGGTGCCAAAGGAGAAGGCCATCCTGCAGGCCAACTGGACCCGGGATAAGTGGAGCGCCAACCTACGGTCGTCGATCTACGGGAAGGTATCTCAGCAAACCCTGTTGTTCGCCAACGGCCAACTCTACACGCAGGAAGTCCCGCTTGCCGCAATCTTCGACCTCGATGTCGGCTACAAGGTGACCGACAACCTGAAGCTCGATGTCGGGGCGGACAACCTGCTGAACAAAATTCCGCCGAAAGCGCCGAATATCGGCGGCCGACCCACCACGAACGGTCGGGTGTTTGGCGTGCCTTGGGGCTTCTCCCCCTACGGAACCGGCGGCGGCTACTACTACGGTCGCATCACCTACACCTTCTAGCGTCATCCACTGACGCAGCGGGCTGGGGCGGATCGAAGGCGACTTCGATCCGCCCTTCGCCGTTGTCACGGCGCCGCATTCGATCTTGCATCGCTGAACGGGCCGGCCGAGATAGCCCTCGCATGACCAAAGAGCGCGCCAATGGCTGACGCGGGAATCAGCTGGCTGAACGCCGCCGCCGAGCGCGCCGCCGCCTTGCTGGCCTCGGACCCGGCGCGGGCGCGATCCGAGGCCGAAGCCATTCTGAAGGTCGCGCGAAACGATCCGCGGGCCTTGCTGGTCCTGGGCTCCGCGCGCCGGCGGCTGGGTGATCCGAAGGGTGCGCGGTCGGTTCTCGCGCCGCTGGCCAAGGCCTATCCCCGCGCCGCGATGACCCAATACGAACTGGGCCTGACCCTCGCGGATCTAGGCGAGAGGCGATCGGCGGTCGAGGCGCTGCGCAGCGCCACCAGCGTCAATCGCGACCTGGCCGACGCCTGGCGGGCGCTGGGCGATCAGCTGTTCAATCTTGGAGACGCCACGGGCGCGGAGGCTGCGTTCGCCCAG
>JANYET010000068.1 GCA_025359785.1 Alphaproteobacteria bacterium | reverse complement strand
CCCTCGGTCGTGTCGCGCCGTGTCTGGCGCTCGGCCTCGCCGTTCACCTCGGCGCCGAGGAGGATGGCGAACGCCGTGACCAGCAGCCACAACAGGAGCACGGCGATGGCCGCCAGGCTCCCGTAGGTCTCGTTGAAGTTCCCAGCCACGTTGGCGTACAGCGCGAAGAGGAGGGTCCCCAGCATCCAGACCACCGTGGCCAGACCACCGGTGTAGCCGCCGAACCAGGCGTCCTTGTAGTCCGACGTCGTGCCGGTCTTGCCGGCCAGGTCATAGCCGGCGATGTTGGCGTGGGTCCCGGTGCCCGACGCCATCACCGTGCGCATCATCCGCTGCATCTCGCCCACGCCGGGGTTGAGGATCGCCGGGGTGGCCAGCGGCGCCTTGTGCTGGAACAGCACCTGACCGCCCGCCGTGCGGATGCGCTCGATCCCGTAGGCGGCGATACGATAGCCGCCGTTGGCGAAGGTGTCGTAGGCCTGGGCCATCTCCAGCGGCGTCACCGCGGTGGTGCCGAGCGCCATGGCCGGGTCGGTGTTGACCGGGCTGACGATGCCCATGCGGTGCGCCAGGTTGGCGACGTTCTCGCGCCCCACCTCGTCGGCCAGCCGCGCGGCCACGGTGTTGATCGAATGCGCCAGCGCCTGCTCCAGGGTGATCTGGCCCAGAAAGTCGGGCTCGAAATTTCGCGGCGACCAGCCGTTGATGGTCACCGGTTCATCCACCACCAGCAGGTCCGGCGTGCGGCCGGCCTCCATGGCGGTCATGTAGACGAACGGCTTCCAGGCCGATCCCGCCTGGCGATGGGCGTCGATGGCGCGGTTGAACGGGCCCTTGGCGTAGTCGACGCCGCCGACCATGGCGCGCACCCGGCCCGACCCGTCCAGGGATACCACCGCCGCCTGGTTCACGCCCTGCTTGGCGAAGCGGGTGGCTGCGGCCGCGGCTGCGTTTCCCGCCGCGATCTCGCTCGGCAGGTCCAGCGTGGTCTCGACCACCAGGTCCTGCTTCGGCGCACCCACGGCGGCCCGGGTCTGTCCATCCAGCCAGTCGATGAAATACTGCGCCGGCGCGGTGGGCGCGGTTTTCCAGACCTTCGGCGTCTGGGCCAGCGCCCGGTCGCGGTCCGCGCCGCTGATCGCGCCGGTGTCGACCATGGCGTCGAGCACCAGCCGCGTCCGCGCCGCCGAGCGCTCCGGCTGGTCGGCGGGGTCGTAGTTGGTCGGCGATTTCAGGACGGCGGCCAGCATAGCGGCCTCGCGGATGGTCAGCTTCCCCGCCGGCTTGTCGAAATACCGCTGCGAGGCCGCCTCGATCCCATAGGCGCCGGAGCCGAAATAGACCCGGCTCAGATAGAGCGCCAGGATCTGCTTCTTCGAATAGGCCTGCTCCAGCTGGACGGCGATCACCAGCTCGTTGGCCTTGCGCTCGAGGGTCTGGTCGGCGCTGAGGAACAGGTTGCGGGCCAGCTGCTGGGTGATGGTCGAGGCGCCCTCGCGGGCCTTGCCCTTGGCGATGTCCGACAGCACCGCGCGCGCCATGCCCAGCGGATCGAAGCCCGCGTGCTCATAGAACCGCCGGTCCTCGATGGAGACGAACGCGGCGGGCACGTAAGGCGGCAGGCGCGCCAGGTCGGCCGGGGGCGCATACCGTCCGCCGCGCACCCCGATCACCGCGCCGGAGCGATCCACGTAGGTGATCTGCGGATCGCGCTTGATCGGCGGCAGGCGCGACAGGTCCGGCGGGCTGAGCGCCACGGCGGCGGCGGCGAAGAGGGCGATCAAGCGCAAGGACTCCCAGGACAACGGGCGGCCCCGTCATCACCGCCCTTTGTGTCGCCAGTCCGGCGCCCGCGAAAGATAATTCGCGGTAATGCGTCCTCGCGCCCTACCAGCCGCGCCCTTCGGCGACGATCAGCATGTGCGGCGCGGTCACCGGGTCGGCGGCGCCGCGCGCGAGTTGGCGGATGACGTTGTTGGCGCCCAGCGCGCGCAGCTGGGTCTGGACGGCCAGGGCGCGCTGCTGCGCCAGAGTGTTGAGGTGGGCCGCGTCGCCATGGTGATCGGCGTCGGGTTGGATCACCGCCTCGATGGTCGGGTTGCAGGCCAGCCACCGGGCGGCGGCGACCAGGCGGGCCTGGCCGGCGGGCGTGATGGCCGGGTCGTCGAAGGCGAAGCCGACGTTCACCGGCGAGACGGCGTCGAGGTCCTCGGTAGAGCAGGCGGCGGCCTTGGCGCCGACGCGGGCGCGGGCGTCGAGCACGGCCTTGCTGGTCACCGGCTGCACGCGCGGCGTCAGGCAGCCGCTGAGCGCCGTGGCGCAGACCAGGACAGCGGCGAGGGCGGACAACGGACGGTGGATCGACATGGCCGCCAGCTACCACCCTGTCGGCGGGGCGCCTAGTCGGACCCTGCGTCGGCCCTGGCTTGCCGCGCCGGCAAAGCGCGCCCAATCTGGCCGCGGACCCCGGGAGCGCCGCGCATGAAAATCGACCTGTTGTCGCCGGCCAGTTTCGCGGCGGGCCAGCCGCACGATCAGTACCGCTGGCTGCGCGAGCATGCGCCGGTGCGCTGGCATGACGAGCCGGGCGGCCGCGGCTTCTGGGCGGTGACCCGCCATGCCGACGTCTGGGCCGTGGACCGCGACTTCCAGGGCTTCTCGTCGGAGCCGACCATCATGATCCCCGACCCTCCGCCGGGCCAGGGCCAGGGCTTCGGGCCCTACAAGATGATGCTGATGATGGACCCGCCGGAGCACACTGCGTTCCGCAAGCTGATCCGCCAGGAGTTCACCCTGCCGGCCGCCCGGCTGCGCGAGGACCGCATCAAGGCGTTGGCCAAACAGATCGTCGATGCGGTGATACACCCGTCTTCAGGTTCGGGCGGCGAATGCGACTTCGTTGCGGATGTGGCCGGTGAGATGCCGTCCTTCGTGATCGCCGAGCTGATGGGTCTGCCGCTGGCCGACGGGCGCGAGCTCTACAAGCTCACCGAGACCATCCACACCGCGCCCGAAGCCCTGCCGCCCGGCGCGGGCGGGGCGGCGGTGGCCAAGATGTTCGAATACGGCTCCGGCGTCATCGCCGAGAAGCGGGCGCGGCCCGGCGACGATCTGGCGTCGCGGCTGCTGGCCTGCGAGGTGGACGGCCGCAAGCTCGAGGACATGGAGTTCCTGCTGTTCTTCCTGCTGCTGGTGGACGCCGGCGGCGACACGACGCGGAACCTGCTGTCCGGTGGCCTGCTGGCGCTGATGGAGCACCCCGATCAGATGGCCTGGCTGATGGCCGACCTGCCGGGGCGATTGCCGTCGGCGCGGGAGGAACTGCTGCGCTGGACCAGCCCGGTGATCTATATGCGCCGCACGGCCCGCCGCGACGTGGTCCTGGCCGGCGAGACGATCCGCGAAGGCGACAAGGTGGTGATGTACTTCGGCGCCGCCAACCGCGATCCGGCCGCCTTCGACCGGCCGGAGACGCTCGATCTGTCGCGCCCCGAAAACCCGCACATCGCCTTCGGCACCGGGCCGCACGGGTGTCTGGGCCAGCACATCGCCCGCATCGAGATCGACGCCATGCTGAGCGAAGTGCTGACCCGGATGACCGACTTCGAACTGGCCGCGCCGCCGGAATGGCTGGCTTCGAACTTCATCTCCGGACCCCGCACCATGCCGCTGAGATTCAACGGATGCTGAGCCTGGGCCGCGCCGCCCTGGTCATCGCGCTGCTGGCGGCCGCCTCGACGGCCTGCGCGGGACCCTACCGCGCGCCGCGCGCCGCCGACGGACATGCCGATCTGGGCGGGCTCTGGTCATCGATCTCGCTGACCAAGCTGGAGCGGCCGGAGTGGGCGTCGGCCCTGACTCTGACCGATGCGGAGGCCCTGGTGTTCGAGGCGCGCAAGCTGAAGGAATTCGCCGCCGTCGAGGATGGGGTCGGCGGGCGCGATTCGGAGATCGGCTTCTGGCCGGAGACCAGCGCCCACCTGGCCCGCATCGACGGCAGACCGCGCACCTCCTGGATCGTCGACCCCGCCGACGGGCGCCTGCCCTATTCGCCGGCGGGCCTGGCCGCCGTGAAGGCGATGCCGTCGGCCATCGGCGATTCCGCCAATCCGGAGACCCGCAACACCTCGGAGCGCTGTCTGCTGGCGGGCTTCGCCGGCAGCGGGCCGCCGATGCTGAACGGCCCCTACGCCAGCCTCTACCAGGTTGTGCAGACCCGCGACGCCGTCGTGATCCATCAGGAGGCGGTGCATCAGGTCCGCATCGTGCGGCTGAACACCACGGCGCATCTGCCGTCCCACATGCGGCCCTGGCTGGGCGATTCCATCGGCCACTGGGAGGGCGACACCCTGGTGGTCGAGACCACCAACTTCAATCGCTATGACGCCTTCAAGACCCCGATCGGCGCCTACATCTCGCCAGACGCCAAGGTCACCGAGCGGTTCAGCCGGGTCTCGCCGACCCAGCTCGCCTATGGCTTCACGGTTGAGGATCCCGCGACCTTCACCAAGCCCTGGCGCGCCGAGATGGTGCTCGCCGCCACCAAGGGGCCGATCTACGAAGACGCCTGCCACGAGGGCAACTACTCGCTCCCCGGCATCCTGGCCGGCGCGCGGCATGAAGAAGCGACGGCCAGACAGACCGCGACCCGGTGAGGTCGCCGCGCGTGAGCCTGACCTCAGGCAAGCCCCCTCCGCCGGCCCCGCCACCCGCCTGAACGGCGGCTGAACGCGCGGCTCAGACTGGCCTCACGCCGCCGCGCGCACCCTGGCGCCTTGGGTCCGCCGTCCCGGGCGGGCCGCTGAAGGCCACGACCATGCAGAGCACCGCCGCCCGCACCCTGGATTGGATTCCTCTCGACCACGCCGCGCCGCGGCCCGTCGAGATCGGCGACATGATCTCCGCCGACGCCGGCGGCACGCCGATCTACCGGGTCATGGCGTTCGAGGAAGGCCGCGCCTGGGTCGCCACGGCCGCCGGCGCCCCGGCCCGCGCCATGCCGCTGGACGGCTTTCGCTGGAAGGGCCACGCCGCCTGAGGACGATCTTCAGATCTCGATGCCCTGGTCGCGTAGCTGGCGCACCAGGCGGCGCAGCAGGACGGCGTTCTGCTCGGCCATGGCCTTGACCATCTCCGGCTGGGCCTCCTCGTTGGCCCCGATCAGGCCGCCGTCGCGTTCGACCAGCGCGCCGGCCTCCAGCAGCTTTTCCACGCGCCGCCGCGCGGTCTCGTACGGCAGGCCCAGCGACAGCGCCACGGCGTTGCGGCTGATTGGCCGCTTGATCTCCGCCGGCTCCGGCGCGTCGACCCCGGCATAGGCGTGGCTGAGCAGCCGGTCGCTGTTGAGGTGCGCCACGTTGGCCACGGCCACCGTGCACAGGATCAGGGTGTCCAGCGGATCGTGCGGGCTGCCGCGCAGGATCGCCGAGTAGATCGAGATCACATAGTCCATCGACAGCCGCGACATGATCCGAAGCTGGGCGGGGTCGTTCACGGCGTCGTCGTCCTCAAAGGGTCGGGCCACGCCGGGGCGCGGAAGTTGCGTCAGCCTAACCCCGGAGTGTGAAGTCTGGCCTAAGGCCGCCCGCGCGGCGCTGCGCAGAAAGGGGAACATCAGAAAGGGCGACACGCACGACTTAGCTGTGTTTCGGTGACACTGTATAAAATATAGCCTTGGCCCCATAGGGAGGCAGGGGCGATCAGCTATTTCATACAGTGTCACCGCAACCCCTGGCCGAAGCCCCTTGGAGCACGTGGAAGGTAGAGACGCTTCAGAACCTTCCGAAGCGATAGTCGTGGTCCAACGAACGGCGCACTGATCAGGGTGGACGCGAGCTTGTAGACTAAATATTGGGGTTAGTTCCCATTCCGTTCCGCCCGGACTCCCGCTAGTAATCGCTGCGTGAGTCACGTCCCCTCCACCCTTGATCTCGCGCCCGCGCTGGTGGTGTTGCCTGGCGCGCGCGCGGCCGTGGCGGACTCCACCGGCCCGCAGGCGCTGCGCGCGCCCGACGCGAGGGACCTGTTCGAGCAGTGGCCGGTGCTGGTGGCGCATGCGGCGATGACCGCGCGCCGGCTGGGGGTGCCGATCCCGCCGCGGGGGAACCGGGTGTTCGACGCGCTGGAGCTGTTCGCCTTCGTGCGGCCGGCCCGGTTCGTGGCGCCGTCGGCGGCGGGGTTGGCGCAGGCGATGGGGTTGGTGGAGCCGAAGGGCGCGGCGGACCAGGCGGTGGCGTTGCGCGAGGTGTGCGGGCTGTTGCTGGCGGAGCTGGCGGCCGAGCCGCAGCCATCCCGCGAGGAGGCGCTGGCGGTGGCCGAGACGCTGGCGCGCGGTGGCTGGCCCTGGGGCTCGGCGGTGGTGGGCGCGCTGCGGTCGCAGCCGGTGGGGAACATGTTCCGGACGTCCGGGCTCGACGCCTGGGCGCGGCTGAGCGAGTGGGAGAGCGAGGCGCCGCCGGGCGAGGCGGGGTCCAAGCCAGTGGCGCCCGAGGCGGCGGCCGCGCGGCTGGTGGAGCTGTTGGCGCGCGCCGGGCTGGACGAGGCGCGGCCGGCGCAGGCGCAGTATGCAGCGGAGGCGGCGTTCGCCTTTTCGCCGCGCGAGAAGGAGGGCGAACCCCGGATGATGCTGGCCGAGGCCGGCACGGGGATCGGCAAGACCCTGGCCTATCTGGCGCCGGCCTCGCTGTGGGCCGAGGCCAATGGGCCGGCGGTCTGGGTCTCGACCTACACGCGCGCCCTGCAGCGCCAGATCGAGCGGGAGAGCCATGCGATCTATCCCGACCCGAAGGTGCGGGCCAAGAAGGCGGTGGTGCGTAAAGGTCGCGAGAACTACCTCTGCCTGCTGAATTTCCAGGAGGCGGTGAACGCCGCGCAACTGGGCGGCGGCGACCTGGTGGGGATGGCGCTGGCCTCGCGCTGGGCGCGGGTGAGCCGCGATGGCGACATGACCGGCGGCGACTTTCCGGCCTGGCTGCCCAGCCTGTTCGCGGTGTCGCCGGCGGCGCAGGCCTCGCCCGCCAACCTGGTGGACCGGCGCGGCGAGTGCATCCACGCCGGCTGTCAGCACTATCGGACCTGCTTCGTGGAAAAGGCGATCCGGGGCTCCAGGCGGGCCGACATCGTGATCGCCAACCACGCCCTGGTGCTGAGCCAGGCGGCGTTCGACGGGGCGCGGGCGGCGCGTGGCGGCAAGGCGGATGGCGAGACGACGCAGCTGAAGCGCATCGTCTTCGACGAGGGCCACCACCTGTTCGACGCGGCGGATTCGGCGTTCGCCGCGGCGCTGTCGGGGGCGGAGGCCGCCGAGATGCGGCGCTGGATTCGCGGGCCGGAGGGTCGTGGGCGACGCGGCCGTGGCCTCGAGGCCCGCCTGCTGGCGGTGCTGGGCGACCACGAGGAGGCCAAGGCGGCGCTGGATGCGGCGACGCAGGCGGCGTCGGCGCTGCCGGGCGAGGGCTGGTCGGGCCGCATCGCGCCGCCGAACGGCGAGGTCAATCCGCTGGGGCCGGTGGAGCATTTCCTGGTGGCGGTGATGGAGCAGCTGCGGGCGCGCAGCTTCAGAGTGGGGGCCGCGCCGTCCGAAGTCGGCATGGAGTGCTCGGCGCGGCCGGCGCTGGACCTGGTGCGGGCGACGGCGCGGGCCGCCGCCGAGGGGCTGGCGCGGATCGAGGCGCCGCTGGTGGCCCTGGCCCGCCAGCTGGAGGACGTGCTGGACGCCGAGGCCGCCGAGCTCACGACCGCCGACCGGGCCCGCATTGAAGGGGCTCTGCGGGGACTGGATCGGCGCGCGCGGATGACCCTGCCGGCCTGGCGCTCGATGCTGCGGGCCATCGACGAGGACGCCGAGGACGATCCGGACTTCGTCGACTGGTTCGACGCGACGTTCCTGTACGGGCGCGTCGTGGACGCCGCCTGCCGCCGCCACTGGGTCGACCCGACGGAGCCGCTGACCAACGCGGTGATCGCGCCGGCGCACGGGGTGCTGGTGACGTCGGCGACGCTGGCCGACCCGACGCTCGCCGATCCCTTTGCCTTGGCCGAGATGCGGACCGGGGCGGCGCGGCTGCCGGACCGGCCCAAGACGCTGAAGCTCGCCTCGCCGTTCGACTATGCGAACCAGGCGCGGTGCTTTGTCGTCAACGACGTGGGCAAGGACGATCCGCGGCAGGTGGCGGCGGCGATGCGTGAGCTGTTCCTGGCGGCGGGCGGCGGCGGGCTCGGACTGTTCACCGCCATCCGGCGGCTGAAGGCGGTGCATGAGAAGATCGCGGGGCCGTTGGCCGACAAGGGGATCGCGCTCTACGCCCAGCACATCGACGGCGAGGTGGGCTCGCTGGTGGACATCTTCCGGGCCGAGGAAGACGCCTGCCTGCTGGGCACCGACGCGGTGCGCGACGGGGTGGACGTGCCGGGGCGCAGCTTGCGCCTGCTGGTCTTCGACCGGGCGCCGTGGCCGCGCCCCGACATCCTGCACAAGGCCCGGCGCGTGCGGTTCGGGGCCAAGGGCTATGACGACGCCGTGGCGCGCGGACGGATCTCGCAGGCGTTCGGGCGGTTGATCCGGCGGGCCGACGACAAGGGCTGTTTCGTCATGCTCGACGCGGCCTCGCCCACGCGGCTGTTCTCCGGGTTGCCGGAGGGCGTGGTGGTGCAGCGCGTCGGGCTGGTAGAGGCGATCGAGGGCGTGGCGGCGTTTCTGGGGACAAAGGCGCCCTAGATGCTCCCCCACAGGGGGAGCTGTCCGCGAGTCGGACTGAGGGAGTTTCCTCTCCGGCGTTCGGGATGTCGGCTGTCGCGGGTTCAGAGGGTGAAACCCCCTCCGTCTCGGCGCTGCGCGCCAAGCCACCTCCCCCTGTGGGGGAGGATCTAGGCGGCGACCGACAGCTGTTCGAACAGGTCGGCGGGGAAGGGCGAGACGTAGGGTTTGACGTCCAGGAAGGTGCGGACGTCGGCCAGCGGCCGGTTCCAGATCGCCGGCCAATCGACGCCCAGCAGCGGCGGGGTGCGGCGGCCGTGGACCCAGGCCGAGAGGATCACCGGCAGGACGATCGCCCCGCCCTCGGGCCGCTCGAAGGCCAGCCGGGTCAGCACCATGCCCAGGAACATCGACGAATAGTGGTGGCCGAACTGGGCGAGCTGGAAGGCCGAGATGGCGACCTCGTGCAGCGCGGTGGTCTCATAGCCGCCGACGATGTGCCACAGGTCATGGCACTGCAGGATGCGGGCGTTCAGATAGTCGAGCGGCGGCGGCAGCCGGTCGAGGCCGAGCGCCTTGCGGTCCAGCACCTCCAGGTCGAAGCCGTTGTCGACGATCAGGGCGTGGAAGACGCCGCCCACACTATCGGCCGGGCAGGCGGCCAGCGCCGCGAGCGTGAAGGGCCGGGGATAGCCCTGGGCGACAGCGGCCGGAACGCCGGGATAGGCCAGCGCCGCCTTGCCGACGCGCAGCTGGCCGCGCGGCGAGATCAGGCCGGCCAGCGCCGCGGTCTTGGTGGTGACCGTGAGCGCGCCGCCGGCGCCGCGCGGCTCGTCGAGCAGCTCCCACAGCGCCGACCAGAAGGCTGCGGGGATCGGTTCCGGCGGCTGGCCGGTGTCGGTGGGCACGGGCGCGGCGGCGACCGCCTCGCCCAGATAGCCCTGGGCGACGGCGTCATATGCGCCCGGGATCGCCTCGGGCGCGGCGATGGCCCCGTGGATCCACAGGGCGGCCAGCGCCTTGAGGTCAGTCGCCTGGGGGCTGGCCTTCAGCCGGACGCCGAGCGCGCGGGCGGCCCCGTCGTCATCCGTCCCGGCCTGCGCCAGGGCCTCGAAGGCGGCTCGGTCGTGATCGTCGCTCATCGGCGAGAGCCTACCCTGGGTTGGATTCCCCGACGAGCAGGCGCTGAAACTATTTCGGCTTTGTGTCTGGCGTCTCCGCGCCGCGCTGGTCGCGGCCGAAATTGGGGGTCGCGCTCTCCTGGCCGGCGGCGATGATGCCGCGCCGGATTTCCCGGGTCCGGGAGAACTGGTCGAATAGCTTGTCGCCCTCGCCCCAGCGGATGGCCCGGCTCATCGCCTGCAGGTCCTCGGTGAAGCGGCCGAGCACCTCGAGCACCGCGTCCTTGTTGGACAGGAAGACGTCGCGCCACATGGTCGGATCGGAGGCGGCGATGCGGGTGAAATCGCGGAAGCCGCCGGCGGAATATTTCATCACCTCGCCCCGGGTGACGCCCTCCAGGTCGGCGGCGGCGCCGACGATGGTGTAGGCGATCAGGTGGGGCAGGTGGCTGGTGACGGCCAGGACCAGGTCGTGGTGCTTGTCGTCCATCAGCTCGACCTGGGCGCCGAGCGCGGTCCAGAAGTCGGTCAGGCGTTCGACGGCCTGCTGATAGGCTGGGTCGGGGTTAGACTGGGGCGTCAGGATCACCCAGCGGTGCTGGAACAGCTCGGCGAACCCGGCGTCGGGGCCGGACTGTTCGGTGCCGGCGATCGGATGGCCGGGCACGATGAAGCAGGTCTGCGGCAAGGCGGCGGCCAGCGCCTCGGCGACGGCGGCCTTCACCGAGCCCACGTCGGAGATGGTGACGCCGGGCTTCAGGCCGGGCGCGGCGGCGCGGGCCGCCTCGCCCATGGCCATCACCGGCACGGCGAAGATCACCAGGTCGGCGTCCGCCACCGCCTCGGCGGCGTCGGCGGTGACCAGGTCGGCGAAGCCCAGGGCGGTGATGCGCGCGCGCGCCGCTGGCGAGGCGTCGGCGACGGCGACCTGGCCCACGGCGCCGGCGGCCCGCGCCGCCAGGATCACCGAGGCCCCGATCAGGCCGCAGCCGATCACCGCCAGCTTGCCGTAGACGGGCTCGCTCATGAGTTCATGAAGTCCGCCAGCGCGTCGATCAGGGCGCGGTTGTGCGCCTCCAGCCCGATGGTGATGCGGATGTGGTCGGGCAGGCCGTAGTTGCCGACGCCGCGCACCAAGAGGCCGCGCCGGGTCAGAAAGGCATCGGCCTCGGCCGCCGTCTTGCCGGGCCGCTTGGGGAAGCCCACCAGCACGAAGTTGGCCGCCGACGGGCCGATGACGTCCAGCCCCAGGCCGCCGAGCTGCTGGGTGAGCCAGGGCCGCCACGTCCCGACGAGGTCCAGCGAGGCCTGCTGGAAGGCGGTGTCGGCCAAAGCCGCCACGGCGGCGCGCTGGGCGGGAATCGAGGTGTTGAACGGCAGGCGGATGCGGTCGACGGCCTGCGCGATCTCCAGCGGCGCATAGCCCCAGCCGATGCGCAGGGCGGCCAGGCCGTGCAGCTTTGAGAAGGTGTGGGTGACCACCACGTTCGACGCGGTCCGCGCCAGGTCCAGCCCGTCGTCGAAGCCGGGGTCCAGCGCGAACTCGCCATAGGCCCCGTCGAGCACCAGCACGACGCTGGGCGGCAGGGCGTCGTGCAGGCGGCGGACCTCGGAGAACGGGATCCAGGTGCCGGTCGGGTTGCCGGGGTTGGCCAGGAACACCAGCCGCGTGCGGTCATCGACGCAGGCCAGCAGTTCGTCGACGTCGATGCGGAAGTCGGGCTCGGCGGCGCGGCGCACCTCGGCCTGGACGGCATGGGCGCCGATGGCGAACGCCGCGAAGCCGTACTGGCCCTGGACCATGTTGTCGCCGGGTTCGAGGAAACAGGTGTTGAGCAGCTGGAACACCTCGTCCGAGCCGCAGCCGAAGATCAGCCGCTCCGGCTCCAGCCGATAGCGCTCGGCGATGGCGGCCCGCACGAGGCTGGCGCGCGGGTCCGGATAGACGTGCAGGTTCCGCTCGGCCGAGGCGTAGGCCGCGTGCGCCTGGTCGCTGGAGCCCAGGGGGTTCTCGTTGGCCGACAGCTTGATCGGCTCGGCGATGCCGGGCGCCTGCGCCTTGCCCGGCACATAGGCATGGATCTCCATGATCCCCGGCTTGGGCAGCGGACGCGCGGCCTTGGAGCGATCGAGAATAGGGGCGTCGTCGGACATGGAGACTTGCGAGGTGCGAGGAGCCGGGAGGCGGAGGTTGAGCCTCTTACACGCGCAGGGCCGGGACGTCCAAGGGTGGGGTGGGAGAGGCAGGGGTTTAGAGGTGGTGGGCGGGTTGATGGTTGGGGTGCAAAGACGGGCGTGTTGGGCGCCGCATCTGACTCTGAGATGACAGAGGGAACGGCCGCTTCCTGACACGATGGGTCAGCGAGCAGACAACCCTTGATCGGCCACGCGGGTCATGTTTGGTTGGTAAACCTACTACCTGGAATATTTCGATGGAAGATCGCCGGCAGAAGATCGTGGAAGCCGGACTCCAGGTTCTGCGGGAGTTCGGTTATTCGGCCTTCACGCAGCCGCGGATCGCGGCCCTTACGGGTTTGCGGCAAAGCCACCTGACCTACTATTTCCCCACCCGTGCGGATCTCCTGGAGGCGGTCGCGCGAGCGGCCGTGGAGGCGCAGCTCGCGGCGCTGGGCGCCGCGTTGAGTAGCGGCGCGGAATTAAGCGCCGTCTTGGGCGCCATGGTCGCGCGCCATGACAATACCCGGGTGCTGATGGCTCTGGCGCAGGCGGCCGATCAGGAGCCCGCGCTCCGGACGATCTTCCGCGACCTGACGACAGGCATTGTGGAGCGGGTCAGCGGGCGTCTTCCAGCCGCCGCCACGGACGCGGCAGGTGACTTCATCCACGCGCTGGGGGTCGGACTTGCCGTTATCGAGCTGGCGATCGGACGGCCGGACGGTGCGGCGCGCACCCAGGCTGTCTTGCAGGTGGCTTTCCGACACCTAGGCTGAACCCAGAACGGGCAACAGCAGGCGAGAGGACGAGCGCACCGTGTTCAGACTGCTCGTGCCGACGCTGGCGTGTCGGTAGGTCAGCAGGGCCGGAACCGTTGGGTCCTGATCGTCGCTGGCCAGCAGCAGGCGGAGACGGTGTCCGGACCTGAACCGCCTCGCATTGGCGGCAATCGGGATGCGGTACCTGACGACTTCGCCGACAGGGACGGCCTCGGCTGCCCGGCAGGGGAGCGCCGGCGCGCCGATACGGCTCGTCGCCTCGTCGACCCGTCGCAGGCTGGCGCGCAGGTAGCCAGCGGTAAGGGTGACCACGGCGCCTGCCGGATCGACGTCCTGCAGATAGGCGAACCAGGCGGTATCGCTGGCCGTGCTGGTCGCATCGAGCTGCAGTTCGATATCGCCCACCATGTCGAGATCGGCCTTCAACGGCGCAGTGGTCCAGGTGAGGGTCGCGGGCGGATCGATGGCGCTCCGCTTTTCACGTACGAGCCCCTGGCCCAACGCCATCAACTGGCGTTCGCCCGCCGGGCCCTCGTCGTCGGCCAGCGCGCCGTCATGGCGAAGCGCCAAGGGCCAGTAGGTCAGCCCCTCCAGGGGCCACGCCTTGGCGGCGCGCCAGTCCGGCCCGGCTTCGGGCAGGATGTATCGGAAGGCGGGGCCCTCAAGGATGCCGGTGTCTCGCCCTTTCAGCCAGTGGTCGTACCAGGCGAGGGTTTCAACGTGCAGGCTCTCCCACGGCCAGGCCAGGCCGTGGTCGCCCAGCATGGCCACGCGCAGGTCCGGCGCATTGGTCAGCGCGGCATAGGCCGTGAACGTCGAGGGCAGATGCATGGGCACGTTGTCCCAGTCGCAGCCGAGATAGGTCGGTATCTTCACCCGCGGCAGCATGGGCAGGAGGTTGCGCTCGTCCCACCAGGCGTCGCGCAGGGGATGCTCGACGACAATGTCGCGCCAGAGTTGGTCCCAGGGCATCGGGTCGTGATGCAGCTTCAGCAGAACCTTGATCCCAGCCATGGCCGCCTCGCCGTCGAACGTCGCGAACCGGCCATGTACGGCGGGGATCCCCAGCGCGCGGCGCACCATGTCCAGGCCCCAGCCGTTCCAGAAGCTGCTGGGGCGCTTGGACGTCATGCCGATCATCGCCAGGAAGGGCGTCATGAACGCGGTGCTGACGAGGCCGTGGTGGCTGGCGGACTCGTAGAGGTCGAAGGTGCCGGCGAGCGGGAAGATCGCTTTCAGGTGTGGCGGCTGTTCGACGGCCGCTTCCATCTGGGTCATGGCGAAGTAGCTGATCCCAACCATGCCGACATTGCCGTCGGACCACGGTTGGGCGGCGGCCCATTCCACGAGGTCGTGCATGTCGCGCCGTTCCTGGCCGTCGAAGAAGCCGAAGGTCCCCTCGGAGCCGCCGGTTCCGCGCAGGTTGGCGATGACATGGACATAGCCGCGGGGCACGAAGAACTCGGTATTGCCCGCCTCGATGAAGCCCAGGGGCGCGCCCAGGTCTTGGGCCTGGCGCGGATAGGGCGAGGCTGCGAGTAGCACCGGGTAGCGTCCTGGCTCAGCGGGTCTGTGGACATCGACCATCAGCTTCGTCCCATCGCGCATCGTCGCAGCCACATCGCGGTCACTGACGATCTTGTGGCTGGGCTCCGAGAGGTTGCGGTAGGCGCGACCGGTCGTCTGAGGACCGTTCAACGCCTTCTGCTTCGCGCCCTCGCCAGCGACTATTGACAGTCGGTCGGGCGTCAAGAGGCGCAACGCCACTGTGGGAAGTGCCGCCGCAGCCACGCTTCCCACCAGGATTTTTAGAGTTAGCCGCTTGTCGAACTTCATCGGACGGATCCCCAAACGACGACCTGATATCTAACTCAACGGCCACATAAGTTGGTATACCTACCAATTAGACGACAAAAGCTCTGCTGTCAAATTCCGCAAGGAGGAGTGCATCGCTCTGTATGCCGCCTGGATCGGACTGAATGTCCGCTTCTGGCGTGGAGAGGTCGCCTGCCGAGCACCCCATTGGGCCCCGGCGATCGAAGCCAATCGGGCCTTCCGCTAAACGTCCAACGGCTGTGGCGCGGCGCCGATGACCCCCGACAGCTTGCCCGGCGCGCGGGCGAGCCTCGGGTCGCCCGGCTGGTAGAAGCCGGCGAGGAGGAAGAGCTTCAGGCCGCCGGCCTCGGCCATGAGGGTGGCGGCGACGCCGTCGTGGCTGAGGGCTTCCTCAACGGCCTTGGCCGGTTGCGCGGCGTCGGTGACCCAGAAGGTGTTGTCGGCGCCGGTGGGCTCGACCTCGACTTCGGCGACGGCGAGGGCGGCGAGCGGGCCCCAGGCGGCGAGGCAGGGCAGGGCTGCGAACACCTTGAGCTTCGGCTCGGCCAGCAGGCGGCCCCACCAAGGGTTGTCGGCGGTGAGCGCGCAGACGCCGACCCCGCCCAGCTGGCGGGCCTCGGCGATGGCGTCCTCGGGTTTGGCGACCTGGCGAAGGCCGGGCGCGACGCCAAAGCGCGCGCGGGTGACCTCGACGGTGCGGCCCGGATCGCGGCCGCCCCAGACGGCGATGTGGAAGGGGCCTTGCGTCGCAAGGCTGTCGCCGATCAGCTCGCGCCAGATGCGCACGATCAGGCCCGGCCGGGCGCCGTTGCGCGGGCCGGCCAGCAGTTTCTTCAGCAGCGCCGTCTCGCGGCCGGGACGCAGGCCGAACTTGCCGCCGTCGCCGGCGGCGGCCTTGGCCACGGCGACTGACTTGGCGAGACCGGCGCGCTCGACCACCAGGCGCAGCAGGTCGGCGTCGATGGCGTCGATCCGCGCGCGGATGTCAGCGAGGGATGGCGGTAGTCCGTCACTCATGGCGTCGCGCCAAATTCTCCCCCAAATCCAGTGTTGGCGACCTAGGTCATTGCGGCCAGGGGCGCAATAGGGCCGCGCGCCGCACGATCGTTGCCGGTGAAACCAGCAGCGCTGACAGGCCCCGCCACTCGCCCGTCACTTGAATCCGCTTTGCGGCGTGCGCTGAGCCCCCTAGCTAGACGCGTTCGTTGAACGCAGTTGAGCAATTGTCGGGGGATTTGATGTTGGTGCGTCGTGGCGTGGTGTTTGGATCGGCGTTTGTCTCAATGGTCATGACGGTGGGGCTCGCCGCGGGCGCGGCCCACGCCGAGACGGTCTTCGGCTCCTCGGTGATCATGACCAACCGGGACTGCCCGACGAACGTTCGCAGTTGCGTCGAAGCCGACGGTCCGGTCGGCGCACGCCTGCAACCCAATCAGTTCGCCGGCGGTTATGGGGTCGGCCTCAGCAAGTCCGCTGCTCTGCTTGGCGGAGCCTCGGGCGCGTCGGAGGTCACCTTTGGCGCCGAAGCCCTGCCCAGCGTGAAGGCCGCCTCGTTCTCCGGCGCGGCGACCCGCACCGGGGTCAGCGCCACGGCGTTCCGGGCCTTTACCTATACCGGCGACGCGGCGATCGATTTTGCCCTGGTCGGGCAGCTGCACTTTCTGACCTCGGGCCACGCCCTCAGTCAGTTCGCGTATGATGACTTGGCCGGCGACGGGCACCTTTTTGTGCTGCTGTCGCTGATCCGGGTCTCGGACGTCACCGCCGCGGTCGGACCGGGCGACACCGGCGCCGACATCGTCAACAGCAGCCTGGGCTTCGAGGACTGCGACTCCGGCGCGCTCGCCTCGACGAGCTATAGCGCGAAGGGCCTGTCCGCCGGCGAATTCAACGCCAGCCTGAACCTGTCGCAAGCCTGCGGCGGCGGCGCGATCGTGCTGCACAAAGGCGATTCGTTCGCGATCCAGGCGACCTTGCAGGCGATCTCCAACCGCGGCGGCTACACCGACGCCCTGCATACCTTCAACGTCCAGTACGACGACGCTCATACCTATGTGGATGGCACTCAGCAGTCAGTGGGCGCAGGCTTCCTGGCCCGGACGGTCGCCGATGGCGCGGCGGTTCCGGAGCCGGCGACCTGGGCCATGCTGATCGTCGGCTTCTTTGGCGCGGGCGCCGCCGTGCGTCGGCGGCGGATGGCGCCGCGGGCGGCGTAGAGCCCGCCAGGGCGCGGCGAGGTCGCCGGTCGGTCGATCCTGCGCCGCGCCTGAGGCTCGGCTGAGCCTCGCATCAGCCTGGACGTCATCACGGCCGATCAGCACACGCCTTGACGCGGTCAGGGTGGCGTCTAGTCCGCGCGGATCGCCGCTGTCGATCCGGCGAGCGGTCGAGTCCATTCCAGGCCGATCAGCGGGCCGAAACGACAGGCCTTGACGAGGCCGGCGGCCTGCCGCGCCTGCGCCGCGACAGGCCGCCGATGCCCGCCGATGCCCACCAAACGGGCGCCGAGATCGCCTCCGGTTTGTGTAAGAAATTTATAGTGACGCTACGGCATTAAGAATTCATCATGCTCCGCGACACATTGCGACAGTTTTGCAACAATTCGCACATGCATTCGCGGTGAGGCCTTGTGAAAGCTTGCGCCCAGATCGCATGGGGATAGCGTCCCGAATCAATAAAAAGGGAAGGAAACTGATGGCATTCTAGATGCTCGCGCATCAGTGCCTGTACTTGCTTCGATTGACAGTCATGAAGACCAACTCAACGTCGGCAATTGCTTTGCCGGCGAGCGATGGCGCGCAAACGCCGTTCCATCATCAACCTCATAACAACGGACATCAGATCCCATGAGACAGCACCATCTCCTCGGCGGCGTGAGCCTGTTCGCCATCCTCATTTCCGCAGGCGCGGCCAATGCCGCCGCGGCGGTCGCCGACGTCTCGGCCGCGGTCAGCGAAGTGATCGTCACCGGCACCCGGCAGACCGGCCTGAAGGCCGCCGACAGCGCCGCCCCGATCGAAGTCCTGGGCGCCGATGCGCTGAAGCGCGTGGGCCAGCCTGACCTGATCCAGGCGCTGCAGCAGAACCTGCCGTCGTTCAACTCCGAGGCGTTCGGCACCGACACCGGCGCGCTGACCCTGTCGGCGCAGCTGCGCGGGCTGAACCCCAACAACACCCTGGTGCTGATCGACGGCAAGCGCCGCCATTCGACGGGCAATCTGCATGTGGCGCCGGGCGTCTTCCAGGGCGCGGCGACCGCCGATCTCGGACTGATCCCGGTCGGCGCCATCGATCATGTGGAAGTGCTGCAGGACGGCGCGGCGGCGCAGTATGGCTCGGACGCCATCGCCGGCGTCGTGAACGTCATCCTGAAGAGCGCGTCGCATGGCGGTTCGATCAGCGGGACCGGCGGCCAGTATTTCAAGAACGGCGGTGAGACCGGCGCGATCTCCGCCAACATCGGCCTGCCGCTCGGCGACAAGGGCTTCATCAACCTGACCGGCGAGAACCGCTATCATGGGTTCAGCCAGCAGGGCGGCGCCGATCGGCGGCTGTTCAATGTGGACGGCAGCCTGCGGGCCGGCCTTAACCCGGTCGACGCCGCCGGCGTGCGCAATGCGCCGGACTTCCCACGGGTCAACCACATCTACGGGGACACCCAATCCAACGTCTACAACGGCTTCTACAACGCCGGCTACGACCTCGGCACCGTGCAGCTCTACAGCTTCGGCAGCTACAGCCACCGCAAGGCCTCGGCCCACGAGAACTACCGCCTGCCCTCGAAGGTCATCGCCTCGCCGGTGCTGGGCGTCCAGGGCAGCGTCGCGACGCCCGGCGAGCTGATCCCCTTCCCGAACGGCTTCAACCCGCGTGAAGCGCTGCAGGAAGACGACTACGCCGTCACCGGCGGCATCAAGGGCAAGGCGGGGGACTGGAACTGGGACCTGTCGACGACCTATGGCCGCGACAAGAATGAGATTTCGACCCTGAGCTCCGCCAACGCGTCCCTGTTCATCGACACCCACACGACGCCGGTCAATTTCTTCGACGGCGCCTTCGTCAGCACCGAATGGACGACCAACCTCGACGTCTCGCGGACCTTCGACGTGGGCATGGCCTCGCCGCTCAACGTCGCCTTCGGCGCGGAGACCCGGCGGGAGACCTACGCGATCAGCACCGGCGATCCGGCGTCGATCTACAAGGAGGGCGGCCAGTCCTATCCGGGCTTCCAGCCCACCGACGCGGCCAGCCATTCGCGGAACAACTATGCCGGCTATGTCGACTTCGCCCTGGAGCCGATCGCCAATCTGAAGATCGATCTCGCCGGCCGCTACGAGCACTACAGCGACTTCGGTGAGACGACCGTCGGCAAGCTGACCGGCCGCTACGACTTCAATCCGATGATCGCGGTGCGCGGCACGATCAGCACCGGCTTCCGGGCGCCCACCCTGGCGGAGGAGTTCTATTCCGCGACCAACGTGGCCCCGACCTTCGCGGTGGTGAACCTGCCGCCGAACTCGGCCGCCGCGCACCTGGCCGGCTTCCGCAACCTGACGCCGGAGAAGTCGAATAACTACAGCCTCGGCTTCGTGGCCCACCCGGCCGAGCGTCTGCAGATCACGGTCGACGCCTACCAGATCGAGATCCGCGACCGCATCGTCAACACCGGAACCCTGCTGGGCCTGGTGGGAACCTCGGTGGTCAGCCAGGGCGTGCTCAACTCGATCCGGGCGCACGGCAACATCCTCGATCCGAGCGTCAGCTACGTGGGCATCGCGGTGTTCACCAACGGCGCCAACACCCGCACCCGCGGCGCCGAGCTGACCGCCAGCTACGCGTCGGACTTCGGCGACATGGGTCATGTCGACTGGTCGGCGGCGGCCAACTTCAACGAGACCAAGATCACCAAGCTGCAGCCTCTGCCCGCCCAGGTGGTCAGCGCGGCCTTCAGCCAGACGAGCATCCTCAGCCCGACGGCCTACAGCACGCTGACCACCGGTTCGCCCAAGCAGAAGGTCGTGCTCGGCGCCAACTGGACCCGCGGCAAGCTCGGCGTGAGCCTGCGCGAGACCTACTACGGCTCGGTCAGCACGATCATCGACTTCAGCGGGGCCGGCACCGGCGCCGAGGCGCGGAAATTCACCGTCGATGCGGCGGCGATCACCGATCTCGACGTCAGCTACCAGGTCCTGGACAACGTGAAGATCAACATCGGCGCCAACAACCTGTTCGACAAGCATCCGCCCGGCGTGCCCAACGTCTCCAACGGCAGCGGCGGGGTTCGCCCGCTGAGCGGCAACAACGTCTATGGCGAGCCGGCGCAGTTCTCGCCCTATGGCATCAACGGTGGCTACTACTACGGTCGGGTGACCTTCAACTTCTAGGTTCCAGACTGGTTCTAGGTCTCGGGCTGGCTCAGGCCGCCGGCCCTTCCCTTCTGTCGCCGACGGATCGGAGGGGCCGGCGCGCCGCTCGCGGGCTCTGCGTGCTCCAGCCTCTGGCGCACGCCCATCCCGAGGCTGCGCTCACCCGCTTAGAGCTCGGCTTGGCGCCGGGCGCCCTAACGCCCCAGTTCAGGCCGCGGCGGCCGCGGCAGTGTTGTCGTCCTCGATCACGTCGTTTTCGCCGAGCGCGGCCTGAAGCGCCGCCAGCAGGTGTTCCGGCTTCATGGGCTTTTCGACGACGCCGTTCATTCCCGCGGCGAGGTAGCCCTCGGCGTCTTCCGGCTCGGCGTTGGCGGTGAGCGCGATGATCGGCACCAGTCCGGCCGGCCCGCCGAGCGCCCGGATGGCGCGGGTGGCGGCGACCCCGTCCATCACCGGCATCTTGATATCCATCAGGATCAGATCGTAGCGGCCGGCGCGAGCGGCCTCGACGGCTTCGGCGCCGTCGTTGGCGCTCTCGCTGGTGCAGTCGAACATTTCGCAGAGCGCCTGGGCGACCATGCGGTTGGTGGCGTTATCGTCGACCACCAGGATGTGGGCCGAGCGTTCGGCGGGTTGCGGCTCCTGCACGGGCGTCTCGGAGGCCACCGGCAGAAGAAGGTCGAAAATCATCGTCTCCGATGCGCCGCCGCCGCCTTCGTTGCGGAGCGAGCCGCCAAGGCCCTCGACCACCTGGCGCGCGAGCATGACCCCGATGGCGACTTCCAGGCCGAAGCGGGATTCCACGTCGCGCACGCGGGCCTCGAGGTCCTGGGCTTCCCAGGCGGGATCGCGGGCGCCACGGACGCGGCCTTGCAGGCGAACGCCCTCCGGCCCGATCACCGCGCGCAGGCTGGCCTCGACCGCGCCACGGCGCATGCTGGCCACCGCCTCCCCGACGAAGCCGTCGAAAATCTGAAGCAGGCGCGCACGGTCGGCCAGCGCACAGGCGTCCGGATCGCCATCGTAGGAGACGAGAATGGTGACGCCGCTGATAGCGGCTGTGGGCTGCCAGCGGCTCTCGACCTCGTCGACCAGCTCGCGCAGGCGTAGAGGGGCCGGATCCTGAACCACGCCGCCGCGCGTCACCTTGCGCAGGTCGATGGCGCATTCCAGCAGCCGCCGCACGCCGCTGGCGGCTTCTTCGACGCCGCTGACGCAGGCCTCGGCATCGGGGGACAGGCGTTGCCGCTGCAGCTGTTCGGTGAGCGCCAGAACGCCGTCCATCTGCTGGCAGATGTCTGCGGTCACGCGGTCGAAGAAGAACTCGGACAGGGACATGAACAGCCGGAGGTTGTGGAACTCAACGACTTTCACAATGGCGCCAAGCGCTTGCGGAGAGGTTAAGTCTGACACCGCTGGACATCCTATTCCGCGCCTCTCCGTCAGAATCTTCAAACGGTTACACAGGCGGCCGCACTTTCCGATGCGGCGGCGATCGCGCATATGGGGGCGATGAGCGACCCCACGATCCATCCGAGCGGCGCCCTGGTGCTGTTCTCCGGCGGGCAGGACTCCACGGTCTGCCTGGCCTGGGCGCTTGAGCGCTACGCCCACGTCGAGACCGTGGGCTTCGATTACGGCCAGCGGCACGCGGTGGAGATGCAGGCGCGTCAGGCCGTGCGCGAACGGATCACCGTCGAATTTCCAGGCTGGGCGGCGCGCCTCGCCGAGGATCACGTGCTGGACATCTCCAGCTTCGGGGCTGTGGCCGACTCCGCGCTCACCGCGGACCGGGCGATCGAGATGACATCGCGCGGCCTGCCGTCGACTTTCGTGCCCGGGCGGAACCTGGCGTTCTTCGTCTATGCGGCGGCGCTGGCCGACCGGCGCGGCCTGACGGCGCTGGTGGGCGGCATGTGTGAGACGGATTTCTCCGGCTATCCGGACTGTCGGCGCGACACGCTGGACGCCCTGCAGAGCGCGCTGAACCTGGGGATGGCGCGGGATTTCGTCATCGAGACACCGCTGATGAGGCTCACGAAGTCTGAAACCTGGGCCCTCGCCAAGACGCTGGGCGGCGAGGCGCTGGTGGCGGTGACCGTTGAGGAAAGCCACACCTGTTATCGCGGCGACCGCACCACGCTGCACGCCTGGGGCTACGGCTGCGGAACCTGCCCGGCCTGTGACCTGCGGCAGAAAGGCTGGGAAGCCTGGGACGCCGAGGGCCGCCCGGCCTTCGCCGAGGCTTCGGAGGGCGCGCCGGCGCTGACGCCATGAGCTACGCGGTGAAGGAGATTTTCCTGACGCTGCAGGGCGAAGGCGGGCAGGCGGGGCGGCCCGCGGTGTTCTGCCGCTTTGCCGGTTGCAACCTTTGGTCGGGGCGCGAGCAGGATCGGGCCGATGCGGTCTGCAGCTTCTGCGACACGGATTTCGTCGGCATCGACGGACCTGGTGGCGGGCGGTTCGCGGACGCCGATGCGCTGGCCCGCGCGGTCGAGGCCGCCTGGGAAGGTGGGTCGGAGAACCGGCTGGTGGTGCTGACCGGCGGCGAGCCGCTGCTGCAACTGGACGCGGTGCTGATCGACGCCCTGCACGCCCGGGGCTTCGCCCTGGCCCTGGAGACCAACGGCACGATCGCCGCGCCGGCTGGCGTCGACTGGATCTGCGTGAGCCCCAAGGCGCAGGCCAAGGTGGTTCAGACGACGGGACAGGAACTCAAGCTGGTCTACCCGCAGGCCGGCGTCGACCCCGCGCGGTTCGAGGGCCTGGACTTCGAGCGGTTCGCCCTGCAGCCGATGGACGGGCCACAGGCCGCGGAGAACACCAAAGCGGCCATCGCCTATTGCCTTGCGCATCCCCGGTGGCGTTTAAGCGTCCAGACGCACAAGTACCTTGGCATCGCCTGACCTACCGGGCCATCGCCTGAGGCTCGCGCCGCCCTGCAATTCCTGTCCAAGACGCCCGTTCAAGATCCATGACGTCCAAGATTTTCGAGATTACCAAGGCCGCGACCTTCGACGCGGCGCACCACCTGCCGGAGGGCCCGCCAGGTCCCTACACGCGCCTGCACGGTCACTCGTTCCGCGTCGAGGCGACGGTGCGGGGCAAGGAACAGGGCGCGATCGGCTGGGTGGCCGACCTGGGCGACCTCGACCGGGCGCTGCGGACGGCGGCGGGCGAACTAGACCACGGGACGCTGAACGAGACGCCCGGCCTCGAGAGTCCGACGCTGGAGCATATCTGCCTGTGGTTCGCCACGCGGCTGTGCGGCGAGTTTCCAGGGCTCTGCCGGATCGTGGTGTCGCGCCCGACCGTCGGCGAAAGCTGCGCCCTGAATCTGGGCTAGCCGCCCTTATCGTCCTTCTTGCCGCCGGGCAGAACCGCGCCGACCACGTGGCCCGCACCGCGCACGGTGGCGCCCGCGGCCTTGGCGGTGAGGCCGACGGCGGTTCCGGCGACGCCCACGGTCGTGCCGACCACGGCGGCGGCGAGACAGCCTGAGAGCAGGACGCAGGAGGCGGCCAGAACCGCTGAGCCGATGGCGATGGATTTGACGGTCATCTGACGAAATCTCCCCGACGTGATCGCAACCATGCGCCGGGAAAGGTTGCCAAATAAGGCGACTAGGCGCGGCGGCCGCCTGGCCGGCGGCGGGAATTCGTCTCGCGGCGATCGGGGCCAGGGTAGCTGGGATCGGCCCGGCGGCGACGGTCGGGGCCGAAGTAGTCGTCGGTCTTCACATAGGGCCGGGGATGGTCGACGATCTGGCTGATCCGCTCGACAACGGCGCGCGCCGTCAGCGGCTTGGCCAGGAACTCATTGACGCCGGCGTTGCGCGCCTCCTGCACCCGGCTGAGCGTCGAATGGCCGGTGATCATGATCACTGGGCACATCGGGCTGGGGCTGTCGGCCGACCGGCGCAGCAGGCGCACGAAATCGATGCCGTCCAGCGGCTGCATAGCCAGGTCGGTCATGATGATGTCGATCTGCTGGCCCCGCATCAGGCTCAGCGCCTGGGCGCCGTCGCTGGCCTCGTGGATATGGCGGACGCCGATCGCCTTGAGAATCTCCGACAGCAACACCCGCATGTGGCGGTTGTCATCGACGAGAAGAATTTTCAGGAGGTCGTAGCGCAAGGGCAGTCCAGATCCGGCTCGAGCCCGCGTTGGAAGGTGGAGGTGCTTACGTTGCGAAATCGTCGGCGGTCAATGACAAATGCCGCTGATCGCCGCTCTGCTAAGTCTCTGCCACAAATCAACAATCCAGGCGTGTGACACCGCTGATATGCGTCGTGGCGCGGGTCATTTGCAATCGACTAGGCCGTAGTCGATCGCAGTGCGGTTCAGCCGACCTGACCGCGGTGGCGCAGGTAGGCGTCGGCCAGCACGCAGGCGACCATGGCCTCGACCACCGGCACGGCGCGGAGGCCCACACAGGGATCGTGGCGGCCCTTGGTGCGCAGCTCGATCTCCTCGCCGGCCTCGTTGATCGTGCGGCGTGGGGTGAGGATCGAGGAGGTGGGCTTGAAGGCGACGCGGGCGGTCACCGGCTGGCCGGTGGCGATGCCGCCCAGGATGCCGCCGGCCGAATTGGAGAGGAAGCTTGGGCCGGCGCGCATCTCATCGGCGTTTTCCTCGCCGGTGAGCGCCGCGGCGGCGAAGCCCGCGCCGATCTCGACGCCCTTGGCGGCGTTGATCGACATCAGGGCTCCGGCCAGTTCGGCATCGAGCTTGCCGTAGATCGGCGCGCCCCAGCCGGCCGGGACGCCGGTCGCTTCCACGGCGACGATGGCGCCGGTCGAGGAGCCGGACTTGCGGATGGCCTCCAGGTGCTCTTCCCAGACCGGAATCATGTCCGGGTCGGGGCACCAGAAGGGGTTGGTCTCGGTCTGGCTGAAGTCGATGCGGTCGGGCGCGACAGCGTGCGGACCGATCTGCACGACGGCGCCGCGGATGGTCACGCCGGGGATGATCAGGCGGGCCACTGCGCCGGCGGCGACGCGCGCGGCGGTCTCGCGGGCCGACTGCCGGCCGCCGCCGCGATAGTCGCGGACGCCGTACTTGGCCCAGTAGCTGTAGTCGGCATGGCCCGGGCGGAAGGCAGTGGCGATCTCGGAATAGTCGCGGCTGCGCTGGTCGAGGTTCTCGATCATCATCGAGATCGGCGTGCCGGTGGTGACCTGATCGGGATGGCGTTCATCGGAGAATACGCCGGAGAGGATGCGCACGGCGTCCGGCTCCTGGCGCTGGGTCACGAACTTGCCCTGGCCCGGCCGGCGTTTTTCCAGCCAGGTCTGAACGTCGGCTTCGGTGAGTTTGATCCCGGGCGGGCAGCCATCGACCACGCAGCCGAGCGCCGGCCCGTGGCTCTCGCCCCAGGTGGTCACGCGGAACAGATGGCCGAACGTATTGTGCGACATGGGCCGGCTTGTAGCGGCTTAGGGGTCTCTAGGCCAAGGCCGAGGTTGGCGGGCGCCACGCCATCCAGGCAGGTTCCAGCGCGCGCCCGGCCGCCTATTGCATGTCGCCAATCCGCGCGCTAAATACTGAACCAGATGGTTCAGTATATCACAACCCGCCTCGACGCTTCGTTCGCCGCGCTCTCGGACGCCACCCGACGCGGCGTTCTGGAGCAGCTCGGGCGCTCGGACGCTTCGATCACGGAGCTCGCCGACAGGTTCCACATGACCCTCACCGGCATGAAGAAGCACGTCGGCGTGCTGGAGCATGCGGGGTTCGTCACGACGCAGAAGGTCGGGCGCGTGCGGACCTGCACGCTCGGCCTACGCAGGCTCGAGGATGAGGCGGCATGGATCGAGAGCTACCGCCAGCTCTGGGCCGCACGCTTCGACGCCCTGGATCGGGTTGTCGAGGATTTGAAACGCAGGGAGAAGATCGATGACTAACCCCACCGTGGTCGAACGGAAGTCCGAGCGCGAGCTCGTCGTGACGCGCACCTTCAACGGCCCCGCGCACATCGTGTTCGAGGCCTGGAGCAAGCCCGAACTGTTCAGGCTGTGGTGGCCGCCGAAGTCGTTGCCCATGCCGCTGCTGTCCTGTGAGATGGACGTTCGCACCGGGGGCGGATACCGCCTGGAATTCGGACCCGACGCGGCAAACGCCATGGCCTTCTTCGGCCGGTACATCGAGGTGACGCCGCCCTCGCGCATCGTCTGGACCAATGACGAAGGCCAAGAGGGCGCCGTGACCACGGTGACGTTCGAGGAAAAGGACGGCCAGACGCTGGTGGTCCTGCACGAACTCTATCCCTCGAAGGAAGCGCTCGAAGAGGGCATCGCCGGGTCGGCGAACGGGCTGCCCGAGCAGTTCGCGCAACTGGACGACCTCCTCGCCACGCTGGGGGCGAGCGCCACCTGATCGGCGAGCCCGTCATCGCGACCTAGGGCGGCCCCATGGCGCTGGCGAACAGGTTCAGCGCCATCTGCAGGGCGGCGAAGTGGGTCGGGCCTTGCGGGACGGCGAGGCCGCGGCAAAGGGGCACGACCGCGCGGGCCTGATCGCTGCAAGTGGACAGGAAGTCGTAGTGGCCGACGTTGGGCAGCGCCTTCAGCTGGGCGCGCGGGATGGCGCGGGCCGCGACCCCGCCATTGGTGTGCGGCGGGGCGACAGGATCGGCCTCGCCGAGGATGATGGCGACCGGCGTGGAGATGGTCCGCAGGCTCGCGGGATCGAGCGCCTGGACGATGGCCGGCGCCATGGCGAAGACCGCCCTCACGCCCCGGATCGAATGGTCGTCGCCGGCGCGGGCTGTCTCGGCGGCGAGCGCCGGGTCGGCGAGGGCTGCGGCGGTCTGCTCCGGGGTAACCGGGAACTCCAGCTGCGGCTTGCAGACTCCGTCGTCGGGATGCTCGGCGCAGAAGGTCTTGAAATGCTCCACGTCGACCCGCGCGCCGGCGGCGACCAGGGCGGTAAAGCCGCCGGCCGAGAAGCCCGCCACGCCGAGGCGTTTCAGGTCGAGATGCGGACCGATCACCGGATCGTCTTTCGCCCGGTCGAGGGCGGCCTGCAGGTCGCCCGGACGGTCCCAGAACAGCGTCCCGCCGGCGACGGTCATCTTGTCCAGGGCGTTGTTGCCGGGATGATCGACAGCGATGACGATGTAGCCTTGCTGCGCGAGCACGGTGGTGAACCAGCCCATCATCCGCGCCGAGCCGCCATAGCCGTGGGAGACCAGGATCACGGGTCGACGCCGGGTGTCCATGAAGGCCGCGTCCGGCGCGGCCTCGCCCACCAGGAACATCGGCCTGCCGGGCGGGCCGAGGTCGAGAGACTTTTCGACAGACCCCTCGGCGGCCGGATACCAGACCGTGACGCGGACGGTCGGCTTGTGATCGGCGTCGCGCAGGGCCGCCGTCGGGTTGACGGTCTCCAGGTGGCGCTCACCGACCAGATCGCCGGCCTGGGCGGCGCTGGCCACGGCAAGGGCCGCGGTGGCGGCGGCCAGGAATTTCAACATGTGTGGCCTCTTTCAGAATCGTCGGCTGAGCGTAGGCGCGGCCCCACGCGCGCGCCGCTTAAATCGCGGTCATCCGGTCTCAGGCGGCCCAGGCGGCGGTGAAGCGGCGCAGCAGCGTTCGGGCGGCCGAGTCGGCCTGGCCAACCGGCGTCGGCGCCAGCCGCAGGAACAGGTGGCCCTGGCGGTGCGATCCGCGAGCGGGCAGGCCCTGGCCGACCAGGCGGACCAGCTTGCGCTCGCCGGCCTTCCTGGTCAGCCAGACGATGCGGCGGCCAAGCGGGGTCTCGACGGCGACACGGCCACCCTCCGCCAGGGTGCGGGCCGAGACCGCCGCGCTGATCCACAGGTCATCGCCGCGCACCAGGATGTCTGTCGCCCCGGTCAGGACGACGGAGAGCTCGGCGGCGCCGGCGCGGACCGTGTCGCCTGAGCGCAGGCCGGGCGGCAATCGGAGGCGGATGCGACGGCCGTCGGCCAGCCGGTGCTCGGCCGAGCCGCCGCGCAGGGCGGTCAGCGGGTCTATGCGCAGGATCGCGGGCTCCGGCGCGCGGGTCGCCGGCGGCTGGATGATCCGGTCCGTGGCGACCGCCTGGGCGGCCTGCAAGCGGTGATAGGCCTCGACCACCTGGCGGAAACGCTCGCCGCCGCCGCCGGTGCGGTCAGGGTGGGCGGCCTTGGCGGCGTCGCGGAAGGCGCGGCGCAGGTCTCCGGCCGAAAAGAATGGGCCGACGCCCAGCACCTGGCGCGCAGACTTCAGAGAGATTGGGGTGTCAGACGCCATGTGCGCCGCAGACTCGGCGAGACATGGTCAACGGCGGGTTAAGGCGCGGCCAGCGGCGAGGTCCGGACTGGCGTCGGCCCTCAGGCGGCGAACCGCTTCTGGGCCATCAGCTCGCCGCAGCTGTCGGTGATCTGCCGGGCGCTGGCGGCGTCGAGGCGGGTCTTCCAGTCATCAGGCACGCCTTTGCGCAGAAACGATCTTGAGTCCTCCTGGCCGGGTTCCCGCCCCGAGAGGGCCGAAAACGAGGTCGCCGCGACAACCTGCTCCAGCAGCACCCGTGGCGCCGGCGCGCCGAGGAAACCGAACAGCCGACCCGCCTCGCCGATCGGATCATCGTGGAGGTCGCAATAGCGCACTTCGTGAACAAGGCCGGGATGGGCCTGGGCGAAAGCGTCCACGGCGCTGACCGCGCCGGTCCAATGACGGACCGTCGCCTCCACGGTCTTACGGTGTTCCTCGCTGCCCGGGGTGAAGACGTCGGGTACGCCGGTACGCTGGCGATGGCCCATGCCGGAGACGGCGACGCCGCGTGGATCGCGCAAGATGTGGACGATCTTCGCTGCGGGGAAGAGCCGGTGAAGCGGCTCGAGCTGGCGGGTGTAGCCGGGCGTCTTGTCGCCGAACCAGCGTGCCCGTGGCTCGGCGCGGGCCATGAGCCGCCCGGCGATGAAGCCGCGGACGATGTCGTCGAACTCAGACTGGTCGACCGGTGCGTAGTAGGGGCGGCCTTCGTAGACCTGCTCGGCTTCGGCCGAGAGCAGGCTGTTGTAGTCGTTGACGACGGCGGCGATCCGGTTGCTGAACCGCTCGACGAAGTGCCCCTCGCCAGAGCAGCAGACCTCGGGGTGAGCGTCGAGCAGCCGTTGCAGCCAGGTGGTGCCGGACTTGGGCGCACCGCACACGAAAAAGAAGTCCACGTCCCGTCCTCGCGCCGAATCTGCAACAAGCTTTGCCACGAGACATCTTATCTATTCGTTGTGAGGAGCCTGGATTGGGAACGCTGACCCGGCGCGCTATACCGTCCAGAATGACTGACAAGACCTACATTCCGCCTTCGCCGTCCGAGGATGACTACGTCCGCCAGGTGACCGAGGCTGGCGCCCTGCCGCAACTCAGCGAGGCCGATCCCTTCGCGCTGTTCAACGCCTGGATGGCCGAGGCTGTCGCCAAGGAGCCCAATGACGCCAACGCCATGTCGCTGGCGACGGTGGACGCGGGCGGGATGCCGGACGTGCGGATGGTGCTGCTCAAGGAGGCCGACCCGCGCGGATTCGTTTTCTATTCCAACGTCGGCAGCGCCAAGGGCCAGGAGCTGGCGGCCAATCCGCAGGCCGCCCTGCTGTTCCACTGGAAATCGCTGCGGCGCCAGGTTCGGGTCAGGGGCGCCGTGACGGCGGTGAGCGAGGCCGAGGCCGACGCCTATTGGGCGACGCGGGCCAGGCCGGCGCAGCTCGGCGCCTGGGCCTCGGAACAGTCGCGGCCGCTGCCGGATCGCCTGGCGTTCGAGAAGAAGATCGCCGAGTTCGGCTTGAAGTTCGGCTTGGGCAAAGTCCCGCGCCCGCCGCACTGGTCGGGGTGGCGCGTGGCGCCGCAATCGATCGAGTTCTGGCGCGACCGGGCGTTCCGGCTCCACGAGCGTCTGGTGTTCACGCGTGTGCCGCAAGATGGGGCAGGCGACGCGTGGTCCACCAGCCGACTGTTCCCTTGAGTAAAGGACAAGAGGCCGAGATCACGGCCTGGCTCGGGACGCAGGCTGAGCGCGCCATCGACACCGCCTGCGCCCACGTTTTCCTGGCCGGCGCGGTGGCGTGGAAGCTGAAGCGCAACGTCGACCTGGGCTATGTGGATTTCTCGACGCGGGAGAAGCGCAAGTGGGCGTTGGACCGCGAGCTGGCGTTCAACAAGTCCGCGGCGCCGGATATCTATCGAAGCGTCCGCGCGATCACCCGCGAGGCGGATGGGAGCCTCGCCTGGGACGGCGCCGGGCGGGCCATCGAATATGCGCTGGAGATGCGCCGCTTCGACGACGGCGCGGTGCTGGCCGCTGACCCCAGTGTCATTGACGGCGCGCTGGCCGAAGCGCTCGGGCGGACCATCGCGGGCTTCCACGCCACCGCGTCGCCGCGGCCAAACGGCGGCTTGAGCGCGCTCGAATGGACCATCCACTCCAACGCCGGCCTGCTGCGCGACCTGAAGGCTGACCTCGGCGAGGCGCGGGTCGAGACCATGGTCGAGGCGACCTATGCGGAGCTCGAGCGACGCCGGCCGTTGCTGGCGCGGCGCACCGAGGCGGGGTTCGCGCGTCGCTGCCATGGCGACCTGCACCTGGCCAACATCCTGCTGGAGAACGGCCGGCCGGTGCTGTTCGACTGCATCGAATTCAACGACCTGCTGAGCGACCTGGACGTGCAGTACGACCTGGCATTCCTGCTCATGGACCTCGACTTCCGGGGCCGACGCGACGCGGGCGTGCGCGTGCTGTCGGCCTATATGGACGAGGCGGCGCGGAGCTTCGGGCCGGGTCTCTGGGAGGGCCTGGCGGCGCTGCCGCTGATGCTGGCGGTGCGGGCGGGGGTCCGCGCCCACGTCTCGATGCATGCCGGCGATGTCGCGATGTCCAGGGCCTACGTCGACGCGGCCATCGCCCATCTGTCGCCGGCGGCGGCGGTGCTGGCGGCGGTTGGCGGGTTCTCCGGGACCGGTAAGTCGACCTTCGCGCGGGCCGTGGCGCCGGCGCTGGGCCGCTCGCCGGGCGCGGTGGTGCTGCGCACCGACGAGGCGCGCAAGCGGCTTGTGGGCGCCGGCCCGGTCGATCGGCTGGCGCGGGATGTCTACACGCCGGAATTCTACGCGCAGGTCTATGAGACCGTGTTCGAGACCGCCCGCGCCGCGCTGAAGGCCGGTCAGGCGGTATTGCTGGACGCGACCTTCACCGAGCCGGCGCTGCGGGCGCGCGCCGAGGCGCTGGCCGCCGAGTGCGGGGTTGCGTTCAAAGGCGCCTGGCTGGAAGCGCCGCTCGAGGTGCTGGAGGCCCGGGTCGGCGGCCGCGTCGGGGATGCCTCTGACGCCGACGTTCAGGTGTTGCGCGATCAGGCGGCGCGGCACGGCGGCCAGCCGGTCGGTTGGCCCTCGGTCGATGCGACAGAGGACACGATGCCGGCGGCGAAGGCCTGGCTGGCCAAGACGGCTTAAGCCCCTCACCTTGCGGCCGAGCCGCCATGCGTGGCAAGCCTGTGGCGCAGCTTCGGAGTCGCCATGTTGATCGCAGCCCTGTTGGCCCTGGCCATTGCTGAAGCCCCGGTCGCGGCCCCCGCCGCCGCCCCGGAGGTTCCTGTGTCGTCGCCGGCCAAGGTGCCGTGGGCAGTGCAGTACGATCTGCCCTCCAAGATCACCGGCCGCACCTATCGGATTTATGTGGCGAAGCCCGTCAGCCCGCCGCCGAAGGGAGGATGGCCGGTGGTCTATGTGCTGGACGCGGACATCAACTTCCCGAGCGTCGCGGCGCAAATGGTCATGCGGTCGGTCTCCGGCCAGCGCGCGGCGATCATCGTCGGCGTGGCCTATCCCAACGCCATCGCCACAATGAGCCTTCGGAACCGCGACCTGACGCCATCGCAGCCGACGCCCTGGACCGAGAGCGTGGGGGGCTTTCCCAGTCCGAATGCTAAGGATTTCGGGGGTGCTGACGACTTCCATCGCTTCATGATGGAGGAACTGCGGCCTCGGATCGCCACAGCCTATCCCGCGGACGCCGCCGACCAGTCACTGATGGGCTATTCCCTGGGCGGCCTCTTCGCACTTCGGGTGCTGTTCCATCATCCGGAGGCCTATCGGACCTATGTGGTGGGGAGCCCCTCAATCTGGTGGAACCAGCGTGAAGTCCTGGGCGACGAAGCTGCTTTCGCCGCGGCCGTGCGGGCCGGCAAGACCGCACCGCGCATCCTCGTCACCTCCGACCGCTGGGAGCAGGACTCTCATTCGCCGGAGATTCCGGCGAGCGGGGCCGAAAGGGCTGCGGCGCTCAAAGAAATGGACGGCGCGCGGATGGTCGACAATGCCCGCGAGCTGGCGAGCCGGCTGGCCTCCCTGCATGGCGGCAAGGATTACAGGGTCCGCTACGTGCTGTTCCCCGAGGAGACCCACCTGACCGGGATGCCGGCTTCTGGCAGCCGGGGCCTGGTTTTCGCCCTGACGCCCTGACCGGCCAAGCGGCTGAAGCCCGCGTCCAATTGGCGCCCGCGTTGCGTATAGGGCCTCGGGCAATTAGCGTGACGCAAAGCCTCGAAGGCTCGCTAGGGGAGGATTTCGGTATGCAAGGCCTGATGCAGACGTGGCCGTTGACGGTCGACAAGATCCTCGACCACGCCAAGAACTGGCACACCGACCGCGAGATCGTCAGCCGGTCCGTGGAAGGCCCGATGGTCCGCACCACCTGGGGCGAGGTCCACACCCGGGCCAAGCGCCTGTCCAATGCGCTCAAGGGCCTGGGGATCCAGAAGGGCGACCGGGTCGCGACGCTGGCCTGGAACACCGCGCGCCACATCGAGGCCTGGTACGGCATCATGGGCATGGGCGCAGTCTGCCATACCCTGAATCCGCGGCTGTTCGCCGAGCAGCTCTGCTACATCGTCAACCATGCCGAAGATCAGGTGATCTTCACCGACCTGACCTTCCTGCCGATCCTGCTCGAGCATCGCGCCAAGATGCCGAGCGTGAAGCACGTCATCGTCATGACCGACGAGGCGCATATGAAGAATGTGGCCTTCCCGGGGGCGCTCTGTTTCGAGACCCTGGTGGCGGAGCATTCGGCCGACTGCGTCTGGGGCGACTTCGACGAGAATACGCCGGCGGCGCTCTGCTACACCTCCGGCACGACGGGCAATCCGAAGGGGGTGCTCTATACCCACCGCTCGAACTTCATCCATACGCTGGTGACCATGGGCCGCGACGTGATGGGGATCGCGGCGGCCGACACGGTGCTGCCGGTGGTGCCGATGTTCCACGCCAACGCCTGGGGCCTGGCGTTCTCCTGCGCCGCCATTGGGGCCAAGCTGGTGAACCCGGGCCAGAAGCTCGACGGCGCCTCGATCTACGAATTGCTGGAGAGCGAGTCCGTGACCTTCTCGGCGGCGGTGCCGACGGTCTGGCAGATGTTGCTGACCCATATGCGGGAGAACAACCTGGCGCTCTCCACGCTGCAGCGGGTGGTGATCGGTGGCTCGGCGGTGCCCGAGGCGCTGGTCCGCGCTTTCCGCGACGACTACGGCGTCAGCGTCACCCACGCCTGGGGGATGACCGAAACCTCGCCCTTGGGCACGCTCGCCAGTCCGACGGGCAAGACCGCCAAGCTGTCGGCCGAGGAGCAGCTGCGCTTCACCCTGAAACAGGGCCGCCCGCCGATCGGCATCGAGCTGAAGCTGGTGGATGACGAGGGCAATCGCCTGCCGCATGACGGCGTGACCTTCGGCAAGCTGATGGTGCGCGGGGCCTTCGTGGTCGGCGAATATTTCAAGGGCGACGGCGGCGAGATCCTCGATGACGAGGGCTATTTCGATACCGGCGACGTGGCGACCATCGACCCCGACGGCTTCATGCAGATCACTGACCGGGCGAAGGACGTGATCAAGTCCGGCGGCGAGTGGATCTCGACCATTGAGATCGAGAACATCGCGGTGGGACACCCGAAGGCGGAGCTGGCCGCGGTGATCGGGGCGGCGCATCCGAAGTGGGACGAGCGGCCCGTGCTGCTGGTCAAGCTGATGCCCGGCCAGACCGGCACCAAGGAAGAGTTCCTGGCCTTCCTGGAGGGCAAGATCGCCAAGTGGTGGACGCCGGACGATGTGGTCTTCGTCGACGATATCCCGCTGGGCGCGACCGGCAAGATCGACAAGAAGCTGATCCGCCTGCGGATGGCCGACTACGTCCTGCCAACGGCCCGGCCCGCCGGTGTCGGGGCCAAGGAAACCGCCTGACCGCGCGCCGGGCGCGGAGGTCTAGCCGACGAACAGAGTTCGCGTAACGGGTGTAGGCGATTGACCCGGATCGGCGCGCGCCGCAGCGTCCGCGTGGCTCCGGAACGTAGAAACCCATCCAAGCGGGCCGGGGGAACATCCCATGAAGTCCGTTCTGTCCGCGGCCGCCGCCGCGGTGGCGCTCGCCTGTGCTTTGCCGGCCGGCGCCACGGTGGTCTATCAGTCGATCCCGGACCTGTCGGCGTCGGCCGCGGTCTACGCCCTCTGTTCGACCTGCAACTTCCTGGCGCCGCAGCATCAGTTCGCCGGGCAGACCTTCAACCTGGGCGCCGCGGCCACCGTGCGGTCGCTCACCCTGGCCATCAACCGCGGATCCAACGCGACCCCGATCACGGTCGGGATCTATCTGAACAGCGGCGGCGTGCTCGCCAACCAAATCTACAGTCAGTCTTTCGCCGGTTTCGCGACCGACACCCCCGGGTATGACGGCATATTCTTCAACGAAAAGACCGACATCGTCGGCTTGAACCTGGGCGACGTGGCGCTGGCCGCGGGGAACTATGTGGTCATGTTCTCCAGCGCCTTCGAGTTCCTGGTGCCGGCCTTCGACACCGGGACCGGGCATGGCATCGTCGATACCGAGGCTGACTACCCGCTGGCCCCCGGCGGTCTGCTGATCCCGATCAACTTCGGCGCCAATAATCTCGACCTCGGGGTAACGCTCTCGGACACGGCTATCGGTGGCGCCAACGGCGGCGTCCCGGAGCCGGCGACCTGGGCGCTGATGATCGGCGGCTTCGGCCTGGCCGGCGCGGCCCTGCGCCGGCGGCGCGGCGTCGCCGCCGCCGCTTAGGGCCCAGCTCCCCCGTCCGCTCGGTTGACATCGCCACGGGCTCTGGGCTTTGCAGTCCGCCATCCCGGGCCTTGCCGGGACAGGCGGGAGCCTCGGCATGATCGACCTGCGACCGGCCGCCGAGGTCGATCTCGCCGAGATCGCGGCGCTCTCCAACTGGGCCTATCGCGGGACCGGGCCGCAGTCGAGTTGGACTGTGGAAAGCTATCTAAAAGGCGAGCGGACCAACGCGGCGGCCCTGCGCGCGGACCTGGCGGCGGCGCCGGACGCCCTGATCCTGACCTGGCGCGATGCGGCTGGTGAGCTGCAGGGGCATGCCTGGCTGGAGCCGGGCGCCGACGATGTCTGGTATCTGGGGCTGCTTTCCGTTCGACCGGACCGCCAGGACCGCAAGCTCGGCCGCACCCTGTTGAGCGCCGTCGAGGACTACGCCAAGGCGCGCGGCGCGCGGCGGATGCAGATGACCGTGATCAACGTCCGCGACACCCTGATCGCCTGGTACCAGCGGCGCGGCTATGGGCTGACCGGCGAGGCGCGGCCGTTCCCCTACGGCGACGACCGCTTCGGCACGCCGCTGCGTGACGACCTGAGCTTCGTGCTGATGGAGCGGGCGCTTTAGCCGCCTCTCCGACGAGGCCGGCCCGTTCGGTGAAGTATTCGCGAAAGTAGAAGCGGGTCGAGAAACCTCGAAATGGTTTCCACGATAAAAACCATCTTCGTTTCCGAATTTAGAGGGATAGAGCTGTAAAACTCACCGCATCAAGAGAAATATCTCAAGGGAATTAAACGGATGTCCGGTGATACAGATGTTCAATTCAGCTTCGGCGGGGATTTCGAAGTAGATCTCGCCTTGAATTTTAGCTTGCCGACCGACGTCTCTACTGCGCCCGTAACCGCGGGTGGTCTGGACGGAGCCCCGGCCGTTGACCCGGCCCCGACCGTTGACCCTACCCCGACCGTTGACCCTACCCCGGCCGTTGACACGGCCACGGCCGCGCCGGCCGCTGAGAGCGGGGAGAATTCCATCTTCCTGGGTGATTCCTATCAGCCGATCTTCGACCCGGGCTGGGGCATCGCCTAACCGCAGGGGACCGCGCCCACGGGCGCATCGCCAAACGCACAAATCCCTCGATCCAGCCGGATCGAGGGATTTCTTTTGGCCGCCGCGGATCGCCCCGGCGTCTCCTTCAGGCCAGCCGGTAGACCGTGTCCGGTCCGGGCGGCCCGGCGGCCTCGAGGCCGCCGCCGCGTTCCAGGTGAATGATGGCGGCCAGCATCGACCGCGCGGCGGCCGGATGCAGGCGGGCATCGACGTCGGCATAGAGCTTCGGCACGAGCTGGCGGATCGAGGCCGGGCCGTCGGCCAGGGCCAGCAGGATCTGGTCCATGCGCTCCTGGCGGTGGGCGACATAGGCGTCGATGAAGGGCGTGACCTCGCGGATCGGCGGGCCATGGGTCGGCCAGAGCGTCGTGAAGGCCCGCGCGCGGATGGTCGCCAGGCTCTCCAGATAGTCGGTCATGTCGCCGTCCGGCGGTGTGATCACCGTGGTCGACCAGCCCATGATGTGGTCGCCGGAGAACAGGGCGTTCTCCTCCTTCAGCGCGTAGCAGAGATGGTTGGAGGTGTGGCCGGGCGTCGGGATGGCCTCCAGTGTCCATCCGGGACCGGTGATCGCGCCGCCGCCGCAGAGGCTGACGTCGGGGCGGAAGTCGTGGTCGTGGCCGGCCTCCATCTTCACCTCGCCGGTATCCTCGGCCTCGTGGCCGGCGACGGCGCAGCCATAGATGGCCGCGCCGGTGGCGGCCTTCAGCGGGCCGGCCAGGGGCGAGTGGTCGGAATGGTGGTGGGTGATCGCGATGGCGGTGACGCGCTCGCCCTCGACGGCCGCTAGGATGGCGGCCAGGTGGTCGGGCAGGTCTGGGCCGGGATCGATGACCGCGACTTCGCCCCTGCCGACAATGTAGGTGCCCGTCCCCTTGAAGGTGAACGGCCCCGGATTGTTGGCCACCACCCGGCGGATCAGCGGCGAGACCTGGTCGCAGGCGCCGTATTCGAAGTCGATCTCGCGGACATAGGGGATCATGCGGGGATCATCCGCCGAGCGCGCCGGACAGGTCATAGCCGGCGGCGCGGCCGAGGCTGACCAGCTCGCCACGGTCCATGGCGCCGGACATGGCCTGGCCGATCGCCCAGCAGGTGATGCAGCGGGTGCCGGAGCGGCAGTAGGCCAGCACCGGGCCATCCGAGGCGTCGAGCGCCTGGCGCATGGCCTCGACCTGGGCCGGGCCGGGCGGGCCGCTGAACGGGATGTGCACATAGGCAAGGCCCGCGGCCTGCGCGGCGGCGGCGATCTCGGCGGCGGCGGGCTGGCCCGGGTCCTCGCCGTCGGGGCGGTTGCAGATGATCGTGGTGAAGCCCAGGGCGGCGGCCTCCGCCACATCGGCCACGCTGATCTGCGGGGCGGTGGTGAAGTCGTCGGTGACGCGTCGGAAGTCAGACATGGGATCCTTCAGGCTTGCGGGCTTGCGGGCCGGTGGGCGCGGCTATTCCTGGCGATGCACCTTGATGGAGCGTTGGTTGCCGACCGTCATGGCGTAGCTGCCCATGGCCGCCTTCTGGATCTTCACCGGCTGGCCCGGCTTGGGGTCGAGCGGCAGTTCGGTGAGGTCGACCTGCACCCAGATCGCGCCGCTCTCCAGCCGGAACTCCCACTTGCCGCTGAGCAGCTTGCGGACCGAGGCGATCTTGTCGCTGGCCTGGGCGACCTCTTCCGGCTTTTCACCGCGTTCGAAGAGGCTGATCGAGGGCATCGAGAAGCCGAAGGCCTGGCGGCGGACCTTGCGGGCCTGCTCGCGGTTGACCACCACGATGTCGCCCTTGGCTTCGGCCTGATCGAGGGCGGACGCCGCAGAATCGTAGCAGGCCAGGCGGGCGGTGTTGTCGGCGAGCTTTCGGCAGTCGATGAGCTGCTGCATCTCCTTGGCGCGATCCTGGGCGATCGCCGGGGCGGGCGCGGCGATCAGCGGGGGCGCCGACAGCGCCGCGATCAGGACGCCCGCCGCGACGAGACGCGCGCCAACACCAAAGAGCTTCATCGATCATATCCCCACGAATAACGGCCCTGCATTGAAGACCGCCGGAGAGGCCCGCGCAATCGGTCGATTTCAGGCGCGCCAGGCGCCGGCGAGCTTGGCTCTTCACGGGCGTTTTGTGAGATAGGAGCGTGGCGCATTTGGGTCTTCCGGGGACGAAACGTGCGCGCAATGCGGCTCCCGCGCCCAATCTGTGACCAGAATGCGACAGGTCGGCTTCCGCAACATTGCCGACGGCTAATGTTCGTTGACCGGTTGTCGGATACCCAAGTAACTCCAACGTAACCGGGCTCGACTAAGATTCCGGGACCGATTTCGTTTGGGGGCAGGTCGGCCTTTCGAGGCGACCGCTGGAGGATTTAGACCTTGAAGATTCAATCCACTCGGGAGCGCCTGCTGGCCTCCTCGATGATCTGCGGCGCGGCCTTCCTGGGCCTGTCGGCTACTCAGGCCTATGCGGCCGCGGCTGACGCCGCGAGCGGCGAAGTCTCGGAAATTGTCGTCACCGGCACGCGTATCCCGTCGCCGAACCTGACCTCCATCGCGCCGATCACCACGGTCGGCAGCGCCGATGTTAAGGCCCAGGGCGTCACCCGGATCGAGGACATCACCAACTCCCTGCCGCAGGTGTTCGCCGGTCAGGGCTCGTCGATCACCAACGGCGCCAACGGCACCGCCACCGTCAACCTGCGTGGCCTGGGCTCGTCCCGCACCCTGGTGCTGATCGACGGCCGCCGCGCTCAGCCGACCCCGGCCGACCTGAATTTCATCCCCGCCGCGCTCGTCGAGCGGGTGGACCTGCTGACCGGCGGCGCCTCGGCGACCTACGGCGCCGACGCCGTCTCGGGCGTGGTGAACTTCATCATGCTGAAGAACTTCGAAGGCGTGCGCATCGACGCGCAATACTCCGGCTACCAGCACACCAACGACAGCAGCGTCGGTCAGGCCGCGTTGCGCGCCTCGGCCGCCACGGCCACCATCCCGTCGCAGTACGCCATTCCGTCGAACAACATCTTCGGCGGTGAGGGCTCGGAAGTCGCCATGGTGATCGGCGTCAACGCGCCGGACGGCAAGGGCAACATCACCGCCTACGCCACCTACCGCCAGAACAACGCCATCCTCGAGCGTGACCGCGACTTCTCGGCCTGTACGCTCGGCTCCAATGCCGCCGGCTTCGCCTGCTCCGGCTCCGGCACCGCCTACCCGGCGCGCGTCGGAACCCAGTTGGTCGATCCGACCACCTTCAATACCTTCCGCGCCCGCAACGCCGCGACGGACGTGTTCAACTTCGGCCCGGCCAACTTCTTCGTCCGTCCGGACGAGCGCTACAGCATGGGCGCGTTTGCCCACTACGAGATCGCGCCCTGGGCCGAGGCCTACATGGACACCATGTTCATGGACGACAACTCGACCGCTCAGATCGCGGCGGGCGGCATCTTCGCCGGCACGTTCTCGATCAACTGCGCCAACCCCTTCCTGAGCGCTCAGGAACGTGGCGCGATCAACGCGACGGCCGCGACCGGCGGCGGCAGCTGCGCCGCCAACCCGGCCGGCACCTTCACCGGCACCGTCGCCCGCCGTCTGCTGCCGGAAGAGCAGTCCGGCCGCCTGACCCAGTTCCGCCGCAACGACTACCGCATCGTGCTGGGCCTGCGTGGCGACCTGGGCAAGGACTGGACCTACGACGGCTACCTGCAATACGGCTCCGTGCAGTTCAACAACCGCCAGTCCGGCAACTTCACCACGCCGCGCATCAACCAGTCGCTGAACGCGGTCACCAACGCCGCGGGTCAAGTCGTCTGTAACCCGGCGGGCAACCCGGATCCGGGCTGCGTTCCGATCAACATCTTCTCGTCGCGTCTGATCTCGCAAGCCGCGATCAACTTCCTGTCGATCAACAGCTTCTCGGGCGGCAACACCAACGAGCGCGTCGCCAGCCTGGCCTTCACCGGCAAGCTTGGCGATTACGGGATCAAGAGCCCGCTGGCTTCGGATGGCGTGGGCGTTGCGTTCGGTGCGGAATACCGCCGCGAGCACCTCGACACGATCGCCGACTTCCTGTCGAGCAACGGCCTGGTGAACGGCAACGGCGGCGCGAACCCGCCGGTCAACGGCAGCTTCGACGTCTACGAACTGTTCGGCGAAGCCCGCGTGCCGCTGATCAGCGACATGCCCTACATCAAGGACCTGTCCCTGGAGCTGGGCTACCGCTTCTCGAGCTACTCCTCGGTGGGCGACACCAACACCTACAAGCTGGCCGGCGAGTGGTCGCCGATTGACGGTCTGCGCTTCCGCTCAGGCTACAACCGCGCGGTTCGCGCCCCGAACATCGGCGAACTCTATGCGCCGCAGAACGTGGTGCTGGACGGTACGCAGGATCCCTGCGCCGGCCTGACCGCCGCCAACCCCTTGGTCGCGACCTGCGCCCGGCTGTTCAACCTGAGCACCGCCCAGGTCCTGGCCATCGAGAAGAACCCGGCCAACCAGTACAACGGTCAGACCGGCGGTAACCCGAACCTGAAGCCGGAAATCAGCGACACCTACACCGCCGGCTTCGTGGCTCAGCCCAAGTTCATCCCGGGCCTGATCTTCTCGGTCGACTACTTCAACATCAAGGTCGACAGCTTCATCTCGAACATCGGCGCGACCCTGGAGCTGACCAACTGCGTCAACACCGGCAACCCGTTCTTCTGTAATCTGGTCCACCGCGATGCGGCCGGCTCGCTGTTCCTGAGCAATCAGGGCTTCGTGCAGGACACGACGCTGAACACCGGTTCGCTGAAGACCACCGGCGTCGACATCAGCGCGAGCTACCGCACCGACCTGTCGAACATCGGCCTGGGCGACCATGGCTCGATCTCGACCAGCTTCATCGGCACCTACCTCGACACCCTGGTTACCCAGCCCCTGCCGGGCGGCCCGTCCTTCGACTGTAAGGGCCTCTACGGCGTGAGCTGCGGCACCCCGAACCCGGAATGGCGCCACAAGGCGCGCATCACCTGGAACACGCCGTTCTCCTACGGCGACTGGGTGAAGAGCGTGAATGTCTCGGCCCAATGGCGCTACTTCGCCAAGGTGACCGCCGACTCGTATGACGCCAACGCGCAGCTGAACAACGTGGGTGCGCAATTCGCCAACGAGAAGACCTTCGCCTCGCAGAGCTACCTCGACCTGTCGGCGAACTTCACGGTCCACAACAACCTGAACTTCCGGGTTGGCGTGAACAACGTGCTCGACCGGGATCCGCCGCTGGCCGGCGCGAACCTGCCGGGCACGGTCGGCAACGGCAACACCTTCCCGCAGGTCTATGACGCCCTGGGCCGCTACATGTACGTGGGTCTGAGCGCCGACTTCTAAGCCGCGCGTTCAAGGCTTCAAGAATTTGGGCGGCGGAGCAATCCGCCGCCCTTTTTCATGGGCGGGACCCTTTTCTTGTTCGGTAACGAGGGGGCGGCTAGGGTCGCGCGCGATCGAACGCGTGCGAGGCCGTCAGATGGAATTCAAGTCGGGACCGATCCGGTTCCAGGTGGGCGCCAAGCCGCGCGACCGCGAGGCCGACCGCGCGACGCTGCGCGACATCGAGGCCAAGCTTGAGGCGGACGAGGTCGAGGCCGCCGTGGCCCTGGCCGACGCCGCGCTGGCGGACGGCCTCGAACATCCGCTGATCTTCAATCTCGCCGCCGAGCGTCTGGAGAGCGAGGACCGCTTCGGCGAGGCGCTGGTGCTGCTGGAGCGCGGCCACAGCTTCGCGCCCGGCGACCTGGGCCTGCGTCAGGCCCTGGGGCTTTGCCTGTTCCGCCTGCAGCGGTTCGGCCCGGCGCTGCCGCACTTCGACGCGCTGATCGCCGCCGAGCCCGATTTCGCGCCCTCGCATGCCGCCCGCGGCGCAGCGCTGGACGCCCTGGGCCGCAGCGTGGAGGCCGAAGCCGCCTTTCGCCGCGCCATGGCGCTGCAACCGCAGAACCTGCTGGCCATCGCGGGCCTGGCTTCGGTGGCGAGCCGCGCCGAGCGGCATGCCGAGGCCCGCGGGCTGGCCGAACAGGTCCTGGCGGTGGAGCCCGGTTATCCGGACGCGATCATCGTCCTGGCCCGCGCCGACATGGCGGCGGGTGACGTCGCGGCCGCCGACAAACGCCTGCGCGGCGTGGTCGCCGACAGCCGCACGCCAGAGGGCCTGAAAGCGCTCGCCCAGAGCCTGATCGACGACATGACCCCGTCCAAGGACCGCAAGTTCGACGCCTGAAGCGGCGCCCAGTCCTCACGGGCTTTGGTCGCAACCGGCTTTTGCTTTCCCCGCACCCCGGGCAATGTGCCGCCCGAACAGGGGATTCGGCATGTCCGAAGACGGATGGTCCCGGCGCGCGATCGCCACATCTATGACGGCCGCCCTGGCCCCGGCGATCCTCGGCGCCTGCATGACGCGGACACCCAGGGACTTGATTTCCATCAACCTTCTGGACACCACAGCCACGCCGCCACCCGCCGCGCCGGACGCCGGCGCGCTGCTGGAAACCGCCTTCGACCAGGCCAAGCGGATGGTCGTTCCGGTCATGCTGAACGGCAAGGGCCCGTTCGGATTCGTCGTCGACACCGGCGCCAACCGCACCGTGGTGTCGACCGAGGCCGCCGCCGCCTGCGCTCTGCCCCCCGCCGGCAGGGCCGATGTGCATGGCATCGCCGGCGCCGAGTCCGCGGCCTTGGCCGGCGTGCGGCGCCTGGCTGTGGGCTCCGTCGCCTCGCAGAACCTGATCCTGCCCGTGCTGGGGCGCGACCGCCTGGGCGCCGACGGCCTGCTGGGGGTCGACATCCTGAAGGGCCGGCGCATGTCGCTGGACTTCGTCGCCAACCGCTTCGAGATTTCCGCCTCCGGCCAGGGGGTCGAGATCGGCCAGGGGACCAATTCGCGGATCCGCGCCGCTAACGCCCCCATCCAGGTGGCCGCGACCTATCGTGAGGGTCAGCTGGTCATCCTCGACGCGCAGGTGGGCGACGTCCGGGTGGCGGCCTTCATCGATTCCGGGGCGCAGGTGACGGTGGGCAACCTGGCGCTGCGCGACGCCGTGGTTCACAGCCATCCGGAGTTCGGGGTGCGGCTGGCGCCCGTTCCCTTGATCAGCGCCACCGGCCAGACCGCCATGGGTCAGTTCGCCCCGCTGCCGACGCTGCGGCTCGGGGGCATGCAGATCAATCAGGTGCTGGGCGTCTTCGCACAGCTGCACATCTTCGACCTGTGGAAGCTCAACGACCGGCCGGCGATCCTGATCGGCGTCGATGTGCTGCGCCATTTCCAGGACGTGGCTCTGGATTTCGGCCGCCGGGTGGTGGTGTTCACGCCCTCGCCGCCGGGCGATCAGCGCGTGCGGCTACAGTCACGGCCGTCGACCTAGGGCCTGCAACGGGTCAGTGAAACGGCGTCGGCGCCAGGACCATGGCGCCCTGGCTGCGCAACCGCGCCTGGGCCAGTTCGTCCAGGATGCCCTGGGCTCGGGGATCGCCGAACACCCAGGCCGCGGCGGCCAGCGTGCGGGCCGATGTCGCCGAGACGCCGAGCATCTTCTGCAACGCGCCGAAGGTCGAGCCCTCGGGCGACATGCGCTTCAGTCGCGCCTCGCCGGAGATGTTGGCCAGGGTCTTGGCCTTGGCTACGGCCTCATAGAAGCCGCCGATCTCGTCGACCAGGCCGAGCTCCTTGGCCTGGGCTCCGGTCCAGACGTGGCCCTTGGCGATCTCGCGCACGCGGTCCGGGGAAAGTTTGCGGCCCGTGGCCACGCGCTGGACGAAGTTGTCGTAGATGCGGTCCATCCAGCCGGCGAAGGCCGAGCGCTGGGCCGGGGTGAACTCCTGGCCCATGCCGAAGGCGCCGGCGTAGGGCGAGCCCACGCCCAGCTGGCGCACATCGACGCCGAAGCGGGCCAGCGCCGGGCCCAGCGCGAACTTGCCGCCGAACACCCCGATCGAGCCGGTCAGCGTCGAGGGCTCCGCCAGGATCGCCGAGGCCTCCGACGAGATCCAATAGCCGCCCGAGGCCCCGTAGGTCCCCATGGAGACCACCACGGGCTTGCCGGCGGCCTTGGCCGCGCGGATAGCCGCCAGGATCTCCTCCGAGGCTGTGTCGGAGCCGCCCGGCGAATTCAGGCGCAGGACGATGGCCTTCACATCCTTGGCCGTGATGGCGGCGTAGATGGCGTCGGCGGTGTCGTCGGCATAGATGCTGGAGCCGCCGCGCAGGAACGGATTGCCGCCCTCGTCCTTGCCGTCGACGATCGCGCCCTCGGCTTCGATCACCGCGATCGTCGGGCCCGCGCCCTGCTCGCGGGCCGGCCGGCCGTGGGCGTAGTCCTCGAACTCGACCATCTCCGCGCCGTCGCCGGCCTGTTTCAGCAGGGCGACCTGGGCCTCGTGAACCTGGCCCACATGGTCGATCAGATGCAGGCCCAAGGCGTCTTCCGCCAGATAGGGGCCGGCCTCCAGCGAAGCCTTCAGCGCGGCAGCGTCGAGTTTGCGGTCGGCGGCCACGGCGGCGATGTCGGTCGTGTAGATCGACGTCAGCCAGGATAGTTCCGCCGACCGGTGGGCAGGCGTGTAGTCGTCGTGGAGGTAGCCGTTGACGGCGTTCTTAAATTCGTAGCGCTGCTCGTAGTCGGCCTTGACGCCGTACTTGTCGAACGCGCGCTTGAAGAACAGGTCCTCGTTGGCCAGGCCCGTCACCTGGAACGAGGCGCCGGGCTGCATCCAGAGGTCGCCGGCCGCGGCGCCCATCATGTAGGTGGCGGTGATGAAGCCGGAAGGATAGAGGCCCTGGCTGTGGGCGATGACCGGCTTGCCCGACGTCCGGAAGTGCTTGATCGACAAACGCAATTCGTCCGCCATGCCGGGCTCGACGCCGCCCTCTGGCAGGCGGATGAGGACGCCCTTCACGCGGTCGTCTTTCTCCGCGCGGCGCAGAGTCTCCAGGATGGTCATCACCGAGTGACCGCGGCGGGTGAGGCCGGCCAAGGCGCTCTGCGGCGACTGATCGGTGAGCGGCGAACGCAGGTCGAGTTCGAGCACCGCGTTGGACGGCAGCGGCGCTGGTCCCGCGGCGCTGGCGATCATCGAGATCAGCACGAAGGGCACGCCGATCATGAAGATCAGCAACCCTGCGAAGACCCCGGCCGCGGTGATCAGGAACTGCTTCATCTGGGACCCAAACGCGCCTGCGGCCGACCAGGGAATCCTGGACCCGCGAAACCCGCGTCTCGCACACTATTTCAGCGGCGGAAAGACCGGCGCCGCCGGGCGAGCCGGCGCGGAATCAACAACGGCGGGAGGAATTGGTCGGAGTGGCAGGATTCGAACCTGCGACCCCCGCGTCCCGAACGCGGTGCTCTACCAGACTGAGCCACACTCCGACTTTGGAGGGCGCCTTATAGAGGAGGGGTTGGAGCCCCGCAAGGCGGCCTGGGAAGGCGTTTGCGAGACGTTGCATCGCAGGGGCTCCTGCGCTATCTCGACGCCTCCGCGCGGGCCCCCCGTCGCGGTCATTCCTGCTGGGGAATGGTGTAATGGTAACACAGCGGTTTTTGGTACCGTCGTTCTAGGTTCGAGTCCTAGTTCCCCAGCCAATTCCTTTCCCAACGCAATCGTCAGGGCGTTGTTGGCGCTGAGCGCCGACGCCGCCGCCTAACGCGGGGCGTCGTCCGGGCTGTAGTCGCGGGTGACGTGACCCTTGAGCTCGGCCTCGGTGAAGCGCACGGGCTTGGTCTGGTGCGCTGCGAACAACGGCGCCTGGTCGGCGTAGTGCGGCGAGGCGGGGTCGCTGGTGGCGGCGCCGAACTGGTGGATGGAGCGCGAGGTCAGGCGCCCCCGCCGGTCCCAGTCCATGAACATGAAATAGCTGTCGCCGTTGACGCCGCGCAGCCGTCCGTCCGGTTCGGGGCTGCCGTAGAGGGCCCGGAAGGTGTCCGGCCCGCCATCGACGGGGATATCGAGCGATCCGCGGCGCAGGCGGTTGACCTCGCCCCATTCCGGATCGACCCGGCCGAACCCGTTCTTCAGGATCGGGATCGCAGCCTGCACCATCTGCAGCGGCGTCCAGTCCGGGTGGTAGCGGCGCTGCAGCCACATGAGCGCCACCAACCCCATGCCACGGCTCTTGAGGTCGGCCTTGCCGTTCCAGGCGCTGAGCGTCGCCTGGGCGGCGATCAGGTCGGCGTCGCCCTTGGGATCGGTGGCCAGCACCGCCTTAACCCACGCGAACTCGTCGGAATGGACGCTGTAGGCGAGGTCGTACTTATCGTCGTTGAAGGCCTTGGCGCTGATCGCCTTGTCCGGCCCATAGACCTCCAGCGCGCGGAAGCCGCGGTTGGTCATGTCGTCGATCGGCTGCAGCTGCTGGGAGACCGGGAAGTCGGCCGGCTTCAGATCGCTCGCCGGATCGGTGGCGCGGAACGGGGTGTTGTTGGAGTTGAACACCCAGCCGGATTTCGGATTCCACAGGTGCGGCGCGGCCTCGAAGGGGCGCAAGCTCGTCCAGATCAGGTCGCTGCGGTCGCCTGGCACGACGCCGGACCAGTCGGCCGCGCCCTCTTTGCGCAGCGGGTACATGCCATTGGAGAGGTAGCCGATGTTCCCTTTTTCGTCGGCGTAGATGTAGTTGATGGAGGGTACGGCTTCCATCGCCATCGCGGCCTTCCACTGGGCGAAGGTGGCGGCGCGGTTCATCGCCCAGTATTGCGACACCTGCCGCATGCCGCCGCCCTGGGTCGGATAGCGGATGGCGAACACGCCCTGCGGCCCCTTGACGACGGGCCCGTGGACCGAGCGGAAGATCTCCCGGCTCTGGGTCTTCAGCGCGCCATCGGCCTGGCGCACCGCAATCTGCAAGGTGCGATGCTCGAGGTCCTTCCACTGGCCGTCCAGCCGATACTGATTGGGATTTTCCGGGTTCATCTTCAGCTGGAACACATCATGCAGCTTGGGATGGTTCACCGTGGCGCCCCAGCCGAGGTGGGCGTTGTGTCCGCCGAGCATGAACGGGCTGGCCGGAAAGAAGCCCCCGGCCACGTGCCAGCCTTCACCGCTTTCGACCACCGCCTCATACCAGGTCAGCGGGCCGTTCCACGGCTGGTGGGAATTGTAGAGCAGGCGGGTGTGGCCATCGGACGACCGTGACGGCGCGACCGCGACGGCGTTGGAGCCGATCTCCTCCTTCTTCAGGGTCAGCCTTCCCGTCGCGGCCTGAGCGAACACCCCGTCCAGCCCGTAGAAGCTCGGGCTGCGGAAGACCGTAAAGGCGGCGAGGTCGCGTCCGGACACCGGCAGCAGGTGCGGCGAGACCCTTTCCGGATGCAGCGCGGCGTAGCGGTTGACGCCGGCCGCATAGCCCTCGAGCAGTTGGCGCATATGCGGCGGGAGCTCGGCGCCATAGGTCGCCGCGACCACGCCCTGGACGTTCAGCAGCGCCACCAGGGTGTCGCTCGGCACGCCGTCCGGTCCCTTCAGCATCGCCTGATGGCCGCGCGCGGTCATGATGCTGTCCTGGACGGTGACGAAGTCGTCCTCGGACTGCGCGAAGCCCAACCCATAGGCGGCGTCGGCGTCGGTCTTGCCCAGGACGTGCGGCACGCCGAACTCGTCGCGCCGGATGCGGACGTTGTAATGCGCCGCCGACGTCGCGTGATGGGCTGAGCCCGCCACGGGCTGAGCGAGAGCCTGCATGGCTCCGAAGCCGACCAAGGACACCACCGCAAACGCGACCGCTGCTCGAATCATCGGTTTCCTAGATCCCTTTTGAGCGCCGCATCGGAGGCCGGCGGGCGCGACCGACGCGCACAAGGCGGGACATTGCGGGCCTTGTCCAGATTGGGCGGCTGCCTGCGCTGCGGCCGCGCCTGCCCACCAGCCGGGCATTTGCATACGTGGCCTGGCGGTCTGCCGCCCCAATCGCCCGACGCCGGTTGCGGTGGCGAAAGGCTTCATCGCCTCTGAGCGCAAGCGCGGCGTGCACGGAGCGATCCGGACCCGCGCGGGGGGAACTGCTTAGAGGGCCAACCTGGGGTGTTGGGGAGCAGTTTGCATGAAGGTTTCCACAAGGCGGGCGCTGTTCGCCAGCGTTTCGATCGCCGCCACGGTCCTGACGGGCGCGGCCGACGCGGCGGATGCGGCATCCGCTGACAAGGCGGTCGACGAGCTGATCGTCACCGGCACACGGTCGACGTCGCGAACCGTGACCACCAGCCTTGCGCCGATCGACGTGCTGACCGCCGCCGCCCTGACCAAGAGCGGCAAGATATCAACCCGCGACCTGATTTCGACGCTGGTGCCCTCGGCCAACACGTCGAACTCCGGCGCCGGCGCGAGCTTCGCCATCAAGACCCTGTCGATCCGCGGTCTGGCCGGCGACCAGACCCTGGTGCTGGTGAACGGCAAACGGCGGCACAACACCTCGATCCTGTTCGTCAACGGCACGACCCAGAACGGCCAGGCGCCGCCGGACCTGGACCTGATCCCCTCGGCCGGCATCGCGCGCATCGAGGTGCTGCGCGACGGCGCCTCGGCGCAGTACGGCTCCGACGCTCTGGCCGGGGTGGTCAACATCATCCTGAAGAGCGAGGCGGGCGGCGAGGCCCAGGCGTTGACCGGCGCCACCTACCAGGGCGACGGGAAGACCGCCCAGGTCTCGGTGAACTATGGCTGGAAGCTCGCCGACAAGGGCTTCTTCAACGCGACCCTCAACGCTCAGACCACGACCCTTATCGATCGCGGCAACAAGTCGCCGATCACCGCGGTGCTCTATCCGCTGATCAACGGCCAGCCCGATCCGCGCGAGGCGACCGCCGACCGCACCCAGGCCCATCCCGGCGCCCCGGCTTCCCAGCTGTACGTCGGCAGCTACAACACCGAGTACGACATCGGCGACGGCATCAAGGCCTACAGCTTCGGCACACTCTCCAGCCGCTATTCGGCGGCCTGGCTGACCTACCGCCTGCCGACCGCGTCCAACAACATCATCTCGGTCTATCCGAACGGCTATGCGCCCCGGCTCTTCCTGCATGACCGGGACTATCAGTTCGCCGTCGGCCTGAAGGGCGAGAAGAACGGCTACAACTGGGATCTGTCGAGCACGCTGGGGCGCAACAAGAATATCTTCGACACCAATTCGCTGAACGCGTCCCTGGGACCGGCGAGCCCGACCTATTTCTACGCCGGCACGCTGAGCTTCCAGGAGTGGACCAACAATTTCGACGTCAACAAGGAGTTCAACATCGGGCTCTACAAGCCGCTGTTCCTGGCGGCGGGCGCGGAATATCGCCGTGACAGCTTCAAGATCGCCGCGGGCCAGCTGGAATCCTACGTCATCGGCAACTACGTCGCTCCGGTCGGCAAGCCCAACGCGGGCGTCATCACGCAGGGCGGTTCGCAGGGCGTCAGCGGCTTCTCACCCTTCGCGGCCGGCGACTTCAAGCGGCAGAACGCCAGCCTCTATCTGAACGCCGAACAGAAGCTGACTTCGAACCTCGAAGTGTCGGTCGCCGGGCGCTACGAGCACTACTCCGACTTCGGCTCGACCGAGACCTACAAGATCTCCGGGCGCTGGGAGCCGATCGAGAACTATGCGGTGCGCGGCACGATCTCCAGCGGCTTCCGCGCGCCCTCCCTGCAGCAGGAGCACTACGGGTCGTCCAGCACCATCGGCGTGGTCCTGCCACCGGCCACCACCACCCAGCTCTATCCGGTGCAGCTGTTGCCGCCCGACAATCCGGCCGCCGCGGCGCTGGGCGCCAAGCCTCTGCAGCCGGAGAAGTCGGAGACCTATTCAGCGGGCCTGGTGGCGCGGCCCCTGTCCAATCTGAACATCACGCTCGATTTCTATGAGATCAAGATCAAGAACCGCATCCTGCAGACGGCGGTGCTGGGCCCCAGCGTGGCGATCAGCAACCTGTTGCGCGGCCTGGGCCTGAACCCGCAGCAGGCGGTGTTCTTCTACGCCAACGCCGCCGACACGACGACGCGCGGCATCGACTTCGTGGCCGACTACCGCACCGACTTCGACCGCTGGGGCGCGGTGCGCTGGACGCTGTCGGCCAATATGAACAAGAACCGGTTCGACCGGGTGATACCGCCAGCGTTCGGCTTCACCCTCATCGATCGGGTGCGCCAGGGCGACTTCACCGGCGGCCAGCCGAAGGACAAGGAGATCGTCTCGGCGGACTATACCTTGGGCAAGTTCGACGCGACCTTGCGGATCATCCGCTACGGCGAACTGATCCAGCGCAGCAGCAATCCGCTGCTCGACGAGCGGATCGCCCCAGCCGGCATCGCCGACCTCGACCTGTCCTACCAGCTGACCGACAAGGTGAAGCTGTCGGTGGGCGCCAACAATCTGACCAACTATCTTCCCGATGTGGTGCAGCCCGCCAACCGCGGCGGGGCAAATCCGTTCACCTACTACAATCAGTACTCGCCCTTCGGCATCGGCGGTGGCTTCTACTACGCCAAGATCAACATCGAATTCTGAGGCGCGCCACGTGGGGCGCGCCAGCGTCGGCTGACAACAGAGGGCTGGGGGAAACGCATGGGCAAACCGGCTCGCGGCGGCGTCGATCGGCGTCATCTCCTGTCGATGGGCGGGACGGCGATCGCCGTGGCCTCGGTGGCCGCGCCGGCGGCGGCGGCCAAGGCCAAGGGAGGCGGCAAGCGGACCCATCGGGTCACCGTGACGGAAGGGACCAATCTGGCGGTCTCCGCCGCGCCGGACGGCAAGACCCTGGCGCTGGACCTGTTCGGGGTGATCTGGACCTTGCCGGTCAGCGGTGGCGTCGCCGCGCGCCTGACCGACGACCTGACCGACGGCGCCCAGCCCGACTGGTCGCCGGACGGCAAGACCCTGGTCTTCCAGTCCTATCGCGACGGCACGTTCCAGATCTGGACCGTGGGCGCCGACGGCAAGGGCCTGACGCAGCACACCCGCGGCCCCTTCGACTGCCGCGAACCGCGGTTTTCGCCGGACGGCAAGACTATCGCCTTTTCCTCCGACCGGACGGGGACCTACGCGATCCACACCCTCGACCTGGCCAGCGGCGCGATCCGGCTGTGGGCGTCGGCGGAGGGTCAGGCCTGCGAGCCGACCTGGTCGCCAGACGGCAGCAAGATCGCCTTCGCCGTCGAGCGCGCGCGGATCGAGATCGTCGACGCCAAGGGCGTTCGCACCTCAGGGCCCGGCATCACCGCCTCGGCCGACCGTCTGGCGCCGGTGGAGCTGCACAGCCCGGCCTTCACGCCGGACGGCAAGGCGATTGTCTACGCGGTGGTCGAAAAGGGGATCGCCGAGCTGCGCGGGCCCAGGGGCGCGCTGATGACCGGCGAGGACGTGTTCTCGTTCCGACCGGCGTGGCTGCCGAACGGCGACTATCTCTACACCGCCGACGGCAAGATTCGCCGCCGCAGCCTGACCGGCGGCGCGGGGCAGGCCGCGACCGACATCGGGTTTTCCGTGACGGTGCCGGTGACCACGCCGATCTACCGGAAACGCCAGCGCGACTTCGACGGCCAGGCGCGCAAACCCGCCGTGGGCATCGGCAGCCCGGCGCTATCGCCGGATGGCCAGCACGTGGTGTTCCGCGCGCTGAACGCGCTCTACCTGCTGCCGGTGGGCGGCAAGGCCAAGCCGCTGGTGAAGGACGGCTTCTGGTGCTGCGACCCGGCCTGGTCGCCGGACGGCAAGACGCTGGCCTATTCCACGGACCGCGGCGGCAAGCTCGACATCTGGCTGCGCGACATGGCCACCGGGGCCGAGCGCAAGCTGACGGCCCACAAGGACGCTGCGCTTTCGGCCGCCTGGTCGCGGGACGGCAAGACCATCGCCTTCCTGGATCAGACCGGCTCCCTGCACACGGTCGACGTGGCGCGCGGCGCGATCAAGCAGGTGTTCGGCGCCATCTGGGAGCCGGGCAAGCCCTCCTGGAGCCCGGACGGCAAGACCTTGGCGCTGGCCGCCTTCAAGCCCTATTCGGCCCGCTTCCGCGAAGGGCTGAGCGAAATCCTGACCGTCGATGTGGCGACGGGGGCGGCGACCTATCAGCCCGTCTTCCCGGACAGGTCGCTGGGCACGCGCGGCGACGATGGCCCGGTCTGGTCGCCGGACGGAAGCAAGCTCGCCTTTGTGTTCGCCAGCCGCCTGCATGTGGCCGACGTGGACGCCAAGGGCCGGTTCGCGACGCCGCCCCGGGCGCTGAACAGCGAAGTCACCGACGCGCCCACCTGGAGCGGCGACTCCGCCTCGATTCTCTATCTCAGCAACGGCGCCCTGCGGATGATCCCGGCGGCGGGCGGCGCGGCCAGGACCGTGCCGCACGGCGTCACCTGGGCGACCGCCAGGCCGACGGGCCGCGTGGTGGTCCGCGCCGGCCGGCTGTGGCAGGGCCTGACGCCGGAGATCCGCGAGAACATCGACGTGGTGATCGTCGGCAACCGGATCGCCGACCTGCTGCCCGCCGGCTCCAGCGTCGGAGACGCCAGGGTGGTCGACGCCCGCGACGCCACGGTGATGCCGGGCCTTGTCGAAATGCACGCCCACCGGCAGATGCAGGGCTATGGCTATGGCGACCGCGATGGGCGGCTGTGGCTGTCGCTGGGGGTCACCACGACCCGCTCGCCGGGATCGCCGGCCTATCACATGGTCGAGGACCGCGAGGCGATCGACGCCGGGGCCCGCGTGGGGCCGCGCTACTTCTCGACCGGCGAGGCCATCGACGGCGGGCGCATCTTCTACAACTTCATGCGGCCGGTGACCGAGCCCGGCCAGATGGCGCTGGAGCTTTCGCGGGCCAAGGCGCTGGCCTACGACCTGATCAAGTCCTACGTGCGCCAGCCCCTGCAGGCGCAACGCGACGTGGTCGCCTGGGCGCATGCCAACGGCATCCCGGTGACCTCGCACTATCACTACCCGGCGCTGGCCTTCGGGCTGGACGGCATGGAGCACATCGGCGCCACCAGCCGCACCGGCTACTCGCGCACCACCAGCGCGTTGGGGATCAGCTATCAGGACGTTACCGCCCTGTTCGTGGCCAGCGGCGCGCGGCGCACGCCGACGCTGTTTACCGCCTCGGCGCTCTACGGCGGCGACCGCTCGCTGGTCGACGATCCGCGGATCAAGGCGCTCTACCCGCCCTGGGAACTCGACAAGCTGAAGCAGCGCGCCGACCAGGCGGCGAGCGGCGACAACACCGTGGCGATGGCCGCGCTGAAGGGTCAGGTCCAGCAGGTGAAGGACATCCTGAAGGGCGGTGGACGCGTGGTGACGGGCACCGACTCGCCGATCGATTTCAACGGCGTCAGCCTGCACATGAACCTGCGCGGCATGGTGAAGTACGGTCTTTCGCCCTACGAGGCCCTGACCACGGCGACGCGGTATTCCGGCGAGTTCCTCGACCAGCCGCTGGGGGTGATCAAGCCCGGCATGCTGGCCGATATTCTGGTCGCGGGCGGCAATCCGCTGGAGCGGATCGAGGACGCCGCCGACGTGCGCTATGTGATCAAGAATGGCGAGGTTTTCGACCTGCCGACGATCCTTGGTCCCTTCGCCGGGATGACGGTGGCCGAGGCCGTCCAGCCGGTGGCGCTGGCCGCCCGTTCGCCGCCGCCGGGCCTATGGTGGCACGATGCGGCCTATGTGGAATCCGGCCGCGCGGCCTGCTGTGTCGACGGCTTCTGCGCAGTGGCTCCAACTGGGCGCCGCGTGTTCCGGGCGACGGAAGTCTAGGCGCCGCCGCCCGCCTTGGGCGGCGCGGGGGAGTCCTTGGTCTTGGGGCCGGCGGCTTTCGGGACCAGGGGCATGCCGCAGGAGGGACAGGCGCCCGGCGCGTCGAAGTCCTTGCCGTCAGACTCGCAGCCGCAGGGCGGGCACACCCACTTGCCTGTCGGCGAGGTTGGCGGCGAGGCCGTCTGGGCGGCGGCGAGGCCGGCGACGCAGGCGCAAGCGGCGCCGAACACGGCGCCGCGCAGGACAAAGCGGCGGGAGGCGATGGTCATGGGCGGCTCCTTGGATGTGGGGCCATGCTGAACCGAACCGTGCGTCGCGCCTATGACGAAGCTCCGACCGAAACGGACTCTTCAGTGGCCAGTGAGCGTGACGCCGGGGCCGTCGGGCGCGCGGGTGTCCCCGCCGTTCAGCGCCTTTTGCATATGGACGATGTCGACCCAGCGGCCGTGCTTGAAACCGACGCTGCGGCCGACGCCGGTCTGTTCGAAGCCGAGCGCGCGGTGGAGGCCGATCGAGCCGGCGTTCTCGGTGTCGCCGATCACCGCCATCAGCTGGCGGATGCCGAGCGTTTCGCAGGCCACAATGACGGCCGACAGCACCGCGCGGCCGACGCCTTTGCCCTTGGCCTCCGGCGAGACATAGACGCTGTCTTCCAGGGTGTAGCGGTAGGCGGCGCGGGGCCGGAAGGGTCCGGCGTAGGCGAAACCCAGGACGCGACCGTCGATCTCCGCGACCAGGTAGGGCAGGCCGCGTTCCTGCACGACGCGGCGGCGGGCGTCCATGTCAGCGGCGCTCGGCGGGTCCTCCTCGAAGGTGCCGAAGCCGTGCAGCACGGCGTCGCCATAGATGGCGGCCAGGGCCTCGGCGTCGGCTTCCGTTGCGGTGCGGACGATCATGCGGTCTCCCAGCCCTTTTCCAACGCCCAGACGGCGAAGGCATAGTCCAGCGCGATTTCCTTCAGGAAGTCGAAGCGGCCCGAGGCGCCGCCATGGCCGGCCTCCATGTTGATCTTGAGCAATTTTGGCGTGTCGCCTGTCGAGAGTTCGCGCAGGCGGGCGATCCACTTCTCCGGCTCCCAATAGGTGACGCGGGGGTCGGAGAGGCCACCGGTGGCCAGGACCGGCGGATAGGCCTGGGCGGAGACGCGGTCGTAGGGGCTGTAGGCGGCGATCACGTCATAGGCCGCGGTGTCCTCCAGCGGGTTGCCCCATTCGGGCCACTCTGGCGGGGTGAGCGGCAGGGTCGTGTCGCTCATGGTGTTCAGCACGTCGACGAAGGGCACGGCGGCGATGATCGCGCCCCAGAGGTCGGGGCGGAGGTTGGCGATGGCGCCCATCAGCATGCCGCCAGCCGAGCCGCCGTATGCCGCGATCCGACCCTTTTGGCCGTAGCCGTTGGCGGCCAAATGTTCGGCGCAGGCGATGAAGTCGGTGAAGGTATTGGGCTTCTTCTCCTTGCGGCCATCCAGGAACCAGCCCCAGCCCTTGTCGGAGCCGCCGCGCACATGGGCGGTGGCCCAGATCCAGCCGCGGTCCACGAGGCTCAGGTTCCGGATCGAGAAGCTGGGGTCCATGGCCATGCCGTAGGCGCCGTAGCCGTAGAGCAGCAGCGGCGCGGACCCGTCGAGCGGGGTGTCTTTCAGCATCAGCACGGTGATCGGCACTTCGGCGCCGTCGGCGGCGGTGGCGAACAGCCGGCGCGCCACATAGCGGGCCGGGTCGTGGCCGGAGGGGATTTCCTGGGTCTTGCGCAGGGTCCGCTCGCGGGTCGCCATGTTGTAGTCGTAGGTCTGACGCGGCGTGGTCGGCGACTGGTAGACGAAGCGGGTCGTGGCCGTGTCGTACTCGTAGCCGCCCTCGAGATTGAGCGCATAGGCGTCCTCGTCGAAGGACACCTCGTGCTCGGTCCCCTTATGCTCAAGACTGGCCTCAAGACTGGCCCGGTCGGTGACGACGAGGCGGTCCAGCGCATTGACCCGCTCGGCGCGGACCAGGTGACCGGCGAAGGCGGCGAAGCCGGTGATGTAGTGGCCAGGCCGGTGGGCGATCCAGTCGGTCCAGGTCGCCTTGGCGGGGATGTCGGCGGTGCTGGTCGAAAGCTTGAAGTCCACCGCGCCGTCGGCGTTGGTGCGGATCACCCAGCGGTCGGTCCAGTGGTCGAGGCTGTAGGTCACGGCCTCGCGGCGCGGCTCGGCGACCACCGGCTCAGCGGTCGGGTCGGCGGCCGGGATCAGCCAGATCTCGGTGGTCTCCTGGTTGCCGACGTGGATCACCACATGGCTGTCGTCGGAGGTCGTGCCGATGCCCAGGAACATGCCGTCGTCGGCTTCCTCGTAGACGAGCGTATCGTCGCCGGCCCAGTCTTCGCCGGGGCGCGAAGGCCGTCGGAAGACCTTGGCCGGCCGGGCGTTCTCGTCGCGCCAGATCCAGAACAGCCACTGGCTGTCCGGCGAGAAGGTGAGGTCGCCGTAGGCGCTCTCGATCGGCGTCCCAAGCTGCTCGCCGCTCGCCAGATCCTTCACCCGGATCGTGTAGTACTCCGAGCCCTGCTCGTCGGCGGCCCAGGCGTAGAGGGTGTGGTCGGGGCTGTGGCTCGCCGCGCCCACCTGGAAGAACGGCTTGTCCTTGGAAAGCGCCTCCTCGTCGAGCAGGATCTGCTCGCCGTCGACCGCAACCCCCTGGCCGGTGTTTCGGGGCCGTCGTGCGTGGATCGGGTGCTGGGCGCCCAGGTCGTAGCGCACATAGTAGTCCCAGGGTCCGTCGGGCGAGGGGACCGAGCTGTCGTCCTCCTTCACCCGGCCCTTCATCTCGGCGAACATCTCGGCCTGCAGGGCTTCGGTGCTCGCCAGCATGGCCTTGGTGTAGGCGTTCTCCGCATTGAGATGCTCGCGGACGTCGGCGCGCAGGGCCTTGGGGTCGCGCAGCACCTGCTGCCAGTTGTCATCCTTCATCCAGGCGTAGTCATCGACGCGGACGCGGCCCAGTTGTTCGATGCGCTTGGGCTGTTTGGCGGCGACGGGCGGGATGGGCTTGGTCATGTGCGCTAGATGCCCCGCCCGGCGCCCTATCTCAAGGCGGCCCGTCTCAAGGTGTCCCGTCTCAAGGCGCCTGTCACAAGTCACCCGGTGACCTTCACCGCACAGCCACGCCGCGCGTCACTTGGGCGCGGCGATCCGAGGCCATCTTATCTTGGCGGCAACCTTCCCGTGATTCAGTATCGTTTCTGACGAGAGCGCGCACAGACGCGACGCGCATCGAGAGCTATCGGGGCGACGACACATGGTCTTGGACCTGTCCGTGCAGCTGATGCAGGCGACCGTTCAGCTGGAACAGCCGCTCGGCGACGGCACCCGCACCGTCGGCACCGGCTTCCTGATTTCCGAGACCTCGCCGGACGGCAAGGCCCACACCATTCTGGTCACCGCGAACCACGTCTTCGAGAAGATGCCGAAGGACGCCGCGCGCATCGGCTATCGCATCGCCAACCCCGACGGCAGCTGGAGCTATTCCCCGCAGCCGCTGCGCATCCGCGACGCCCAGGGCCATGCGCTGTGGACCCACCATCCGTCGCGCGATGTGGCGGCCATCGCCATCACCGCGCCCGCGGCCTTCGCCAAGGCGGCGATTCCGGAGGACTATCTGGCGGCCGACGACACCTTCACGAAATACAACGTAGCAGCCGGCGACCAGATGATGACGCTGGGCTTCCCGCGCGGACTGGCGGCCAACGCGGCGGGCTTCCCGATCCTGCGCGCCGGGCGGGTGGCATCCTATCCGGTGGCGCCGGCCAGGATCTTCCCGACCTTCCTGCTCGATTTCTCGGTGTTCCCCGGCAACTCCGGCGGCCCGGTGTTCATGAGCGGGCCGTCGCGCCACGCGGTCGACGACAAGGGGCAGGGCGGCCAGAACGTGGAGTTCATCGCGGGCCTCCTGACCCAGCAGGTCGAGCTCAACAGCGAGCGGCTCGACATCGGCATCGTCACCAACGCCAAGTACATCCGCGAGACCATCGCCCTGATCAAGGATCCGGGCGCACCGGTGACCGAGGTCGCCGAGGCGGCGATCAGCGGTGCGAAGGCGGCCTCGGCCGAGGAAGCCGCTCGGCCTGAATAGCCGGACTGGCCGCCGCCGCGGATTGACGACCCGCGCGGTGCGAGCGATCTATCGAGGCGTGTCTCGCGGGGGCGATCAATGATCCGAAACGTGCAATGGGGCGCGGTGGCGCTGGGCGCGGCCTTGCTCGCCGGTCAGGGCGTGCGGGCGGCCGAGCCGCCGCTGAACGACAGCGTGCGCCAGGTCCGTGACCTGCGCGATGTCGCGATATCGCCGGACGGAACCCAGGTCGCCGCCGTGGTGGTGGCCTCCACCGCCGAGGGTGCGCAGTCCCACGTCTGGCTGCTCGGCCGCGACGGCAAGGCGGCCCGACAGATGACCGCCTCGACGCAGGACGACCAGCCGGGCGAACGCGACGTCGCCTGGTCGAAGGACGGGGCGAGCCTCCTGTTCCTGGCCAAGCGCGGCAAGGCCGCCCGGCTCTATCGCCTGCCCATGGCCGGCGGCGAGGCGGCGAGCCTGGTGCTGACCCGGCCGGCGAAGGGCCCGGCGGTGGCGGGCTGGGATCTGAAGGACGCCGACGGTATCGAGGCGCCGGTGACCGCCTACGAGATCGCGCCCGACGACAGATGGATCGCGGTGATCGCCACCGACGGCGAGACCGCGGCGCGGGCCGGCGAGGTGAAGAGCAAGGATGACGCCGTCCGGGTCGGCCGCGATGATCTCAAGAAGGCGCGGCTCTATCTGGTGGATGCCGCCAGCGGCGCGGCCCGCGAGATCGACCTGCCGGACAACGCCGAAGAGGCCCGCTGGAACGCCGCCTCGGACGAACTGCTGGTGGTCACGGCGCCGGACGACGACGACCTGGGCCCGGCCCAGAGGCTCTGGCGCGTGAAGGCGGCGAGCGGGGCCGTGAGCGAGGTCGCGGGCGCGCCCCGGTCGGTGCGCCGGGCCGCCTGGACGGCCGATGGGATCGCCTATCTGGCCCAGTGCGAGGAGGATGCGCCGCCCGGATGCGCCGAGCTGTTCGCCCGCAACCTGACCACCCAGACCACACGCGGACTGACCCGGGGGCTAAAGGGCTCGCTGACCGACAGCTATGTGGTGGAGAAGGGTGGCGGGGCTCTGGTCATGCTGATCATGACCGGCGTCGATCAGAAGCTGGCGCGGATCGATCTGGCGAGCGGGGCGATCACCTGGGTCGCCGGGCCGCAGCCGGTGGTGGGCGGGCTGGCGACCAATCCGGCCCAGACGGCCTGGGCCATGGGCGCCAGCGGACCGGGCCAACCGCCCGCGGTGTACCTGGCGGCCAAGCTTGGCGAGGCGGGCGTGAAGCTCTCCGCCCCGGCGATGCTGCCCGCCGGCTGGCCGCTGACGCCGAGCACGAGGCTGAGCTGGACCAACGCGGGCCTGAAGATCGAGGGCCTGCTCTATCAGCCGACGCTGCCGGCGGGCGCCAAGGCGCCGCTCGTGGTCGTGGTGCATGGCGGGCCGAGCGGGGTGTTCCAGGACCGCTACTCCAACCTGGCGAACCTGCTGGTGGCCCAGGGCTGGGCGGTGCTGGCGACCAATCCACGCGGTAGCCAGGGCTATGGCGCGGCATTCGAGGCCGCCAACAAGAACGACCTGGGCGGGGCGGACTACACCGACATCATGGCCGGCGTGGACACCGTGATCGCCAAGTACGCCATCGATCCGGCGAAGATGGCGTTGATCGGCTACAGCTACGGCGGCGAGATGGCGGGCTTTGTCGAGGGCCGCACCGACCGGTTCAAGGCCCTGGTCTCGGGCGCCCCGGTGATCGACCAGTTCAGCGAATATGGGACCGAGGACAGCTCGTTCTACGACCGCTGGTACTTCGGAAAGCCCTGGGAGCGGTTCGCCGACGCCTGGCGCCAGAGCCCGCTGGCGCGTGTCGGCCACGCCAGGACGCCGCTCCTGCTGCTGCAAGGCGAGGACGATCCCACCGATCCATTGGGGCAATCGCAGGAGATGCGCCGCGCCATGCTGCAGGTGGGCGCGCCGGTGGTGCTGGTGACCTATCCGCGCGAAACCCACCGCACCCTGGGCGCGGCGTTTTCCGCCCAGCCGACCCGCGAGCCCTGGCACGGGGCGGACCTGCGCCGCCGGATGATCGGTTTCATCGCCGACGCCTTCGCGGGCAAGCCGCCGACCGAACAACCCTCGCCGTCCCCGGCCAGCGCCGCGGAGAAGGCTCCGAAGGCGCCGATACCTCCCCCGAGATCGGGGGAGGTTGCTGGGGTCTAGCCGCCGTAGACGATGGAGATCGTCTCGGCGATGCAGGCGGGCTTGTCCTCGCCTTCGATCTCGATGGTGCACTCGTTCTTCAGCTGCATGCCGCCGGCCTTGGGCTCGGCGCCGATCAGCTTCTGGCGCATGCGCACGCGCTTGCCGACCCGGACCATGTTGATGAAGCGGACCTTGTCGGAGCCGTAGTTGATGCCGCGCGTCACGCCCTTCACCGGCAGCATGCCGGCGCCCAGGAACGGGATCAGCGACAGGGTCAGGTAGCCGTGGGCGATGGGGCCGCCGATCTCGCGGGTGGCGCGTTCGACGTCGATGTGGATCCACTGATGGTCGCCGGTGGCTTCGGCGAACATGTTGACCCGGGCCTGGTCGATCAGCACCCAGTCCGAAACGCCCACTTCCGTCCCAATCAGGCCAGGCAGGTCCTTGATCTCAACCGGGTTCATTCGTCGCTCCCTAGATTTGAAACTGTTGTTGGAGGTCTAGCAGTCCTTACCTCCCCCGCGAAGCGGCGGGAGGTGACAACCTCACCCGATCCGTGCGCCGTCCTTGGCCCAGTAGGCGTCGCGGATCAGGCGCTTGTAGAGCTTGCCGGTGGCGTGGCGGGGCAGTTCGGCCATGAAGTCGATAACGCGGGGCGACTTCACATGGCTGAGGTGCTGGCGCGCATAGGCCATCAGTTCGGCCCGCAATTCGTCGCCGGCGTCGGCCCAGTCCATCGGCTGGATGACCGCGACGACCTTTTCGCCCATCTCCTCGTCGGGGGCGCCGACCACGGCGGCGTCGGCGACCTTGGGGTGGCCGATCAGCACGTTCTCGAGCTCCTGCGGATAGATGTTCACGCCGCCGGAGATGATCATGAAGCTCTTGCGGTCGGTGAGGTAGAGGTAGCCCTCCTCGTCCAGCCAGCCCACGTCGCCCAGCGTCGTCCAGCCCTGCGCATTGCGGCTCTCGGCGGTCTTGGCCGGGTCGCCGTGGTACTCGAACTGGCCGCCACCCTCGAAGAAGACCAGGCCTTCGCTGCGCGGCGGCAGGACCGCGCCGTCCTCGTCGCAGATCTTCACCTGGGCTGTCAGGCCGCGGCCGACCGAGCCCTTGTGGGCCAGCCATTCCTCGGAATTGATGATGCAGAAGCCGTTGCCCTCGGTGCCGGCGTAGTACTCATGAACGATCGGGCCCCACCAGGCGATCATCTGCTCCTTGACCGGCACGGGGCAGGGCGCGGCGGCGTGGAACACCGACTTCAGCGAGGAGACGTCGTAGCGGGTGCGGGCCTCCGGCGGCAGCTTCAGCATGCGCACGAAGTGGGTCGGCACCCACTGGGCGGTGGTGACCTTGTACTGCTCGATGAAGCGCAGGGCGTCCTCGGCGTCGAACCGCTCCATCAGGATCACCGTGCCGCCCATGGCTTGGACCGCCGTCGACCAGCCCAGGGGCGCGGCATGATAGAGCGGCGCCGGCGACAGATAGATGGACTCGCCCGACCACCCGTAGAGCGACTGACCCAGGATCGCGAGCGGGTTGGCGGCTTCGATAGAGTTGTCGACGGGGCCGGCAGGCGCGATCCGTTTCACGCCCTTGGGCCGACCCGTGGTGCCGGACGAATAGAGCATCGGCCGGCCGGCGGATTCGTCGGTGATCGGGGTGGTCGGCATCGCGGCGCGGGCGTCTTCGAAGCTCTCGAAGGGGCCCGCCGTTCCGCCGACCATATAGAGCGCGACGCCCGGGATCAGGGGTGCGACCGCCAGGGCGGTCTCGGCGGTGCCCACGGACGCGACGAACACCTTCGCCTCGCAGTCGCCCACGATGTACTCGACCTCTCCGGTGGTGAGCTTGGACGACAGGCAGGTGTAGCGAAGGCCCGAACGCTGGGCGGCCCAGATGAGCTCGTAGTAGCGCGGGTGGTTGTCGATGAAGAAGGCGACGGAATCCCCGGTGGTGAGGCCGAGCTTGCGGAACAGATGCGCGCCCTGGTTCGAGCGGGCCTCCAGTTCGCCGTAGGTCACCGTCTCGCCGGAGTAGGCCATGATGTAGGCCGGCTTGTCCGGATGGGTCTTGGCGTGGTGCGAAGGATGCATGGTCTCACTCCCGCTGGTGGGCGGCTCTGGAGGGCGCCCTGCCGAATTGTCTTTGGTCAGCCGCTATAGCGGGGCTTGACCCATCGTCCGTCAAGCGGGCGTCGAGGCTTTTGACGACGAATATGTTCCAGTTTTGTTCTTAACAGCTATGGGGGCCGACATACGTGTCGGAGCCAATTCGCTATGCGAGCAGGGACAGGCCGGCGCTAAGGGCGGTGATCGGAGATGCTCTCAATCGAGTTCGTGTGGACGGCGAGGGCGAAAGCGGCGAGGGCTCTTGACCGCCCTACCGTCATGGGGGCGGAACTGACGACGACACAATCCGTCAGAGGAAACACCCATGGCCGCCCCGACCTTCGAGACCCTGCTCTATGCCGTGGAGGACGGCGTCGCGACCGTGACGCTGAACCGGCCGGAGAAGCTGAACGCCTTCAACACCCAGATGATGCAGGACCTGATCGCGGTGTTCGACGAGACGGACGCGGACGATGCGGTGCGTTGCGTGATCGTCACCGGCTCTGGACGGGCCTTTTGCGCCGGAGCCGACCTGTCGGCGGGCGCGCAGACCTTCGACTATGACAAGCGCGGCGGCGAAGCGATGGCCGCGCGGACCCGGGACGGGGCGCAACGGGACGGCGGCGGACTGCTGACCCTGCGCATCTATGAGAGCCTGAAGCCGGTGATCTCCGCCTGCAACGGCGCGGCGGTGGGCGTGGGTGTGACCATGCAACTGGCCATGGATATCCGGCTCGCCTCGACCGAGGCGCGCTATGGCTTCGTCTTCGCGCGGCGAGGGTTGAACCCGGAGGCGGCGTCGTCCTGGTTCCTGCCGCACCTGGTGGGCGTCCAGACGGCGCTGGAGTGGTGCTACACCGGCCGCATCTTCCCGGCGCAGGAGGCCCACGACCGTGGCCTGGTGCGTTCGCTGCACGCGCCCGACGACCTGCTGCCGGCCGCCAAGGCGCTGGCGCGCGAGATCGCCGACAACGCGGCGCCGGTATCGGTGGCGCTGACCCGCCAGCTGATCTGGCGCATGGCGGGCGCGGCGCACCCTATGGAAGCCCACCGCGCCGACAGCCGCGGCATCCAGGCGCGCGGCCGGTCAGGCGATGCGCGCGAGGGCGTGACCTCGTTCCTGGAAAAGCGGCCGGCGGCCTTTCCCGACCGGGTTTCCCGCGATCTGCCGGACATCTGGGACCATTGGCAGGCGCCGGAATTCCGCTAAATGTGCGCCGCGACTTGAGTCGCCGCTAGGTAGAGATGCCGGCGCTTACTGCGGCCAATCGGTTGATTGAATTCAATCTGTCGTTTCGATCTGACGTATTTCGCTGTTGACATGAAATCTGCTGTGCTTGTGTGCTTGTGCATGCCATGAGTTCCCGATAAGCAACGCGCTACTGATGTTATGAATCACTTCAGCGCCCTCGAATGGCGCGCTTCCAATGGAAAACAAGAATGGATGAGAAGTCGGAAGTCATCGAGATGACGGCGGATATTGTCTCCGCCTATGTGGGAAACAATTCCGTGACGGCGGCTGACTTGCCGGCGCTTATCCAGAGCGTGCATCGTGCGCTGGCGGGTATTTCGACGGGCAGCGATGTGGCCGAAGCCGCGCCGAAGGAGCCGGCCGTGCCGATCCGCCGGTCGATCACCCCCGATTTCCTGATTTGCCTGGAAGACGGCCGCAAGTTCAAGTCGCTGAAGCGGCACCTGCGGACCAAGTACAACATGAGCCCGGAGGAATACCGGGCGAAGTGGGGCCTGGCGAAGGACTATCCGATGGTCGCCCCGAACTACGCCAAGGCGCGTTCGGATCTTGCCAAGCAGATGGGCCTGGGCCAGGGCGGCCGTCAGGCGCCGCGCAAGAAGCGCTAAGCTTCGCGCCCAAAACGGATTTGAAACGCCCGCCGGCTTTGGCGGGCGTTTCTTTTTGGGCCCAAGGCTGTTTTTGGGTCCAAGGCCAGGATTTCGCGCCGTGTTAACCTTTTTCCGCTTGCCGCCGATTCGCCTCATCGGCGATAACTGATTCGTTGTGAATCCAACTGGTTGCTGGGGCATCTGCACATGGCGGCGCAGATCGGGGCGCCCGGCGCGGCGGTGCGCGCGCACGAGGAGCTGTTCGCCTATTGGGCCTCTTTGAGACAGGGCGCCCTGTTGCCTGGACGCCGCCACCTGGACCCGGGCGGCATCAAGCGCCTGTTGCCCACTGTCAGCCTGATCGATGTCATTGCCGAAGCGCCGGGCGAGCGGGCGGCCGAGTTTCGCATGCGCCTGGCCGGGACCGGCCTCTATGGCGTCTACGGCCGGGAAATCACCGGCAAGCGGCTGGCCGATATCTACAACACCGCGGCCGCCGATTACTGGCGTGTGGAGCTGGGCAAGGTGGTGGCTGAGCGGCGCCCGGCGGTGGGCGTCCATAGTCTCGCCTGGCGCGGCGCCTCGCACCTGTCGATCCTGTGGCTGCGTCTGCCGCTCGCCTCGGACGGCGACCGGGTCGACATGATCCTGGGCCTCGATGCGGTGGTCGGCATGAGCCAGATGCAGAGCGGCATCCGCGCGGCCTAGCGCGGCGTGGGGAAAGCCCTATCGCCCACCCCGCCATGCTGGCCGGCGCGCGGCGCCTGGAAGGCAGGACGATCGACGGGGTCGCCAAGGGGAACTAGCCCCGGTCGCGCTCCGCGTCCGCGCGGATGCGCCCGACCATCGAGGCCAGGCCATTCGACCGCTGCTGTGACAGCGCGCCCTTGAGACCCAGGGCCTCGAAGGCGGCAGCGGCGTCGAAGGCGAGGATGTCGGCGGGGGCGCGGCCGGAATAGAGGCGCAGGACGATGGCGATCAGGCCGCGGACGATGTGGGCGTCGCTGTCGCCGCGGAATCGCAGGGTCCCGTCCTTCTGGGGTTCGGTCACCAGCCAGACCTGGCTGGCGCAGCCGCGCACCTTGTTGGGGTCGGTGCGTTCGGCGTCGGTGAGGGGGCTGAGGTCCTTGCCCAGATCGATCACGTAGCGGTAGCGCTCTTCCCAATCCCCCAGGACCTCGAATTCGGCGGCGAGCTCGGTGAGTTCGGCTTGGATGGCGCTCATTGCCGCGACTTAGGCGTCGCGGGCCGCCGGCGCAACCGGCGCAACCGCAGCTGGCGGCCTCAGACCCGCGGCGCGGCTTTCAGGCGGACGCGGGCGCTCAGGCCCCGGCCCGGCGCGGACGTCAGTTGCAGGCGCGCGCCCATGGCCTGGCAGGTGAGTTCGCAGATGGCGAGGCCCAGGCCCGCGCCCTCGGTGCGCCGCACCAGCGCGTTTTCGCCCTGCTCGAAGGGCTGCATCAGGCGGGGCAGGTCGGCGGGATCGACGCCCTCGCCGTCGTCCTCGACGAAGATGTCCACGTAGGCGCCGTGGGTTTCGGCGCGCATCCGCACCTCGCCCTCGTCCGGCGAGAACTGGGCGGCGTTCTGCAGCAGATGGGTCAAGACCGTCCGCAGGCCCCAGGGGTCGGCCAGCACGAGGGGGAGTTCGCCGTCGGCGATCACGACGGGCGTGACGCCTCGGACGAAATCGGCTCCGGCGACGGCGTCGTCGAAGGCGGGCTCCAGGGCCTCGGGAGCCCGGTCGAGCTCAAGGCCTTCCAGCCGACCGATCTCCAGAACCTGATTGACCAGATTGAGCAACTTCTTGCCGCTGCCCCGGATGATATCGGCATATTCCTTGTACTGGGGCGCGCCCAGCGGGCCGTAGAGTTCAGCCGAGAGGATCTCCGAGAATCCCAGGATCGAGTTCAGCGGGGTGCGGAGTTCGTGGCTGACCAGGCGCAGAAAGGCCAGTTTCTGGTGTTCGATGGCCCGACTGTCGCCGGCGCGGCGGCGACGACGCGGCGTGGCGCTCGGCTCGGGCCCATCCGCGGGGTCGGGCGTCGCGTCAGGCAGTTTGGCCACGGCGGGCATGGACGGCTCTACGCCTTCGTTTTCAGGAGGTCGCAGTGTCAACCGGCGCGCTTACGATTTCGTTTCGAGCCGCGGGCCGTTTCCGGGGCCGGCGAGCGCAGGTCGCGCCAGAGGCGAGCGCCCTTACGCGGACTCACCGGGAGGGCTAAGCTCTTCGATCATGTCCGGCGCCCCGAAACCCAGGCTTTGACGCTGACCCGCTCTCAACTCCGGCCCCAGCTCCGCCCGCGGACGCGCGCGGCGACGCAGGCCGGGCGGCGGTTCGCCGTACGCTGGCATCTGGCCTGGACGCTGGCCGTGGCCGCGGTGGCGGCCGCGATCGCGCTGCAAGCCGCTTCGCCGCCGGTCGAGACCCTGATCGCTCTAGGCGCGGTCGCCGCTGCGGGCGTCCTGGGGGCTTTTCTGGCCGAGACGGCGAACGAGACCGGCGCCGTCGTCGCGATCCTGGCCTGGGCCTTGGCCGGCGGCGCGGCGTGCCTGATGACCGGCGGCACGGCGGGGCCCTTGACCGCCTGGTGCCTGGCGCCCCTGGCGGCGGGCGCGGCGTTCGGACGCCCGAAGCTGCTGGCCCTGGGCGCCGCGACGGGTGTGGCCGCGGCCGCCTTGGCGGCCCTGGGCGTGACGCTTTTGGTTCTTCCGAAAGTGACGGAGCCCTATGCGACCTGGCTCAGTCTGCTGGCGCTCGGCACGACGGGCCTGGGGTTCGCCGCGGGCCTGGTGGCGCTGCAGGGTCGGGTGTTGGGCGACGACGCCCGGGCCAAGGCCGCCGAGCTGGCGCTTCGCGAGGCGCTGGACCACCAGCCACAGCTGTTGATGGCGCTCTATCCCGGCGGGCGTATTGTGGAGGCGTTCGGTGAGGCGCCGCTGGGTCTGGCGACCGGCGACCTGCCCGACCGCCACTTGGGCGAGTTGGTCTGCGACGAAGACCGCGCCAGGGTCGAGGCCGCCCTGATCGGCGCGGCCGCCGACGGCTCGGCCGAGGTGGTGTTCGTTCCCGCCCATGATCCCTTTGGCTGGTGCGTGCTGACGGTCCGCCGGATGGGCGATGGCCGGCTGGTGGCGGCGGTGCGCGACGCGCGGGCCCAGCGGACCCGTGAGACCGAGCTGGAGGACGCGCGCGCCAAGGCCGAGCAGCAGAATGCCGGCAAGTCGCGGTTCCTGGCCAACATGAGCCACGAGCTGCGCACGCCCCTGAACGCCATCATGGGCTTCTCCGACATCATGCGGCAGCGGTTGTTCGGGCCGATGTCGGACCGCTACGCCGAATATGCCGAGCTGATCCATGAGAGCGGCGCGCACCTGCTGGAGCTGATCAACGACGTGCTCGACATGTCGAAGATCGAGGCCGAACGGTTCGAGCTGGCGCGGGAGGACTTTGACGCCCGCGACGCGGTGGCCGCGGTCTTGCGCCTGATGCGCGGCCAGGCGGATCGCCAGGGTGTCACGCTGCGGGGCGATCTATCGACCGAGCCGCTGGAGGCCGAGGCGGACCGCCGCGCGATCAAGCAGATCGCCTTCAACCTGGTTTCCAATGCGCTGAAGTTCACGCCGAAGGGCGGGTTGGTGACGGTGAGCGCGCATCCGGTCGGGGGCATGCTGGAGATCGCGGTGAGCGACACCGGCGTTGGTATCTCCGCGGAGGATCTGGCGCGGCTGGGTCGGCCCTACGAGCAGGCGGGCGACGCTGAGCAGCGCCAGGCCGGCGCGGGCCTTGGCCTGTCGCTGGTGCGGGCCTTCGCCCGTCTGCACGGCGGCGAGATGATCATGGAAAGCGCGTTGGGCGAGGGCACCACGGTGACGGTGCGAATGCCGGTGCTGGCCCAGAAGGTGATCCCGGAGCCGATCGCGCGGAGCGCGGAGGCCTAGTGTCCCGATTCCGAAGTTCGCAAGCGCTTGTGGCAGTCTCTGGCGGACTTCAGATCCAGCACCCTAGGCCCTAGCGGGCCGCCAATTGCAGGAAGGCCCGGCCGGCGGCGAAGTCGCCCACTTCCACATAGGCGCGCCGCACCACGTCGCCTGGGAACAGAAAGTCGATCGCCACGGATTCGCGCGGATCGAGCTGCGCCAGCTCCAGGGCGGCGGCGTCGGAAAAACGGAACGCCCAGCCGGACTGTGCGCCCTTCGGCAGGAGGTCGGGGCCGGACGGCGCGCGGGCGGCGGCGCTGTAGGCCTTTTGCGCGCTGCCGGGCGGCAGGCGCTGGGCGAGCGGCAGGCCGGCGGTCGACCCGACGCCGAAACGGGCGAGGTAGGGGCCGCTGCTGCGGGCTTGGTCACGCATGATCAGGTGGGCGGCATAGGGCTCGGCGCCGTCGGCGAAGCGGCCGATGCCGACCAGGGCGCCGGGCCCCTGGGCGCCCACCAGGCCGAACACCAGGCGGTCGGCGCCGAAGCTGGTTTCCTGCGAGAGCCGCCAGCGCGCGGTGCGATAGAGATTGCGGTCCGCCGTCCAGCCGGCGACGTCGCCGGCGTAGGTCAGCCGGCTGATCTTGGCGAAGCCCGCGAAGGCAGTCCGCACGCGGGCCGCCGCGGCAGCGACGTCCGGCGAGCGGCAGTCGACGGCGCCGGCCTTGCCGCGCGCGGTCTTCTCATACTGGATCAGGATGTAAGGGGCCGTGCCCGCGCGCAGGGCCGCGCCACGCGCCTGGGCGGTTGCCGCGGCAAGCGCGGCGGCCACATCGGGGGCGAACAGTCCGCAGCGTTGGTCCGCCGCCGACATAACCGCGCGCTCGTAGAACAGGTCAGCCGGCTGTGCCTGCGCAAAGCCGGGTGCGAGGGCCAGAGCCCCCCCGATAAACCCCATCCACCGAGACGCCGGCTTCGCGCTTCTGCGCGAGCTTTTCATGCGTCTTCTTTCGCTATGGCCTTGCGACCAGCCCGTGGGATAGCGCAGTCAGCGTTGCCACTCCGTTAGCGGGCCCGGGAATTCGAAACGAATGCTGCTGTCCACCGATATCTGGGTGTCCGCCCTGATCCGCCGCGCGGAGCTTTCGGGCGCCTTCGGGATGGTGATCCGCAAGGGCGACGCGCGGGCCGGCGCCGTGCTGGTGAAGGTGTTGAACCGTCCAGAGGGCACGGCGAGGCTCTATGCCGAGGCGACGCGGCTGGATGGCGAGCGTGTGTGGATGCAGCCCGCGCTGTCAGACCAGGAGCGAGATCTGGACGCCTATATCGAGCGCGCCGCCCGCGTCGATCCGGACATCTGGGTGGTGGAGGTCGACGACCGCCAAGGTCGGCATTTCCTGACCGAGCCGGTGGAGAAGGGCTGAGGCCGGCGCGGTCCTGGCGACCGTCAGGCAGGCTTTCCGGGGGTTAACCGCCTTCGTGCACCGGCCTGAAAGCCTGGCTGTGCGACACCGCGATCAATGCTTTTCCTGATGAACGATACGGTCCTGCGCCTCGACGGCGTCGCCATGGATGCGCGCCTGGCCGGTCAGCGCATGTTGCGGCTGGAATTCCCCGCGATCCTGCGCTTGGGCCAGGAAATGTTCGCCCGCGAGCCGCTGCTGCAGAAGACCAGTCCGGAACGGGCGCGGCGGCTGGGCGCGCTGATCACCGCCAAGGCCCCGATGGTCAACGCCGCGCTGTTCGTCGCGCCATCGGCGGGCTGCGCGCCCGGGGAGGTGACGGTGCGGTTCGTGGCCGCTCAGTTCGAGGTCATGGCCGAGCTGCATAACCTGCAGCAGGCCGGCGCGCTCGATGCGGTGAGCGCCGACCGCAAGATCTGGCGGCGGCTGGCAGCCTAGCCGGTTTGCGAAATTGGAGCGGGCGCGCTACCTGCCCGGCCATGACGACTTCCCCCGCCGCCGAGGCCGCCAATTCTCGCGTAGGAATCGCCGCCCAGGCGGCGCGGCGGCGGACCTTCGCGATCATCTCGCATCCTGACGCCGGCAAGACGACACTGACCGAGAACCTGCTGCTGGCCGGCGGGGCCATCCGGGCGGCGGGCCAGGTGCGCGCGCGCGGTGAGAATCGGCGCACCCGGTCGGACTGGATGAAGATCGAGCGCGAGCGGGGGATTTCCGTCTCCGCCAGCGTCATGACCTTCGATCACGCGGGCCTGATGTTCAACCTGCTGGACACGCCGGGCCACGAGGATTTCTCGGAAGACACCTACCGGACGCTTACCGCCGCGGACGCCGCGATCATGGTGCTGGACGCGGCCAAGGGCATCGAGCCGCAGACGTTGAAGCTGTTCGAGGTCTGCCGCCTGCGCGACATTCCGATCATCACCTTCATCAACAAGATGGACCGCGAGGCGCAGGACCCGTTCGCGATCCTGGACGAGATCGCCGGAAAACTGGCGCTCGACCCGGCGCCGCTCTACTGGCCGGCCGGATCGGGCGGCCGCTTCAAAGGCATGCTCGACTTCGCCCGCGACAGCTTCATCCCGTTCGCCAAGAAGGGCGGCGGGCCAGCGGGGCAGGAAGATGGTCATCCGGACGCCCTGGCGTTCAAGAGTAATTCGATCTCGAGCTATCTTGATCCGGACGAGCTGTCCGAGCTCACCGACAACGCCGAACTGGTGCAGGGCGCATCGAAGCCGTTCGACGTCCAATCCTTCCTCGAAGGCCACATGACGCCGGTGTTCTTCGGCTCGGCCCTGCGCCACTTCGGGGTGGACCAGCTGCTTGAGGGGATCGGCGCCTACTGTCCGCCGCCGAAGGGCGTGGTGGCGGCCAGGAGCGGGGCCGCCGCTGAGGTCCTGCCAGGCGACAAGGAGGTCTCGGGCTTCGTCTTCAAGGTCCAGGCGAACATGGACCCGAACCATCGCGACCGGATCGCCTTCCTGCGGCTGACGTCCGGCGAGTTCGAGCGCGGCATGAAGCTGAAGGTGCAGAACACCGGCAAGCAGTTGTCGGTAAACGCGCCGATCATGTTCTTCGCGTCTGACCGGGAGCTGGCGGAAGAGGCCTTCGCGGGCGACGTGATCGGCATCCCCAATCACGGCGTGCTGCGGGTGGGCGACAGCCTTTCCGAAAGCGGGAGCCTTCGTTTTGCCGGCCTGCCCAACTTCGCGCCGGAGATCCTGCAGCGGGTGCGGGTGAAGGATCCCCTGAAGGCCAAGCACCTGAAGAAGGCGCTGGAAGGCCTGGCCGAGGAGGGCGTGACGCAGCTGTTCCGGCCGACCATGGGCGCGGACTTCATCGTTGGCGCGGTGGGCCAGCTGCAGTTCGAGGTGATGGCCGACCGGCTGGCCAACGAATACCAGCTTGAGGTGATCTTCGAGGCCAGCCCCTACGCCGAGGCGCGCTGGACCTGTGGCGACAAGGCCGACCTGGAGGACTTCCAGGGCAAGCACCGCATGCAGATGGCCACCGACATCGACGAACAGCCCGTGTTCCTGGCCAAGACCGCCTGGGAGACCGGCTATGTCTCCGAACGCTATCCCAAGGTCCGCTTCGAGCGGTCAAAGGAACGGGCCTGAGCCCGTTGGGCGCGCTGCTCTATGGGGCGCCCGCGCCGGACCTGATCGCGCCGCCGCATGGGGCCGTGCAGCTGTCGCCGCTGATCCCAGGCTCGACGGACATCGCGGCCTTGGGCGACGGCGCGGCGGAGAACGCCGTGGTGCTGGCGCCGCCCGGCACGCTGGAGCGGGACTTCGTACTGGCCCATGCACTCAGGGCTCTCAAGCCGGGCGCGCCGCTGACGGCCTTCGCGCCCAAGGATAAAGGCGGAGCGCGGCTGAAGAAGACACTGGAGGCCTTCGGCTGCCAGGTCACCGCGGACGCCCGCAAGCACCACCGCTTCTGCCATACGGTGCGGCCCGCCGAGCCGCGGGGCCTGGCCGAGGCGATCGCGGCCGGGGCCCCGCGGATCGCGCCTGCGCTAGGGCTCTGGTCTCAGCCGGGCGTGTTCAGCTGGGATCGGCCCGATCCGGGGAGCGCGCGGCTGCTGGAGGCGCTGCCTGCGCTCCATGGCGCGGGCGCGGATCTGGGCTGTGGGATCGGTCTGCTGGCGCGCGGCGTGCTGGCCTCGCCGAAGGTGACGGCGCTCACCTGCGCCGACCTCGACGGGCGCGCCATCGCCTGCGCCGAGCACAATCTCGACGATCCGCGGGTGACGCTGGTCTGGGCCGATCTGCGGCGGCCGCTGGAGGGCCTGGCCGACCTCGACTTCGTGGTGATGAACCCGCCGTTCCACGACGGCGGCACAGAGGACAAGGCCCTGGGCGTGGCGTTCATCGGCGCCGCGTCGCGCATGCTCGGGAAGCGCGGGGTCTGCTGGCTGGTCGCCAACCGACACCTGCCCTATGAGGCGGCGCTGGCCAGCGCCTTTGCGACCGTGACCGTGCACGGCGACGCCGGCGGCTATAAGATTTTCGAGGCGCGCAAGTGAGCAAGCCTGACGCCAAGGCTCCCCCCAAAGCGCCCATGGCCCGGCTCGACCGACTGCTGGCCAATCTGGGCTACGGGTCGCGGCGAGAGGTCACCGATCTGGTGGCGCGCAAACAGGTGATGCTGGACGGCGTGGTGGTGAAGGATTCCGGCGCGAAGGTGGCCATCGCCGCCGACCTGCCGACCCGGCTGACGGTGTCCGGCCAGCCGCTCGATCCGCCTGCCCCGCTGACGCTGCTGATGCACAAGCCGATGGACGTGGTCTGCTCGCATCGCGAGCCGGGCCGCAGCGTCTATGAACTGTTGCCGCACCGCTGGCGGGCGCGGATCCCGGCGCTGTCGAGCATCGGACGGCTGGACAAGGACACCACGGGCCTGCTGCTGATCACCGACGACGGGCCGTTCCTGCATCGGGTGATTTCGCCGAAGAGCCACGTCGCCAAACGCTATGTCGCGACCCTCGACCGGCCCCTGAGAGGGGACGAGGCCGAAGTTTTCGGCGCGGGAACCTTGATGCTGGACGGCGAGACCGATCCGCTGGCGTCCGCGCTGCTGGAGCCCTGCGGCCCGGCCGAGGCCGCGCTGACCATCACCGAAGGCCGCTACCACCAGGTCCGGCGGATGTTCGCCGCCGTCGGCAATCACGTGGTGAGCCTGCACCGGGACCGGATCGGCGGCCTGGCGTTGCCGGCCGACCTGGAGCCGGGCGCCTGGCGCATCCTGACGCCGCAAGAGCAGGCCGCGATCTTCGCCTGACCGCCAGTCAAGGAAGCGGACCTTCGGCGTTAGCCGTTCTCTTGGGAACCGGAGGAATCCGCCGCGCTTTACTGTGGATCGTAAGACACGGTTAACCATAGTTGGCAAATTAACCACTTGTTTACGAACCCGGCTCCGGCTTTGCTCTTATCCGTCAGAGCGCGAGGCCTGCGTCTCATACCGGGACGTAGGCCAGACGGGAGCGGCGGTATGTTTGAGTTGGGTCGTGAGTTCATGCGGCTGTTTTCCGGCGAGGCCTTCGCTCGGCCTGGGGCCCGGCATGGGGCTCGGCCGTTCGTCGATGGCCTGACCGGCGGCGATCCGACGCTTCTCGAACTGCTCGACCTCAATCTGCTGCAACAGGAAGCCAAGGCCGCCGATGTGGCCGCCGGGCGGATCAGCGCGCAGGACAAGCCCCAACGCCGCCTGGACGCCGCGGTGGTGTGGCGCGAGGTCGCCCGCCGCTCGGGCGACGCCGTGGCGCTGCGCAAAGCCGCCGCCGCCGCCGAAACCGCCTGCGCCGCCTTCGATCCCAACCGCCGCCCCGACGCCTGGGCTCGCGCCCGCTGCGAGCAGGGGTTCTCTGGGCTGCTGGGCGCCGAGCTGTTCGGCGATCCCGGCCTCGACGCCGCGGCCGCTACAACGTTCCGTGAAGCTCGCGCGGTCGCCCGGGGCGGTATCGCCGCCCCGCTGGCCGATCTTGGCATCGCGCTGGTCGAGGCGCGCGCCGAACTGGCCCACGGCGACGCCGCCGCGGCGCGCGCCGCAGCCGCCCGGTTCAATGCGCCGATCGCCGCGCTCGACGCGCTGACCCGCCGCTCGCCAGCCGCCCGGCCGCTGGCCGCCGAGGCCCGCCTGATCCGCGCCGACCTGCTCTGCGGCTGGGGCGCGCGTCTGAAGGACGAGGCTCTGCTGCGGGCCGCCATCGATGACGCCGCCGCCGCGGCCGACAAGCTGGACCTGGCCTATGAGCCCCTGACCTGGGCCCGCGCGGAGATCCTGCGCGGCCAGGCCCTGGCGCTCTGGGGCGAAGCCTCCGGCGACGTCGACGCGGTCGCCGCCGGCGCCACGACGCTGGCCGGGGCCCTGGACCATCTGACGCGCGATCACAGCCCGCTGGACTGGGCGAGGACCCAGATCGCGCTGGCGCATGCGCTGCAGTCTCTGGGCGAGGCCAGCGCCGACGAACGCGCCTATGAGCAGGCGGTCACCTGCTACGACCGCGCCAACCTGGTGCTGCGGGACGCGCCGGCGACGCCGCTTCGCGGTCTCGCGGCCGGCGAGCGGGCCATGTGCCTGGCGCGCTCGGCCGAACTGACCGGCGACCTGGGCGTCCTCGACAGCGCCGAGACCGCCTTGAAGATCGAGCTTGCCGGCCTGCAGCCGGCCCGCGATCCCGTCGGCTGGGCGCTGGTCCAGCTTCATCTGGCGCGGCTCTACGAAGCGCGGGTTGAGATCACCGGCAAGGACCGTGGCGAACGGGCCGCCGCGGTGTTGGCCCTCGACGCGGCCCTCGACGTGTTCGGCGAACAGGGCCTGCGGTCGCTGTCGGTGATGGCCACCGAAGCGCTGGAGCGGCTGCGGACCGGCCCGGCGCCCAAGCGGACCGCCGTCTAGCCCCTTCTCAAGTACCGGGGGGCCATGCCAAGCTCTACCCGAAGCCAGGGAGAGCGTGATCATGTCTCTGAAGATCGGGGTCCTCGTGGCCGTCGGCGCCGCCGCCATCGGCTCGTCCGCCGCGGCGGACTTCACCCCCAACTTCGAGCAGGCGCCCAGCGTCGCCCAGATGGTCGCCGCCTGGCCGGCCCGCGCCAAGGCCGCCGGAGTCGGCGGCAAGGTGCTGCTGACTTGCGAGATCGGCCGCGACAAACATCCCAAGGACTGTGCCGCGCTGAAGGAGCCCGGCGGCAACTTCGGCTTCGGCGCGGCGGCCCGGAAGCTCGCTGAGTTGATGGTGGTCGACACCCCGGATATCGCCGGGCGCAACGTTTTCATCCCGGTGAATTTCGATGCCGCGCTGTTGAGCGGATCGGCGACCGTGACCCAGCCGGTCTGGGCTGAAAAGCCGGCGATCCAGGACTTCCAGGCGACCTTTCCCAAGACCGAGAACGGCGTGAACGACGTCCGCGTGGTGCTGGGCTGCACGATCCAGCCCGACGGCGCGCTCGGGGCCTGCTCGATCGCCCAGGAAACCCCGCCAGGGCAGGGCTATGGCGCCGGGGCCATGGAGCTGGCCTCGAAGTTCAAGGTGACACCCTGGAGCGCGGACGGCTCGCCGACCATCGGGGCGACGATCAAGCTGCCGATCCACTATCAGCTGGCCGCCGTCCCGCCGCCGGCCGCCAAACCCTGATCTAACGCCCCCGCCACCAGCGAAGGCCCGCGCGCTCGCCGGCCTCCAGGGCGGCGTGCAGCACCGCGCCCAACAGTCCCAGCACCACCAGGGCGGCGAACATCCGCGCCGTCTGCAGCCGGTTGCCGGCCTCGAGGATGCGCCAGGCGAGCCCCTGCGCGCCGCCGGAGCCGGCGACGAACTCAGCGACCACGGCGCCGATCACCGCCAGGCCCGCGGCCACCTTGTGGCCCTCCAGCAGGTAGGGGATGGCCGAGGGCAGGCGCAGGCGGGTGAGTCTTTGCAGGCGGCCCGCGCCATAGAGATCGAACAGCCGTTCGAGGTCCGGGTCGGCCGCCTTCAGGCCCGTCACCGCGCCGGAAAAGATCGGGAAGAAGGCGACCACGGCGGCCAAGCCCACGATGGCGCGCCCGGCATGGTCGAGGCCGGCCCAGATCAGCACCAGGGGCGCGATGGCCACCACCGGCGTCACCTGCAACACCACCGCGAGCGGCCTGACCGCGCGCTCGAGGATCGGGCTCAGACCCACGAACAGCGCCAGCGCCTGGGCCAGCACACTGGCGACCAACAGCGCGATCAAGGCCATGGACAGGGTGTTCCAGGCCGAGCGTAGCAGGGTAGCCCAGTCGGCGGCGAGCGCCACCGCGACCTGCGACGGCGGCGGCAGGAAATAGACCGGGACGTGCATCGCCCGGCACGCGATCTCCCACGCGACCAGCAGCAGGGCGATCAGCGCGAAGGGTGCGAGGCTCTGGACGATCCGGCTCATGCGGCCATGCCTCGCGCCAACAGGCCGGAGACGGCTTCCACCTGGGCGCGGAAGGCCTCGGTGGTGCGGAAGCCGGGTGTTCTCGGAAGCGGGCCAACCCCGGCCACTTCGCCGGCGATCCGGCCCGGTCCCTGGGTCATCACCACCACGCGGGAAGCCATGTAGACGGCTTCCTCCACATTGTGGGTCACGAAGACGATGGCGGGCCGGGTCTGCGCCCACAGCGCGAGCACGTCGTCAGCGAGCGCCCGGCGGGTGATCTCGTCCAGCGCCGCGAAGGGCTCGTCGAGCAGCAGCAGCTTGGGTTCGGTGACCAGCGCGCGGGCCAGCGACACCCGCATGGCCATGCCCCCGGAGAGCTGCGCGGGCCGCGCGGCCTCGGCGCCGGCGAGGCCTACCCGCGCCAGCGCGGCGTCGGCGCGTGTGGACGCTTCAGTGCGGGCAACCCCCGCCAACTCCAGTGGCAGGGCGGCGTTGGCGCGGGCCGAGAGCCAGGGCGCCAGCGTCGGGGCCTGGAAGACCACGGCCGTCTCGCCGCGCCCCGGTGTGCGGGCGACCTCACCGCGGGTCGGGGTTTCAAGCCCGGCCAGCAGCCTCATGGCCGTGGACTTGCCGCAGCCGGAGGGCCCGACCAGGGCGACGATTTCGCCGGCCGCGATCGCCAGGCTGAACGGCCCCAGCGCCCGGCCGCGCGGGTAGTCGACTTCGACGGTGTTCAGGGCGGCGACGGTCATTCCTGCCTCCCACGTAACCGGGGGTGGCACGCGTGTCACTTCGCCAAGAACTGCAGCGTGTAGCCCTTCTTGAAATCCAGCGTCCGCGGATAGACGCCGTTGCTGGAGGCCATGTCGAAGAAGGTCCGCCAGCGGGCGTCGGTCATCGCGCCGATGCCCGAGGCCCCCTTTGCGTCAATCTGAGCGTCGCCGCCGTCGACGATGGCGTTGGCCTTCAGCTTGGCCCGGGCCTGGTCGAGGACGTCCTGGGTCATCTCCGGATTGTCCTTCAGGATCATCGCGTCGGCGGGTCTGGGGTCGCCGTTCAGATAGTCTTGCCAGCCCTTGGCGGTGGCCTCGACGAAGGCCTTCACGGCGGCCGGGTTCTTGGCGATCAGGGTGTCGGGCGCCATGATCATGGTCGCGTAGCCGGGGTAGCCGTTGTCGGCGAGCAGGAAGACCTTGGGCTTCAGGCCGGCCTGTTTCTCGATCGTGTAGGGCTCACTGGTGAGATAGCCCTGCTGGGCCGCGCGCTTGTCGGCCAGGAACGGCCCGTTGTTGAAGGTGTATTTGCGCACCTGATCGTCGGTGAAGCCGTACTTGGCCTTGAGCCACACCCAGAAGGTGGTCACCGAGGCGTCGCCGAGCAGGATCGGGTGGCCCTTCAGGTCTGCCAGGCTGTTCACGCCGGCGTCCGGGTGAGCGATCAGCACCTGCGGATCCTTCTGGAAGATCGCGGCGACAGCCTTCACGGGAACGCCTTCCTGGGCGAGGTTCAGGACGATGAAGCCGTTGGAACCGATGCCCAGATCGACCGAGCCGGCGGCCAGCAGTTGGGGCACGTTCACGCCTGGCCCGCCCTGGACGATCTTTACGTCGAGCCCGCGCTTCTTGTATTCGCCGTTGGCCAGCGCCTCGTAGAAGCCGCCGTGCTCGGCCTCGGCCCGCCAGTCGGTGGCGAAGCGGATGGCCGTGAGGCCGGAGGCGGGCGCGGCCCCATGCTTGGCCGGCGAGCAGGCGGCCAGGATCGCTGCGAGCGCGATGATGATGAAACGCGTGGCTTTCATGGGTCCCCTCGAATGGATGTCCTGAGGTAGGGCGCCACGGCCTCGGTTGGAAGACGCGCCCTCCGAACTCTTCGGTTCGGTGTAGGCCACATAGCAAGAGGGCGGCGCTTCGGTTGCCCGAGGCGTCGCCCTCTCATCCAGATCCGTTGGGGGATCTGTACCTTCAAGGTCGTCTGCGACTTCGGTTCGTGAGCAAGCTCACTGGTTTTCCGTCGCGTCTGGTGTCTCGGCAGGTCCGTCCCGGGTCGCCCCGGTCCTTAGCCTCTCGAAACCTCCTGCTCGTCTGACGTCTGGGTCCGCCGTTTCCGGCCTCTCCGTCTGCCCGCGCCGCAGTCCCTCTCGGCAAGTGAACGGTGCTCCCGAACCCCAAATCCGGCAAGCGGCGCCTGCGCCAGGATTGTGACTCCGGCGTCAAAAACCGGTGGAGAAGCGGTGCATAAGCTGCGACTCGATCCGAATTCTTCAAGCGTTTTAGAGGCTTGAATTCGTCCACAGGAAACGGGTCAACCCGGCCGGCCGGTCTCCAGAGCCTCGCGGCGCTCCTCCAGGCCCAGCCACTCCTCTTCACCGGACGCGAGCTGGGCGCGGACGAATTCCAGGCTCTTGGTCAGGCGTTGGAAGGTTGTGGGATCGCGGCGGTAGAGGCCGGGATCAGCCAGGGTGGCTTCCAGGGCGGCGATCTTCGCCGGGGCCCCGGCGATCAGCGCGTCGAGCTCCTCCAGCCGGCGCTGGTCCTTGTAGGTGAGCTTGCCCGCCGCCACCGGTTTGGGCGGCGGCGCGGGCGTGACGGGTCTGGGCGCGCTGCTCTTGGCCGGCGCGAAGGCCGCCACCGGCAGGCGGGCGAAGAAGCCGGGGTTCTGCGAGATGAAGTCCTGCCAGCCGCCCGGCGTCTCGATAGCGCGCCCCTTGCCGTCAAGGCCGATGGTCGAGGTCGCCAGCCGGTCGATGAAGTCGCGGTCGTGGCTGACCAGAATCAGCGTGCCCTCATAGTCGGCCAGCAGGTCCTCGAGCAGATCGAGCGTGTCCATGTCGAGGTCGTTGGTGGGCTCGTCCAGCACCAGGACGTTGGCCGGGTTGGCCAGCGCCTTGGCCAGCAGCAGGCGGTTGCGCTCGCCGCCGGACAGGCTGCGCACCGGCTGGCGCAGCTGGGCCTCGCTGAACAGGAAGTCCTTGGCGTAGGAGACGATGTGGCGGGGCTCGCCGCGCACCAGGATCTGGTCGCCGCCCTTGGGCAGCAGCACGTCGCGCAGGGTCATCTCCGGCGCGAGCTTGGTGCGCGCCTGGTCGATGTAGCTGATCTGCAGGTTGGTCCCGAGCTTCACCTCGCCGGCGTCGGCGGGGATCTCGCCCAGTAACACCTTGACCAGGGTGGTCTTGCCCGCGCCGTTCGGCCCGACCACCGCCACGCGGTCGCCGCGCAGGATGCGGGTCGAAAAGTTCTTCAGCAGCACGCGGTCGCCGAACGCCTTGCAGACGCCCTTGGCCTCGACCACCCGCTTGCCGGAGACGCCGGACGAGGCCAGCCCCATGTTGAGTTCGCTGCGGGTGTCCTTCAGCCGGTCGCGGCGGTCCTGGCGCAGGCTCTCCAGGCGGCGCTTGCGGCCTTCGTTGCGGGCTCTACGCGCCGTGACGCCACGGGCCATCCAGTGGGCCTCGCGCTGGATGAAGCGGTCGAGGCGCCGGGCCTCCTCGGCCTCCTGGGCGGTGATCTTCTCGGCCCAGTCCTCGAAACCCGCGAAGCCCTCGTCCAGGCGCTTCACCTGCCGGTACTCCAGCCAGAAGCAGCGCTTGGTCACCCGCTCCAGGAAGGCCCGGTCGTGGCTGACGATCAGGGCCGCGGCCTTGGAGGCGGCCAGTTCCTCCTCCAGTGTCTCGATGGCCAGGATGTCCAGGTGATTGGTGGGCTCGTCGAGCAGGATGACGTCGGCCTCCTCGGCGAAGGCGCGGGCCAAGGCGGCGCGGCGAATCTCGCCGCCCGAGAGGCCGACGGCGGGCTTTTCCGGGTCGAGGCCGAAGTCGGTGAGCGTCGCCTGGGCCTGATAGTCCTGCGCGCCGCCGGCGGTGGCGTAGTCGAGCAGGGTGGCGCCGACGATCTCCGGCTCCTGCGGCACGAAGGCAATGCGGGTCCCGGTGGTCAGGTTGCGCTCGCCGCCGTCCGGCTCGATCTGGCCGGCCAGGATGCGCAGCAGTGTCGACTTGCCCGCGCCATTGCGCCCGACCAGGCAGGCGCGGACCCGCGCGTCGAGGGCGAGATCGACGCCGTCGAACAGCATCAGCGGACCATCCGCCAGGCGGACGTCCTTCAAGGCAAGGATGGGGGCTCTCATGTGGCGGCCTCAGATAGCGGCCCTGGCGCTGGGCGCAAGCCGGCTTGGGATTGCCGTGGGAACGGCGTAGATGCGCGCCATGGCTTCCGAACCCTTCTGGCGGCGCAAGACGTTGGCGCAAATGACCGTCGCCGAGTGGGAAAGCCTCTGCGACGGCTGCGGCCTCTGCTGCCTGGTGCGCTTCGAGGAGGAGGACACCGGCGAGGTGATCCCGACGCGGGTGCACTGCCAGCTGTTCGACGCACACGTCTGCGCCTGCACCGACTATGCGAACCGCCAGGCGACGGTGCCCGACTGCGTCAAGCTGACGCCGCACAACATCGAAAAGCTCGCCTGGATGCCGCACTCCTGCGCCTATCGCCGCCTGCACGAGGGCCGCGACCTCGCCGACTGGCACCCGCTGATCAGCGGCGATCCGGACAGTGTCCACCGCGCCGGCGTCTCGGTGCGCGGCCAGACGATCAACGAGAGTGTGCTGTCCGAGGCCGAGGATGCGCTCGACTTCGCGGCTCCAGACCTGATCGCAGAACGCGGACGCGGCTAGGGTTGTGATATTTTCGCCACACAAACCCTTGCGCCGGGAACCGAACCGACCAATTTAGGCTCTGAGAGAGCCCCAACCCTTCCGAAGGATCGAAACGACTTGGCGAGCGACCCCTATCAGGTCCTGGGCGTCCCGCGCACGGCGAGCGCGGACGAGATCCGCAAGGCGTTCCGTAAGCTCGCCAAGGCCAACCACCCCGACACCAATCCCAACAACAAGCCCGCCGAGGAGCGCTTCAAACAGGTCTCCGGCGCCTTCGACATCCTGGGCGACGCGGCCAAGAAGAAGAAGTTCGACGCCGGCGAGATCGACAACGACGGGCGCGAGACCTTCGGTGGTTTCGGCCGAGGGCAGGGCGGCGGGGGTGGCCCGTGGGGTCCGCCCCCGGGCGGCGGGCACGGCGCGGGCTTCGAGGGCGTCGATCTGGGCGACATCCTGGGCGAGATGTTTGGCGGCGCCCGTGGGGGTCCGAGAGGCGGCGGCGGCCAGGGCGGGGGTTTCGGCGGCTATTCCCAGCGCGGCGGCGATTTGCGCGCCCGCATGGAAATCGACCTGGAAGACTCCATCAAGGGCGCCAAGAAACGCGTCTCGTTCTCCGACGGCCGCACCATCGACGTGACCATCCCCAAGGGCGCCCAGGAAGGCCAGACCCTGCGGCTAAAGGGCCAGGGCTCGCCCGGCCGCGCCGGCGCGGGCGATGCCCTGATCGAACTCACCATAGCCCCGCACAAGATCTTCCGCCGCGAGGGCGCCGACCTGATCATGGACGTGGCCGTGACGGTCTATGACGCGGTGCTGGGCGGCAAGGCCGAGGCGCCGACGCCGGACGGGCCGGTCACCCTGACCATTCCCAAGGGCGCCAACACCGGTACCCGGATGCGGCTGAAGGGCCGGGGCCTCTCCGACGCCAAGGGCCTCCGCGGCGACCTGTTCGCGCGCCTGGTGGTGACCCTGCCGGAGACGCCCGACGCGGCCCTGGAGACCTTCGCCGAAACCTGGAAGCGCGAGCGGCCCTATTCGCCGAAGCGCAAGGGGTAGGGCGGGTTACCTTTGCACCGTGCCAGATAGGCGCTTGTCTCGAGGCTAATGTCTGCCTTCGATCCACGGCGCGCCGTCTTCGTTGAAGAATCCGAGGCCGTCATGCCGCCAGCAGCGGTGCTTGGGACCTAGCCGGAGAGCGCATCTCTGTGGCCCGAAGAGCCTATGCGCGAAGACGGGCGTAACCGTAGTTAGTCGTTGAGGTCAGCGATCAGGTCATCGACGCTATCAAACGGCGTAAGCTCGCCACGATCGGCCGCCAAGATAGCAGCGCGCGTCTTGGCATTGGGCGTGCGCACATCGAAGGGGAGTGCCTTTTCAGCAGCCACCCTGACCAGCAAGAGGCGAATAGCTTCGGAGATCGTGAGCCCCATTTCAGCCAGAGCCGCCGTCGCGTCCCGTTTGAGGTCTGCGTCGATCCGCGCTCTAACCGTATCCAAGGCAGCCATAACTTCAGTGTCCTTCATTGGGTCGCGCGTCGCCCGTAGCTACGATGTAGCTACGTTGAGGGAGAGGTCAACCTCGCCCCCCTCTACCCTTCCAGACCATCCGGCAGCACGGGCAGTACGGCCAGTACCCGCAGCACATCAGCACACGCAGCACAGGAACCGCCGAAAAACCTTCATCTAATTCAATTAGATACAAAACCAGAGTGAATCATCTGTTGCAACCTAGTTGTTAAGTTGCATCATATCATGATGACTCACACTGCCGAATGTGCACACCCACGCAACTCACTCGGCCTTAGTAAGTATCTAAGTACTTGTATTTATACGATTTTATAAATAATCCACTTTCCGAGTTCGCGCGGGATTTGTTGCAGTCTTAACGACGCAATCCGGCCGGGAGGTGAAGGAATGAAGACGATGGTCTCAGTTCGGGAAGGCGGGGTGATCGCCAAAAAGCAGCTAGCTCTCAGGGAGCAGTTGTGGCCCGGCATGGGGCCGAACCTCTGGCATCGCTTGGCCAATAAGGGCTTCGCGACAATCCCGAAGACGATGCCCCTCATCCTGCGGATCATGGATGAAATGACGAAAGGAGCACCGGTCTCGTCTACCTATCTGACGCTGTGGTGTTCGACGTGGGACAACGGCTTCGTTCAGCACATCAAGCCTGACGAGATGGCCTACGCGTCGGGCTTTGGCGGTCAGCGTGGCGAGCACACATGGGTCGGCCGCATAAAGAAGCTCCAAGAGCTTCAGTTCATCGACCTCAAGGCTGGGAAGTCTGGACCGGTAACCTACGCCCTGATTCACAACCCGCACCTCATCATGCAATGGCACTACGCCGAGAAGACACCGGGCCTGACTGAAGCTAGCTACTCAGCCTTGATCGAGCGGGCACTGGACGTGGGGGCGATGGATATGTTCCCCGCCCCTCCGGCTCCGCCGCCCCCTGCTCCTCCACTGCCCCCGCTCGTTTCACCGCCTCCGCCGATGACTGCAGTCGATGTCTTCGGTTTCCCTGCCGTGTCTCCTGCGCCCCCAACCTCTGAAACCGAGGGTGGCTAATGCTGACCCTCAAAATCACCGGCCAATTCAAACGTGACTACAAGCGCGAAAAGGCGGGACAGCACGCAGACCTAGACGCTGTCTTCAAAGCGGCGACGGACCTGCTCGTGAATAAGGGGACCCTGCCAATCTCGAACAAGGATCACCCCCTAAAGGGTGACTGGAAAGGCTGCCGAGACTGCCACCTCAAGCCCGATCTCGTGCTGATTTATCGTAAGACGAAGACGGCAATTGAGTTGCTGCGGATTGGCTCACACAGCGAGCTATTCGGGTAGAAGACCCTTCCCCTGACGACCAGGCCAGAGTGCCGGCCCCTCGGAATCGCGCAGCGGCCCACCAAAAACTTGACTTCGGCCCACTCTCATGTTCTTGTTTTGTGCATGGACGCGGCGATCATGGCGGAGGCACAGGAGCAGGCGCTCGGCATTTTTGCCGATGCGGTGTTGAAGCTTGCGCTGCATATCCAGCGCGAGGCCATGGCCGCCGACGATCTGGACCAGACGGTGCGCGCCGCCGGCGCCGTCCATCGTCTCGGTCGGGGGTTGCGCCAGACGCTGGCGTTGCAGGCCAAGCTGGCGCGCGACGCGCGCCGCCACGCCGCCGAGCCGGTTGAGGCGCCGCCGCCCGCCAAGGCGTCCGAGCCGCCCGTCCCGCCGGACCCGAAGACGCTCGCCCTCCGCCGCCGGCGCGACTGGCTGACGCGTGGGGTCGAACGCTGCGTCTGGAACGAATACGAGCGCGACGAGGAGGCTGGCGAGTTCACGGGCGACTCGTTGCTGGAAGACCTTCACGAGCGCCTGGCCGACCTCATGGCCGACCCCGACGGCTTCCTGGCCCTCGATCCTAACGACCTCGTCGTCCAGCTCTGCAAGGAGCTGGGCGTGACGCCACCGAAATTCCAAATGTCCGCGCCGGCCCTCCCGGTGGGGCTCGCGGCGGCCTCGGCCAGCGTCAACGGTCACGATTCCTCTTAGGTCCGCTCATCCCCGCAATCGGGGACTCAGGCTTTTTTTCGGCGCCGCGCTGATCGTCTCCGCCCGCCGGCGGGGACGTGACACGCCGGCGTGGCCGCCGCATAAGCTGGGCGTTCAGGCCCGGTTCAGTCCCGGGCGCCTAGACCGGACGCCATGTTTCGACGCCGCCTCATCGCCGCCCTGCTGCTGGCCGCCGCGCCGCTCGTAGCCCTTCCGGCGTCCTCGGTCGCGGCGCAGGAGCCGGGGCGCGAGGCGCCGGCCGGGGGCCAAGTCCCGCTGTCGCGCGTTCTGAAGGATATCGCCCAACGCTATCCGGGCAAACAGCTCAACACGACCATGGGGCAGTCCGGCGGCCGGCCGGTCTATCTGGTGCAATGGCAGCTCTCCAACGGCCGGATCGTCGTCCTCACCGTCGATGCCCAGACCGGCCAGGTGTTGGGCTAACAGGGCGGCTACGGCGCCGTCGGCAATAAGGAAAGGGACGCAGGTCATGCGCATCCTGCTCGTGGAAGACGATCCGGACCTGAGCCGCCAGCTGAAGCTGGCGCTGGCCGACGCCGGCTATGCGGTTGATCATGCCCCGGACGGCGAGGAAGCCCAGTTTCTGGGCGAGACCGAACCCTACGATGCCGTCATCCTCGATCTTGGGCTGCCAAAAGTGGACGGCGTCTCGGTGCTGGAGCGGTGGCGGCGCGAGAAGATGGCGACACCGGTGCTGATCCTGACGGCCCGCGGCGCCTGGAGCGAGAAGGTGGCGGGCTTCGACGCCGGCGCTGACGACTACCTGACCAAGCCCTTCCACACCGAGGAGCTGCTGGCCCGGCTGCGGGCCCTGCTGCGCCGCTCGGCGGGGCATTCGGCGCCCAGCCTGTCGGTCGGCGGACTTCGGCTGGATCCGAGGGCGGCCCGGGCGAGCGTCAACGGCGAGCCCCTGCGGCTCACCTCGCTGGAGTACCGTCTGCTGCACTACATGATGATGCACCAGGGCCGGGTGATCAGCCGCACGGAGCTGGTCGAACATCTCTACGATCAGGACTTCGACCGCGACTCCAACACCATCGAGGTGTTCATCGGCCGGGTGCGCAAGAAGATCGGCTCCGATCGGATCGAGACCGCGCGCGGTCTTGGCTATCGCCTGACCTGCCCGCCGGAAGAACTGAGCGACGCGGCGCAGGCTTCGTGAAGGAGGGGCCTCGTGACGCCGGTCCGTTGACGCGGGCGGAGCGCGGGTTGTGAGGATGCCAACGGGCCTTGGCGGCTCATCCCTGGCGCGGCGGCTGGTGCTGCTGGCGGTGTTCTGGAGCTTCGGGGCGCTGGCGATCACGGCGCTGCTGCTGGCGTTCCTGTTTCGGCAGGCCGCGGTCGGGCGCCTCGACGAGACGCTGAACGACCTGAACGCCAATCTGGCGACCTATTCGACGGTGGCGGACGGCCAGGTCTTCGCGCCGCCGTTCACCGACGAGCGCGCGCTGCGCACCTATTCCGGCCGCTACTGGGAGATCGCCGAGCCCACCGCCGCCGGCGCCGTCGTCCCGACCAACCGCAACCTGTCGCCCTCGCTGTTCGACACCGTCATCCCGACGCCCGCCGATCTCGCCGCGCGGCTGAAAGCCAATCCCGGCAAGCGCATCGCCTATGACGCGCGCGGTCCGCAGGACGAGCCGATGCGGGTGCGGGCGCAGCAGAACCTGCTGCCGGGCCGCGTCACGCCGGTGATCTTCCTGGCGGCGGAGGACCGCAGTTCCGTCGACCACGAGGTCTCGAACTTCGTCGCCGCCACCGCCGCGGTCTTCGTGGTGCTGGGGGCGGGGCTGGTGCTGGCGATCGTGATCCAGGTGCGCGTGGGCCTGCGGCCGCTCTTCGACCTGCGCAGCGATGTCGCCGCGGTGCGCCGTGGCAAGGCCCATCGGCTGGCCGCGACCTATCCCAGCGAGCTGATGCCGCTGGCCCAGGAGCTGAACGCCCTGGTGACGCATAACCAGGAGGTCGTGGAGCGCCAGCGGACCCACGTGGGCAATCTGGCGCATGCGCTGAAGACCCCGCTCTCGGTGATGATGGCGGAGTCGGGCCAGCGCCCCGGCCCGCTGGCCGATGTGGTGACCCGCCAGGCGCAGGCCATGCAGAACCAGGTCGATCACCATCTGCGCCGCGCCCGGGCCGCAGCCCGCACCCAGGGGCAGGGCGAACGCACTTCCGTGGCCGAGGTGCTGGACGAACTGACGCGCACCCTGGGACGGATATTCCGGGACAAGGGTGTCTCGATCGACTGGGACGCCGACGAGGATCTCTATTTTCTGGGCGAGCGGCAGGACCTCTTGGAAATCGCCGGCAACGCGGTGGAGAACGCCTGCAAGTTCGGTCGCGCGCGGGTTCGGGTGAAGGCCGAGGCCGCGGGCCCCGACCGCTTCCTGCTGAGCGTCGATGACGACGGTCCGGGCCTGCCGCCCGACCGGCGCGAGGAGGTGCTGCAGCGTGGCGCGCGGCTCGACGAGAGCGCGCCTGGATCCGGCCTCGGGCTGTCCATCCTCGACGAACTGGCTAGGGCCTATGGCGGGGCGCTGAGGCTCGCGGATTCGCCGCTGGGCGGTCTCAGGCTGGAGGCCGACCTGCCCCGCGCAGCGACTTGAATAGGCTTACCTTCGGACAACCTTAACCCGCCGCGCCTAGGGTCGGATCGTCCGTCCGGAGCTCTCCCATGGTCGACATTTCCGACCGCAAGATCGAAATCGTCAGGACGTTGGTGGAAACCGCGCCCGACAAGATCGTGGACGGACTGCAAAGGGCGCTCGCGGAAACCGGCGGCGACACAATCCTCGCCAAGGTGCGCCAACTGGTCGAAGCCGAAGCTGCGGACCGGACGCTCCGCAACGCGGTGTTCCAGCCGGCCGCCTCGCTGTTCGCGGGTGACGGATCCGACCCGCACCGGCTGGTGTTTCCGGCCCGAACCCTCGCCCTGCTCTGGCGCGGTCTCAAGGCGCTCGCGCCGGACGAGGTCGCCGCGGCGGCCAAGGCGTCGGCCGCGATCGCCGCCGCCATCGCCAATGAACAGCGGCTGCCCGATCCCAGCCGGGCCTTCGACGCCCTGCTTCTGGCCGCCGCCGGCGCCTTGCGCGGCAGCGACCGGCGCGAATTCCGCACCGCCGTCGAGATCTGTGACGCCGCCCGGCCGGGCGGCGGCGAGGCCCTGGCCGCCTGCCTCGATGTCGGCCACATCGTACGCCGCACCCTGCCGCGGCTGGAGGATTGGGTGGCCCGTCCGGGCGAGGAGACCGGAGCCGCCGCGCGGCTCGCCTACAAGGACGCCGTGGCGGTCGCCGAGGACGCCGGTCCCCGCTTCTTCGAAATGCTTGCCGGCCAGCTCGCGCCGCCCTGGATGGTTCTGCGGATCATCTCCTCGATCATGGACAAGCCCACCGAGCGCTATCTCGCGGAATCCGAGCTTGGCGGCTTTCCGGAGCGGGTGATGGCGGAGATTGACGCGGCCCTGAAGGCGATCGGACAGCTCGATCTCGATGGTGGGCCCGCGGCGGGCCGCGCGGCCGGGCGGCTGGTGGAACTGATCACCCAACAGACCTTCGAACTCGAAGTCTGCATCGAGCTCACCCGCGAAAGTGGCTGGGGCAAGCGGATCGTCGGCCAGAAGAAGGCGCTCGCCAATCTGGTGGAGGCGCGGCTGCGCGAGACCGAGAAGCTGTTGGGCGAGGCCCTGCCGATGGAGTCCTCGGGCATGCGGCGGCCCCGCAAGAGCGGTCCAAAGCTTGATGAGGCGCCGGACCCCAAGGCCGTGGGCCGGGCGATGACCGCGCTCACCTTGTTCCACGAGATACGGCTTTGCGCCAACTACGGCGGCTTTTCCGCCGCGCACACCAAGGTCGGCGAGGCGCTGTGGAGCGCGGTCAACGGCTATGTGGCAGACGTGCTGGACCACCTTCGGACGGGCGACGTGACGGATGTCGCCATCGCGCACGCCTACCTGCTGGCCGCCGCCGACGTCGCCGCGCTGGTGCGCGACGAAGCGGCCGCCGAGCTGGTGCGCCGCCGCGCTGTCGTCGCCTGTACGCCGACCGACAATACGATTGTCCTGGACGCCTGACGGTGCGTCGGGGCGCGAGCCCTATCTAAACCCCGATCACCCACTCGCGCTCCGGGCCGCTTTCGGCTAAACGCGCCAGATGATCGCCTTCTGGGTCGCGGCGGGCCTGATTTCCGCCGCCGCGGCCATCCTGATTTTGCTTCGCGCCGCCCAGGCCGCCGCCCGCACGGCGCCTGTGGACACCACATCCGTCTTCTATCGGCGCCAGCTCGCCGAGATCGGCGACCTGGCCGACCGCGGTCTTTTGGGCGCGGACGAGCGCAAGACCGCCGAGGCCGAGGCGGGCCGCCGGATGCTGAGCGCGGCGGACGCGCCGGTCGAAGTCTGGTCCACCAGCCCTAGCCGGGTTCCGGTCCTCATCGTGGCCCTGGCCGCCCCGGCCTTGGCGCTGGGGCTCTACCTGATGCTGGGTTCGCCCGGCTTGGCCGACCAGGGGTTCAAGACCCGACTGGCAAAGTGGCTGGAGACGCCGCCCCAGGCGCTGCAGCCAGCCGAGATCGCCGCGGTCGTGGCCGCGAAGGTCAAGGACCATCCGGGTGACGCCGACGGCTACAAGTACCTGGCTCTGTCGCGAGGCGGCACGGGCGACCTGCTGGGCGCGATCCAGGCGCTGCGTCGCGGGGTCCGTGTGGCGCCCAACCGGGCCGACCTCTGGGAAATGCTGGGCGACGCCGAGCTCTACCGCGCCAATGGCGAACAGACCGCCGCCGCTCTCGACGCGTTCCGGCATGTTGTCAGCCTGGACCCGACCAGCGCCGCGGCGCGCTTCCAGCTGGCCGCCGCCAAGATCCGCAACGGCGACCGCGCCGGCGGGCTCGCCGAGTGGCGGACCTTGCTGGCGGACATGCCGGCCAGCGACCCGCGCCGCGCCAACGTCCAGTCGGCGATCGCGGAGATCGAAGGCGGTCCCGCGCCAGCCGCGGCCGTTGCGCCGGCTGCGCCTCAGGGCCTGTCCAGCGATCAGCTGACGGCCGTGCGAGGCATGGTTGCGGGCCTGGCCCAGCGTCTGGCCGCGAACCCCGACGATCCGACCGGCTGGGTGCAGCTGGTGAAAGCCTACGCGGTGTTGGGCGACGCGGCCAGGCGTGACGCCGCGCTGAAGACCGCGCGGGCGCGCTATGCCGGAAAGCCTGCCGTGCTCGACTCGCTCACCCAGGCGGCGGCCACGGAGCCCATGAAATGAGCTGGCTGCCGAAGTCCCCCAAGGCGCGGCGGCGCCTGACGCTGATCGCGGCGATCGCTCCGGTGCTGGCGCTGGCGGCGGGCCTGACGCTCTGGGGCCTGCGGGACTCGATCTCGTTCTTCTACACTCCGTCGCAGGCCGTCGCGGCGCATCCGCCGGCCGGCCGCGCGGTGCAGCTCGGCGGCATGGTCCGCATGGGCAGCGTCGCCAAGCATCCGGACGGCCGCGTCGAGTTCGTGGTCGCCGACCGCACCGCCACCTCCAAGGTGGTCTTCCAGGGCGACCTGCCGGACCTGTTCCGCGAGGGCCAGGGCGTCGTGGCCGTTGGGGCCTTCCGCGGCGACGGGATCTTCGAGGCCAAGCAGGTGCTAGCCAAGCACGACGAGAAATACATGCCGCCGGACCTCGCCAAGGCGCTGAAGGCCCAGGGCGAATGGCGCGGCGACGGCTCGACGCCCGACTACGCGAAGGCCAAGCCCAGCACATGATCGCCCCCAAATGATCGCAGAGCTCGGCTCCTTCGCACTGATCCTGGCGCTGGCGTTCGCCGCGGCCCAGACCGGCCTGTCAGCGTTTGCGCGGGCGCGACGCTCCAGCGTGCTGGCGGCGGCCGGCGAGGGCGCGGCGCTGGCATCCTTCGCGGGCGTGGCGATTGCGTTCGCCTGCCTGATCCACGCCTTCGTGACGTCCGATTTCTCGGTGGCCAACGTCGCCCAGAACTCGCACACCGAAAAGCCGATGCTCTACAAGGTGGCCGGCGCCTGGGGCAGCCACGAGGGCTCGATCCTGCTCTGGTGCTTCATCCTGACCGGCTATGGCGCGGCCGCCGCGACGCTGGGTCGGGGCCTGCCACAGGGCCTGAAGGCGCTGATGGTGTCAGTGCAAGGCGCGCTGGGGACGGTGTTCCTGGCCTACACGGTCTTCGCGTCGAACCCGCTGCTGCGGCTGGCCAGCCCGCCGGTCGAGGGCCATTCGCTCAATCCGCTGCTGCAGGATCCGGCGCTGGCGATCCATCCGCCGTTCCTCTATTCGGGCTACGTCGGCATGTCGGTGGTGTTCTCCCTGGCGGTCGCGGCCCTGATCGAAGGTCGCGTCGATGCGGCCTGGGCGCGCTGGGTCCGGCCCTGGGCGCTGGCTGCCTGGAGCTTCCTGACCGTCGGCATCACGCTGGGCGCGTTTTGGGCCTACTATGAACTGGGCTGGGGCGGCTGGTGGTTCTGGGACCCGGTGGAGAACGCGTCCTTCATGCCGTGGCTGATCGCCACCGCCCTGCTGCACTCGGCGATCGTCACGGAAAAGCGCGGCGCGCTGGCGGGCTGGACCCTGTTCCTAGCCCTTGGCGCCTTCACCTTCTCGATGCTGGGCGCCTTCCTGGTGCGCTCGGGCGTGCTCACCAGCGTGCATGCCTTCGCGGTCGATCCGAAGCGCGGCGTCCTGCTGTTGATCATCCTGGGCGTGACGGCGGGGTCGGCCTTCAGCCTGTTCGCCTGGCGCGCGCCAAAGCTCAGCCCCGGCGGCGTCTTCGCGCCGATCAGCCGCGAGAGCGCACTGGTGCTGAACAACATCCTGCTGGCCGCAGCCACCGCGACGGTGCTCCTGGGTACGCTCTATCCACTGATCCGCCAGGCGGCGACCGGCGAGGCGATCTCGGTCGGGCCGCCCTACTTCAACCTGACCTTCGCGCCGCTGATGGCGGCCTTGGCGATCCTGTTGCCGGCCGGCCCGCTGCTGGCGTGGAAGCGCGGCGACCTGCGCGGTGTCGGCCAACGGCTATGGGTCGCGGCGCTCGCCGCCTTCGGCTGCGGCCTGCTGACCTACGCCTTCGTCAGCCCGAAGAAGGCCTTGGGCGCGCTGGGCGTGACAATCGGCGCCTGGCTGGTGCTGGGCGCGGTCGCCGAAGTGATCGAGCGCACCCGCGCATTCCGGGTTTCGCCTGCGGACAGCTGGCGCCGGCTCACCGGCCTGCCGCGCGGCGCCTGGGGCATGACACTGGCGCACCTCGGCCTGGGGGTCTTTGTGCTCGGCGCCTGCGTCGAACTGGGCTGGAAGGGCGAAGCGGCCGAGGCTCTGCCACTGGGCGGCTCGGTGAACGTCGCCGGCTACCACCTGGTGCTGGAGACCGTCGGCCCGGTCGACGGCCCGAACTTCGACGCCGAGCAGGCGAGCATCCGCATCACCCGCGAGGGCCAGCCGGTCTGCATCGCCGAGCCGAACCGCCGTTTCTATCCGGCCGGCAACCAGACGGTGTCCGGCATCGCCATCTGCTATCGCGGCGCAAGCCACCTCTATGTCGTCCTGGGGGAGCGGCGCGAGACCACGCCGGACGCACAAGGACGGGGCGGGACGCCCGTCTGGCTGGTCCGCGCCTACTGGAACCCTTGGGCCAGCCTGATCTTCCTTGGGCCCGTGATCATGGCGCTGGGCGGCCTGACGTCGCTCTCGGACCGCAGGATGCGACTAGGGGTCGCCCGTCCGCGCAAGGATCGGCGCGGGGACCAGCCGGCATGAGGCTCCGGACCCTCGCCGCCATGTTCGCCGGCGTCCTGTGCATCGCCGCGGCGGCCGATCCCGCCGACCGTCTGGCCGATCCCGCCCAGGAGGCCCGCGCCCGGGCGATCTTCGCCGATGTCCGCTGCCTGGTCTGTCAGAACGAGTCCATCGACGATTCGGAAGCCGAACTGGCCGGGGATCTGCGCAAGGTGGTTCGCGAGCAGGTCAAGGCTGGCCGCAGCGACGCCGAGATCAAACGCTTCCTCACCGACCGTTACGGTGAGTTCGTGCTGATGACACCAGCCTTTTCGCTGGGCAATCTGGCGCTCTGGGGCGGACCTTTTCTGGTGGTCGTTCTGGGGGCAGGTCTGCTGCTGGGCCGCCTCCGGAACCGTCCTGGCGAAGTGGAACTCTCCGCGGAGGACACTGAGCGCGTAAAGCGCCTGTCCGAAAGCGATCCCGCCTGACATGATTGCGCCCTACAACCATCGGAAGACCGAGCGCTAGACTGTCCTAAAGGTAACTTGAGCGTCGTCGCGCTCTCGTGCATCGAACCCAGGTTTTGAGAGGCGTGGCCATGGCTGAGCGGCCCGCAGAAGGAAACAGAAGTCCTATGACGACCAAGAAGACCGGCTATTTCCTTGGCGCCGTCGCGGGCGCTGGCGTCCTGGCCGCCGCGGTCGCAGGCGCCGCGTTCCAGGCGCCCGCCGGTCATGGCGCACAGGCGCGGCTGATCAAGGCGTCGACCGCGCCGATCTTCGCCCCGCCACCCGGCGCGCCGATGTCGTTCGCCGACATCTTCGATCGCGTCTCCCCCGCGGTGGTCTCGATCAATGTCACCAGCCGGGTGGACTCCAACGTCCTGCGCCGGATCCCCGGCTTCGAGAACCTGCCCGAGCTCACCCCGCGCGGCGGCGGTGGCGGCGGCGGCGACGGCGAAGACGACGCCAGCCCCACGAACCCCCCGCAAGGTGGCCGCACCGACAAGGGCCAGCCGAAGCTGCCCACCCAGCAGTCGGCCGGTTCTGGCTTTTTCATCTCCGCCGACGGCTACATCGTCACCAACAACCACGTCGTGGAGAACGCCGAGACCATCAAGGTCGTCCTGAAGGATGAAACCGAGCTGGACGCCGTGGTCGTGGGCCGCGACGAGGGCTCGGACCTGGCGGTGATCAAGGTCAAGGGCGGGCGCACCAACTTCCCGTTCGTGAACTTCGAGAACGCCGGCAAGCCCCGGGTCGGCGACTGGGTGATCGCGGTCGGCAATCCATTCGGCCTGGGCGGCACCGCCACGGCCGGGATCATCTCGGCCTATGGACGCGACATCGGCGAGACCTTCGTCGACTACATCCAGATCGACGCGCCGATCAACCGCGGCAACTCCGGCGGCCCGACCTTCGACATCTACGGCCGGGTGATCGGCGTCAACACGGCGATCTTCTCGCCCTCGGGCGGCTCGGTCGGCATCGGCTTCGCGATCCCCGCCGAGATCGCCGACAACGTCACCAAGCAGCTGATTTCCGGCGGAAAAATCCAGCGCGGCTATATCGGGGCGACGATCCAGAACTTCACGCCGGAACTCGCCGAGGCTACCGGCCTTGGCCCGCAGAAGGGCGCTATCGTCTCCGACCTGGTGCCGGGCGGTCCCTCGTCACGCGCCGGGCTGACGCAGGGCGACGTGATCGTCGCGGTCAACGGCGTCACCATCAAGACCTCGACGGAGCTGACCCGCGAAGTCGCCAAGGCCAGGCCGGGCGATGCGCTGCGCCTCGACGTGATCCGTGAAGGCAAGCACCGCATGGTCGAGGTCCGCTCGGGCATCCGCCCTTCGGAGAAGGACCTCGCCTCCAACGACAATTCGAAAAACGGAGGCGGTGGCGGCAATCCGACCGCGCCGCCGACGGCGCCGCGTCCCGCGGTGCTGGGCATGTCGCTGGGCGCGCTCGACGAGCCGACCCGCCGCGGCCTGAACGCGCCGCCGGAACTGAAGGGCGTGGTCATCGAAAAGCTCGACGCGACGTCCGACGCCGGGACGAAGGGCCTGCGCCGGGGCGACATCATCGTCCAGGCGGGTGGTCGTCCGGTGACCTCGGTCGCCGATGTGGTCGCCGCCGTCGACAGCGCCAAGAAGGCCGGTCGCACCGGCGTGGTGTTCGGTATCTTCCGCCAGGGTCGCACGACCTTCCTGGCGCTGAAGGTGGCGGGCTAGCGAGCTTTCGCGGGGGCGAACCATATGCGGATCCTGATCGTCGAAGACGACCGCGAGGCGGCCGACGCCATGGAGCGCGGGCTGACCGAGGCTGGGAACGTCTGCACCCGGGCGGCCGACGGTGAAGAGGGGCTGGCCGTGGCCCAGGCCGGCGAATTCGACGTGATGATCGTCGATCGCATGATGCCGAAGATGAATGGCGTTCAGCTGATCGAGACCCTGCGCCGCGAAGGCGACCAGACGCCGGTGCTGTTCCTCTCGGCGCTGGGCGAGGTCGGCGACCGGGTCGCGGGCCTGCAGGCCGGCGGCGACGATTATCTGGTCAAGCCCTATGCCTTCGCCGAGCTGATCGCCCGGGTGGAGGCCCTGGCCCGCCGTCGCGAGACCGGCTCTGTGCAGACTCTCCTGAAAGTCGGCGACCTGGAAATGGATCTGATCGGGCGGTCGGTCTGCCGCCAGGGCAGGGAGATCGACCTGCAGCCGCGCGAGTTCCAGCTGCTGGAATTCATGATGCGCCACGCCGGCCAGTCGGTGACCCGCACCATGCTGCTGGAGAAGGTCTGGGAATATCACTTCGACCCGCAGACCAACGTCATCGACGTGCACATCTCGCGCCTGCGCTCAAAGATCGACAAGGGTTTCGACCGGCCGATGCTGCAGACCGTGCGCGGTGCGGGCTATCGGCTGGATGCCTAGGATTCTAGATGCTCCCCTTCAGGGGGAGCTGTCAGCAAGGCTGTCTGAGGGGGGTTCACCTCCGGAATCAACGGCTGAAACCCCCTCCGTCGCTGCGCGCCACCTCCCCCTGGAGGGGAGGATCTAGCCGTGCGCCTGCCGCGCATCTTCCGGACGACGCCGTTCCGGCTGACACTGCTGATCCTGGCGCTGTTCCTCAGCGCCGCCAGCGCTTTCCTGGCCTACATCTATGTGGCGACCGCGGGCGAGGCGCGGCGGCGCACCGAGATGGAGATCACCAGCGAGATGCACTCGCTGGTCGCGGCCTACGACCGGGCCGGGGTCGATGCGGTCAACCAATCGCTGATCGAACGCGCGGCCAGCGAGCGGCCGTTTCTCTATCTGCTGATGAACCAGGCCCAGATGCGGATCTCCGGTTCCATCGAGGAGAGCCCGGTGGAGAAGTTCGTGGGGCCGGCCACCTGGACCAGCTTCTCGGTCACCGACCGCGACGCGGCCGGCCACACGCTCAAACATCCGGCGCGCGGCCTGCAACAGCGGTTGCGCGGCGGCGAGATCCTGTTCGTGGGCGCCGATATCGGGGCCGACCAGGCCTATGTGAACAAGATCAGCACGGCGATGCAGGGCGCGGGCGCGCTGGTGATCGTGCTGGGCCTGGCGGTGGGAGTCCTGGTCAGCCGCAACGTGACCCGGTCCATGGTCGGGCTGAGTGAGGTGGTGGACGCCGTGCGCAACGGCGACCTGGGTGCGCGCGCCCATGTCCGCGGCGCCCGCGACGAGTTCGACGAGCTGGCCGCCGGCGTCAACGAGATGCTCGACCGGCTGGAGAGGTCGATGGCCGGGCACCGGCACGCCGGCGACGCGATCGCCCACGACCTGCGCTCGCCACTGACCCGGCTGCGCGCGCGGCTGGAGGTGGCCTATCTCGAAGTCGAGGCCGGAAAAGGCGACCCCACCCAGGCGCTGGCCCAGGCGCTGGAGGATACCGACGGGGTGCTGAAGACCTTCGCCGCGGTGCTGTCGATCGCACGATTGCAGGCGGCCGGCGCCGCGCCGGATCCGGTGCTGTTCGATCCCTCGGACCTGGCGGCCAATATCGCCGAACTCTACGAGCCGCTCTGCGAGGACAAGGGCCTGGATTTCGCCGCCGAACTCGCCAAGGACCTGCAGGCGCGCGGCAATCGCGAGTTCCTGGCCCAGGCGCTCGCCAACATCCTGGACAACGCGGTCAAGTACACGCCGTCCGGCGGGGCGATCATGCTCCGGGTGCGTCGACGCTCATCCGGCGAGATTGAATTCTCGGTGACCGACACCGGCCCGGGCGTCCCCGACGGCGACCGCGAGCGCGTCGTCGAGCGGTTCGTGCGCCTGGAAAACAGCCGCAACCAGCCGGGCGCGGGCCTGGGCCTGTCGCTGGTTGCCGCGGTCGCCGAGGCGCACGGTGGGCGGCTGGAGCTGGCCGAGGGGCCTGGCAAAGTCGGCGAGCTTGGACCGGGGTTGCGGGTGGCGCTGGTATTGCCGCGGCTGGGCTAGAAGACCAGGGCGCGCCTATCTTCCGCAAGGGCGGAAGGGCTGGTGATGACATCAATCTCGGGGCAAGGATCGGCCATGGCGCTAGCCGACACCTTGCAATCCTGCGGGCCTGTCGTTGACGGGAAAGCCGCGGCCCGGCTGCGCGAGACGGTGGCGCAGGCGATTTGGACGCGCGGCCTCGAGCAGGCCTGGCCGGCCCTGGCGCCGATCTTCGCAGCATCGCCGTATTTGACGAGCCTGGCGCGGCGCGATCCAAAGCGGCTGGATGCGTTGCTGGCGGACGATCCGCGGGCGCGGTTGGAGGACATCCTCGCCCGGACGGCGGCGGTGTCCGGCCTGGAGCTGGACGCGGCGCAGTCGCGTCTGCGGCGGCTGAAGGCCGAACTGCACCTGCTGACCGCGCTCTGCGACCTGGGCGGCGTCTGGGACCTCGATCAGGTGACCGGCGCCCTGACCCGCTTCGCCGACGTCGCGGTCGCCTCGGCCTTGACCGTCGTGGCGCGGGTCGAGGTCGCGGCCGGCCGGTTGATCGGCCTGGGCGATGGCGCGGAGGGGCCGGTCCCGGGCTGGTTCTGCATCGCCATGGGCAAGCAGGGCGCCTTCGAGCTCAACTATTCCTCGGACATCGATGTCTCGGTGTTCTTCGATCCCGACCGGATGCCGCTGGCGCCCGGGGTCGAGAGCGAGGCCTTTGCGGTGCGCCTGACCCAGCGGCTGTCGGACCTGATGCAGCTGCGCACGGTCGACGGCTATGTCTTCCGCATGGACCTGCGTCTGCGGCCCGACCCATCGTCCACCCAGGCCGCGGTGCCGATCCCGGCGGCGCTGGACTACTACGAGAGCGTCGGCCAGAACTGGGAGCGGGCGGCCTTCATCAAGGCGCGGCCCTGCGCCGGCGACCTGCCGGCGGCGCAGGCCTTCCTGGACGAGCTGCTGCCGTTCATCTGGCGCCGGAACCTCGACTTCGCGGCCATCGCCGACATCCACGCGATCAAGCGCCAGATTCACGCCCACAAGGTCGACGAACGGGTCTCGGCCAAGGGCGTCGACCTGAAGCTCGGCCGAGGCGGCATTCGCGAGATCGAGTTCTATGTCCAGACCCAGCAGCTGATCCTGGGTGGCCGCAATCCAGCATTGAGGAGCCGCCGGACGCTGGACGCCCTGGCCGCGCTGACCGAGGCCGGACACGTGGCGCCGCAGACCTGCGCGGAGCTGAGCGAGGCCTATCACCGGCTGCGCGCCGTCGAGCACCGTATCCAGATGCTGGCCGACGAACAGACCCACAAGCTCCCGGAGGCCGACGCCGAGCGCCGGCGCGTCGCCGCGCTTTCCGGCTACGACCAGCTGCGGAGTTTCGACGCGGCGATCACCCGGACGCTGAAGGGCGTCAACGCCCGCTACGGCGAACTCTTCCCGTCGGAAGAGCCACTGTCGTCGCGGTTCGGCAGCCTGGTGTTCACCGGCGTCGAGGACGACCCGGCGACGCTGGCGACGCTCAAGAAGATGGGCTTCTCCAGCCCGGCGAATGTGGCCGCGACGATCCGCGGCTGGCACCACGGCCGTATCCCGGCCACCGCCACCGAGCGGGGCCGTGAGCTCTTCACCCGGCTTGCGCCCCGCCTGCTGGACGCCGCCCAGGCCACCGGCGCGCCGGACGTGGCTTTCACCCGGTTCAGCGACTTCTTCTCCAAGCTGTCGTCGGGCGTGCAGCTCCAGTCGCTGTTCCTGGCCCAGCCGAACCTGTTCGCGCTGATCGTACAGGTGATGGCTTTTGCACCGCGCCTGGCCAGCACGCTGGCGCGACGGCCCGCAGCCATCGACGCCATGCTGGACGGCGCGTTTTTCGAGCCCATCGATATCGCCGAGGACCGCGCCTTCATGCAGGGCGTGGTGGCGCGCGCCGCCTCTGCCGACGAGGGCGGCTTCGAAGGCGCGATGGACGCGGTGCGGATCGTCCACCGTGAACAGGCCTTCCGGGTCGGCGTCCAGGTGATGAGCGGGTCGGCCAGCGCGGCGGCGGCCGGCAAGGCCTTCGCGGACCTGGCCGATCTGTGCGTCAGCGCATTGGCCGCCGCCGCGCTGGCCGAGACGGAGCGCCTGGGCGGCGCCTTCGCGGGCGATGTGGCGGTTGTCGCGCTGGGCAAGTGCGGATCGCGGGAGATGAGCGCCGGCTCCGACCTCGACCTGATGACGCTCTACCGCGCGGCCGATCCAGCGGGCGTTTCGGTGGGGAAGGCCTGGGACGCGGTCACCTTCTACGGCCGTTTCACCCAGCGGCTGATCGCGGCGCTCTCCAGCCAGACGGCGCAGGGCGGGCTTTACGAAGTGGATATGCAGCTTCGCCCCTCCGGCACCAAGGGGCCGGTAGCCGTGAGCTTCGCGGCGTTCGAGGGCTATTACGAGGCCGAGGCGGAGACCTGGGAGCTGCTGGCGCTGACCCGCGCTCGGATCGTCTGGTCCACCAGCGACGCCTTCGCCAGGGACGCCCAGCGCGCGGTCGATGCGGCGCTGCGCCGGCCCCGCGACCGGGCCGCGGTCGCCACCGACGTCCGCGAGATGCGCGAGCTGATGGCCCGCGAACGGCCGCCCAAGGGCGAGTGGGATCTCAAGCTCACGCCGGGCGGGCTGGTGGACATCGAGTTCGCCGCCCAGTTCCTGCAGTTGGCCCACGCCGGCGAGGGCGGACCGCTGGAGCCCAATACCGCCGCGGCCCTGGCGGCCTTCGCAGCGACCAAGCTCGCGCCGGAAAGACCGCTCGCCGACTTGGCGCAGGCCTGGCGCCTGCAGCAGGATCTCACCCAGCTTCTGAAGGTGGCCCTGGCCGACGATACGGATCCCGCCGCCGAGCCACCAGCCTTCCGGGCGTTGCTGGCCCGGGCCGGCGGCGCGCGCGACTTTCGCCAGCTTCGCAGCCGGCTCGACGCCGCGGCCAAGGCGGCGCACGCCGCCTACGATCTGATCGTCCAGCCCTAGCTGACTGCGTAGGCATCCCGTTCCAGGGCCTTGAACAGGGCCAGCACCTCGGTGTCGCCGAAGGGTAGGAGCTGGGTCAGCAGCAAACCAGCCTTCCCCGCCACCGGGTCGGCCCAGTAGTAGGTGTTGGCGAGGCCGCCCCAGGCGAGGCTCCCGGCGCTGCGCCCGTCGCCGGTCGGCTGCGGCGTGACCATGGTCGCCAGCCCGTGTCCGGCCTGGTGCGGATAGGGATCGAAGTCGTTGCTGAGGTCGGCCGCGGCGGTACGGATGTAGCCCGCGCGGTGTGTGGCGGTCTGGCTGTCGGAAAGGCTGCGGACCGTCTCGGCGGACAGGATGCGGGCGCCGTCCAGCGCGCCACCGTTCAGCAGCATCCGCAGGAAGCGGCCGTAGTCGCGCGCGGTGCTGTAGAGCCCGCCGCCGCCGGACAGCAGCTCGGGATTGGGCGGCATGCCGAAGGGGATCGGCGCCAGCGCGCCGTCGGGCCCGCGGACATGCACGCCGGCGCGACGGGCGTCGTGTTCGGGCGTCTGTACGAAGCCGGTGTCGGTCATGTCGAGCGGTCCGAAGACGTGCTCGGCGAACCATGCGTCGAGGCGCTGGCCGCCGGCCGCCTCGACCGCCACGCCGGCCCAGTCGATGCCCGTGCCGTAGATCCAGCCTTCACCGGGATCGAACAGCAGCGGCTGGATCAGGGCCGCGCGGCTCCCGTCGTTAGGGGTCGCGCCTGTCGCCCGCTGATAGGCGGAGAGCTCCGGGCTGGTAAAGCCATAGGCGAAGCCGCAGGTGTGGCTGAGCAGCTGGCGCAAGGTCACCGCGCCCTTGGCGGGACGCAGGCCCTCGGCGGTCAGCACCTTCAGGTTGGCCAGCTCCGGGATCAGGGCGGCGAGGTCGCCGTCCAGGGTCAGCTTGCCCTGCTCCACAAGCTGCAGGGCCGCGACCGAGGTCACGGCCTTGGTCATCGAGGCGATCCAGAAGACGGTGGCCGCATCCATCGCGGCCGGCTCGCCCACCGTGCGCCGGCCCGCGGCGTGCTCGAAGACGACGCCGTCGCGGTCGGAGACCAGGGCCACGGCTCCGGCGATCTTGCCTTTCGCGACGGCGTCGTCGAGCGCGCGCTCGAATCTCTGAAACATGAGGCCTCCCGTCGGGCTCTACGGCCCGCGGGGGCAGCCTATCGTGCGGCGGCGGCCAACGCGACGGTCGACTGGTGGACCGGCAGGGAGAAGATGGCGCTGGTGCCCTGGCCGGGCGCGCTGCGCAGATCGAGCAGGCCGCCGTGCATCTCCACCAGCGACTTGGTCAGCGCCAGGCCCAGGCCCGTGCCCTGCTGGGTCTTGGCGTGCTGGCTCTCGATCTGCTCGAAGGGCTTGGCGAGGCGGGCGAGGTCGTCGGCCGGAATGCCGATGCCGGTGTCCTGCACGATGATCCGCACGCGTTCGCCCAGCGGATCCTCCCGACGCTCGGCCCGCACGGTGATCACCCCGCCGCGCGGGGTGAACTTGATGGCGTTGGAGAGCAGGTTCAGCAGCACCTGCTTGATCGCGCGATAGTCGGCCTCGACCTCCGGCAGGTCGCCGAAGTCCAGGCGCAGCGCCAGGCCCGCGGCCTCGGCGCGGTTGCGCACCAGCCGCAGCGCATCCTCGGCGACGTCGTCGAGCGACACCGGCTCGAAGCGCAGGTTCATCTTGCCAGCCTCGATCTTCGACATGTCGAGTATGTCGTTGATCAGCGCCAGCAGGTGCTGGCCGGAGACCAGGATATCGCGGGCGTAGCCCTTGTAACGCGGGTCGCCTACGGGTCCGTACATCTCCGCCACCATGATCTCCGAGAACCCGTTGATGGCGTTCAGCGGGGTGCGCAGTTCGTGGCTCATATTGGCCAGGAACTCGGATTTGGCCTGGTTGGCGCCCTCGGCGCGGACCTTCTCGTTTTCGTACTTGCGAGCCAGTTCCGAGAGCTGCTCCTGGCTGCGCTCCAGGTTGACGACCGCGCGGCGCAGTTCGTCCTCGTTGACCCGACGGGCTTCTTCCTGGGCCTTGAGCGCGGTGATGTCGGCGGCGGTAACCACCAGGCCGCCCTCGGCGGTGGTGCGCTCCGAGATCTGCACCCAGCGGCCATCGACCAACTCGGCCTCGCGCACGCCCTTGCGGCCGCCCAACGCCGGGAACTCCTGGCGGATGGCGAGCTTGGCCTGCGGCTCCAGTTCCTCGCGGGAGATCCCGGGCTTCAGGACATGCGGCTCAAGACGGAAGAAGCTGCGGTAGTTCTTGTTGCACATCAGCAGGCGACCCTGCTTGTCCCAGAGCACGAAGGCTTCCGACACGCTCTCGATGGCGTCGCGCAGCCGGTTTTCGGCGGCCTGGGCGCGGGCCTGGGCCAGGCGCTCCTCGGTCACGTCCAGGGCCACGCCTATAATCCGGGCATAGCCGCCCTCGGGGCTCTTGCCGAAGCCCTGGCCACGGGCGTCGATCCACACCGGTCGGCCGCCGCTGAGGCTGGGCACCCGGAACGAGACGTCGAAGCCGCCGTAGACGGCCGCCGTGGACAGCGCCTCGCGCAGACCGTCGCGGTGGCCCTCGGAGACCCGCTCCAGCACCTGCTGGCCATCGACCACCCCGCCGCGCCAGCCGAACAGTGCGGCGGTGACGTCGGACATGAAGATGCGGTCGGCGCCGAGATCCCATTCCCAGATGCCGCAGCGCGCCGCCTCGACCGCCAGGCGGAAGCGCTGCTCGCTGTCGCTGTAGGCGGCGTGCGCGCGCTCGACGCGGCGCGATTCCAGTAGCAGCAGGACCCCCAGCGCGAAGGCCACCATCAGCGGGACCGCCAGGGAGATGATCTGTTCGATGACGCTCAGCGGACCGTGGGTCAGTCGCGTGATCGCCACACCGGTATAGACCGCCAGCAGCAGCAGCGCCGTCAGGATCGCGATGCGCACGAAGCGCTGGGTCGGCGGTTTCGAGACCGCAAGATCGGCGGACCGATCCTGCGGCTTGGCCGCGCCCACGCTATCGCCGCCGAGGCTATCGGTCTTGCGTGCCCCCAAGGCTCGCCGCTCCCACTGCGGGGCAAATCACCCCGACCGCCGCGGACTCTAAGCTGGAAGGGTAAACAGCGTCACCGCCATTCGGCGGCGAATTGTGCCGCTTCGCCCATATCGCTCACGCCAAATTTTATGGTGGATCGGGGTCGTGGGCGGGGAGGCTCGAAATTGGCGAAATTGGGGGACAGGATTACCTGTCCAGCCATTGGGTGCCTGGGAACTCGAGATGCGCACGAGGCCGCCCTTCATTCCCCCGCTGCACGTCAGTTGAAGCGGCCGGAGGTGGCCTGCGCCTTGTGTCCCTGTCCGCTGCCGGTCTTTTCCTCCTCACCCGCCGGCGGCAAGGGCGGGGGGTTGCACTCGCCGCGCTCGGGTTCCTTGCTGTTGATGGGCGACCGGGTCGGCGGGCCGCCTGATTTCAGGTCAGGGGACTTCAGGTCAGGGGGCTTCAGGTAGCGGTCGAACCAGTCGATGGCGGCGGTGATCGCCCGCTGCCGTTCGGCGCCGTAGACGCCGTCGTGGGTGATGTTGGGGAACATCACCATCTTACGCGGCCCCGTAACCCGCTCGCAGGCCAACTGGCCGTTGTAGGTGTTGGAGAACAGCTCTTCCTTCTGCGCCAGGACGAACAACGCTGGCGCGGTTACCTGGTTCGCCTGTTCCACCGGCGCCCAGCGCACGACCTTATTGCCCACAGGCGCGCCGATCCGGGCGCTGGCTTGGCCGCCGGTTGCGAGGCGCGAAGCCTGGGTGTTGGCGTCGGCGATCACCCTGGCGGGGTCCGGCTCGTAGGGCTTGACGGGGCGGGTATCGGCCCGGGTCACCTGGCTGACCAACGCCTTGACCCTCGGCTCGTGCGCCGCGAGGTCGATGACGTGGCCCCCGGACAGGTCGTAGCCGAGCACGCCGATGCGGCCGGCGTCGACCATGGGATCGGCTGCCGCGTAGCTGATGGCGTTGAACCAGTCCTCGACCTGCTCCCAGGGATCGACATACCCGCGGAGCTCGCGGAGCTGCGCCGTGAACGTCCCGCCCGCAGCGGGGCCCCCTGGCTTGGATTGCGGGCTCGTGAGCATCACCCGGCCGTCGCTGTCGCCCCAGCCGCGGTAATCGAACAGCATGACCAAGTAGCCGGCGCGCGCCAGGTCGACGGCGTCCTGGCGAAGGCTCGCGGCCGTGCCGCCCCAGCCGTTCGCGATGATGACCGTGGGCAGCTTGCGGCCCTCGTTCTCCCCTTCGCTCTTTGGGGCATAGAACCACTGGGCCGTCAGGCGCACGTTCTCGCTGATGAAGTCAGCGGCCCTGAAGGCGATGCCCTGGGGCGGATGGTAGTCGCGCGCCGCGGCCAAGCCCCGCTCGGTCGCTGAGTCCACCCCCGCGGCCTTGGGGGCGCCACCGGCGTTTTGCGGCGCCGCGGGTTGGCCGAGGGCGGCGAAGGCCAGGGCGATCGCGCCACAGCAAACCAAGAGTGCGAGAGCGGGTTTCATAGTTTCATCGTCGCCATGGCTATCCTGGCCGCGCTGAAGACGTGGGGTAGAGAAAATAATCATCATACACGCCTAGGACTCTATATTGCATCTCAAGCTTCTCATCTCCTTCTTTCTTATGCAATACTGCAAAACCACTGTATATAATCGGTGTTATACGCGTGAGTTTGCCTGTCTCCGAGGGCGAGTCCCATTGGTCGCCTGCGGCGGAAAGTCCGCACGGTTCGAACTTCCGGAAGAGATCTGGCTGGGCGTCGGTGGGAATATCGTCCGAAGGTGTCGGGGGCCTCCAGGCTGTCGTCAGGTTGCTCCGCATCCACACGGTGTTGATGCAGAGCCCATCGGGCGACCGGAAAACGCGAACCGTGCGGGAATAGGTCCAGCCGCCACCGTCAAAAACAGCCGCGCGCTGGTAGATATTGAAGACGATGCCCAGGCGGAACGCCGGCTGGTCGGGCGGTCGTTTCGGGGCCGCATCGCGCTGGGCCTCCACCTGCTGAATCCGCTCCGACAGGACCTGAACTTCAGTCTTTTGCCTTTGGATGGCCTCCTGGTGCATCAGCATGAGCGCGGCCACCAGGATCAGGAACAGAAACAGGATCCCGATGAACAGGTCGGTGAACGACACGAACGGTCCTTCATCGTCCGCCCGCTCCATGGAACCGCCGCGTCGCCGCAACCGTCCAGGCATCACTCCGCGCTCCGCCGCGGTCCAAACGAGATGACGGAGTCCTTCGCGTTGGCCTTGATGGCCGCGGCCGTGTCGGCGATCGCCGCGTTGAGAGGCTCCAGATCCAGCTTCGATATCCGATCGAAGATGGCCTCCCTCATGAACCTTAGGTCGATGTGCTCCTGGCCGGCCAGGCTGGGGTCCGGTGGGCACCAGGCGGCGGCGGTGGTGGGCTCGGTGAGCGCATGGTCGAAGGCGTCTCCAAGGCGCACGATGTGCTGAGCGCGCTCCGAGCTGGACCGATAGATCTGCACGATCAAGGCGCAACCGACGCCGACGGCGGAAATCCAGAACTTGTTGGCGGCCGTCGCCAGCAGGACCTGGATGAAGTCCCGCATGTGCGCGCTTTGGACCTCGGCCGATCCCTGGGCGGCGCCGATGTTCGCACTGGCGATCGTCAGCGCGGCGATGAGGCCCATGAATGTGCCGAGCAGCGCCACGCGGATAATGAAGTCGCCAAAGCCGCTCAGGCCCTTGTGAAGCCGACGGTACTCGTCCTCCAGCATCGTCCTTGCGGGGCGCAGGCCTTCAAGACTGTGGCGCGCCGCAGGGACGGCCGCCATCACGCCCAGATAGCTGGCGGTCGCCCTCGCGGTTGCGGATTTAGGGTTCCGCCAGACCTTGTGTTCCCCAAGGTCGTCGCTGCGGCACGCCTCATGCGTGAGAATGCGAGCGCCCGTGGACTCATTCAGCAGAAGGAGCTGTGCCACCTTGCCGTCAGACTCAAGGAACTGGGCGGCATCGACAAGCCCGGTGATGTCGCGAGAGACTTGGATTTCCGAGATTATCGAAATATGATTCCGAATAATTGCAGAGACCGTCAGTAAAACCAGTAGTCCAGAATAGATATACAGAAATGAACTGGACGCAAATAATCTAGCTATATCCACGAATGCTTCCCCCAATCGCGCCGAGCTATGTTCGGCTGGACCCCCGCCCGCCCGCGTTCAGCTACAACGCACCGTCCAGTGAGCCGCGAATGTCCTACTTGTAGCGTGGCCGCAATATCTCCGACCGACGCGCTTCGGGCGTTGGCGGCGCCCGATCAGTCTCCGCTTTTTGCCGCCGCCTGCTTGAGGCGGGCGCCGCGGAGGATGCCTTCCATGGCGTAGTTGCCTTCGTGGCAGGCGTATTCGTAGATCTGGCCCTTGGCGGGCTTGAAGGCATACTCGCCCGACCAGGCCTGGGTGTAATGCGCCGGATCGTTGACCGTGAACTGATAGAGCAGCTCGCCTTTGGCGATCCGCGTGAACCGTTCGGTCACCGTGCCCTGGGCTGAAACGGGCGTCAGAGTGCGCCCCTCCTGAATGGGGTTCACGTTCTTCGTCTCGGTGACCAGGGTGTCGCCGTCCCACCAGGCCACCGTGTCGCCCAACCAGGGCCGGATGCTGGCGGGCAGGTGCGACGCGCGGGCCTTTGTCGCCGACGCGAAGATCGGGGCGATGCGCACGTCGTGGTTCATCTCCAGGTCGATCACGAAATAGCCGGGCGTCACGACGAAGCTGTAGTTGTTGTTGTAGATCGCGTTGAGCATGACCGGCCCGCCGGCGTCGCTCTGGGCGATCAGGCAACGCTCACGGAGCGGCAGATCCTCCGGCCCGACGTAGGCGCCTTTGCCGGACTGATACTCGGCGCCGTCGCGGATGGTCAGCGCGAGGCTTTTCGCGCGATCGCGGAACGGCATCTTCCCATCGGCGGGGCTGGTGATGAAAGAGGACCGCGCTTGCCCGCGGACGCGCATCAGCCCGTCGCCGGAATCGATCCAGTAGGAATTGTAGCCGGCCGTGGCGTCCTCATCCTTGAAGGCGCCCTTGCTGAGGTCCGAGGTCCCGTTCGCCACGGCGAGACGGGCGGTCGTCGCCTTCGCCACCGCGTCGGCCTGTTCCTTCGCGACGACAAGCTGGGAGAACATCGCCGGCCGCTCCAGCCGGGTCACGGTGGCGTTGGTCCAGACGCCGTCGAAATTGCGCGCCAGGGCGGTGGATGCGGTGGCATGGGGCTGGGGTTGGGCGAAGGCTGGGGCGGCGAGCAGCGCTGCCAGGATCGCGGCCGCGGATATCAGGCTTCTGGTCATCGCATCGTCCTCCTGGGCTTTCGCTCTCTGGCTGCACGTTGCGGAGCGTTGGTCGTAGTTTCGCTCTCCCCGTCCGCGATGGCTAGTGGGACCAATCGACATTCAGATCCCGCGCGCCCTCCTCCCGCAAGTGGAGGAGGATTTTCTGGTCTTCGTCTCAGTCGTCGCCCAGCGAGCGGCTGACCAGTTCGAAGACGTTCTTGGAGAGGCCGGGGTGGGCGAGGATGCGCATCAGTTCGGCCTTCATCGCGGCGCCCAGCGCTGGGGTGTAGCGGCGCCAGCCACCGAGCGGCTCGACGAGGCGGGCCGCGGTCATCGGGTTGAAGCCGTCCGTCGCCAGGATCTGGTCGGCGAGGAAGCGGTAGCCGGCGCCGCTGGGGTCGTGGAACCGCGCCGGGTTGAAGCTCGCGAAGGTGGAGACCAGCGCGCGCAGGCGATTTGGGTTCTTCGAGTCGAACGCCGGGTGCGCGGTCAGGCCCATGACCCGGCCCAGCACGTCCTCGCCCGGATCGCGGGCCTGGGCGGCGAACCACTTGTCGATGACCAGGGGCTCGGCCTGCCAGCGGTCGTAGAAGTCCTTCAGCGCCTGCTCGTAGAGCTCGCCGCCGATCAGGGCCAGCGCGTTCAGGCCGCCGATGGCGTCGGTCATGTTGGCCGCGGCCGTGTAGTGGCCATGGGCCAGCTGGCCGACCTCGGCGCGTGGGTTGGCGGCCATCAGGTCGAGGGCCGCGTTGCGCAGCGCCCGGCGCCCGGCGCCGGCGGCGTCCGGCGAGAACTCGCCGGCCTCCTGCAGTCCGGCATGCAGGCGTTTCAGCGCATCGGCGAGATGCAAGGCGAGCCGCAGGCGCAACGCCTCGCGGGCCTCATGGATCGCCGCCGGATCGGCGGGCGCCATGACCAGCGCCAGGTCCGCCTCGGAAGGCAGGTTGAGCAGGAGAGCCTTGAAGGCGGGATCGGCGGCCTGGTCGGCCAGCGCGCGGCCCACCGCCTCGGCGTAGCGTTCCTCGCCCACCTCGTCCGGCCGGTTGGCGGCGCGGGCCAGGATAAGGGCGCGGGCCAGCTCCTGGCCGGCCTCCCAGCGGTTGAAGAGGTCGGGATCGCCGGCCAACAGGACATAGCGGTCGCGCGCCTCGGCGTTGCTGGTCAGCTTCACCGGTGCGGAGAAGCCTCGGAGCGCCGAGACCACCGGGGGTTCGCCGACGCCGGTCAGCGTGACCTTGGTCCGCGCCCCGTCCAGCACGATGACGGTCTCGTCCACCGCCTGGCCGTCGCGGACGAAGGCCTGGGTGCGGCCGTCGCCGTCGAGCAGGCCAACGGTCACCGGGATCGGCAAGGCGCCCTTTATGGGTTGGCCGGGCGTCGGCGCGGTCTCCTGCGCCAGCTCCAGGGTCAGTTCGCTTCGGGCCGCGTCATAGGTGCTGGTCAGGGTGACCACCGGGGTGCCGGCCTGTTCGTACCAGGCGAAGAACGGCTTCAAGTCCTGGCCCGACACATCGGCGAAGCAGCGGATGAATTCCTCGACAGTGGTGGCGTGGCCGTCCCAGCGTTCGAAATAGAGGTCCATGCCTTTCCGGAAGGCGTCCGGCCCGATCAGGGTCTTCAGCATCCGGATCACTTCCGCGCCCTTTTCGTAGATGGTCGCGGTGTAGAAGTTGTCGATCTTCATGTAGCTCGACGGGCGTACGGGGTGGGCCAGCGGCCCCTGGTCCTCGGAGAACTGGCGGGCGCGAAGGGCCTTCACGTCCTTGATCCGCTGCACGGCGTGGCCGCGCTGGTCGGCCGAGAAGCTCTGGTCGCGGAAGACCGTCAGGCCTTCCTTCAGGCAGAGCTGGAACCAGTCGCGGCAGGTCACCCGGTCGCCGGTCCAGTTGTGGAAATATTCGTGGGCCACGACGCTTTCGATGCGCTCGAAATCCAGGTCGGTGGCGGTCGCCGGGTCGGCCAGCAGGAGCGAGGAGTTGAAGATGTTCAGCCCCTTGTTCTCCATCGCCCCGAAGTTGAAGTCGCGGACCGCGACGATCATGAAGAGGTCGAGGTCGTACTCGAGGCCAAAGGTCTCTTCGTCCCATTTCATCGAACGCTTGAGGGCGTCCGTGGCGTAGGCCGCGCGGGCCGCCATGCCGGGGTCGACGTAGATGCGTAAGGCCACCGTGCGGCCGCTCATGGTGATGAGCTTGTCTTCCAGCACGTCCAGTTCGCCGGCCACAAGGGCGAAGAGGTAGCAGGGCTTCGGGAACGGGTCGTTCCAGACGGCGTAGTGGCGCCCGTCGGGCAGGTCACCTTGTTCCATCAGGTTGCCGTTGGAGAGCAGGCGATGGAAGGCCTTGTCGCCCTCGATACGAACCGTGAAGCGCGACAGGACGTCGGGCCGGTCCGGCCAGAAGGTGATCTTGCGGAAGCCCTCGGCTTCGCACTGGGTGCAGAAGCGCCCGGCGGACATGTAGAGCCCGTCCAGCGCCTTGTTGGCCTGCGGATCGATCTCGACCTCGGTCTCGAGCGTGAAGGCGTCCGGCGTGCCCGGAATGGTCAGGAATTCGCCGTCGACGGTGCGCTCGCCCTCGGCCAGGACCCGGCCGTCGATAGCCACCGAGATGGCCTTCAGCCGCTCGCCGTTGAACTGTAGCGGATCGGTGTGGGCGCCGTTGCGGCGGACCTGCATTTTCGCCTTCACCCGCGTGGTGGCGGGCCGCAGGTCGAAGGTCAGGTGGACCGCGTCGATCAGGAAGGCGGGCGGGCGATAGTCGGCGAGGCGGATGGCCTGGGGCGTGTCTGTGCGCATGGGCGGCATCTAGTCCCTTGGATGTGTCGGCGCCAAGGCGCGCGCGGGCGGGTTTCGCCGGTTCCGCGCCGCATTTGGGCCGCGACGCCGACCGCGCCGCCGTCCCCCGTCCGAAGAGCGTTCGCGGCCTGACGCAAGGTCACGCTTTTCAGGCCCGATGCGGGGCGTATGTTGACGCCACGCGCCGGCGGGCCAGCCGGATCAACCGGTTGGATCGGCAGCGCCATGAACTTCGATTTCTCCGACGACCAGAAATTCCTGAAGGCCGAGGCGCGGAAGTTCCTCGACGCCAACTGTCCGACGGCCCGCGTGCGCGGCGTGCTCGACGCGCCCGACAAGGCCTACGACGCGGCGCTGTGGAAGGGCGTCGTCGCGCAGGGCTGGCTGGGCGCGGCGATCCCGGAGGAGCACGGCGGTCTGGGTCTGGGTCACCTGGAACTCTGCGTCATCGCCGAGGAGCTGGGCCGCGCGGTGGCCCCGATCCCCTTCGCCTCGACGGTCTATTTCCTCGCCGAGGCGGTGATGCTGGCCGGCGATGACGCGCAGAAGGCCGACATCCTGCCGAAGATCGCGGCGGGCGAGCTGATCGGGGCGATCGCGACCTCGGAAGGACCGGGCGCGCTCGGGCCCACCACGCTCAAGGCGAGCGTCGCGGGGGGTAAACTCTCGGGCGTGAAGATCCCGGTGACCGACGGCGACATCGCCGACCTCTGCCTGGTGCTCGCCAAGGAGAACGGCCAGCCGGGCCTGTATCTGGTCGACCTGACCGGCGCAGGCGTCACCCGCGAGGCGGTGAAGACCCTGGACCCGACGCGCGACGCCGCGCGGCTGATCTTCGACGCCGCCCCGGCCCAGCGGCTGGGCCCGACCGGCGAAGGGTTTGCCCTGCTGGAACAGATCAACGACCGGGCTGCGATCCTGCTGTCGTTCGAGCAGTGCGGCGGCGCCGACCGCTGCCTGGAGATGGCCAAGGCCTACGCCCTGGAGCGCTACGCCTTCGGCCGGGTCATCGCCTCCTATCAGGCGATCAAGCACAAGCTGGCCGACATGTACGTCAAGAACGAGCTCGCCCGATCCAACGCCTATTACGGCGCCTGGGCGCTCAACACGAACGCGCCGGAGCTGCCGGTGGCGGCCAGCGCTGCGCGGATCGCCGCGTCCGAGGCCTTCTGGTTCGCGTCCAAGGAAAACATCCAGACCCACGGCGGCATCGGCTTCACCTGGGAGATGGACTGCCACCTGTTCTACCGGCGTTCGCGGCAGCTTTCCCTCGTGGCCGGCGCGCCCCGGGTCTGGAAGGAACGGCTGGTCAGCCAACTCGAACGTCGCAACGCGGCCTGAGGGAACAGACAGATGGACTTCAACGACACCCCCGACGAAGCCGCCTATCGCGCCCAGGCTAAGACCTGGCTCGACGCCAACGCGCCGAAGAAGGCCGTCTCCGATGCCAATGAAGGCGAAGGGGGCGAGGGTGGTGGCTCGATGGCCGCGTCCAAGGCCTGGCAGGCCAAGAAGGCGGCCGCCGGCTACGCCCAGATCACCTGGCCCAAGGAATGGGGCGGGCAGGGCGGCAACCCGATCCAGCAGGTGATCTTCAACGAGGAAGAGGCCAGGCACCCGATCCCGCCGAACCCGTTCCAGATCGGCCTGGGCATGTGCGTGCCGACCGTGGCCACCTTCGCCGACCAGGCGACCAAGGACCGATTCGTGGGCCCGGCCCTGCGCGGCGAGGAGATCTGGTGCCAGCTGTTCTCCGAGCCCTCCGGCGGGTCGGACGTGGCGGCGGCCCGGACCAAGGCGGTGCGCGCAGCCGACGGCTCCGGCGACTGGATCATCTCGGGCCAAAAGGTGTGGACGACCGGCGCCCAGTTCTCGGATTTTGGCATTGTGGTCTGCCGGACCAATGCGGACGCGCCCAAGCACAAGGGCCTGACCATGTTCTGGCTGGACATGCATGACCCGGGCGTCGAGGTGAAGCCGATCCACCAGATGTCCGGCGGCTCCGGCTTCAACGAGGTGTTCTTCACCGATGTGCGGGTGAAGGACAGCCAGCGGATCGGGGCGATCGATGACGGCTGGAAGGTGAGCCTCGTCACCCTGATGAACGAGCGGCTGGCGGTGGGCGGCGCGTCCGGCGCGGGCTGGCGCGAATTTATGGAGGCCGCGCGGTCGATCCCCGGCGCCGACGGCGGGCCGGTGCTGAAGGACAGCGCTCTGCGCGAAAAGCTGGCCGACTGGTACGTGCAGGCCGAGGGCCTGAAGCACACCCGCAACCGCACCATGACCGCGCTGTCACGCGGCCAGACGCCGGGGCCGGAGAGCTCGATCGGCAAGATCGTCTCGGCGCTGATGATGCAGGACCTAGGCAACAGCGCCGTCGAGATGCTGGATCAGTACGGGATAATCGACGACCCGGCGCTGGCGCCCCTGCAGGCGGCCTTCCACAGCTCGGTGATGTTCGCGCCGGGCCTGCGGATCGCCGGCGGCACCGACGAGATCCTGAAGAACATCATCGCCGAGCGGGTCCTCGGCCTGCCGGGCGACATCCGCGTCGACAAGGACGTGGCGTTCAAGGACATGCCGACCGGGCGCTAGTGTGCTGAGCCGTTAGGCGCTGAGCCGCCAGGGGCTGCGGCGCGGCGTGCGGGCCAGGAGCTGGGTGTAGAGCCGGGTCAGGCCCTCGAAGGTGTGGTCCCAGCTGTGGCGGGTCTCGGCGCGACGGCGCGCGGCCAGTTTCAGGGCGTCGAGGTCGCGGGCGAACAGGGCCTCGACGGCGGCGGCCAGGCTGGCGGGATCGACGCCGTCGGAGAGCTGGCCCACGGCGTCGTCGAGCAGTTCGCCGACCCCGCCCTTGTTGGGGCCGACCACGGGCAGGCCGGCGGCCATGGCCTCGATCACCACCAGGCCGAAGATCTCGTTCTCGTTGGCGTGGATGAAGGCGTCGCAGCTGGCGATCACCCCGGCCAGCTTCTCCGGCTCGAGCTCGAAGTCGATACAGGCGACGCGGGACGGATATTTGGTGTCCTTGCCGGCCCCGATCAGCACCAGGCGGTAGGGATCGCCGAGCAACTCCACGGCGGCCACCATGGCGTCGATGTTCTTTTCCCGCGCCGGGCGGCCGGCGAACACCAGCAGGCGCGAATCCGACGGGAAATCCAGGCGTTTCAACAGGGCCTCGCGGTTACCACGGGCCGGATGGAAGAGGTCCAGATCGACACCCAGGGGATGGACGCTGACCCGCTCGACGCCCGCCTCGGCCAGGCGCGCGGCGGTGTGTTTGGAGGGCGCCACCACATGGTCGAACCGCTGATAGGCCTGGGCCCAGAAGTTGAAGGTCGGCTGCTCGGCCCAGTCGCCCAGGTGCAGGGCGGCCAGCGTCGGCGCGTCGGTGTGGCAGACGCCGACCACCGGCACGCCCAGGTCTTGCCCTGCGTCCTGCGCCGCGTGGCCCGGCACGAAGACGTCGCCGGCCTCGATGATGTCGGGGTTCAGATAGTGCAGCACGCTCGCCCACTTGTTGGGGCTGGCTGGCATCCGGTAGCCATCGCCGAACGGCAGCTTGGTGGCGGAGACAGTGTAGAGGCCGGGCTCCTGGAGCCCGGTCTTGCGGCCTGGCACGACCAGGGTGTGGCCGATGTCCGGACGCCGCCGCTCCAGCCAGGTGCGCTTGGCGCTCAGATAGCGCTTCACCCCGCCGGAGCGCGGCGCATACATCATCGTCGTATCGATCAGGTGGAAGCCGCGGGTTCCGTCGCTGCGCGCCGGCGTGGCGTCGCCGTTCGGTGCGGCAAGGCTTTCCCGTTCGGTCGTTGAGACGTCGAACACCGGTTCAACCCTTCTGTGGTCGAAGTCCATGGAAGAGACCCCCTCGGACAGCGCAACGTACGGCGAAGCCGTTCGATCCCGGGCAAGCTTAGCCGTTGCGCCTCGGCCTGCCGATTTTCTCCAGAGTCTGGGCAGCGGGCCGCGCCTTCTCGTTAACGCTCAAGCTTGTCGCTTCAGATTGGGACGCGATGATGACGAGGCAAGCCCTCTCAACGCGGATCGTAGGCTTTCGCATACTCCGGCCGGGCGGCGACGTTGGGCAGGAAGGTGGGGTTGGCGCGCGCGTGGGTCGCCTGTTCAAAGGCGTAGCCGAGCGCCAGCAGCCGCGCCTCCGACCACGGTGCGCCGAGGAATGAGATGTTCACCGGCAGACCCGAGACAAGGCCCATCGGCAAGGTCAGGTGCGGATAGCCGGAGACCGCGGGGAGGGTGGAGTACGACCCCAGGCTGCGGCTGCCGTCGATGGGATCGACGATCGAGGCCGGGCCGGTGGACGGACCGACCAGGGCCTCGACGTTGGCCGTCTGCAGCATCTTGTCCAGCGCCTCGCGGCTGAGCTTGCGGGCGTTGGCGCGGGCCTGCTGATAGCCGGCGTCGGTGAGGGGCGGCGCCTTGGCCGCGTTTTCGAAGATCTCCTGCCCGAACAGCGGCATTTCCCGCGGCTCATGGGCGTTGAAGGCGATCAGGTCATCCAGCGTGCGGCTCTTCACCGTGGGCGGCAGGCCAGCGAGGTAGGCGTTCAGCGAGGCCTTGAACTCCACCCGCAACGCCGCGCCTTCGCCCGCCGAGATGGCGCTGAGCGCCGCATCGTCCGGGCCTTTCACCTCGACCAGCACCGCGCCGGCCTTTTTCAGCGCCGCCAAGGCCTCTTCGAACACCGCGTCGGTCTGCGGCGAGCGGCCCAGGGTCATGCGCAGGACGCCGATCCGGGCGCCGCGCAGGGCGTCGGGGTTGAGGCCGGCGGTGTAGTCGCTCTTGTGCAGGTCGGCGTCCCCCGTGGCCGGATCGGCGGGATCGGTCCCGGCCATGGCGCTCAGCAGGGCGGCGGCGTCGGCGACTGTGCGGGTCATCGGCCCCGGCGTGTCTTGCTCCGGCGAGATCGGCACGACATAGGTGCGCGAGATCAGCCCCACGGTCGGCTTCAGACCGACGATCCCGTTGATCGCGGCGGGGCAGGTGACCGAGCCGTCGGTCTCGGTGCCCACGGCCAGGGTGACCAGGCCCGCGGAGACCGCCGCGCCGGAGCCGGCGCTGGAGCCGCAGGCGGTGCGGTCGAGCATGTAGGGGTTGCGGACCAGGCCGGCGATGCCGGTCCAGCCGCTGATCGAGTGGGTCGAGCGGAAGTTGGCCCATTCCGACAGGTTCGCCTTGCCCAGGATGATCGCGCCGGCATCGGTCAGCCGCCTGACCAGCGGCGCGTCGCGGTGGGTGATGTTGTCCTTCAGCGCCAGCGAGCCGGCGGTGGTCGCCGTGCCGTCGTCGGACTCGATGTTGTCCTTCAGCAGCACCGGGATGCCGTGCAAGGGCCCGCGAACATGGCCGGCCTTGCGCTCGGCGTCGGCTTTGCGGGCGTCAGCCAGGGCGTGGGGGTTGAGCGCGATCACCGCGTTGAGCTTGGGCCCCACGCGGTCGAGGGCGGCGATGCGGGCCAGATAGTCCTTGACCAGCGCCTCGGAGGTCAAGGTTCCCGCGCGCATGGCCGCCTGCTGCTCGACGCCCGAGGCGAAAGGCTTGAAGCCCGGCGACGGCGCCTGTGCGGCCGCAGCCGTGGCGAGGGCGCCGAGCGCAACGGCGAGGGTGATGGTCTTCAGCATGAGAATCCCCGACTCCGACCGTCGCATTGGACCCGAGCCCGGTGGAAAACGCCAGCCGTCCCGAAGGGCTAGAACGCCACCTGCGCGCCGAGTTCCACCACCCGCGAGGGGGGAATCTGGAAGAAGTCGGCGGTGCGGACGGCGTTGCGGGTCAGGAAGACGAAGAACAGGTCGAGCAGGTGGCCGATCCCGCCGCTGCGGCGCGGCAGCAAGGTGCGGCGGCTGAGGAAGAACGAGGTGCGCATGATGTCGAACTTCAGGCCCTTGGCGCGGGCCAGGCTCATGCCCTTGGCGACGTTGGGGGTCTCCATGAAGCCGAAGGACAGGGTCATGGCCTTGAAGCCCGGCGCGAGATCGTGAACCTCCACCCGCTCGGCGTCGGGCACGCGGGGCCGGGACGCGACCTTGACGGTCAGCAGGACGACGACCTCGTGCAGCACCTGATTGTGCTTGAGGTTGTGCATCAGGGCGGCCGGCACGGCGGTCGGGTCGGAGGTCAGGAACACCGCCGCGCCGCGGGCCTTCAGCGGCGGGCGCTGCATCAGCATGGGCAGGACGTCGGTAAGCTTCAGGTCGCTCTGCTCGGCCTTGGCGACGCGTCGGACACCGCGCATCCAGGTCCACATCAGGAGGATCATGGCCGAGGCGATCAGCAGGGGCACATAGCCGCCGTGGGCGACCTTGGTGAGGTTGGCGACGAGGAAGGCGCTCTCGACCGTCAGGAAGGGCGAGAAGACCAGCAGTGACAGCCAGAGCGGCCGGGCCTTCAGGCGGTGGAAGGCGACCACGGCCAGGACCGACGAGGTGATCATCGCGCCGATCACCGAGACCCCATAGGCATTGGCCAGCGCGTCCGATGAGCGGAAGCCGAGCACCAGGGCGGCGACCCCCAGCATCAGCATCCAGTTGATCTGTGGCGCGTAGATCTGGCCGGCGTGCGACTCCGAGGTGATCTTCAGGGTCATCCGGGGCAGCAGGCCGAGCTGGATCGCCTGCTGGGTCATCGAGAAGGCGCCGGAGATCACCGCCTGGCTGGCGATCACCGTGGCGGCGGTGGCCAGCACCACCAGCGGCAGCTGGAACCAGTCGGGGGCCAGGTGGAAGAAGGGGTTCTCGATGGCCCCGGGATCGGTCAGCACCAGCGCGCCTTGCCCGAGGTAGTTGAGGATCAGGCAGGGGAAAACCAGCGCCACCCAGGTCCACTGGATGGGCTTGCGGCCGAAGTGGCCCATGTCGGCATAGAGCGCCTCGGCGCCGGTGACGGTGAGGAACACCGAGCCGAGCACGGCGGGCGCGATCTTCGGATGGTGGATGAGCAGCATCAGGCCGGGCCAGGGATTGAGCGCCATCAGCACCTGCGGCGCGCGGACCAAGGCCATCAGGCCGAGGACCGCGATGGTGGCGAACCAGGCGACGCAGACCGGGCCGAACCAGCGGCCCACGCCACCGGACCCGCGCCGCTGCACCGCGAACAGGCCGACCAGGACCACCAGCGCGATGGCCGGCACGAAGGGGTCGATACGGCCGCTGAGGCTCTGGACGATCTCCAGGCCTTCGACCGCCGAAAGCACCGAGACGGCGGGCGTCAGGATGGCGTCGCCGAAGAACATGCCCGCCCCGATCATGCCGATAACCAGGATCAGCCCGGCCGCGCGGCCGCCGGCCTTCTGGACCAGCGCCATGAGCGACAGCGTGCCGCCCTCGCCGCGGTTGTCGAAGCGCATCAGGATCAGCACGTACTTGAGCGTGACGATGACCATCAGCGTCCACAGCATCAGCGAGATCACGCCCACCACGTCGGCCTGGGCGAGGCGTCCGCCATGGCGGGCCAGGTGCTTGATGGATTCCTTGAAGGCGTAGAGCGGGCTGGTGCCGATGTCGCCGTAGACGACGCCCGCCGAGCCCAGGGCCAGGCCCAGGAAGGTGCGCAGTCTCGGCGCCGGCTTGGCGGCGGCCTCGCCAGGGTCGGGATCGACGACGGACAAGGATGGCGACACGGGTGCGGACATTGGGGGCGCAGGTTCCTGCAGCTTAGCGAGACCGGCTTGTCGCGCCGTCTGACATAAACGTCCCATGTGGTTGTAGGGGTGCAACCGGCTTGCGGTCTTGCGTTCGGAGAAGGACGCGCCCTTCTTTGCGTCGTTCGAAGCGGCATTTGACGCTTTCAGGGAGGCCCCCATGAGCCTGTCGTCAGAGATTCCAGCGACCGTCGCCGCCGACCACCGCTTTGAGCGGCTGCACCCGGCGGCGGCCTATGCCTTGTCGTTCCTGATGGTGGCGGCGGCGACCCTGGCCGCCGTGCTGGTCGACGAGGTGCAGGCGGTCCCGAATCTGTCGTTGATCTTCGTCCTGCCGGTGGTGATCGCCGCGGTGAGCTTCGGCTGGGGCCCGTCGCTGGCGGCCGCCGTGGCGGCGGTGCTGGCGTTCAACTTCTTCCTGATCGCGCCCCGTTACAGCCTGCATGTCGCCGACCCGGCCAACCTCTGGGCGCTGATCCTGCTGCTGATCACCGCCGGCATCGTCAGCGCCGTGGCGGCCCAGTCGCGTCGCCGGGCGATGGAAGCCTGGACGTCCGCCGACCAGGCGACCGCCCTGCAGGCGCTGGCTCGCAGCCTGGTGGCGGCGACCGGCGGGGCGGGTTCGGCGGAAGCCAGCGCCCAGGCCCTGGCGCGACTTTTCCAGGCGCCGGCCGTGGTGCTGCTGCAGGGCGAGAGCGACCTTGCGCTCGCGGGACAGGCTGGCGGCGGTGACCTGAGCGTGGCCGACCGCGAGGCGGCGGGCTGGGCGCTGGCCGCGCGCACGCCGACCCGCGGCGGGGCCTATCCGGTGGAGGCCGCGGCCTATGATTTCTGGCCGGTGGTGACACCGCAGCGGCAGCAGGCGGTGATCGGGGTCTCGATCTCGCTGGGCGAGGCCGGGCGGCCGGAGAACCCCGAGCGGCTGGTGGAGATCGTTTCCGGCTATCTGGCCGTGGCGCTGGACCGGGAGGCCTATGCCGCCCAGGCGCTGGAAAGCCGCGTCGACGCCGCCAGCGAGCGGTTGAAGGCGGACCTGCTGGCCGCCGTGTCGCACGACCTGAAAACGCCGCTCTCGACCGTGCTCTTTACCCTGCAGAGCCTGCAGAAGTTCGCCACGACCCATGACGCCAAAGCGCGCGGCGAGCTGTTGGCGCTGGCTGAGAAGGAGACGGCGCGGCTGTCGGTGATGGTGGCCAATCTGCTGGACATGAACCGGCTCGACGCCGGGGCGGTCGTGGTCAAGACCGCGGCGACCGAACCCGCCGAGCTGGCCGCCGAAGCGCTGCGCAGCGCTTCGCTGGCGCTGGAGGGCCGCCAGGTGCTGAACGAGGTTCCGGCCGACGCCCAGGCCCTGATGGTCGACGCCTCGCTGTTCGAGACGGCGCTCGCCAATGTGCTGGAAAACGCCGCCAAATATGCGCCGGCCGGCTCGAAGATCTGGCTGCGCAGCGGTTCAGGCCAAGGCTCCGGCTGGATCGAGGTGGTCGATGAGGGGCCGGGCTTTCCCGGCGCCGTCGAGCCGATGTTCGAGAAGTTCTCCCGTGGCGTGACCGGCGACGGCCGCCCGCCGGGGACCGGCCTTGGCCTCTCTATCGCCCGCGGCTTCCTGGAGGCGCAGGGCGGCTCGGTCGAGGCGGAAAACCTGGCGGGCGGCCAGGGCGCGCGGGTGCGGCTGTCGGCGCCGCTGGCTCCGAACGTCGCGCGGCCGGCCATCCAGCCGGCATGACGGGCGCGGCCGACCCCGCCACGATCCTGGTGATCGAGGACGACGCCAGCCTGAACGCCGCGCTCGCCACCACCCTGAAGGCCGCGGGCCTGCGGCCGGTGACGGCGCGCACGGCGGCGGAGGGGATGCGCTGGTTCGCCCACTATTCGCCGGATCTGGTGCTGCTCGACCTGGGCCTGCCCGACCGCGACGGCCTGTCGGTGATCGCCGAGATCCGGGCCCGTAAGCAACACGAGGGGGGCCAGACGCCAATCGTGGTGCTGTCGGCGCGCGACGCCGAGGCGATGAAGGTGCAGGCCCTGGACCTGGGGGCCGACGACTATGTGCAGAAGCCGTTCGGCGTCGACGAACTGCTCGCCCGACTGCGCGCCGGCCTGCGCCACGCCGTCCAGGCGCGGGGCTCGGCGCCGGTGGTGCGGACCGGTGACCTGGAGATCGACTTCGGCCTGCGCACCGTGACCAAGGCTGGCGAGGCGCTGAAGCTGTCGCCCAAGGAATACGACCTGCTGGCCGAACTGGCGGTGAACCTGGGGCGGCCGGTCAGCCATGCCGACCTGCTGCGCGCCGTCTGGGGCAGCGATCGGGCCGACATCCAGTATCTGCGGGTCTATGTGGGCCAGCTTCGCCAGAAGCTCGGAGAGGCAGACGGGGCGCCGCTGCTGATCAGCGAACCTGGGGTCGGCTATCGGCTGGCGCGTTTCTGACCCGCCCCAGTCTTATGGGTACGATGGGGCCTGCGGGGACGATGTGGCTTATGGGGACGATATGGCGCCCAGCGAACGCGCGCGGATCGACCGTGATCTGACCATCTGACGCGGTTTTGGGCGCCGCGCTTTTTATGTCCGCTCTGTTTCCGGGGTGCGACATCTGTCGCATTGCGCCCATCGGTCAATTCCGCAAGCTCAACCGTAAGAAGACGCCGGCCTGGAGGCTGCGGTGCGGGTAGACCACAGGGGAAAACGTTCAGTGAGGAGGCAAAACAACCGATAGAGACGGGGATAGATCATGCGGAATTCTTCGAAGCGGCTGCTGGCCGCCGGAGCCTCTGGCTTCGTACTGACGCTGGCTTGCCATGGGGCTGAAGCCGCCGGCGGGCCGGCCTCGACCGCCACCACCGTGGCCGCGGCCTCCGAGGTCGATCAGCTCATCGTCACGGGCACGCGCGTCACCGGCCTCAGGGCGGTCGACAGCCCGGCGCCGATCCAGGTTCTGGACTCCTCGGCGCTCAGCCGCGTGGCGCAGTCCGACCTGATCCAGGCGATCGCCCAGAACATTCCATCCTTCAATGCCCAGGCGTTTGGCGGCGACACCGCGAACCTGACCCTGTCAGCCAAGCTGCGGGGCCTCAGCCCCAATCACGCGCTGGTGCTGGTCAACGGCAAGCGCCGCCACGGCACCGCCAACCTGGCCGTGCTGGCCGGCGCGTTCCAGGGCGGCGCCACGGCTGACCTCAACTACATTCCGCTGGCCGCCGTCGACCACATCGAGGTGCTGCAGGACGGCGCCGCGGCCCAGTACGGCACCGACGCCATCGCCGGAGTCATCAACATCATCCTGAAGTCCAAGGACGAGGGCGGCGAAGTTGTTTTGTCGGGTGGCCACTACATGGATCAGGGCGGCCTGACGGGCGATGCGACTTTCAATATCGGCCTGAAGCCGATCCCCGACGCCTACGTCAACTTCACCTACGAGACGCGCTATCACGACTTCAGCTTCCGCGGCGACATCGACCCGCGAGTGCTGAACACTCCCTACAATAGCGCCTCGAACTCCAGCCTGTCGCGCTATCCGAGCCTGGTGAACACGCCCGGCTATCCGTACCTAAACCGCATCGCGGGCGACGCCGAGTACCGGCTAAACATCGCCTCCTACAACGCCGGCTATAAGTTCGGTGAGAACCTGGAACTCTACAATTTCGGCACCTACGGCCACAAGTTCGGTCAGGCCTATGAGAACTACCGGGTGCCCAACCTGGTGGTCGGCAAGGATGGCAGCCTGCCGCGCCCGGTCGGCTTCAGCCCGAAGGAATCCATCACCGAGGACGACTTCGCCAACACGCTCGGCCTGAAGGGCGAGTTCAGCGGCGTCAGCTGGGACCTAGCGACCACCTACGGCCGCGACCATGCCTCGGTCAGCACGCTGAATTCGATCAACCGTTCCCTCTATATCGACACCTCGACGGCCACGACGCCGGGGTCCTCGCCCACCGACTTCCACGCCGGCGACTTCATCGCCAGTCAGTGGACCACCCAGCTTGACCTGACGAAGGACATCGACCTCGGCCTGTTCAAGCCAGTGACCCTGGCCGGCGGCATCGAGTACCGGCGCGAAACCTTCGAACTGAAGCCCGGCGACCCGGCCTCACGCTACAAGGAAGGCTCGCAGTCCTATCCCGGCTTCGCGCTCACCGACGCGGGAAGCCACAGCCGCAACGACACCGCGGTCTATGCCGACGTCGCCCTGCAGCCCTGGGAAAAGCTGAAGCTCGACTTCGCCGTCCGCTATGAGGACTTCAGCGACTTCGGCGGCACGACCGTGGTCAAGGGCACGGGGCGCTATGACTTCAACGACGTGGTGGCGGTGCGTGGCACCGCCTCGACCGGCTTCCGGGCGCCGACCCTGCTCGAGGAATACTATTCGGCCACCAACGTCTCGCCGACTTCGGCCATCGTGCAGCTGCCGCCCAACTCGGCCGCCGCCAAGCTGGTGGGCGTCAACGGTCTGAAGCCCGAGAAGTCAGAGAACTACAGCCTGGGCGTCGTGCTGCATCCGGGCCACGGCGTCACCGCCACCTTCGACGCCTACGACATCATCGTGAAGGACCGCATCGTGGGCTCCGGCACGCTGTTCGGCTCCGGCGGGGCGATCAACTTCCCGGCGGTGCGCGCCGCCATCCTGGCCAACGGCAACATCCTCGATCCGACCGTCACCCAGACCGGGATCAGCATCTTCACCAACGGGCTGGACACCCGCACCGCCGGCGCGGAAGCGGTGATCACCTACACCCATGACATGGGCGCCTGGGGTTCCATCGCCTGGTCAGGGACGGCCAACTACAACCGGACCCAGGTGACCCGGATCGCCCCGCCGCCGGCCCAGCTGGCGGGCGGCTCGCTGTTCGACAAGACGGCGATCTCCTTCCTGGAAAAGGCCTCGCCGCGTTACCGCTTCGTGGGCGGCGCGCTGTGGACCTGGGATAAGCTCAGCGTCAATCTGAAGGAGACGATGTACGGCAAGTCGTCAGCCTTCCTCAGCCGCACCGGCTGTCCGCTGGCCGGTTCGCCCACCTGCTACCCGGTGAAGATCCGCCAGGCGCTGATCACCGACCTGGAGGTGGCCTACAAGGTCACGGATCAGGTCAAGGTCTCGGCTGGCGCCAACAACCTGTTCAACCACTACCCGGACAAGCTGAACCCGGCGCTGCGTCAGGATTTCCTGGCGGCCAATAGCAACGGCTACGTCACCCAGTACCCGACCTTCTCGCCGTTCGGGATCAACGGCGGCTACTACTACGGCCGCCTGACCTTCACGTTCTAGCCTGATCCTCACCGGCGGGAACGGAGCAGATAGAACGAGGGCCGCGCTTCGCGGCGCGGCCCTCGGCTTCGTGGGATCGAACGCTGAAGCTACTTCTTCAGGGCTTCGCGGGCGGCGTCCTTCACCGAACCCACGGCCTTCTGCACCTTGCCGGCGACGCGCTCACCCGCACCTTCGGCGGCCAGGCGGTCATTGCCCGTGGCCTTGCCGATACCTTCCTTGACGGAGCCCGAGATGTCCTTCGCGGCGCCTTCGACCTGATCCTTGTGCATGGGCTGCTCCTTTGCGTGTCGTGGGCCGGATGACCCGTTGCCAGCAGTACGCAAAGCGGCGCTCAAGGTTCCGCCAAAGGTCGCCGGGTTGTCGCGCCCCGTTGCGCAGAGGGGTCTCGCCCGCTATCTGCGGGGCCTCAAATCCCAGTCATTCCAATCGAGCGGTGCGGACGCCCCATGGCGCAGCAATACATTTATCAGATGCAGGGCCTGACCAAGGCCTTCCCCGGCGCGCCGAAGAAGACCTTTTCGGACATCTGGTTGTCGTTCTATCCGGACGCCAAGATCGGCGTCGTGGGCGTCAACGGCTCGGGCAAGTCGACGCTGCTGAAGATCATGGCCGGGATCGACAAGGAGTTCCAGGGCGAGGCCTTCGCCGCCGATGGCGTCAAGCGCGGCTACCTGGAGCAGGAGCCGAAGCTGGATGATGCGCTCGACGTCTGGGCCAACGTCATCGCCTGGTGCGAGGAGAAGAAGCTCTTCGACGAATACAACGCCATCGCGACCCGGCTGGGCGAAGACTACAGCGACGAACTGATGGAGGAGATGACCGCGCTCCAGGAGAAACTGGACGCCGGCGACCTCTGGGACATCGACAGCCGCATCGAGATGGCCATGGGCGCGCTGCGCTGCCCGCCCAACGACTGGCCGGTGGACAAGCTGTCGGGCGGTGAACGTCGCCGCGTGGCCCTCGCGCGGCTGCTCTTGTCCAAGCCGGACATGATGCTGCTGGACGAACCCACCAACCACCTGGACGCCGAAAGCGTGGCCTGGCTGCAGCACCACCTCGAGGACTTCCCGGGCTGCGTGATCCTGGTCACCCACGACCGCTACTTCCTGGATCAGGTGACCAAGTGGACGCTGGAACTCGATCGCGGCAAGGGCCTGCCGCACGAGGGCAACTACTCCTCGTGGCTGGAGGCCAAGACCAAGCGGATCGCGCAGGAAGAACGCGAAGAGGCCGGCAAGAAGCGCGCGATCGACCGGGAGCTGGCCTGGGTGCGGTCTTCGCCGAGCGCCCGGCGCTCCAAGTCCAAGGCCCGTCTCGCGGCCTTCGAGGACCTGCAGAACGCGTCGGACAACGCCAAACAGACCTTCGCCCAGATCCAGATTCCGCCCGGCCCGCGCCTGGGTCAGATGGTCATCGAGGTGACCGGGGTCGAGAAGGCCTATGGCGACAAGCAGCTGTTCAAGGACCTGAATTTCAAGTTGCCGCCGGGCGGCATCGTGGGTGTCATCGGGCCCAACGGGGCGGGCAAATCGACGCTGTTCAAAATCATCACCGGTCAGGAAACGCCGGACGCGGGCTCGGTCCGCCTGGGCGAGACCGTGAAGCTGACCTACGTCGACCAGAGCCGTGACACGCTGGATCCCAGCAAGAACGTCTGGGAGGAAATCTCCGGTGGCAACGACATCATGAAGGTGGGCGGCAAGGAAATCCCCAGCCGCGCCTATGTCGGCACCTTCAACTTCAAGGGGGCCGACCAGCAGAAGAAGGTGGGCCTGCTGTCGGGCGGAGAGCGCAACCGCGTGCACCTGGCCAAGACGCTGTCGGCCGGCGGCAATGTCCTGATGCTCGACGAGCCGACCAACGACCTGGACGTGGAAACTCTCGGCGCCCTGGAATCGGCGCTGGAAGACTTCGCAGGCTGCGCCGTGGTGATCAGCCACGACCGCTTCTTCCTGGACCGGCTCGCGACCCACATCCTGGCCTTCGAGGGCGACAGCCAGGTCGACTGGTTCGAGGGAAACTTCGAGGCCTACGAAGAGGACAAGAAGCGCCGCCTGGGCGCCGACAGCCTGATCCCCCACAGGATCAAGTTCCAGAAGTTCACGCGGTAAACGGGGGCGGCGCTCGCACAGGGGTCTCCGCCCTAATCGGCCGGCATCGTCTTTACCTTCCAGAGCGGTGAGAACGCCCCCAGCACGGGGCCGATCAGCAGGCCGGCTATGGCGGCCAGCAGGGTCGCGCGCATGCCGAAGGCGCCGCCCAGCGCGCCGCCGATCAGGGCGCCGACCACCGCTGTGCCGCCGCCCAGCGCCCGGAAGGTCGCCCCGACGCGTCCCAGCAGGGTCTGCGGCAGGATGATCTGGCGCAGGCTGCCGGCCAGGATCAGCGGGACCACCCCGAAGGCGTCGCCGAGGAACTGTGAGACCACCAGGCAGGCCATGGCGCCGGTCGGACTGGTCGGCGCCAGCAGCACGATCATGGTTCCAAGCGCCGAGAGGCCGCCCGAGACGCAGATGGCGGGGCCTACGCCCAGCCAGCGGGCCATGGGTTGGGCGAGCAGCGAGCCCGCCAAGGCGCCCACGCCGCCGGTGGCGATGCCAAGGCCAAGCAGGGCTGGGTTAAGGCCCAGGCCGCGCAGCACGAAGGCGATGTAGAGCGCACCGAAGAAGCCGCCGAACAGGCCGCCGATCCCGGTCTGGATCAACATGATCCGCAGGCGGGGCTCCTCCCACGCGGTCCGCGCGCCCGTGACCACCCCATCGATCCAGCCGCGCCGCTTGCGCGCGGTGTCGCGCGGCGGTTCGGGTGTCTTGATACGCGCGAGCAGGATCGCCGAGACGATGTAGGTGCCCGCGTTCACCACCACGGCGATGGGCGCGGTCAGCCACTGGAAGAGGATGCCGGCCAGAGCCGGTCCGCCCATCTCGGCGACCGACTCGGTGATGCTGAGCTTGGCGTTGGCGTCGGTGACCAGGTCCTTGCCCACCAGACCCGGCAGATAGGCGTGGTCGGCGATGTCGAAGAGCACACTGGCGGAGGCGACCAGGGCCGCAGCGACGTAGACCTGCAGCATGCTGAGCAAGCCCAGCCAGGCGGCCAGCGGCAGGGTGATCAGGATGAGCGCGCGGACCAGATCGGTGGCGATCAGGATCGGCCGGCGCGCGGCGTGGTCCACGAAGTCGCCGCACGCCAACCCGATGACCAGCGCCGGTCCGCTGGTCATGGCGTAAAGCAGACCGAGTTGCCCGGGTGTGGCGGCGAGCGCCATCACGGCCATCATCGGCAAGCCCTCGCGGGTGATCCGCGCGCCGAAGTCGGACACCGTCTGGGCGCCCCAGAGGCGGAGGAAATCGCTTTGGCCCCAGAGCGTGCTCCGGGGCGGGCTTTTGGCGGTCATGATGAGTTCGCAAAACGGCTGGCGATGCGGTCATGCGACCGCTGGGCCGTCGGCCGCGATGCGGCTGACGGAGCACTGGTGGGGCGTATTTTCTGGCCGCCGCGCCGCCCACCGGCAGCTTTAGTGGCCAGCGGCGTCCGCCAAGTCAAGCTTGGGCGGATGACGCGAGGCTCGCTATAGGAGAGGGGCGCCCAAGGAATTCCGTCGCCCATGTCCGAGCCGCTCGCCCTGATCGCCGTCCCGTTCCTGACGGTGCTGGAGCCCGCTTTTCAAGGCGGCGGTCTGTTCACGGCGCGGGCCTGGGACTTGACCGACGAACAGCGCGGGCGGGTTCGCAGCATCGTCCACGCCGGCGAAGTGGCGCTGACACCGGCGTTCCTGGGGACGCTCCCGGCGCTGGGTCTCATCGCCTGCGTCAGCGTCGGCTACGACGGGATCGACGTGGGCTGGTGCCGGGCGAACGGCATCGAGGTCACGCACGCGCGCGGCCTGAATGCCGAGGATGTCGCCGACCACGCCATCGGCCTGATGCTGGCGGCGTGGCGCAACATCCCGACCCTCGACCGCAAGGTGCGCGAGGGTGGCTGGGTGCAGGAGGAACGGATTGGCTCGCAACCCAGCCTCGGTGGCCGGACCCTGGGCGTCGTGGGCCTGGGCCACATCGGCGCCGCGGTCGCCCGTCGCGCCGAGGCGTTCCGGCTGTCGGTGCAGTGGTGGTCGCCCAGCGCCAAGGCCGCACCCTGGCCGCGGGCCGAGAGCCTGCTGGCGCTCGCGGAGGCCAGCGACATCCTGGTGGTCTGTGCGCGGGCCGAGGCGGCCAACCGTGGCCTGATCTCCGCCGAGGTGATCGAGGCGGTGGGCGCGAAGGGCATGATCGTCAATGTCGGCCGAGGCTCGCTGATCGACGAGCCCGCCTTGCGCCAGGCGCTGAAGGATGGACGGCTATGGCGCGCGGCGCTCGATGTCTTCGCCGAGGAGCCGACCCCGGCCGGGCTCTGGGCGGATGTGCCTGGCGTGGTGCTGACGCCCCACACCGCCGGGTCCAGCAACGAAGCGGTGCCTTTGATGGTGGCTCAGGCGATCGACAACGTGCAACGCTTCCTGGCGGGTCAGCCCGTGGCCAGTCCAGTGGCGAACTAGCTCAAGGAGGGCCGCATGGCCAAGGTGCTCGGGATCGGCGGGGTGTTCTTCAAGGCGGCGGACCCCAAGGCGGTGCAGGATTGGTATGCCCGCGTGCTGGGCTTCGATATCAGCGATTGGGGCGGCGCGATGTGGCGGCATCCGGCGGGGGGCATGACCAATTGGAGCGTTTTCCCCGCCTCCAGCGAATACCTCGATCCCTCGACCTCGCCCTTCATGATCAACTTCATCGTCGACGACCTGGCGGGCGTGCTCGCCCGGGCGAAAGCCGAGGGTGTCGAGCCGGTGGGCGAGCCGACCGACGACGAGTACGGCCGTTTCGGCTGGCTGATGGATCCGGCGGGCGTGAAGATCGAGCTGTGGCAGCCGCCGGAACCGCCCCAGGCCACCTGATCGCCAGAGGCTTGACATAAAGACATAAAGATATCTTTATGTGGTCGATGACGCTTACGGCAAATCAGGCGGTGGAGGTGCTGCGCGCGGCGGGGGAACCCTCGCGGCTACGCATCCTAGCCCTTTTGGCGCGCGAGGAGCTAGCGGTCCTCGAACTTTGCCGGGTGCTGGATCAAAGCCAGCCAAGGGTTTCCCGACACTTAAAGCTGCTGGCCGACGCGGGCCTGGTGGAGCGTTTTCCGGACGGCGCCTGGGTGTTCTATCGGCTGACCGGAACGGGCCGCGGCGGCGAACTGGTGGGCGAGGTGCTGGCGCGCATCGATCCGGCCGATCCGATCCTGCAACGCGACGCCGAGCGGCTTTCGGCGGTCTGGGCTGAGCGGGCGACCGACGCCGGGGAATATTTCGCGCGCAACGCCGCGCGCTGGGACGAGATCCGCTCGCTCTATGTATCGGACGCCGATGTCGAGGCCGCGATCCTGGCCGCCGCCGGACCGGGTTCGTTCAAGCGGCTGGTGGACCTGGGCAGTGGCACCGGCCGGATGCTGACCCTGCTGGCTCCGCAGGCCGAAATGGCGCTGGGTCTCGACCTGTCGCAACAGATGCTGAACCTCGCCCGCAATCGGGTGACCGAGGCGGGCCTTGAGCGCTGCGAGCTGCGCCACGGCGACATCTTCGCCACGCGCCTGCCGGGCGAGAGCGCCGATCTGGTGGTCGTCCATCAGGTGCTGCACTATCTGGCCGACCCGGCCGCGGCGGTGAAGGAAGCCGCGCGGATCGTCGCGGGCGGCGGGCGGCTGATCATCGCTGACTTCGCACCGCACCGGCTCGAGTTCCTTCGCGAGCAGCATCAGCATCGGCGCCTGGGCTTCCCCGATCCGGAGATGGCCCGCTGGCTGGCCGACGCCGGCCTGCACAACCTGCAGGTCACCACCCTGCCGCCGGCCGACAAGGCCGGACTTACCGTCAAGATATGGACCGCCGAACGCGGCCGCGAACGCCAGAGGAGCGCGGCATGAGCCTACTTCGCCAAAGCTACGAAGGCTTCATCGCGAAATCCTGCGAAGCTCCTGTCAGGAGCGAAGCAGGATGAGACGCCGTCAGTCGGACTTCGGCGACAACGTCCTGGGCCCCATCGCTCGCGCCGGTGGCGCGAGCCTGCGGCCCGGCGTCTCCTTCGAATTCTCGCCGCCGAAAACGCCCGAGGCCGAGGAGACCCTGTGGGAGGCGATCCGCCGGCTGGAGCCGCTGGATCCGACCTTCGTGTCGGTGACCTATGGCGCCGGTGGCTCGACCCGCGACCGGACGCACCGCACGGTGCTGCGGATGCTGAAGGAGACGACGCTTCGGCCGGCCGCGCACCTGACCTGCGTCGAGGCCAGCCGCGGCGAGGTGGACGAGGTGATCCAGGACTACTGGGACGCCGGTATCCGCCACATCGTGGCCCTGCGCGGCGACCCGCCCGGCCAGATCGGCGGGGCCTATTCGCCGCGCGCCGACGGCTACGCCAACGCCACCGAACTGACCGCCGGCATCCGCGCGATCGGCGACTTCGAGGTCAGCGTCGGGCTCTATCCGCACGTCCATCCGGAGAGCCCGGGCATCGACCACGACATCGACGTGCTCAAGGCCAAGGTCGACGCCGGCGCGACGCGGGCGATCACCCAGTTCTTCTACGACATCGAAGGCTTCCTGCGGTTCATGGACCGGGTGCGCGGGGCCGGTATCATGATACCGGTTTCGCTGGGCATCATGCCGGTGACCAACTTCAAGGGCCTGAAGAAGATGGCCGGCCCGATCGGCATCCAGTTGCCGGCCTGGCTGGGCAACCTGTTCGACGGCCTGGACAAGGATCCGGAGACGCGCCGGCTGCTGGCCTGTTCCGTGGCGACCGAGATGTGCGCGCGGCTGGCGGAGGAGGGCTTTTCCGACTTCCACTTCTACACGCTCAACCGCGCCGACCTGACCTATGCGATCTGCCGGGTGCTGGGTGTGCGCGAACCGGAAACTCCGAAAGCCACGGAGGCCGCGGCGTGACCACCCCTTCCATGAGCCGGGCCGAACGTATCGCGGCGCTGAAGGCCGCCTCGAAGGAGCGCGTGCTGATCCTCGACGGGTCCTGGGGCGTGATGTTCCAGAAGCGTGGGCTGTCCGAAGACGACTATCGCGGCGAGCGGTTCAAGCATCACGACGGCCAGATGAAGGGCAACAACGACATCCTGTGCCTGACGCGGCCGGACATCGTCGGCGAGCTGCATGACGCCTACTACGCGGCCGGCGCCGACATCAGCGAGACCAACACCTTCTCGTCGACCTCGATCGGCCAGGGTGAATACGCCCAAGAGGCCGCCGTGCGTGACATGAACCTGGCCGGCGCGCGGATCGCCCGCGAAGTCGCCGACCGCTGGACCGCCAGGGAGCCGCACAAGCCGCGCTTTGTCGCCGGCTCCATCGGCCCGCTGCCGGTCATGCTGTCGATGAGCTCCGACGTGAACGACCCCGGCGCGCGCAAGGTCAATTTCGAGCAGGTCTATCAGGCCTACCGCGAGCAGGTGATCGCCCTGCACGACGGCGGCGTCGATCTGTTCCTGGTCGAGACCATCACCGACACGCTGAACTGCAAGGCCGCGATCAAGGCGATCCTCGACATCGCCGACGAGGGCTATGAGCCGCTGCCCATCTGGATCAGCGGCACCATCACCGACCGCTCGGGCCGCACGCTGAGCGGCCAGACGGTGGAGGCGTTCTGGAACTCGGTGCGGCACGCCAAGCCGTTCGCGGTCGGCCTGAACTGCGCCCTGGGCGCCGACCTGATGCGGCCGCACATCGCCGAGCTCAGCCGCATCGCCGACACCCTGGTCTCGGCCTATCCGAACGCCGGCCTGCCCAACGCCATGGGCGAGTACGACGAGGAGCCGCACCAGACCGGCCACCAGCTGCACGACTGGGCCGAACAGGGGATCGTCAACATCCTGGGCGGCTGTTGCGGGACCACGCCGGATCACATCAGACACGTGGCCGACGCGGTGCGGGGCTTGGCGCCGCGCCCTGTGCCCGAACGGCCCACCGCCATGCGGCTGGCCGGGCTGGAGCCGTTCGAGCTTGCTTAATCCGCTCATCCCCGCGAAGGCGGGACCCAGGCTTTGAACCACGGATTTCACGGATTTCACGGATTCCAAGAAAGAGGCGCGAGCCAGTCTTCCCGCAATCCGTGAAATCCGTGAAATCCGTGGTTTGGCCTACAGCGGAACGAAAAGAACCTGGGTCCGCGCGTTCGCGGGGATGAGCGGTATTTAGAGAGCCATGCGACCTATTTTCATCAATATCGGCGAGCGGACCAACGTCACGGGGTCGGCGAAATTCCGTAAGCTGATCGAGGCCGGGGAATATTCCGAGGCCCTCAGCGTCGCGCGCCAGCAGGTGGACGCCGGCGCCCAGGTGCTGGATGTCAACATGGACGCGGGCTTGCTGGACGGGCAGGCGGCCATGGTCACCTTCCTGAACCTGATCGCCGCCGAGCCGGACATCGCCCGGGTGCCGGTGATGATCGACTCATCGAAGTGGGAGGTCATCGAGGCGGGCCTGCGCTGCGTGCAGGGCAAGGCGATCGTCAACTCGATCTCGATGAAGGAGGGCGAGGCCAAGTTCATCGAACAGGCCCGCGCCTGCCTGCGCTATGGCGCCGCCGTCGTCGTGATGGCCTTCGACGAGGTGGGTCAGGCCGACACGGCGGTCCGCAAGATCGAGATCTGCCAGCGGGCCTACAAGATCCTCACCGAGCAGGTGGGGTTCCCGCCGGAAGACATCATCTTCGATCCGAACATCTTCGCGGTGGCCACCGGGATCGACGAGCACAACAACTACGCCGTTGATTTCATTGACGCCTGCCGGGCGATCAAGGCGACCCTGCCGCACGCCCGCATCAGCGGCGGCGTCTCCAACGTCAGCTTCAGCTTCCGCGGCAACGAGCCGGTGCGGCGCGCGATCCACTCGGTCTTCCTCTATCACGCCATCGCCGCGGGCATGGACATGGGCATCGTCAACGCCGGCGAGCTGCAGGTCTACGACACGATCCCGCAGGAGCTGCGCGAGGCCGTCGAGGACGTCATCCAGAACCGGCCGCAGCGCCATCCGGAGCTGTCCAACACCGAGCGGCTGGTGGAACTCGCGCCGAAATACAAAGGCGGAAAATCCGAGGCCAAGGGGCCGGACCTGACCTGGCGCGAGGGCACGGTCGGGCAGCGGATCACCCACGCCCTGGTGAACGGCGTCACCCAGTTCATCGAGGACGACACCGAGGAGGCGCGCAGCCAGGCCGTCCGCCCGCTGCACGTCATCGAAGGCCCCCTGATGGACGGCATGAACGTGGTCGGCGACCTGTTCGGCTCGGGCAAGATGTTCCTGCCGCAGGTGGTGAAATCGGCCCGGGTGATGAAGCAGGCCGTCGCCTACCTGATGCCCTTCATGGAGGCCGAGAAGGAGGGCCAGCCGCGCGTCGCGGCGGGCAAGATCCTGATGGCCACTGTCAAGGGCGACGTCCACGACATCGGCAAGAACATCGTGGGCGTGGTCCTGCAGTGCAACAACTACGAGGTCATCGACCTGGGCGTCATGGTCCCGGCCGACCGCATCCTGGACGAGGCGGTGGCCCACGGCGTCGACATGGTGGGCCTCTCCGGCCTGATCACCCCCAGCCTCGACGAGATGGCCTATGTGGCCGGCGAGATGGAGCGCCGCGGGATGACCATCCCGCTGCTGATCGGCGGCGCCACCACCAGCAAGACCCACACGGCCGTGAAGATCGAGCCCAAGTACAAGGGCTCCCAGACGACCTATGTGCTGGACGCGAGCCGCGCCGTGGGCGTGGTCTCGGGCCTCCTGTCCCCCACCGAGCGCGACCGGCTGATGGCCGAGACCAAGGCCGACTACGTCAAGGTGCGCGAGGCCTTCGCCCGCGGCCAGGACAAGCGCGCCCGCGCCTCCCTGGCCGAGGCGCGCGACAACGCCTTCACGCCGGACTGGACGGCCTATGAGCCGCCGAAGCCCAGCTTCACCGGCACGCGCACCTTCGAGGCCTATGACCTGGCCGACCTGGCGCGCCACATCGACTGGTCGCCGTTCTTCGCCAGCTGGGAGCTGATCGGGCGATACCCACAGATCCTGGAGGACGACGTGGTCGGCGAGGCCGCGTCCGACCTCTTCAAGGACGCCCAGGTGATGCTGCAGCAGATCATCGGGCAGAAGTGGTTCGAGGCGAAGGGCGTGGTGGGCTTCTGGCCGGCCAACGCCGACGGCGACGACGTGGTGCTCTACACCGACGAGACGCGCACCACCGAGCTCGCGCGCCTGCACAGCCTGCGCCAGCAGATGGCGAAGGACAAAAGCCAGGCCGACGGCGGCCGCGCCAATGTCGCCCTGGCCGACTTCATCGCACCCGTCGGCACGCGGCCCGACTGGATCGGCGGCTTCGCGGTCACCGCCGGCCACGGCGAGGCCGAGATCGCCAAGGCCTTCAAGGACAAGGGCGACGACTATTCGGCGATCATGGCCGCGGCGCTGGCCGACCGCCTGGCCGAAGCCTTCGCCGAGGCGCTGCACCGCCGCGTGCGCACCGAGCTCTGGGGCTATGCGCCGGACGAGCCCTTCGACATCGACGCCCTGATCGCCGAGCAGTACCGCGGCATCCGTCCCGCGCCCGGCTATCCGGCCCAGCCCGACCACACGGAAAAGGCGACGCTGTTCAAGCTGCTGGACGCCGAGACCGCCACGGGCCTCAACCTCACCGAGAGCTTCGCCATGTACCCGACGGCGGCGGTCTCAGGCCTCTACTTCGCCCACCCGGAGAGCCACTATTTCGGCGTCGGCCGGATCGAGAAGGACCAGGTCGCCGACTATGCGCGGCGCAAGGGCTGGGACGTGGCCACGGCGGAGAAGTGGCTGGGGCCGATTTTGAATTATGAGGCGGGGTAGGGGGCTTCAGACTGAGGCTGTGTAAAAACTCGGACGACGCAATTTTCAGCGCAACAATTTGCCCGCCGCCAGCGCCTCAAGACCACTCTGCGCAAAGCATCGTCGCGTAGGCGGCTGCGCGGGGCTGGAACTTGCGTGGGATTTTTGCCGAGAC
>JANYET010000052.1 GCA_025359785.1 Alphaproteobacteria bacterium | reverse complement strand
CTGGGCTTCGTGAAGCACGGGCCGAAGTTCCTCGGCATCTTCGCGCCGGGCGGCATGCCGCTCCCGCTGCTGATCTTCATGGTCCCGATCGAGATGATCTCCTACTTCGTGCGGCCCGTGACGCTGGCCATGCGCCTCTTCGGCAACATGCTGGGGGGCCACGTGGTGATGAGCCTCTTCGGCTCCTTCGTGGTGGCGCTGGGCATCGTGGCGCTGTCCGGTGGCCTTGCGACGCTGGCTTTCATTCCCAGCGCGCTCTCCTTCACGATGATCGTGGCCCTCAGCGGCCTGGAACTCGTCGTGGCGATCCTGCAGGCCTTCGTCTTCGCGGCGCTGGCCACCGTCTATCTCAACGAGGTCGTGAACTTCGGTCACGGCCACTAACTCAATCTGACTTTCGACAAAGGACTATTCCATGAACCCGACCACCGCCGCCCAAGTCATCGACTTCGCCGCCTCCGCCAAGCTGATCGGCGCGGGCCTTGCCGCCATGGGTATGATCGGAGCCGGTGTCGGCCTCGGCATCCTGTTCGGCTCCTACCTGCAAGCCGCCATCCGCAACCCGGCCGGCGCCGCGAGCCAGCAGACCATGCTGTTCCTCGGCATGGCCCTGACCGAAACCATGGGCCTGTTCGCCTTCGTGGTCTCGCTGATCATCCTGTTCGGCTCCTAAGCCGGGCCTCTTAGAGACTGATCGCCAATGGCGACCCAGACCCAAGAGAGCACGGCCCCGGCGGAAGGCGCTTCCTCCGGCCTGCCGCAGTTCGACCTCCAGTGGTGGCCGGGCCAGATCATCTGGTTCCTGGCGATCTTCGTCGTCATGCTACTGTTCATTCGCCTGTTCGCGGCTCCCCGCGTCGGGGGAACGATCGACGCGCGTGAGGACAAGATCAGCGGTGACATCGCCGACGCTCGCCGGCTGAAGGACGAGGCCGAGGCGCAAGCCCAGGCCGCCGCCGCTGAAACCGCCCAAGCCCGCGCCGCGGCGCAACGGGTGGCCGCCGAGGCGCGCGCCAAGGCTCAGGCCGAAGTCACCGCCAGGTTGGCGGTGGAAGAAGCCAAGCTCGCTGAAAAAGCCGCCGAAGCCGAAGCCCGCATCGGTAAGGCCCGTGACGCCGCCATGGCCAACGTCGCCTCGATCGCCAGCGAGGCGGCCGGTGCAATTGTCGGCAAGCTCACTGGCAAGGCGGCCACCGCCGCCGAGCTGGCGACCGCGGCCAGAGGATCCTGAGAACCATGGAACTGATTAGAGACGCCCACTTCTGGGTCGGCGTCGCCTTCGTGGTCTTCCTGGGCGTCCTGGTCCTTGCGGGCGTGCACAAGCTCGCTTGGAAGGCCCTGGGCGACGCGGGCGACAAGGTCCGAGGCCAACTCGACGAGGCCAACCGGCTGCGTGAGGAGGCCCAGGCCCTGCTGGCCCGCATCCAGGCCGACCGGGAAGCCTCCGAGAAGCACTCCGCCGAGATCCTGGCTAACGCGCAGGACCAGGCCGAGCGCATGCAGGTCGAGGCCCAGGCGCGCCTGGCGGAACAGATCGAACGCCGTGGCCAGCTGGCCGAGCGCCGCATCGCCACCGCCGAGGCTCAGGCCGCCGCAGAGGTGAAGGCGGCCGCCGGCGAGCTCGCCGCGCAACTCGCCGAACAGGTGCTCATCAGCCGCATCGCTGGCGCCAAGTCCGATCCGCTGATCGACGCTGCGATCGGTCAGATGGCGGTCAAGCTGCAGTAGAGTTCCGCGCCCAATCCAAAAAACGAAACGCCCCGAGATCGCTCTCGGGGCGTTTCTGATTCTGGCGGGTGGCGGGAAGCCTAGACGGCTTTGCGCTGAAAGCGCCGCTTAAGGTGGCGGCGGGCTCTAACCGCGAAACGCGCCCGACGCGGCAGGACCAGACGCTCGACGCGGAGGTACTGCTGCCAGAACACCTGAACGATCTCCGGCTCGCGGCGCATCAGCCGGCGGATCGGGAACACCATGTTCGGGTGGGCCCGCTGCATGCGCAGGAACCGGCGCTTGGCGCTGAACGAGTTACGCAGCACGATCATCAGCCCGACCACCATCAGCGGCAGGCCGAGGTGCCCCGGCAGCGCGACCAGCGGCAGGGCCGCCAGCATCAGGACCAGCCCCAATCCGATCAGCAGCCAGCGGGCCACGCGTGCGGCTAGCTCGCGGGCAAACTCGTCGGAGGCGCGGTAAACGCGCAGAGAGGGCATGGCGAAAGTCACTGGAATCTGAACCTGGGAGCGCGCGCACGACTCAAAGGGGAGGCCGAACCGCCGCTGCGCAAACCTGATATGCGAACGCACCTTTCAATCGTAAAGGCGCCATCGGCGTTAAATCTCGCTCAGATTCTCAATTCGCTGGCGGATGGCGCCGGAGACACACTGGCGATGCATACCAGACACGAAAACCTCGCCTCACAGGCGAGCTCGCTATTCCGCGGCCGGTGTCGCGTCGTGTTCGGGGCGCCACGTCAGCTTCGGCTTGCGGGCCGCGAGCGTCTCGTCGAGCCGGCTGAGCGGGGCCAGGTAGGGTGCGCCGGTGAAGCGCTGCGCGTCGCCCGCCTTGGCCGCCCGGGCCAGCGCCAGGAGCGCCTCGCAGAACCGGTCCAGCTCGCGCTTGGACTCGGTCTCCGTAGGCTCGATCAACATCGCGCCATGCACGACCAGCGGGAAGTACATGGTCATCGGGTGGAAGCCCTCGTCGATCATCGCCTTGGCGAAGTCGAGCGTGCTGACGCCCGTGCCGTCCAGCCAGCGGTCGTCGAACAGGGCCTCGTGCATGCAGGGCCCGTCCGGGAAGGCCGGCGTCATCTCGGCTGAAAGCATGGCCTTGATGTAGTTGGCGTTCAGCACCGCGTCCTCGGCCACCTGGCGCAGGCCGTCCGAGCCGTGGCTGCGCATGTAGGCATAGGCGCGGACGAACATGCCCATCTGGCCCTGGAAGGCGCACATGCGGCCGAAGGCCTGGGCCGCCTGGTCCTTGGCTTCCTCGACCAGGGTCAGGCCGTCCGGGCCGTGGACGACCCAGGGGGCCGGCGCGAAGGGGGCGAGGGCCGCCGAGAGGACCACAGGGCCGGCGCCGGGACCGCCGCCGCCGTGGGGCGTCGAGAAGGTCTTGTGCAGGTTGATATGCATGGCGTCGACGCCGAGGTCGCCGGGGCGGACCTTGCCGACGATGGCGTTGAAGTTGGCTCCGTCGCAATAGAAGTACGCCCCGTGCGCGTGCGTAATGCGCGCGATCTCGATCACGTCGCGTTCGAACAGGCCGCAGGTATTGGGGTTGGTCACCATGATGGCGGCGACGTCGGGGCCGAGCTTGGCTTCCAGGTCGGCGAGATCGACGCGGCCGTCGGCGGTCTGGGCGATCTCCTCGACGGAGTAGCCGACGAAGGCGGCGGTGGCGGGGTTGGTGCCGTGGGCGGAGGTCGGCACCAGAACCCGGCGGCGGTGGCCGTGGCCCGCGGCCTCGTGGGCGGCGCGGATGCAGAGCAGGCCGCACAGCTCGCCGTGGGCGCCGGCCTTTGGCGTCATGGCGACGGCGGGCATGCCGGTCAGCGTCTTCAGCCAGTGCGCCAGGCGGTCGATCAGCTCCAGCGCGCCCTGCGTCGTCGAGACCGGCTGCAACGGGTGCAGGTCGGCGAAACCAGCGAGGCGAGCCATTTTTTCGTTGAGCCGCGGGTTGTGCTTCATGGTGCACGAGCCCAGCGGATAGAGCGCCAGGTCGATGGCGTGGTTCTTTTGGCTCAGGCGCACGTAGTGGCGCATGGTCTCCGGCTCGGAGAGGCCGGCCAGACCGATCGGCGCGGCGCGGACCAGGTCGCCGAGGTCCGAGGCGTCGTGGTCGGGCGCATCGAAGTCGACGCCTGTCTTGTCCCAGCCGCCCAGCTCGAACAGCAGCGGCTCGTCCTGCAACAGGCCGCGGGCGCCGGTGAGCGAGGCGAAGCCTTCGGCGCCATTTGCGGCGGCGTTAGGGGCGGTGGGCCGGCCCACGCTGTTCATGGTCATTGGCCGAGCCTCCGCTTCAGGGCGGCAGACAGGGCCGCGATATCCTCAGATGTGGTGGTCTCGGTGCAGGCCAGCAGCAGGATGTCGTCCAGGCCGGCGTGCGGGTCGAGCCGCGAATAGGGGACGCCGGCCACGATGCCGTCGGTCAGCAACGCTTCGACCACGGACGAAGCGTCCCCGGCGCGCTTGGGCACCCGCACCGCGATCTCGTTGAAAAAGCGCGGCGTCAGAACCTCGACCACGCCGCCCAGCGCGGCCGCGAGTTCGCGCGCCCGGCTGTGGTTCAGCGCCGCCATCTGGCGCAGCCCCACTTCGCCCAACAGCGAAAGATGGATGGTGAAGGCCAGCGCGCAGAGGCCGGAGTTGGTGCAGATGTTGGAGGTCGCCTTCTCGCGGCGGATGTGCTGCTCGCGGGTCGATAGCGTCAGCACGTAGCCGCGGCGGCCCTGAGCGTCGATGGTCTCGCCGCAGAGCCGGCCCGGCATCTGGCGGACCAGCTTTTCGCGGCAGGCGAAGAGGCCGATGTAGGGGCCGCCGTAGTTCAGCGCATTGCCGATCGACTGGCCCTCGGCAACGGCGATGTCGGCGCCCATTTCGCCGGGCGACTTGAGCAGGCCGAAGGACACGGCCTCGGTGGTCACCACGATCAGCAGGGCGCCGGCGGCGTGCGCCGCCTCGGCGATGCGCGTGACGTCGGTGACGACGCCGAAGACGTTGGGGGTCTGGACCACGACGCAGGCGGTCTCAGCGTCGATGGCCGCGATGACGGCGGCCTCGGCGTCGAGGGCGGCGGCCTGGCGGACGATGTGCATGCCCTCGGCATGGGCGATGGTCTGGGTGACGGCGGCGTAGTGCGGATGCAGGCCGCCGGAGAGGATCGCCTTCTCGCGCCGCGTCACCCGTTGGCTCATCATCACCGCCTCGGCGCAGGCCGTGGAGCCGTCGTACATCGAGGCGTTGGCCACATCCATGCCGGTCAGGGCCGCGACCTGGGTCTGGAATTCGAACAGCACCTGCAGAGTCCCCTGGGCGATTTCCGGCTGGTAGGGGGTGTAGCTGGTGAGGAATTCGGAGCGCTGGATGATGTGGTCGACGGTGGCCGGCACATGGTGGCGATAGGCCCCTGCGCCACAGAAGAACGGGCCCGAGCCGGCCGGCCGGTTGCGGGCCGCGAGCAGGCCCAGCTCGCGCTCGACCTCCAGCTCGCCGGCCCGGCGGGGCAGGTCGAACAACTCGCGCTTGCGGGCGGCGGCGGGCACGTCGGCGAACAGGGCGTCGATATCGGGCGCGCCGATCACCCCCAGCATCTGGGCGCGGTCATCGGGTGTCAGGGGCAGGTAGCGCATGGGCGATCCGAGTCAGGAAGGAAGGAGAACCACGGATTTCACCGATTTCACGGATGAGGCGGATCCGGGCGCGGCGCCCTTTCCGTGCAATCTGTGAAATCCGTGGTTGGAATGAGTTGCGCGGCGCGCGGGGATCAGAGGGTCTGCAGGTAGGCTTCGTAGGCGGGGCGATCCATCAGGGCTTCGACCTCGGCCGGGTTGGCGAGTTTGACCTTGGCGAACCAGCCGGCGGCTTCCGGGGCGGCGTTGACGGTCTCGGGCGCGTCGCCGAGCGCGGCGTTGGCTTCGACCACCTGGCCGCTGATCGGGGCGTAGACGTCCGAGGCGGCCTTGACGCTCTCGACCACCGCGAAGCCGTCGCCGGCCTTGATGGTCTTGCCGACGTCGGGGGTCTCGACGAACACTACGTCGCCCAGCTGTTCGGCGGCGTAGGCGGTGATGCCGACGGTGGCGACGTCGCCGTCGACCTCGACCCATTCGTGATCCTTGGTGAAGCGCATGGGGTTCTCTCTGATCAAGTTATCGGGGCAATTCAAAACCGGGATGACACGGGGAGGGAAGACGCGTTGGTTCATCCGGTCGCCTTCCGCACATAGCGGTGCGGCACGAAGGGGGCTTTGACGACCTCGCAGGCCTGGGGCTTGCCGCGGACAATGACCTTGAGCGGGGCGCCGACGTCAGAGTGGCCGGGGGTGACGAAGCCCAGCGCGATGGCGCCCTTCAGGACCGGGGAATAGCCGCCGGAGGTGACGACGCCGATGATCGCGCCCGCCGCGTCGGCGATCTCGGCGCCTTCACGGGCCGGCGCGCCTTCGAGCACCCTGAGCGCGACGCGGACGCGTGGCGGACCCTCGGCCAGTTCCTTGGCGATCCGCGACGCGCCAGGGAAATCGCGCTGCTCGCGGCGGTTCTTGTTGATGGCGAAGGTGAGGTCGGCCTCGACCGGCGAGGTGGTCTCGTCGAGGTCGTGGCCGTAGAGCGGCAGGCCCGCCTCCAGGCGAAGGCTGTCGCGGGCGCCCAGGCCGATGGCCTTCACGCGGGGGTCGGAGAGCAGCGTGTTCCAGACGTCGTGGGCCGCCGGCCCCGGGACCGAGATCTCGTAGCCGTCCTCGCCGGTGTAGCCCGAGCGCGAGACGATCAGGTCGACGCCGAAGCCGGTCAGCAGGCGGACGTCCATGAACACCATGGCGGCGGCCTCGGGGACATAGTGCTGGAAGACGCCCGCCGCCTCGGGGCCCTGGATGGCGATCAGCGCCCGGGTCTCGAGGCGTTCGATGGTGACCTGGCTGCCCAGTTCGTCGGCGATGACCTTGAAGTCACCCTCCTTGCAGGCCCCGTTGACCACCACGAACAGGCCGTCGTCGCCGGTTCCCTGCGGCGTCACCGGCCGCGCCGCCATCAGGTCGTCGATGATGCCGCCGGTACGGTTGAGCAGGACGGAGTACTTCTGCTTGCCGGGCTTCAGGTTGATGAAGTCGCCGGGGACCACTTCCTCGAAGGCCGACAGGGGGGCGACACCGCGCAGGCGCGCCTGGCCCATGTGGGAGACGTCGAACAGGCCGGCGTGTTCGCGGGTCCAGAGGTGCTCCTTGAGCACGCCCTCGGTGTATTGCACCGGCATCTCGTAGCCCGCGAACGGCACCATGCGGGCGCCCAGCGCCAGATGCGCGGCGTGCAGCGGCGTGGTCTTGAGGGGGGCGTCTGTAGGTTCGGTGGCCACGCGGCGGACTCCGGCTGACGATGGGGCGAGCCGCCGAGGGTGACCCCTGGCATCCCGCGCCCCCGCTGTCCTTGGGCCTGAGAGATTTCGGACCGTGCGCTCGTTTGCGCGGTCCCTCGCTCCTTCGGCGTCCCGACTTCGCTCTGGCGAGCTACGAAGGGCACTTTCCAGCGTGCATCAGCTCGTCGCGGTCCGTTTGCCTGAGCGTTTCCGGGGCGGTTGCGCCTTCGGCTCCGGAGTCCTCCGATGGTCAGGAAGGCCCCGATCTCTCCCGCGAGAGTCGAGAGGAGGGATGCGGGATGGACGGGTGGGAGTCAAGGTTGCGGGTGGGCGGCGGGCGACGTCAAACTCAAACTCCGACGTCAATTTCCACTACGGTCACTACAGCGTCACCTTAATGCTCATCGCGGTGGCGTGGTGAGGGCGGCGGCCAGCGCGACGATCGGCGCCGAGAGGTGTTTATCGCCGTTGTGATCCCTCAGGGACCAGGCTGACCTTGATGCGGTTTCGAAGTAAATTCAGAGCGGCGGCTATGCCCGCGGGATCACCGCAGGAGGCGACCTGGGTGATCAGTTCGATTGACGCTTCGTGCCGGCGATCCGGCGCCACCAGCAAGGCCGCTTCATAGGCGAACGAACCGTTTGGGTCGAAGCCGGCCTGCAGGATCCAGGACATCCCGCTTTCGGCCGGCATCGCGGCGGCGGCGGCCGGCGTCATACTGGCGCAACCGGACGCACGCGCGCGGAAGGCCGCACTGGGCCATTGGGCTTTGGGAAGGTCCGCATAGTTCAACGGGGCGTCTTCGACGAGGTGTTCGGCCACCACGGATACGACCTCCCGCAGGCTGACGTAGCTCACGAGGGAAACGTCGAAGTGGTAGCCATTGTCCTCCCGCTTCGAGAATTCATGGGGGCCGGTCACCCGGAAACTGGCCGGCGGCGCCACGGTCATCTGAAGCGGCCGCACCCGCACGGACCGTTCGCCGACGCGAAGGCCGGATGATCGCCTCCCGCCGGGGTCCGGCGAGGCGCAGGCTGACAGGATGGCGAGCGTAGCCACCAGGGCGAGCGGTGTTCTGACCGGGCCGTTGCGCATCGTCTTTCAGCTCCTTCGCACGTCACATTGCCCCGCCGTCCCGATCGCGGGAACCGCTGGTTTCACCCGGCAGTGGAGTGATCTGAGTGGCGCGGCCCTGCTGGCGGCCACAGCGCTCATAGGGTGAGCGCGACAATGGCACTGTATGAAATAGGCTATCTGGCCTGATGTTCAGGTCGCGGCGGGACTCATTTCAGGCAGTGTCACCGCAACACCGGGGATCATCCCCAATCTGGAAACCGGCGAGGCGGAACGGGAGGATATGCCCGGCTGTCGCCGCCCGCCGGGACAGCCGATCCCGGCGTGAGGCTGGGCGGTGGCGCGATCGGGGTGCGGCGTGGATTTAGGGCTTGGGCTTGTCGTCGCCGGGCGCGGCGGCCTGCGGCGCGGCGGCCTGCGGCGCGGCGGTGCGGAAGACCGGGCCGCCAGCGTAGGTGAAGTAGAGCTTCTTCTGGCTGTTGGCGACGTAGACGTGGTGGGCCATGAAAAAGTCGGCGCCGACCAGGACGTCGAAGTCGGCGACGGACTCGCCGATCGACAGCTTGGCGTTCTTGATCTCCTCGTCGCCGATCTTGATGCTGGCGAAGGTCGCGACCCAGGTCTTGATGTCGCCGTCGATGGCGTGGCTGGAACCGGCCGGCTTGACGCCCGCATCGGTGGTCTTGACGCCGGCCCGGGCGGCGGCGCGGGCGGTGATGAAGGAGGTGTCGGCGCCGGTGTCGAAATAGGCCCTCATCCGCTCGCCGTTGATGGTGATGGCGGCGATGGTGTGGCCCGTCCTGTGGCCCTCGGATTCCAGCGGGATCACCGAATAGGTCATGCCGTCCTTGGCCCAGTAGGCGAGCTCGGTGGTCTCGCAGTCCTGCGGCCGGACCAGGCGCAGCAGGCCGTTCTTCAGGTCATATTCGTTGTCGGAGTTGCGAAGCAGGTTCTGGCCCAGCAGACCTGAGACGCCGTCGCCGATATCGCGGATGGTCAGGAATTTGACGTCCGGGAAGACTGAGCCGCCGAACTCGAAGGTCGAGGCGATGACGATGCCGGTGTCGGTGGCATGGCCCTTGACGCCGGAGGTCAGCGTCGAGGCGGAACTGGGCACCAGCGAGCCGATCGCCTTGGCCGCCATCGGCCTGAGCTTTTCGGTCGCGGCGTAGCTGGCGGTGAGCGAGCTGCCGAAGGCGCCGGAGTCCAGCAGCAGGCGGATCGGCTTGCCGTCGATCTTGGCCGCCACCAGCGGCCGCAGGCCGACCATGGTCACCGGCACGTCGGCGGTCACCAGCTTGCAGGCGGCGTGGGCCTGCAACGGGCCGAGCAGCGTCACCGCCAAGGCGGCGAAGGGAAGGATTTTCATGGCGCGCGCCCCGCAGTCCGATCAGCCCGGGAGCATGACCGGTCACGGGTCCGGCCGCCAGTCAGAACCGCGGACTGGGCTCGCCGGAGCAGGCGCTGTCTCGGCGGGCCCAGGACTGGCTCTGGACTGGCTTGGGCGGCAGGTCAGGCGGTGACGGGCGTCCGGCGGCGGCGGAGCGCCGCGCCGGTGAGGCCGAAGCCGGCGATCATCAGGGCCCAGGCCGCGGGCTCGGGCACGGCGGCGCCGGTCGGCCTGACCGTGTTGAACTCGAAATTGTCGAAGCCGACGGTGCCGGAGGTGCCGCTGAAGGTCACCGACTGGATGCCCGCGATGTTGAGCTCCAGGACCGGGCCCTGACCCAGGGGCTTATTGTCGAGGTCCGTGACCGAGCCCAGGAAGCCGCCGAAGCGGTCGAAGGCATTCATCGTCACCGAGCCGCCGCCCGCGCCGAAGAGGTCGCCCAACACCTTGACGTGGTCGGTGGTCGCCTGGTTGCCGGTGTTGGTCGGGTCGTAGAAGGCCACGCGGATCACCGCGGAATAGTCGAGCGCCCCGTTGGCGTTCGTGCCGCCGATGATGTTGGGCGGCGTCGGCGTCAGCAAGGGGAAGCCGTGGTCGACGACGGCCACATAGTTGGCGCCGGAGCTGAAGCTCGCGCCCAGGGTGGCCAGGAACTGATCGTGCAGCTGGGCGCCGGCGGACACGCCGGAACCCTGCGCGTTGGGCATGGCGACGAGACCGGCCTCTTCGAAGGTGATCAGGTTGACCGAGGCGCTGGCGGCGCCCGCGCCGAGCAGCAGCGTGGCGGCGATGGCCGTAGCGATGGCCGTGGCTTGGAACGTGGTGCGCATCTCTAGATCCCCTCGCGGATCAACCGTTTCGGCCATCCGTGGGGTACTAACGAGCGCGCGGCGCGCAGCTGTCAATCACACTCGCTTCTCAGGGGAGCGCGGGCTGGACGCCGGGAGCCGTGCGCCCTAAGCGAACAAACGATGGTCCCGGTTTTCAAGCCAATTGCGTTCAGGACGGCGGCGTTTAGGGCCGCGGCGTTCGGGGCAGTCCTGGCGGCTGCGTCCCTGGCCTGCGTCGTAGCGGCGCCCGCGCCCACCGCGTCGGCCAGCCCACCGATCGATCCCGAGGGCACGCTGGTCGCCGAGCTGGTGGTGCAGGCGCGCGAGGCTGGGCCGCCCTGGTGGCGTGTGAGCCGGGGCGCCTCTACGGTCTATATCCTGGGCGTGCCCGACGGGCCGGTCCCACCGGGGATCGCCTGGGACAAGACGGTGCTGGAGCGGCGGCTGACCGGGGCTACGGCGGCGATCGGGCCGCCGGGCCTGACGGCGGGGCTGCGCGACATCCCGGCGGCGCTCAGGATGCGTGCGTCGCTGAAATCGAAGACGCCGATGGCGCAGGGCCTGCCCCGGCCGCTGGCCGAGCGTTTCGCCGCCGACGTGGCGCGGGCCGGCAAGCCCGCCGACAGCTGGTCCGACTGGCAGCCGATGGCGGCCGGGGCCTTTCTGCTGCGCGAGACGCACGGCCGCTGGGCGCCGATGGAGGGCCAGGTGCGGCCGGTGGTGCGCCGCCACGGCCTGAAGCTGGAAAGCTCAGCGCGCTACGCGGCCATGCCGCTGGCCCAGGCCGCCATGGCCAGCCTGACGCCGGCGGCGCAGCAGGCGTGCCTGGCCTGGGCGCTCGACGACGTCGAGGCGGGCGAGGCGACGGCGCGGCGCGCGGTGCAGGGCTGGGCGCGGGGCGACGTGGCCACGGCGCTGACCGCGCCGCGCGGCTTCGACAAGTGCCTGCTGATCCTGACCGGCGGCGGCGAGCTGTGGAGCCGGGTGTCGCAGGATCAGGCCAACGACATCGCCCGGGCGCTCGACAAGCCCGGCCACGCGGTGGCGGTCGTGGGGCTGCGCCGGCTGCTGGCCGAGGGCGGGGTGATCGCCCGGCTGGAGGCCAAGGGCCTGCGGGTGACGGGGCCGGGCGAGCCGTAGAGCCCGCGTTCCGGAAGAGTCTGGGTCCCGGAAAAGTCTGGGTCCCGGAAAAGTCTGGGTCTTGGGCGCGAACCGTCCGGCGTCAGACGCTAACCGGCGGCCTGGCGGACGCTGTCCCGCGAGGCCATCGCATCGGTCTCCGGCGAGGCGGCGCGGGCCAGGGCCGCGATCAACTGGTCGGCGGCGATCGGCTTGCGGACAATGCCGTCGAAGGCCGAGCCGGCGATCTCGAAGCGGGCCAGATCGACGTCGGCGGAAAAGGCGAGGATGGCGACGTCCTGGTTCGGGCCGCCGCCTTCGCGGATCGCCGCCGCGGCCGCCGGGCCGTCCAGGCGGGGCATCCTGATGTCCATCAGGATCACATCGACCGGCGCGCGGGCGGCGGCTTCCACCGCGTCGCGACCGTCGGCGGCCTCCGTCACCCGCACATCGAACGGCGCCAGGATCGCCCGCACCAGATCGCGGTTGGCTGGATTGTCGTCAGCGACCAGCACCCTCAGACCCTCCAGGGTGGGAAGCTGATCCGCCGTGGCTTGCGCCGCGTCGAACTGGGCGGCGGGCGCGGTGACCCGCAGATAGAAGACCGAGCCTTCGCCGCGCTTGCTGCGGACGCCGACCATGCCGCCCATCGCCTCGGCGAGGCCGCGCGAAATGGCCAGGCCCAAGCCGGTTCCGCCATGGCGGCGGGTCGATGACGCATCGACCTGCGAGAAGCGCTGGAAGAGCTTGCGCTGCTGGGTCCGGGTAAGGCCCGCCCCGGTGTCGATGACCTGGACCTCCAGCCGTTCGGCCCTGGCGTCATAGCGCGCGGCGACCCGCACATGTCCGGCCTCGGTGAATTTCACCGCGTTGCCGATCAGGTTGAGCAGGATCTGGCGAACCCGATCAGGATCGATCAGCAGGCAGGGCGGCAGGTCGTCGGTGGCCTCAAACGCCAGCGTCAGCCCCTTGTCGCTGGCCTGGGGCGTGAACATCAACAGGGCGTCGCGCGCCAGGTCGCTCAGCGCTGTCGGCTTGCGGCTGATCTCGACCTGTCCGGCCTCGAGCTTCGAGAAATCCAGGATGTCGTTGACGATCGACAGCAGGGCCTGCCCCGCGCCGGCGACGCGATCGACATAGGCCCGCGCGGTCGCATCCAGCGCCGCGTGGTTCGACAGCAGGCCGGTAAATCCCAGGATCGAGGTCAGCGGCGTCCTGATCTCGTGGCTCATGTTGGCCATGAACGCCGACTTGACCGCGGCGGCGTCCTCGGCCGCGGCGCGGGCGGCCTGCAGCGCCAGAGTGGTCGCGCGGCGGTCGGAAATATCGCGAAGCTGGGTGATCACCGCGATCGGCGCGCCGGCCTCGTCTCGGACGATCGCCGGGTTGCCCTCCATCCAGACATGGCCGCCGTCGGCGGTGCGCATCCGGTAGGTGCGGTCCTGCGTTGCGTCAGGCTCAGCGCCGGTGATCAGGGCCGCCGCCAGAGCCCGCACCTTGGGCATGTCCTCGGGGAGCACCAGGCTGACGCAGCTGCGGCTGACGAGATCGGCGGGGCTGAAGCCATAGCGCGCGATGGAGGGCGAAACATATTGAATGATTTCGTCGCGATCGACCTTGAGCACGACGTCGGGCGAGGAGTCGGTGAGCAGCCGATAGCGGGCCTCGCTCTCGGCGAGCGCCGCGGACGCCGCGCGCCGGTCGGAGACATCGCGAATCTGCGTGACCAGGCCCGCCGGCGCGCCGGCTTCGTCGCGCACAACCGCCGAGTTGGCCTCCACCCAGATCGCCGCGCCATCGTCGGTCTGAACGCGGAAAGAACGGTCGGCGCCAGGCTCGGGCGCGCCACCGGCCACGATCAGCGCGACGCGCGCCAGCACTTCGGGCAGGTCGTCCGGATGGATGAAGTCGGCGCCGCGCCGGCCGATCATCGCGGCGGGCTCGAAGCCGTAGCGCCTGGCGGACGGCGAGACGTACTGGATGATGTCGGTGCTATCGACCTTGAAGATGATGTCCGGCGAGGCGTCCAAGAGCAGCCGGTAACGGGTCTCGTTTTCCTCGATCTGGCGTCGTGCGGCGGCCATCTCGTCCAGGGACCGCCGCAGCTCCATGTCCAGGCGGTCGCGCTTGGCGAGCGCGGCGGCGACGGGCAGGACGGCGATGGTCACGGTCGCCAGGAAGATCTGCAGAACGCCGAGGCGCTCGACCAGGCCCCCGTGGATCAGGGCGGCGGGACCGAACCCGGCCAGCGTCATGATGGTGGCCGCCGCGGAGGTCGCCAGCAGCATGACGGCAGCCCCCGCCAGACCCAGCTCGAACGCCACGTAGATCAGCGTCGGCGGGATGAGGAAGAACAGGGGATAGCGGGTCTGTCCAAAGACGATGGCCATGGTCAGCCCGAGCGCGCCCAGGGATGCCAGGCCGCGGCCCCTGGCAAGCTGGCGAGCGGCGCCGGCTACCTCGCGGTAGGTCATGGCCAGCAGCGCGGGCGTCACGATCAGCAGCCCGAGCGCGTCGGGCGCATACCAGGCGACGACGGTGTTCAGAAACGGAGTGGCCGGACTGAGCGCCAAGACCAGCGCCGCGCAGGTCGCCGAGGCCAGCGGCGCCAGGAGCCCCGCGACGGCCAGGAACCACACCAGGTGCGACTGGCGTCTGAGGTCGATGCGCGCGCCCGATATCCGCCGCAGCAGCCCCGCGCAAAGGCCGATTTCCAGACCGTTACAGGCCGACAGTTCGAAAGCCCGGGCGACAGGGTCGCCGAACAGCAGGTTGGCCCCGACAATCCCCAGGACCCCAGCCACCAGGAAACGCCATCTGGACGGCGATGCGGTCCGCAGCAGGATCGCCACGACCACGGCGTTCGCGGGCCACACGGCCGCGATCCGACCGATGTCGCGGGTGAAGACCAGGCTGGCGTAGGCCAGGGCCAGAACGCCAGCCGCCGTGGCGATCGTCGCCAGCGCCGACGGCTTACCCGCCGCGATCCCAGTGCCTGCGCCCAAGCCGTTGTTGGTATGCATGGCCTTGGACTAGCCGGATAAGGGCTACGCATCGTTAACGCGCCGCGCGGCGATATCCCGTAGGTCCCGCTCGACCCGCTGAGGCTCGATACCGCGAGGCGGGCGGCTACTTCGGCGTCACGCGGAACAGGCCACCGGGGTTGGCGTCTTCAAGCATCCACAGCGCGCCGTCGGGGGCCACCTCCACGTCGCGGATGCGGTGGCCGACGCTCCAGCGTTCAGCGGCCTTGGCCTCGGCGCCTTTGACGGCGACACGGATCAGCGCCTTCGAGCCCAGGCCGCTCAGCAGGGCCGAGCCCTTCCACTGCGGGAACATCTTGCCGTCGTAGAAAACGAGGTTGCCCATCGCGATGACCGGCGTCCAATAGATCACCGGCTTGGCCAGGTCGGGCCGGGTATCCGGGCTGGGGATCGGCACGCCGTTGTAGTTCACCGCGTAGGAGGTGAGCGGCCAGCCGTAGTTCTTGCCGGGCTCGATCAGATTCAGTTCGTCGCCGCCGCGCGGGCCGTGCTCGGCCTCCCACAGCCTGCCGTCCGGCGCGAAGGCCAGGCCATAGGGCGTGCGGTGGCCGGTGGTCCAGGTCTCGGCCGGCGTCAGGTTCGGACCGGGGAAGGCATAGGTGCGGATCACCGGCGCGGTCTTGGCCTTTTCGGTGTCGGACGGCGGGTCGATGATCGGCACGGTGGCCGCGCCCACTTTGCCGGCCATCGGATTGCCGGGCGCGGGCTTGCCGTCGAGGGTGAGCCGCAGAATCTTGCCCAACGGCTGGTTGGGATCCTGCGCGGGCGTCATCCGCTGCCGGTCGCCGACGGTGAGAAACAGGTATCGGCTGTCCGGCGAAAACGCGATCTGGGTGCCGAACTGTCCGCCCCGGCCGCGCGCGCCGTCGCGCCAGATGACCTTGAGCCCCTCGAGGCTGGCCGCGCCCTTGGTGAGCGACAGTCTGGCCCGGGCCAGGGCCAGGCTGGAGCCACCGTCGCCGGGCTCGGCATAGGTGATGTAGACGCTGTGGTCGGCCGCGTAGTGCGGCGACAGCCAGATGCCGAACATGCCGCCCTGGCCTTGCGACAGCACAGCCGGAACATTGGCGACCGGGGTTTTCTCGCCAGCCTGGCTGACGACCCAGATCGGCCCGACCTTCTCGGTGACCAGCAGGCGGCCATCCGGCAGGAAGGCCAGGCGCCAGGGCAGGTTGAAGGTGGCCACCGAGGTCATGACGAACGGCAGGCTGGGCTCGGGCGCTTGCAGGCCGAGGTTGGTCTGGGCGTAGGCGCTCGTCGCGCTGAGAGCCGCCAGGGCGGCGAGGGTCGCGAGTTTCATGCAGGGTCCTGATATGGGGCTTGCGGCCGGTCGCCGCCGGTCACCCGACAGCTGCGTCGCGGAACTCTACCGAGGCAAGCCCGGCGCGTCGATGGTCTGGGCCGGCGCTTTTCCACGCGCCGATCCGGTTGACCCTAACCGAGGAAGTCGGGCCGGTGGCCAGAGCGGCGCCAATAGTCGCCAAGGCCGCAGTCTTCGCACATCGGCATGAAGCGGGGATCGGCGCGTAGCGGCGCGGACACCGGAACGAACAGGACCTGGGTGTGACGATGGCCCCGATCGACGGTGGGCGCCTGCGCGGGGTTGGCGCGCAGCGGCATGAGGCTCGGTCCCTGGCGGAGCAGATAGCCGTTGGCGATGGAGAAGGCTTCATCGAGCCGGCCCAGCCCGGACAGCACCATGATGGCGCTGATCGAGCCGGAAGCTCCTGTCATGGCCGCGGCCATATTGGCGTCCACGGCGGCTCGGATCGCAGCCGGCGCGCGGGTCCGCAAGGCCTGCATGGAAGTCCGCAGCGTGGCCACCGCCTCCTCCGTCACACCGGCGGGACGAGACTCCAGATCGGCGATCTGCGCCAAGGCCAGGCTCGCGCGGCCGGTGAAGCCGGTCAGCCACAGCCGCGCCGACCAGACGCCGGGATGGCGCGGCCAAAGGGCGAAGGCGCGTTCGATGGTCCGATCGGCATCGCCCAGGCGGCCGCGGCTCCAGAGCGAAAGGCTGACGCGGTACTGGTAAGCCGGCGACAGCGGCCGGCGCGCGGCGACGTGGTCGATACGCCCCCCAGCCTCACCGATCCGGCCCACCGACTGCAGGAGGGCGGCGAGCTCGCCGGCGGCGACATCGTTGTCGGGTCGGTCGGCCAGCACGCCCCGCAGTGCGGCCTCGACCGCCAGCCAGTCGCCGTAGGTGGCGCGCAGCATGATCAGCGCTGTCCGGGCATCGGCCTGTTTCGGGTCCAGGGACAGGGCGCGCATGGCGGCCAGCTCGCAGTTGCGCACCGCCGTCGCGCTGTCGGCCGGCAAGGCGAAGTCGACCTTGGAGCGCCAAGCCTGCGCCAGCTGTCCCCAAAGCATTGGGTCATCGGGCCGAAGCGCGACGGCCTGGCGTAACAACGACACAGCCTGGGTGGCCGCGGCGGGCATCCCTTCGTCCGCCGCCAGCTGTGCCTGCTGGGCGAGCGCCGCGGCGGCCCGCGCCTTCGGATTGGGCCAGACCGCCCAGGCGCCCGCCGCAAGGCCCGCGACCGCCACCGCCGCGCCGCCAAGCGCGAGCCGGCGAGAGACCCCGCCCAGCTTCGGTGCGGCCTCCCGCTCGGTGTCCGCCGGGCCTTCCACCGGCGTTGTCGCTCCGGTCAGCCGATAGCCGGTGCGGGTGATGGTTTCGACCACGAACTCGCTCGCCGCGACCGTCCTGGCCAGGCGTCGGACCTCACTCACCGCCCGGTTGAGGGCGTCGTCGCCGACGATCTGGTTGTTCCAGCAGAGGCGTGAGAGGTCTTCGCGGGTGACCACGCCGCCGTCTACACTGGCCAGGGCGACCAGCACCTGCATGACGCGGGGCTCGATGGTGATCCGCCCGCCGGGTCCGCTGACCTCGCGCGATGCCGGGTCGATCCGCGTCGCTCCCAGCCGGAACGGGTGTCGCCGGGCCAAGGTCGCAGCGGTCGCAAACTCTAGGGTGTCACCATCCAACGCACTGACTCCAAACGACATCGGCAAATCATCGGCGCACCATCAGGTGTCCATCATTCCCTTCAACCTCGCCCGGCCTCCAGCTGCGAGACGCCGCGTCCCCGCGGACTGTCACCTGGAGATTAGCATGAGCCCTTCCATCCCTCACGTCGCGATCCAATCCGCCCTGATCGCGCTCGCGCTCTGCGCACCGCTTCCGGCGGCCGCCGCGATCGTCAGCTTCACGGGCGTGGAAATGAACGACACGCCGCCGCCGGCGCCCAGCGCGCTTTGCAGCCCCGGGCAGGTGCGCGTCGCCTTTTCGCCGGGGACAGCCACCGTCTCCGGGTCTTCCAATTTCGGAGCCTTCGCCCCCAGCCTGGCGCACTGCCTGACCCTGCCGCCGACCAGCTACACCGGCGGCGCCTTCGACTTCGCGTTCGCCGCCGGCGACGACCTGTTCGGAACCTACTCCGGCTTTTTCACGCCGAGCGGCGTGGCCAATGTCCTGAACAACACAGTGGACTTCATCGTGACGGGCGGCACTGGCCGTTTTCTTGGCGCCAGCGGTGCGTTCCAGGGGGTTGGCACGCTCGACCGCAACTTCGCGCGGCCCTTGAACCGCAGCGTCTTTTCGGGGTCGCTCGACCTGCCGGCGGTGCCGGAACCGGCGGCCTGGATGAGCATGATCCTGGGCTTCGGTCTGGCCGGCGCGGCGCTGCGCCGCCGCCCAATCACGCTCGCGGGCTAGACTCCTCGGCGGCGTTGGAGGTCGCGGCGGCAGCCGCCCAGGCCTCCGGCGTCGTGGCGCACCCCAAGAGTGACCGAGACCCTCTCGGCCGGCGCGCTTGTCTTTCGTGCGGCTTCGCCCTAGGGGCGGAGGCAGGTTTTCGAGGGGCGGACGATGGCGCGATTGCAGGTGAGCGGGCTGGTTCTGGCGGCCGGACTGTTGGCGGCGACGGCGACGGGTGCGGCGCCCGCGCCAGTGGATGCCCAGACGATCAATCAGATCGCCGATGAGGGATTCAACCGGGGCGAGGTGGTGGAGACCGCCGCCTATCTGGCCGACCGGATCGGCGGGCGGATGACCAACTCACCGGCCATGCGGCAGGCCGAGCACTGGACGCAATCGCGGTTCAAGGCCTGGGGCCTTTCCAACGTGCGGACCCAGCCCTTCGAATTCGGGCGCGGCTGGTGGATCGAGGCCGCAAGCGTCCGGATGGTCGCGCCCCGGCCAGTGACCCTGCGCGCGATCCCCATCGCCTGGACACCGCCCACGGTCGGGCCGCTGTCGGCGCCGATCGTCGTGGCGCCGCTTCGCAGCCCCCGCGATTTCGCGGCCTGGCGGGGCAAGCTGAAGGGCAAGATCGTGCTCACCAGCCTGCCGACGCCGCCCAAGGACGAGACCAAGGCGCCGTTCGAGCGGTTGAGCGATCCGGACCTGGCGAAACTGAACACCTACGAGGAGCCGAGCTTCGATCCCGAGGCCGCAGGCAAGCGCGCCGAAAGGCAACGGTTCCGGGGGCAGCTTGACGCCTTCCTGGCCGCCGAGGGCGCGGTGGCCCAGGCCTCGATGTCGCGCAGCGACGGCGGGTTGGTGCACGGCGAGGGCTCCGGCTACCGGGTCGGCAAGACGCCCCTGCTGCCCGCCGTCGAGATCGCGGCCGAGGACTACCGCCGGCTGGCGCGGCTGGCCAAGGTGGGCGAGGTGAGGCTGGAGATCGATTCCAGGGTCCACTTCGAGGACGCCGACACCAAGGCCAACAACATCCTGGCCGACATCGCGGGCTCCGACCCCAAGGCCGGCTATGTGATGGCGGGCGCCCACCTGGACAGCTGGGTGGCGGGCGACGGCGCGACCGACAACGGCGCGGGCTCGGCGATCGTGATGGAGGCCGCGCGCATCCTGTCGGCGCTACACGTGAAGCCCAAGCGCGGCATCCGGTTCGCGCTGTGGGCCGGCGAAGAACAGGGGCTGCTGGGCTCCTTCGCCTACGTCGACCAGTACCTGGCCACGCGGCCGTCCAGCGATCCAAGCCTGGCGGAGCTCGGCCCCTATTACGCCGCGGACGGCTTTCCGGTGAAGACCCTGCCGGGGTTCGCCGAGATGTCGGGCTATTTCAACATCGACAACGGCTCGGGGAAGATCCGCGGCGTCTTCACCGAGGGCAATTTCGCGGCCGCGCCGATCCTGAAAGAGTGGCTGTCGCCCTTCGCCAGCCTGGGGGCAAGCACCGTCGCGGCTCAGCCGACCGGCAGCACCGACCACGTCTTCATGGTCAAGCTGGGCCTGCCGGCGTTCCAGTTCATCCAGGACCCCCTGGATTACGGGAGCCGCACGCACCACACGGATCTCGACACCTTCGACCACCTGCGGCCCGACGATCTGCGGCAGGCCGCTGTGATCCTGGCGACCCTGCTGCTGGACGCGGCCAACAGCGAGGCGCCGCTGCCGCGCAACGCCCTTCCGACCCCGCAGAAAGTCACCGACCCCTTCCGCTATCCGGACCCGACACCGACCAACTGAGGTGGGTGGCCAACTGAGGCGTCTGGCCAACTGAGGCATCTGGAACGGTGTCTTAAGGCTGATCGGATAGTCCTTCGCCTGAGCAGCGGACGGCTGCGCGAGCAACCGAACGTGTTGGCCGACGATGGCGAGAACCGCTTCCTGGACCGGGCCGGATCGCCGGCTGGCGAGACCTTCACCCGTGGTGGTCGGCCTGGCCGTCCTGGGCGCGGCAGCCATAGCCTTCGTCACCTTCTGCCCGATCGGGATGCGGCCGCACCTGGCGAGCCCGGATGCCGAGCGGTTCGCAGCCTTCTTTGTGCTAGGCGGCCTGATCGCGCTCGCCGCGGGGCGCAGATGGGTCAGCGCGACCGTGGCGGTCGTGGCGCTGGCCTTCGCGTTCGAGGCCGGACAGCTGATCATACCGGGCCGCGACGCCATGCTATCAGACGCCATCGTCAAGGCCTTGGGTGGGGTCTGCGGGTGCGCGGTGGGGCAGGCCTTCTTCGCCCTTCGCCGGTTGGTCCTCCGGCTGTCGGTCGTCGCGGCTCGGCGCAGGACGCCGGTTTCCGCCTCGGCGGGCTGAACGCCCGAAGAATTCCGCAGGTACTGGCTAACATGAGCAATGTGCGGGGTTCGGCCGCCCTATAGCCTCTCCGCCGACGGCCGCAAGTCGCGGCCTTGGTCTGGGAGTCTAGCGTGAGATTGAACAAGCTTTTCGCGGGCGCGGCGGCGATCGCCGTGGTGGCCCTGGCCGGTGCGGCGCAGGCGACAGTCTATGATGTCAGGACCGATTGGAACGGCGCCAATCCGGATGGCGTCTGGTCGTTCCGCCAAGGGACGAGCGCCATTACCAACGTCGTCACCAACTGGCAGGGACTGGGGGTCGACGCCTTCGCGCCGAGCGCCAATGCCGGCAACTTCCTGCCGGCCTATTTCCAGGCCAATGCGACGGGCGCGAACACCCCCAATTGCGGCGGCGCCTGTGACTGGGCGGTCGGCGACCTGATCGTTCACACCACGGATGGCGCCAACGGCATTGGCGAAGGCGCAGCCAATGTGCTGTTCACGACCCCGAGCGCCGGGTTCGCCGATATTTCGGGCCTGACCTGGTCCGCGCGCCTCCTCAACCGCACGCAGGACTGGGCGCTGCTGGTCAATGGTGTGACGCTGGCGAGCGGGTCGCTCCCCGGCGACGGATTGAACGGCAGCGCGAACCCGGATGTCTTCTCGCTCAGCCACATCGCGCTGGACATCGGCGATCAGGTCGAGCTGTTGATAACGCAGGCGGCAGGCGCGCCGTACGGGGATTTCGTCGGTTACGGCGTGACGGTGACCTTGACCTCGAACACCGCGCCGCCGACGGGGGTTCCGGAGCCGGCGAGTTGGGCGTTGATGCTGATGGGCTTCGGCGGCCTGGGCGTGACCCTGCGCCGCAGCCGGCGGCGCAGGGCGCTTGCCACCTGAGCAGCGGACGCCGGCGGTTCGCGGCCTTCTTTGTGCTGGGCGGCCTGAGGCGGCCCAAGCGGTGGCTTGAGGGATCGAGGCGCCGACTTGGGCGCTTGAAATAAAACGACCGGTCGTGCTAAATAGCCGAATGGCGCGGACTGGTGACGATACCAAACAGCGGATTCGCGAGGCGGGGGTGGCGCTGCTCAGCGCCGAAGGGCTGTCGGGCGTGAGCCTGGGTGCGCTGGCCGAGCGGGCGCGGATGTCGAAGAGCGGGCTGTTCGCGCATTACAGGTCCAAGGACGATCTGCAGATCGACCTGTTGCTGGCCTCGACGGAAATCTCCGCGCGGGTGGTCGTCACTCCGGCGATGAGCGCGGCGCCGGGTCTTCCGCGCCTGGAGGCGATCTTCGGCCTGTGGTGCGGCTGGTCGCGGCGCGCCGGCCTGCCGGGCGGTTGCCCGATCGCCGCGGCGCTGTTCGAACTCGACGACCTGCCGGGGCCGGTTCGTCAGACGGTGGTCGATCTCGAGGCGCGCTGGCGCGGCCTGCTCGCCGGCTTCGTGCGCGGCGCCATCGCGGCGGGTCACCTCCCCGAGGCGCTGGATGTCGATCAGGTCGTCTGGGAGATGACCGGCATCTACCTGGCCCACCACGCCGCGATGCGCCTGGTGCGCGCGGCGGACGCGGACGACCGCGCCCAGGCCGCGTTCTCGCGGCTCATCGCGTCGGCGGCCGACGACCAGAAAACCCAGAAAACCCGCGAATGAAGAGGAAAAGCCGCCATGGCGACGTCAGGTAAAATCGATCGGCGCGCCTTCGCGGCGCTGGCGGCGACCGCGTGGGCTGGTGCGGGTGCGGCTAGGGCGGCGCCGGCCAAGCCCGAACCGCCGGTGCAGGGGCACGGCATCAGCTTCGGCCCGATCGTCGAGGATCGGCCCCGGCCCAAGGTGGGGATGCTGATGTTCCCGGGCCTGACGCTGATGGACTTCCTCGGGCCGCAGTCCGCCCTGGCCCCATCCTGCGACGTGCATACTGTCTGGAAGAACAAGGAGGTCATGGAGTCGGACAGCGGCCTGGAGCTGCGCGCCACCTCGACCTTCGCCGAATGCCCCAAGGAGCTCGACGTGATCTTCGTCGGCGGCGGGCCAGGCCAGGCAGCGATCATGGAGGACCCGGAGGTGCTGCATTTCCTGGCCGACCGGGGCGCGCGCGCCAAGTATGTCACCTCGGTCTGCACCGGGGCGCTGGTGCTCGGCGCGGCGGGCTTGCTGCAGGGATACCGGGCCGGCACGCACTGGGCCGCGCTGCGGGTACTGCCGCTGTTCGGCGCGACGCCGGTGGCCGAGCGCGTGGTGGTCGACCGCAACCGCATCACCGCCGGCGGCGTGACCTCCGGAATAGACTTCGGCCTGCGCCTCGTGGCGACCCTGGTCGGCGAGGATGTGGCCAAGATCCAGCAACTGGCCATGCAGTACGATCCGCAGCCGCCCTACGATGTGGGCACGCCGGCCAAGGCCGGGCCCGAGCTGACCAATCAGGCCACCGCCTGGATGATGCGGCGCAACAAGGTCCCCGCCGCGGCGATCCGCGCGTCGAAGGCGATGGGCCTCTACACACCGAAGGTGGCGTAGGCCCGACGTTTTCGATTGGACTGACCCTAGGCGAACGCGGCAGCATGGCCCTTAACTAAGGGGTGTGGCCGGGCCGGCCGCCAAAGCGCGAGGAACTTTGAAGATGTCGGAAGCCTGGATCATCGACGCCTGCCGCACGCCGCGCGGCATCGGCAAGGTCGGCAAGGGAGCGCTGGCCGATCACCATCCGCAGCACCTGGGGGCGACCGTCCTGAAGGCGCTGGCCGATCGCAACGGCCTGAACACCGCCGAGGTGGACGACATCATCTGGGGCACCTCGTCGCAGCGCGGCAAGCAGGGCGGGGATCTGGGCCGGATGGCCGCGCTCGACGCCGGCTATGACGTGCGGGCCTCGGGCGTGACGCTGGACCGCTATTGCGGGTCGGGGATCACGGCGGTGAACCTGGCCGCGGCGCAGGTGATGGCCGGGATGGAAGACCTGGTGATCGGCGGCGGCACCGAGATGATGAGCTACACGGCGTCGAGCGCCCCGCCGCGCGACCCCGACGCGGGGCCGATGCTAATGGATTCGGGCAACCTGTCGCTGCGCGCCAAGCATCCGCAGAGCCACCAGGGGATCTGCGCCGACGCCATCGCGACGCTGGAGGGCATCAGCCGCGAGGCGCTGGATGAGCTGGCGTTCGTGAGCCAGCAGCGCGCCGACGCCGCGATCAAGGGCGGCCACTTCGACAAGTCGCTGGTGGCGGTCTACCGCGAAGACGGCTCGGTGGCGCTGGACCGCGAGGAGTTTCCCAGGCCCAGCACGACGCGCGAAGGGCTGGCGGCGCTGAAGCCGTCGTTCGAGGCCATGGCCAATGTGCCGCTGGACGCGCGGGGCACGACCTTCGCGGGCCTGATCAACCAGGTCTATCCGGACCTGAAGATCCAGCACTTCCACCATGCCGGCAATTCCTCAGGCGTGGTGGACGGGGCGGCCGCGGTGCTGATGGCCTCGCCGGAATATGCCCGCAAGAACGGCTTGAAGCCGCGCGCCCGGATCGTCGCCATGGCCAATATGGGCGACAGCCCCACCCTGATGCTGAACGCCCCGGTGCCGGCCGCCCGAAAGGTGCTGGCCAAGGCCGGTCTCACGGTGGACGACATCGACCTTTGGGAAATCAACGAGGCCTTCTCGGTGGTGGCCGAGAAGTTCATCCGCGACCTGAAGCTCGACCGTGACAAGGTCAATGTGAACGGCGGCGCCATGGCGCTGGGCCATCCGATCGGCGCCACGGGCTCGATGCTGATCGGCACGATCCTCGACGAGCTGGAGCGCCGCGACCTGAAGCGCGGCCTGGTGACCATGTGCGCCGCCGGCGGCATGGCGCCGGCGATCATCATCGAGCGGATGTAGCGGCGGTTCTCACCCTCCCCCGCTTCCCGGGGGAGGGGACCGCGCCCGGTGGAGGGGGCGAGCCCCAGACGCTTTCTATGAGTTCGTCATCGTCCGGCTTGTCCGGGCGACCCATGACCACGGCGCTGAGGTGAGAAGCCCGGCGGCGACGCCGCGGCGGTTCTGCCGGCGCGGAGTTCATGGGTGGCCCGGACAAGCCGGGCCATGACGATTTTTAAGGGTGTCAGCCGTCGAATTGGGTGTTGGCCCTACGCCGGTTCCGACAGCGGATCTTCCCCCGTCGACCAGGCGGCGTCGGCGGAGACCCAGACGCCGTCCCAGGAGGCGGGCGGGGGCGAGGCGATGAGGTGGCGGGCGCGTTGCAGCATGACCGCAGAGGCCAGGTCGGCGGGCGCCCATTCGACGGCGGCCTCGAAGGCCTTTGCGGCGGCGGGCCAGTCGCGGGCGGCGAGCGCGCCGCGGCCCCGGGCATAGGCGTCCAGCGCCGCGGCCGGGACCGGATTGTCGGGGGTCAGGACCTGGAAGATGCGGGCCGGGCGCTGGCGGCCGCGGACGCGGATCACGTCGAGCTCGCGCAAGGGATGGACGTCGCGCACGGCGTTGGCGGTCTCCTCGCAGATCACCACGCCGACGCCATAGACCTTGGTGATCTTCTCCAGGCGCGAGGCCAGGTTCACACTGTCGCCGATGACCGTGTAGTCCATGCGCTTGGGCGAGCCGATGGTGCCGGCGACCACCTCGCCGGTGGCGACGCCGACGCCGAGCTTGATGTCGGCGGCGCCGCGACCGCGGCGCCGGGTGTTGATCGCGCCGATCGCCGTGAACATCCCGACCACGCTGTCGACCGCGTTGAGCGCATCGCGGCCGGAGGAGAGCGGCGCGCCGTAGACGGCCATCAGGGCGTCGCCCATGAACTTGTCGAGCATGCCGTCGGAGGCTGACACCGCCTCGAAGAGCTCGGTGAAGATCTCGTTGAGCATGTCGACGGTGTCGCGGGGCTCAAGGTTTTCGGCGAGCGAGGTGAAGCCGCGGATGTCGGCGAAGGCGACGGTGGCGCGGCAGGCCGAGCCGAACAGCAGCTCGTCCTCGCGGCCCATGATCTGGTCGACCACGTTCTGGGTCATGAAGCGGCGCATGGCGCCCTGCAGGCGCTTGCCCTCGCTGATGTCCTCGATGATCACCAGCAGGCCGACATGCTCTTCGTCGGCCAGCAGCGGCACGATGGAGAGGTTGGCGGAGATCACCTCGCCGCCCAGGGTGGTGATGTCAGCGTCGAGCAGGGTCTTGGGCCGGCTGCCCTGGTTCACCGCCTCGACCTCGGCCAGCAGCCAGGCGTTGGGGCCGGTGAGCAGAACGTCAGCGTTGGCGCCGGCCGCGGCCTCCGGCGACACGCGCAGGATTCGACAGGCCGCGGCGTTCAGCTTGGCCACCCGCACCTCGCGGTCCAGGGTGATCACGCCGGACGACATGGAGCGCAGGATGCTCTCGTTGTAATTCCGTTCGGCGGCGACTTCGGTGAACAGGGTGGCGTTCTCGATGGCGATGGCGGCCTGGGCGGCAAACGCGCTCATCCGCTCGACCTCGCCGTCGCCGAAGCTTTTGCGGTCCTGGTGGTTGAGCGCCTGCATGACGCCGACGCGGCGGCCGTCGCGGGTGGTGACCGGCACGGTCAGCACGCTGTGGGTCTGATAGCCGGTGGCCGCGTCGACCTCGCGGTTGAAGCGCGGATCGGCGTAGGCGTCGGGCAGGTTCACCGCCTCGCCGTGGGTGAAGGCCCAGCCGGCCAGGCCCTGGTCGGCTGGGAAATGGATCGGTTCGCCCTCGACGCCCTCGGCGACCACCGAGGCGAGCTCGCCTCGACGCTCGTCGTGCAGGAACAGCGAGGAGCGGTCGGCGTGGATGACGGCGCTGGTCACCTTGACGATCTTCCGGAGCAGGGCGCCCAGCTCCATCTCGCTGGAGATCGAGATGTTGATATCCAGCAGGCGGCGCAGGTCCATGTTGGACTGCTCCGCGGCGTCAATGGCGCTGGACCAGCGCTCGGCCAGGATGATCAGCTGGGAGAACAGCAGCAGCAGCGAGGCCACGGGCACGAGGTTGGCGCCGAACACCTGGGGCAGGCGGGCGTTGCCGACCACGTCGGTATAGATCAGGGCGACGACGAATGACCCGAGGCCAAACAGGAAGACGATCGCCCCGTCGCGGCGGCGGATGCAGGCGGCGATGACCACAAGCAGCATGCAGACGAAGTCGAGGGTCCTGAGCGCCGAGGCCCATTGCGAGACCTGCGACAGCAGCACGGTGTTCCCACCGATCGCGATGGCCGCGTAAAGCATCACCCGCAGGCCGTTGACCGCCTGGAGCAGCCAGTAGGCGAGCCCCGGGGTCTCTCGCGGGAAGAGCTCGCGCACATACATCAGGGCGCCAATGATCGCCGCCGCGCTGGTCATGTACTGCAAGGCCATCAGGCCCGACATCCCGAGTTGCGGCGCGGCCAGCATCAGCAGGTCGTCATGCGCGATCTGGGCGGCGAACGGCATCAGCAGCAGGCAGGTGACGCCGAAGTAGAGCGAGGCCCGCTCCGCCGGCCGGAACAGGAAGACCACCAAGCCGTAGGCGGCGAGCAGCAAAAGCGCCGCGACCAGAAGTATGCTCTGCAGCCAGTCCAGCGCGATCCAGCGGCTCATCGCCTCGGACCCGCCCAGGATCGGAGCGGTGGCGAAGCCGCTTTCGTGATGGTGGAAGGTGGCGATCTCGATCCGCAGACTGACGTCCGACCCGTCGGCGTCGAAAGCCACCTCCTGCGCCCGGTGGCTGTCGATGGCGGCGTCAGGGGTGAGCGCCACGCGCCCCCGTTCGGAAAGCATGCGGCCGTTCACGGACACCTGCACGGCATGGAAGCCCTGGCGGACGTAGAGGGTGTAGCGGCCGGGCCGCAGGCCCTTGACCGTCAGATCGTAGGCCGCCGCGCCAAGTGCGGGCACCGCCGGGCCGCCGGAGCCGACCCAATCGCCCGGGACCGGCGCGGTCCAGGTCGCGCCCGGAGCCGGGCCGGTCAGCCAGGTCAGCCGCCAGTCGCCCTTCAGCTCCACCGGCGCGGTGGTGGGACCAGATCGCGCGAAGGTCACGACGCCGCCGCGGGCCCGGGGCGCGGCGTGATCGATGGAGTCGATGAAGAAGGGCGAGCAGAGCCCGGCCAGCAAGGCGACGAGGATCGCGGCGAAGATCAACCGACGGACCGGAGAGGCGGCCGGTCGGCTCGGGTCGTTCTGCGGCGCGATGTCGGCGGTCATCCAAGCCCTCCGGCCGCTGTTATCCCCTGTTTTGCCGCAGAGTCACAGCCGCGAGGCATTCCGGGTTTGGGCGACGCTACATCCGCTCCGGAACGGCGATGCCGAGGAGGTCGAGGGCGCGTTCGAGCTGAGCCAGCGTGGCGCCGGCGAGCGCCAGGCGCGAGGCGCGGACCTGCGGCTCGGCCTGCAGGATCGGGCAGCCGGCGTAGAACTTGGAGAAGGCCTGGCTGAGGCGATAGGCGTGCTCGGCGAGCGCGTTGGGGGCGTAGCGGTCGTAGGCCTCGGCGAGCGCGGTTTCGAAGGCGTCCAGCGTCAGGGTGAGTTCGCGTTCGGCCGGCTCGGCGACGGTGATCGGACCGGCGGCGGCGCCCTCAGCCCCAAAACCTTCCGCGGCAGCCCGTCGCAGCACCGATTTTATCCGGACGGCCTGATAGAGCAGGTAGGGACCGGTCTTGCCCTCGAAGCTGGTGAAGCGGTCGAGGTCGAAGACGTAGGAGGTGCCGCGAAAGTTCTGCAGGTCGGCGAACTTCAGCGCCGCGACCGCGACCTTGCCGGCGATGTCCTCGAAGTCCTCGGGCGTCAGGTTCTCGCCGAGGCCGGCCTCGTGCAGGCGTTCGCGAGCCTTGGCGCGGGTCATCTCGATCATGTCGTTGAGCTTCAGGACGCCGCCCTCGCGGGTCTTGAAGGGCTTGCCGTCGGTCCCGTTCATGGTGCCGAAGCCCACGTGGTTCAGCTCGCCCTCAAGGGCATAACCGGCCAGGTAGGCGGCGCGGAAGACGATCTCGAAATGGTCGGCCTGGCGCTGGTCGACGCAGTAGATGACCAGGTTGGGCGCGAACTCGCGCTTGCGGTCGAGGATGGTGGCCAGGTCGGTCGTGCCGTACATGGCCGAGCCCTCGGAGGAGACCACCAGCAGGGGCGGCAGCTCCTTCTTGTCGCCGTCGCGGACGACGCGGATGATCCGCGCGCCCTGGTCGTCGACCAGGAGGCCCTTGGCGTCGAGTTCGGCGACCATCGGGTCAATCAGGTCCTCGACGTCGCTCTCGCCTTTCCAGAGGTCGAAGTCGACGCCCAGGGCGTGGAAGTCGCGCTCCAGGGCTACCTGGGTCACGTCGCGGAATCGCTGCCAGAGCGCGTGGTAACCGGGCTTTCTGTCCTGCAGCGCCGCGGTGATGCGCCGCGCGCGGTCGCGGTAGTCGGTGTCGGCCTTCCCCTTGGCGGCGGCCTCCGGATAGAGCCGGTCGAGGTCGGCCAGGGTGACGGTGTTGAACGCGGCCGCGCCGGCCGCGCCGGGGGGCTCGATCCCCGCGTTCAGCCGCTCGACGGCCGCCGCGATGGCGGGGTGCTCGTCCATCACCGCGCCGATCAGCAGGCCCATCTGGTAGCCCCAGTCGCCGAAGTGGGCGTCGCCCTTCACCGCGTCGCCGCGGAACCGGTAGATGCGCTTGATGGACTCCCCGATGATCGAGGCGCGCAGGTGGCCCACATGCATCGGCTTGGCGACGTTGGGGCCGCCGTAGTCGACCAGGACGCGGCGGGGCTGGGCCACCGTCTCGGCGCCGAGGCGCGGATCGGCGGCGATGGCTCGGGCCCGGTCGGTGAGCGCGGCGTCGGAGAGCTTCAGGTTGATAAAGCCGGGGCCGGCGATCTCGACGGTGGCGAGGCGCGGATCGCCGGACAGCCGCTCGGCGACGGCGGCGGCGATCTCACGCGGATTCTTGCCCACGCGCTTGGCGGCGGCGAGCGCGCCGTTCGACTGAAAGTCGGCGAGGTCCGGGCGGTCCGAGACGGTCACCCGGCCCAGTTCGGCCGGCAAGCCAAGGCCGGCGAAGGCGGCCTCGACCGCTTCGCTCAACTGCGATTTCAGGTCGCTCATCGCCGCGTCGAGGCGTTCCCGGCGGCGGCGAGCGCGGACGTCCCGGCGTTCACCCGGAAGCGCTTACCCTGGCGGTTGAACTCGGCCATCTGCGGGGTGACGTCGAAGCCCACCAGGATCTCGAAGTTGGCGCCGGAGGTGGTCATCGAGCCGCGTGGGATCACGATGTTGGCGATGGAATCGGTGACGTAGGCCCGGTCCTTGCCGGCCGCGAAGGTGACCGGCAGGTCGAAGTTCTGGCGGCTGATGATCTCGCGGTTGCGGTCGGTGACGGCCACCCAATAGTGATAGGTCTTGGAGCCGGCGGTGGCCTGCGGGCCCTTGCCCAGCTCGAACAGCACATCCATCACCACCTTGATCGGCTCGTCATCCTTGTACTGGCAGCCAGCCGAAATGCCCTGGATCTCACCGGAGTAGGCGACGTTGGCCGAAGCCTCCTTGGCGTCCTTGAATTCCACGTAGCGGCTGGCGTCGTAGAGCGACTTCACGAAGGGGCAGGGACCGGAATTGCGCAGGGCCGGCAGGGGCGCGGAGCTGTCGCCCCATTCCTTGTCGCGCTTCTTCTTCTTGGAATCGTCTTCCGACTGCTTCTGATCCTGGCCGCCGCCACGGCTGCCGCCGCCGGGGCCTTGGGCGCCGCCATACTGGGCGTGGGCGGCGAAGGGAGCCGCGACCATCATGGCGGCGGCGGTGAGCAGAGCGAGGCGGCGCATGGCGGGCGTCCGTGTAACTTGAGGGGGCGCGAACAGGTTCGCGCGGGAAGTTGAGGCGCGCGCGAGCGCTCGCGCGGTCGGCTTCTACTACAGCCTGGAGACTGTGGCGGCAACGCGGCTGGCGGCCCAGCCCCCTTACCTTGCCGAGGCGGACGGCCTAGGTATGCAGCCGATGTCGCAAGCTCCCGCCGCCCGTCCGCCGCTCACCATCCTGCTGGCCACGCCGCGCGGGTTCTGCGCCGGCGTCGACCGGGCGATCCAGATCGTCGAGCGGGGGATCGCCAAGTATGGCGCGCCGGTCTATGTGCGCCACGAGATCGTCCACAACCGCCATGTGGTCGAGCGGCTGAAGGCGCTGGGCGCGGTGTTCGTCGAGGAACTGGCCGAATGCCCGCCGGACCGGCCGGTGGTGTTCTCCGCCCACGGCGTGCCGAAGGCGGTGCCCGCCGAGGCCAAGGCGCGAAAGATGCTCTACCTCGACGCCACCTGCCCGCTGGTCTCGAAGGTGCACGTGGAGGCTGGCCGCCACTTCGACGCGGGCCGCGAAATCGTGCTGATCGGCCATGCCGGGCACCCGGAGGTGGTGGGCACCATGGGCCAGCTGCCGGAGGGCGCGGTGGTGCTGATCGAGACGGTGGCGGACGCCCAGGCCTTCACGCCCAAGGACCCGGCCAACGTCGCCTTCGTCACCCAGACGACCCTGTCGGTGGACGACACCGCCGAGATCGTCGCCGCGCTGCGCGGCCGCTTCCCTGCGATCGCCGCGCCTTACAAGGAAGACATCTGCTACGCCACCACCAACCGCCAGGAGGCGGTCAAGGCGGTTGCGGCCCGCAGCCAGGTGCTGCTGGTGCTCGGCAGCGCCAATTCGTCCAACTCGGTGCGCCTTGCTGAAGTGGCCCGGCGAGCCGGATCGGTGGCCCATCTGATCGACGACGCCGACGGCCTCGATCTGGCGTGGCTCGACGGCGTCCAGGTGGTCGGCGTGACCGCGGGCGCCTCGGCGCCGGAGGTGCTGGTGCAGGGCGTGATCGACCGGCTGTCGCGGAGCTTTGCGGTGTCGGTCGAGGAGATCGACGCCGAGCGCGAGACGGTGAGCTTCAAGCTGCCGCGGGTGTTGGCTTAGGTTCGCGCCGGCGCGGTCCGTGATCTAAGCTAGGCCGCCACCTGTTCGATCGTCAATTCGCTGCGCGCGACCGACAGCATTGTCGCCGTCGCGTCCGCGTCGCTCGCCGTCAGATCGATGCCGTTGTGGTTTAGAAATTGACCCATGGCCATGAATGCCACGCGTTTGTTGCCGTCGATGAAGGGATGGTTTGACGAGATACCGACGGCGTAGTTAGCCGCCAGCTCCAGGAGATCGGTGACCCCTTCGTAGGCCCGTCTATTGAGCGGCCGCGCGAGCGCAGAGTCGAGCAATCCCTCGTCCCTGACGCCGAAGGCTCCGCCCGACGACGCCGAAGGCTCCGCCCGACGCGGCGACCACGTCCTCGTACAGCCCGAGGATTAACCCCCGGTCGATCCAAAAAGGCTCGACCATGGACTATTTCGCCAGGGCGTCGAAGGTCTTCTGGTATCGCTTGATAAAGGCGCGCCCTCGCGTGCGGCGAGCTTCCGGCGACATGTCCCGTCCGTGCAGGAAGACCTTGCCGTCTTCGGAGATTTCCAGACTGACCTGGGCGCCATCCCTTGCATCCAGCAGATCCCGAGCCTCGTCATTGAGGACGATCGCGAGGCCCGCGTCGGTCTGAGTAATCTTGAGGTAAGTCACGTCTGGCTACTGGTTTAGCCTACCACACTTCGCCCGAACGTCTTGACCGCTTTGCCGACCTCGCCCATCGGGGGCGGATGGCGGTCTATACCGATATCACGGACGAGGAGCTGGCCGGGCTGCTGGCCGACTTCGACCTGGGCGCCGCGCTCAGCCTGAAGGGCGTGGCCGAAGGCGTCGAGAACTCCAACTTCCTGCTGGAGACCGAGGCGGGGCGGTATTTCCTGACGATCTACGAGCGCCGCGTGCGGGCCGACGATCTGCCATTTTTCCTGGAGCTGCTGCGCTGGATCGCCGAGCGACGGTTCCCGAGCGCGACGCCGATCCCGGACCGCGAGGGGCGGCTCTTGAAGACGGTGCGCGGCAAGCCCTGCGCCATCGTCTCGTTCCTGTCCGGCCTGGCGGTGCGAAGGCCCACGGCCGCGCATTGCCGCGAAGCGGGCGCGGGCCTGGCGCTGCTGCACCTGGCGGCGGCGAGCTATCCCGGCGTGCGGGCCAACGACCTGGGGCAAGCGGCCTGGGCGCCGATGTTCCAGGGCCTGGCCCTGGCGGCGGAAGATCTGAAGCCCGGGCTGGCCGCGACAATATCGTCCGATCTCGAACTATTGGCCTCGCAGTGGCCGCGCGGGCTGCCACAGGGCATCATCCACGCCGACTTCTTCCCCGACAACGTGTTCTTTTCAAAGGGACAATTCGCCGGCGCCATCGACTTCTATTTCGCCTGCGTGGACGCCTTGGCCTATGACCTGGCCATCGCGCTCAACGCCTGGTGCTTCGAGCCGGACGGGAGTTTCAACATCACCTCGGCCCGCCAGTTGGTGGCCGGCTACGAAAGCCTGCGGCCGTTGTCCGATCTCGAACGAGCGGCCCTGCCGGTGCTGGCGCACGGGGCGGCGATGCGGTTCTTCCTGACCCGGTTGGCGGATTGGGGCGCGACGCCGGCCGGCGCGCTGGTGCGGCCCAAGGACCCGCTGGAGTACGAGCGCAAGCTGGCGGTGCACCGTTCGTCGCCGGACCTGGTGTTGTTTGGAGCCCCGATGTCCAAGGCAGGCGCATGACGCCGCAGGTGGTGATCCATACGGACGGCGCCTGTTCCGGCAATCCCGGGCCGGGTGGCTGGGGCGCGGTGCTGCACGCCGCCGGGACCGAAAAAGTGCTCTGCGGCGGGGAGCTCGCCACCACCAACAACCGCATGGAGATGATGGCGGCGATCCAGGCGCTGGAGGCGCTCACGAAGCCCTGCAAGGTCGAGCTGCACACGGATTCGACCTATGTGATGAAGGGCATCTCGGAGTGGATCCACAACTGGAAGCGCCGCGGCTGGCTGACCGCGGACAAGAAGCCCGTGAAGAACGACGACCTGTGGAAACGGCTCGACGCGGCGCGGCTGCGCCACGAGGTAAGCTGGCGCTGGGTCAAGGGCCACGCCGGCCACGAACATAACGAGCGCGCCGATGCGCTGGCGCGGCAGGGGATGGAAGAGACGCTGGCGGCGGCGAGGCGCTAGCAGCTTCGGTGAGCCCCATCCCGATAGAGGCGTAGCCGCTCCTCGAGAATGCGCCGGCGCATGGAGTTGGCGAGGCCCAGGTCTCCCTTTCGCTCGGCCTCGTTGGCGAGGATCAAGTGCATGCCGCTGTCATCGATCAGGCCTGGAAGGACGTAGGCGCTTCCGAGCGCGTCGAGGGCCTGTTTCAGCAATGTGCTCACCTGGTCGGTGCTCGGTACGGGCGCCCTGGCGGCGGCGCTGGCCTCCGCGAGCAGGGCGATGGACCGCCGATAGGCCGCCGGCGATCCGCAGGCCGACGCGGGTTTGGACATGACCTGCGGCGCCTGCGGGTGTGTTTGCGGTCGGGGTGGCGCGGGCGGCGGCGGGAGCGGCGGACCGCCGGTGGCGGTGCGGGCCGCCATGACGAACCCGGTGACGGCGCTGAGGTTCTCGCGGTCGAAGGTCGCGGCGAACTGTTCGCGGTCGTGGTCGGTCCAGCCCTGTTCCATGTCGCGGCGCAGGTCGCGCGAGGCCGGCTCGCAGCTCACCGCGACGGAGATGGCGATCGAACGCGCGTCGGCTTTCTTGTCATCGAGCGGCGGGACGCTGCGCGCGACGCAGCCGAGGTAGGCGTCGATGGCGCTGCGCTGCGGCTCCGACAAGGGGCCGCTCGCGATTGGCTGCGGTTTCCTGGCGGCCTGAATCTGCAGGAAGAGCTTCACCTCGTCGTCGGGGAAACGTTGCCCATTGCACTGTTCGAAGAGCCCCGCGCAGCGCCAGGCCGAGGTCGTGCTGAAGGCGTAGGCGACGTTCGTGTATTTCTCCGCAGCGGCGTAGTAGCCCAGGTGATAGGCCGCCGACGCTAGGTAGAAGTAGGGCAGGTCGGAGTCCTCGCGGTGGCTCACCACCAGGCGGGCGAGCTCGGCCCAACGCTGGGCGGCATAGTCCAGCGCGGCCTCGCGAAGGTGCGATCCCCAGCCGTAGCTGCAGCCGAGATGGCATTCGCCGGCGATCTCACCGGCCGCGAAGGCCTGGAGATCGGCGTCGACCGGGGTGGGCGCGGCGGGCTGGCGGCTGGTCGGCGCGGCGCGATAGATCTCCCTGTACACCAAACGGGCCATGCCGAGCAGCTGCGGCGAGGGCTCACTGACAGCCGGCGCCGCGGCGACGGCCGGTGCGTGAGCCAGCAACAGGGCCGCCGCGGCGAGCAGTGCGCGCGGCGCGATGGCGTTCCGTCCGGCCAAACGGCCCCCCTTTGTGCGTGCCCCTGCAACTGATAGCTTCGGCAAGAATGCGGAGCCTGTCCAGCCGAGGTTTCGCGTGCGGCCTGCGAACGGGCAAAAGGGGCTCATGAGCATCGCATCGGGACCTGGCATCCGCGGACTGTTAGCTGCCTTGGCCGCCTTGGCCGCCTTGGCCGGTCTGGCGCTGGCGGGCGCCGCGGTGGCGCAGCCCGCCGCGCCGCCGACGTCCGCCGACGAGGCGGCGGTGCCCCTCGACAAGCTGACAGGCCTCGCGGGCGCCGCGATCGCCGAGGTCCGGGGCGACCTAGTCGGAGCGTTCAAGCTCTATCTGGAGGCAGCCGAAACGGGCGATGTACGGGCGCAATACCTGGTTGGGCGCGCCTACAACCTCGGCTCCGGCGTCGCGGAGGACAGCGCCAAGGCCGTGGTCTGGTACCGCAAGGCGGCCGATCAAGGCGATCACTTCGCCAAGGGCGATCTGGGGCTGATGATGCTGTTCGGGCGAGGCGTCGCCCAGGACAAGGCGGAAGGCCTGCGGTTGCTACAGGTGGCCGGCGCGGCGGGCGCAACCGCATCCCAGTCCAATCTCTGCGTGATTTATGTGCAGGGCGGGGTGACGCCGCGCGATCCGAAGGCGGCGAGGCCCTGGTGCGAGAAAGCGGCGGCGGGCGGTGAGGCGCCCGCCCAGTTCGTGATGGCCAACCTCATCCGGTTCGGCGAGGCGGGCTTTCGCCGCGACGACCGCAAGGCCGTGATCTGGCTTCGGCCTGCCGCGGAGAAGGGGTTCCCCCAGGCGCAGAACTTGCTGGGCGTGATGACCACCAACGGCTGGGGCGCGGACAAGGATGTCGCCGCGGGGCTGGGGTGGTACCGGCAGGCCGCCGCCAAGCACGAACTCTATGCCCAGTACAATCTGGGAGAGGCCTACCGGCAGGGCCGGGGCGTCGCCGCAGACCAGCAACAGGCGATGGCCTGGTACCACCAGGCCGCGGCCCAGGGCCATCTGGCGTCGGAGAAGCTGCTGGCCGACGCCTATGAGGTTGGCGCCGGGGCGCCGGTCGATCCGATCGAGGCCTTCCAGTGGTGGCGCAGAGCCGCCGACCAGGGTGACGCGACAGCGCAGGCCAAGGTCGGTCTGGCCTACGCCAACGGTGTCGGGCCGCCGCAAGACCCGATGCTGGCCCTGATGTGGATGCGGCTTTCGGAAGCCCGCGAGCCCAAGCGGGTCCCGACCCTGGAGCAGGCCGCAGCGCGGGCGCAACTCCTCGCCAGCCTGTCGCCGCAGGAGATCGCAGAGGCCGACGCCCTGGCGCGGAGCTGGCGCCCGCGCTGCGTGCCGGACAAGGCCTGCCCCTGACGGGCGCGCGGCCGGGACGGGCCGCTACCGGCCCTGGATCGCGGGGGCCACGCCGGCCACGAACATAACGAGCGCGCCGATGCGCTGGCCCGGCAGGGCATGGCCGAGACGCTGGCGGCGGCGAGGCGATAGAGGTTAGCGTCCGTGCGGCGCCTTGGGATCAGGGGTCGGCGCAGGCGCTGTGTCGGGCTTCACGCCGAAGTTCTTCACCAGATAGGCCTGGACGGCGGCCTGTTCGTCGCCGGACAGCTCCGCGCCATTGTTCATCATGCTGCCGATCACGGTTTCCCAGCCTTGCGCGGTGCGCGGCGTTCCTGTGACGGTGGACAGGTCGTGGCAGCCTGTGCAGGCGCGCAGCAGATCGGCCTTGCCCGGGCCCTCAGGCAGGCCGTCGCCGGGCGTCTGGGCGAGACCTGCGCCGGCGAGCACGAGCGCGAGGGCAAGCGCGCCAAGCGTGGCGGTAAGGCGACCTCGAAGAGCCATGGTCAGTGCGCGCCTTGGATCGCGGCGGTGATGTCCTGGGTGAAGGCGCCGGTCATGCCTTCGATGGCGGTGTTGGTCATGACCACCACGCTGAGCTTGCGGACCGGATCGACGAACCAGCTGTGGCCATAGACGCCGCCCCACAGCCAGACGCCCGGCGAGTGGATGGAGCCGGCCGCCGCCGGGTCGAGCAGCACCGCGCCGCCGTAGCCGAAACCGAAGCCCGGCCCGTTGGTGACGATGGCCAGATCGCTGGTCTGGTTGCGCATCATCTCGGCGGCCGTCCGTGGGCTGACGACCCCGCCGCCACCGGTGCGGATGGCTTCCAGGAAGGTCAGGAAGGCGTCGGCGCGGCCGACCATGCCGGCGCCGCCGGAGGGGAAGGATGCGGCGTCGAACGCCCGGCCCGGCGCGAACTTGATTCCCGAGAGGCCCGCGAAGGGGACGGTGCAGGCCTCACCCATCTCGATTGGCGGGGTCCCGTCGGCATAGGCCTCGGCGAGACGGCCGCGGTCGGTGACCGCGTAGCCGGTATCGGCCATCTTCAGCGGGCCGGTGATGCGCTCGGCGACGATGTCGGGGAGCGGCTTTCCCGCGGCCTTCTCAAGCGCCGCGCCCAGGACGTCCATGGCCACGGAATAGAGCCAGGCCGCGCCGGGCGGGAAGAACAGGCCGGCCTGCGTCACCCGGGTCAGTTCGGTCTCGAACGACAGGCCGGGCTGGTCCATGCCGTCGGAGACGCCCAGGCGCAGATAGGGCCCGTCGTCGGGCTGCATGAAGCCGTAGGAGAGGCCCGCGGTATGGGTGAGGAGCTGGCGGATGGTGATGGGCGGCGTCTCACCGCCGAGCGCCGGCTTGAAGTCCGGCAGCCATTGCGTGACGGGTTCATCCAGGCTGATGACCCCGGCCTCGACAAGGGCCAGGGCCGCGGCGGTGACGATAGGCTTGGTCAGCGAGGCCATCCGGAAGATCGTGTCGTGGGTCATCGGCCGCCGGGCGGCGCGGTCGGCGAAGCCGGCGGCGCGGGCGTAGGCCGGGTGGCCGTCTTGCGACACCAGCACGACGGCGCCCACGATCCGCTGTTCGTCGAGCGCGCGGTCGATGGCGGCGTCGAGGCGGGCGCCGAGGCCGGCGTCCAGGGGTCTGGTCATGCGTAAACCGCTCCGCGGGGGTTCAAGGCTTGGGTGGACAAGGCGGCGGGAAACCCAGGCGCGGTCAAGCTGAAATCTATATAGTTCGATATTGAACTTGTTGAGCGAACACGAGTCGTCTAGACTGTTCAGACACGAACGACGGAGCGCCCATGGCCGCTGAGCCCGAAGACCACCCCGACGTCCAGGTGTTCGACGAGATCCGCTACATCGAACATCTGGTGAGGACGACCATCGCGCGCAAGCTGCCGGTCGGCCTGACCTATCCGCAATTCGAGGTGATGAACCTGCTGGCGCGGCGCGGCGACGGGATCACGCCCCTGGCCATCGCGCGCGCGCTGCAGATGACCAAGAGCGGCCTGACCAATACCCTTCAGCGGCTGGTCGCCCGCAGCCTGATCCGTGTCGAGCACTGTTCGACCGACGGGCGGCGCAAGCGGATCTGGCTGACGGTGGAGGGCCGGCAGGCCTATGGCGCGTCGATGATGGCGATCCGGCCGAAAATGGAAGGCCTGCGCGACGGGTTCACCCAGAAGGAGTTCCGCGAGGCGCTGCCCTTCCTGAAGGCGCTGCGCACCTGGCTGGGCGAGAAGGACGACTAGGCGGCGGCGGGGTCGGCGGGGCGCGGGCGCGCCAGCGACTTCAGGCCCCAGAGCGGCCGGATCAGCGGGATGCGGCGGACGATCTCGTAGGTCAGCAGGCTGACGGCGAAGGTGATGGCGACGAGGCTCAACATCTCCAGCGGGGCCGGCAGCCTGGCGGGCCGAAGCAGCCAGACCGCCACCACCAGCACGGTCTGGTGGGCCAGGTAGCAGGGAAAGACCGCGTCGTTCAGATAGCGCAGCAGGCGCGTCTGGGGCCCGCGCAGCCACCGGCGCGCGAAGCCCAGGATGGCGACGATCGAAGCCCACTGATCGAGCGCGAAGACGCTGTTGCGCGGGATCTCGTGAAAGGCGCCGCCGCCGGGGTGGACGGCCTGCAGCACCGCCATCGCCAGGGTCGCCGCGGCGACGATCAGCGCGGGCCAGCGCAACCGCTCGAAGGTGTCCCAGACACTGTCGCGCCGCGCCAGCAGGAAGCCGAACAGGAAGGCCGCCAGCGACTGGGCGTGGTTGTAGCCGTCGTCGATCAGGTTGTTGGTGATCCCCTCGTAATAGTAGAGCCAGCAGCGCACGACGATCAGGTAGGCGGCGGGCAGCACCAGCAGCCGCCAGCCGCGCAAGGCCCGATCCAGGCTGTCCGACAGCCGGCGGGCGAGGCCGGGCCAGGCCACCAGCGGCATGGCGGCCACGGTGTAGGCGGCGATGTAGATCACGAACCACAGATGGTTGACCGGCAGGCCGTCGGCCATCCGCGCCGGCGAGAACTGGTGCGCCATCCAGTCCAGCAGTCCGCCGGACCAGGAGCCCTTGTCGCGGGCCTCGATCCACGCCTGAATCGGCACCAGCACGAGCACGCCGAACAGCAGCGGCGGGCCAAGGCGTGCAGCGCGGGCGCGCAGGACAGACGCAGCGCCGCGGCCGGTGGAGACGAATCCCAGGGCGGCGCCGGAGATCAGGAACAGCAGGGTCAGCCGCCAGGGCTGGGTCAGCAGCAGCACCTGGCGCATGCTATCGAACGTATGGGTGCTGCGGATGTGCCAGTCGTAGGGGCTGTAGACGAGGCCCACATGATAGAGGATCAGCAGGCCGAAGGCGCCGACCCGGACCCAGTCGAGATCGGTGCGGCGCACGACAGCCCGGCTTTCGGGGGGCCAGCCTTCCGGAGGTGGGGGCGCGGTCGGCGTCATCCCCCTTCGAGCCACAGGCCGGCGGCGACATCAAGCGGCGGGACGCCTGAGAGGCCCGCCTTGACGCGAGCCGGCCGCGCCGGATGATGGCCGGCTCGCCCGTAAAGAAAGAGGTCGTCATTGCCCGCCCGCCGCCCCGCCACGTCCGCGGACTGCGCGACGATCCACGCGATCAGCTCCGCGCCGAGCGTCGCGCCCTATCTGACCTATGAACCCATGCCGCTCGAGGCCTTCCGACCGATCTTCGAGGACACGCTGGCGGCGAGCCCGTTCTGGATCTGGGAGGCCGAGGGGCGGGTGGCCGGCTGCTATCGGATCGAGCGCTATCGCGGCCGGACGCAACACGTGGCTTTGCTGGGCTGGGTCGCGGTCGCGCCGGACCTGCACGGCCAGGGGCACGGCGCGGCCATGCTCGATGACGCCATCACGCACCTGCGCGCCGCCGGCGTCCGCCGGCTCGAGTTGCAGGCCGAGGCGGATAATGCGCGCGGCCTCGCCTTCTACCGCAAGCTCGGCTTCGCCGCCGAGGGCGTGCTGCGCGCCGCCTGCTGGCGCGCGGGCGAGGCGGCGCCGGTGGACGAGATCCTGATGGTCCGGTTTCTGGACGGCTGATGTTAGGCCGTGCGCTTGATCTTCGGAACGAAGGCCAGGAAGCGGCGGGGATTGTCGTACAGGATGCGGTGCAGCGCCTCGTCTGGGACGCCAGCCGCCCGCAGCTTGGGCGCGAAGACGGTGAGCGTCTTGGCATAGCCACCGCCGGTCGGGTTGTTGCGCTTGATCTCGCGGGGGCTGGACAGGTCCGAGGAGACCATAAGGTGGTCGGCGTAACCCTGGGCGACCAGGGAAACGACCATGGGCACGACGCTCGCATCGCCCTGCCCGCCCTGGCGGTCAAAGCCGACGAAGGCGCCTCTGCGGATGATGGCGCGCTGGATCTCGGTGTTGGGGTCGGCGAGATTGCCCAGGTGGCCGATGACCACGCGGCGGGGATCGATGCCGGCGTCCTCCAGGATGTCGAGCTGCTCCAGCGCCGATTTCCCTGGGATGCCGGTGTGGGTGAAAATCGGCAGGTTGGTGGCCCGGTGCACCCGGCCGACGGCGCGGAAGACCTTGCGCTCGTCCCGGGTGATATAGTCCCACGAGCCGATCTCGCCGAGCGCGCCCGTCGGGTTGGCGCGCACCTGCCGCATGATTTCCTCGAAGACCCTGTCCTCGCTCCAGGACCCGAGGTCGGCGGGGTAGAAGGGCTGGCTGTAGAAGCCAGCGCTGGCGACGATAGGCAGGCCCGAGCGTTGCGAGATGCGGCGCAGGAAGCCGACATCGCGGCCCATGTCCGGGTGGCCGGCGTCAACGATGCAGCCGATCCCCTCGCGCCTGGCGATGGCCATCTCGTCGGCCATCAGGTCTTCGTCGATGAGGACGTTGGGAACCGCGGCCTGGGCCGGACCGCTGGGACGCGGCGGCGTTCCAGGCGGCTGGTTTGCGGCTCGCGTCTCGGCGGCGCTCCTCAGCCAGTCGACCATGAAGCCGTCGCGTAGCGACATGTGCTCGTGAAAGAGGGTCGCGCCGCCCGCGAGCGCGGAGGGGGCGTAATCCTTGAGGATCGTACGGATCACCGCGCCGGGCGGGAAGTCGGGTCCGGCGGCTGTGGCCAGGCGCGGCAGCGCCGCCGCCGTGACGCTGGCGCCGAGGAGCCGCAGGGCCTCGCGACGGGTCGTCTTGGGCTTGTCCATCGGACCCTCAGGGCTGGTCGGCGTAGAGCTTCACCAGCTTGTAGAGGAAGTCGCGGCCTTCATAGAGCGAGGTGACGCCGATCCGCTCGTTCAGGCCATGGATGCGGCCTAGATCCGGCTCGAAGAAAAGTCCGGAGACGCCGTAGGTCGGAATACCGCCGGCGGCCAGGGCCTTGCCGTCGGTGGCCGGCGCCAGCAGCATCGGCACGACCGGAACGCCCGGCCACATCTGCGCCGTCAGCTTTTCGATCGGCCCCATAACCTGCGGCGTCAGCGGGATGGGCGCTTCGGACTCGGCGCGGGCCGTGTCGATCGGTGAGACCTTCACCCCGGGATCCGCGACGATCTTGACGAGGGTTGCGCGCACCTGCCCGCGGGTCTCGCCGGGGAAGATGCGGCAGTTGACCGTGGCCGTCGCCCGCTGCGGCAGTGCGTTCTGCGCATGGCCGGCGCTCAGCATGGTCGCGACGCAGGTCGTGCGCAGGATGTTGTTGATGCTGGGATCGCGGCTCAGCAGGGCGTCCGCTCCGGCGTCCAGGGGATTTCTGACCAGGGCCGTCATCGCCGCGCCAGTCTCGCCGCCAACGATCTTCGACATCTGGGCAAGATAGCCGCGCGTCACGTCGTTCAGATGTACCGGAAACCGGTAGTCGCGAACCCGCGCGAGGGCGTCGACCATCTGGTAGATGGCGTTGTCGGGCGTCGGTCGCGAGGAATGACCGCCCGGGTTGGTCGTCTCGAGGGTGAAGCTTTGGGAGGTCTTCTCACCGGCTTCGACGCCGTGGGCGATACGCTTGCCGGAGGCGTCGAGCGAGCCGCCGCCGCCCTCGTTGAGGGCGAAGGCCGCGTCGATCAGCTCGCGCCGGTTTTGCACCAGCCAGGACGCGCCGTTGAACGGGGAGCCGCCTTCTTCGCCGCAGGTGAGCGCTATCTTGATCGTACGCCTGGGGTGGAAGCCCTCCTGGCGGTAGCGGATCAGGGTGTCGACCCAGATGGCCGCCTGAGCCTTCATGTCCGACGCCCCGCGGGCGTAGAAATAGCCGCCCTCCTCGATCAGGGTGAAGGGATCGCGGGTCCAGTCCTCCCGCTTGGCCTCGACCACATCGATGTGGGCCAGCAGCAGGATGGCCTTGGCCTTGGGGTCGGAGCCCGGATAGACCGCCACCAGCCCGCCGTTCTTAGGGTATTCGGGCGCGACGAAGATCGTCAGGTCGCCGTCCGGGAAGCCCGCCGCCTTCATCCGCGCGGCCATCTTCTCGGCGGCCAGCGTGCAGTTGCCGACCGAGGCGGTGGTGTTGGTCTCCACCAGCTCTTTGTAGAGGGCGCGGAAGGCGACCTGGTCGGGGCGGCTCCCATTTGCCGGAGTCTGGGCCTGGACCTGGCCGGCCAGCAGAAGAGACGCGGCGGCGAGCGCGCTGACGAACTTGGACATGGGTGACCCCCGATTGGTTCGCGGGACTATTTCAGCCGGCGGTGTGGCGGGCAAGCGAGCGCGGATTTGGTGAAGACGTTTGCGCTCGCGGCCCGGGCGGTCGAAACTGGCCGTTCAATCGGGAGAGGCCCTTTGCGGGACGGCGTTGAACAGACCTATCCGGATCATCCCCGGCCGAAGCTGAACTATCCCTTCGACGATCCGCCGAAGGTGGGCGGTGAGGTGCGGGATGTCGCCCCCGGCGTGAAGTGGCTGCGGATGCCGCTGGGCGGAGCGTTGGGCTTCATCAATGTGTGGGCGATCGACGAGGGCCCCCTCGATGAGAACGGGGCCGGCTGGGCGATCGTCGATACCGGCATGGGCGGGACGGCGACGCGGGATTCCTGGCGGGCGGCCTTTCAGGGCGCCCTGGCCGGCAAGGGCGTGAGCCGGGTGTTCGTCACCCACATGCATCCCGACCACATCGGCATGTCCGGCTACCTGACGCGGAAGTTCGACGCCAAGCTGTGGATCACCCGGCTGGAATACCTGACCTGCCGCTCGCTGTCGGCGGACACCGGCCGCGAGGCGCCGGATGACGCCGTGCGGTTCTTCCGCGCCGCGGGCTGGGATGAGGATGCGCTAGAGCATTACAAGGCCCGCTTCGGCGGTTTCGGGCGCGGGCTGCATGCCCTGCCCGACAGCTTCCGCCGGATGGCCGACGGCGACGAGGTCACGATCGGCGGCAAGCTGTGGCGCGTGGTGGTAGGATCGGGCCACAGCCCCGAGCACGCCTGCCTGCATTGTCCCGAGCTGAAGCTGATGATCTCAGGCGATCAGGTGCTGCCGAAAATCTCCTCCAACGTTTCGGTCTTTCCCACGGAGCCGGACGGCGACCCGCTCACCGACTGGCTGACCTCGCTGGCGCGCATCCGTGGGAAGATCCCCGACGATGTGCTGGTGTTGCCGGCGCACAACGATCCGTTCCACGGCCTGCACGCGCGGATCGACCACCTGATCGGCGGCCATGAGCGGGGGCTGGCGCGTCTGCACGGACTGCTCGCCGAGCCCAAGCGGGTGGTCGATGTGTTCCACGTCCTGTTTCGCCGGGTGATCGACCGGAACCTGCTGGGCCTGGCGACCGGCGAGAGCCTGGCCCATCTGAACTGCCTGATCGCCCGCGGCCAGGTCACGCGCACCCGCGATGCGAAGGGTGTCGACTGGTATAGGGCGCGGGCCTAAAGCCTTACGCCGTAAGATCGAAAGAATTTCCATGACCATCACCTCCGGCCTCGACCCCTATACGGACGCCAGCGTTCTACTGGCGGGCAAGGACCTGACAGGCCAGACGGCCATCGTAACCGGCGGCGCCACCGGCATTGGCGTCGAGACGGTGAAGGCCCTGGCCGGCGCCGGGGCCGACGTCGTCATCGCCGTGCGCAAGCGCGACCTCGGCGAGGCGGCGGCGAAAGAGGTCAACGCCGCTGTGGGGGCCGAGCGGGCCAGTGTCGGGATGCTCGACCTGCAGGACCTGGCGAGCGTGGCCGCCTTCGCGACCGCCTGGGGCGACAAGCCGCTCAACATCCTGATCAACAACGCGGGCGTCATGGCCTGTCCGCTTGCCTACACGACGGACGATCTGGAGATGCAGATCGGCACCAACCACTTCGGGCATTTCGCGCTGGGCGTGGGCCTGGCGCGGGCGCTGATGAACGGCGCGGAGGACGGGCGGGCCTCGCGGCTGGTGTCGCTGTCTTCCATCGGCCATGTGCGCAGCGCCGTGGATTTCGACGATCCGAACTACCGCCACCGCGGGTACAACAAGTGGGCGGCCTACGGGCAGTCGAAGACCGCCAACGCGCTGTTCGCCGTCGGCTTCGACAAGCGCTTCGCCGATTTGGGCGTCCGGGCGAATTCGGTGATGCCGGGCGGGATTTTCACGCCCTTGCAGCGCCACCTGCCGCACGAAGAGCAGGTGGCGATGGGCTGGTTTGACGCGGACGGTAAGCCGATCGTCGGCTTCAAGACCCCTGCCCAGGGCGCCTCCACCAGCGTCTGGGCCGCGGTTGGCGATGAACTCGAAGGCGTCGGCGGACTCTATCTGGAGAACCTGGCTGAGGCGGCGCCCTACGACGGTGGCCGCGTCGGCGTTGCGCCGCACGCCCTGGACCCCGAGGCCGCCGAGCGGCTCTGGGGCCTGTCGGAAGAGACCACGGGAGTGAGACTGTGAGCCTGAACGGAAAGACCCTCTTCGTCACCGGCGCGAGCCGGGGCATCGGCCTGGCCATCGCCCTGCGCGCCGCCCGCGACGGGGCCAATGTGGCGATCGCCGCCAAGACCGCCGAGCCGCATCCCAAGCTGCCCGGCACCATCTATAGCGCCGCCGAGGAGATCGAGGCGGCCGGCGGCAAGGCTCTGCCGCTGATCGTCGACGTGCGCGAGGAGGCTTCGGTCCAGGCCGCCGTGGACGCGACCGTGGCGAAGTTCGGCGGCATCGACATCTGCGTGAACAACGCCAGCGCCATCTCGCTGAGCGGCACGCTGGCCACCGACATGAAGCGCTACGACCTGATGAACCAGATCAATGCGCGCGGGACCTATCTGACCTCGCGGGCCTGCATCCCGCACCTGAAGCGGGCGGCGAACCCGCACGTGCTGATGCTGTCGCCGCCGCTGGACATGAGCCCCCGCTGGTTCGCGGGCCATACGGCCTATTCGATGGCCAAGTTCGGGATGAGCATGTGCGTGCTGGGCATGAGCGCCGAGTTCGCCGCCGACGGGATCGCGTTCAACGCGCTGTGGCCCAGGACCGGTATCGCGACCGCCGCGATCAAGTTCGCGCTGGCCGGCGACGAGGGCCTGCGCCACTGCCGGACGGTGGAGATCATGGCCGACGCGGCGCACGCGATCTTCGTGAAGCGGGCGCGCGAGTTCACCGGCAACTTCCTGATCGACGACAGCTTCCTCTACGACGAGGGGGTCCGTGACTTCGAACCCTACAAGGTCGATCCGACCCAGACCCTGATGCCCGACTTCTTCGTGCCCGAGAGCAGCAAGCCGCCGCCCGGCGTGGTGATCGGCGATGGAAGCCGCAGCCCGCAATGAGCGTCTCCGTTCGCGTCGCCTCGCCCGCCGACATCCCGCTGATCATGGGCTTCATCCGTGACCTCGCGGAATACGAACGCCTGTTGCACGAGGTGGAATGCACCGAGGCCGACATCCGCCGTGACCTGTTCGGCGAAAACCCGCGCGCCTTCTGCGACATTGCCGAGGCCGATGGCGTGCCGGTGGGCTTCGCGCTCTGGTTCTACAGCTATTCGACCTTCCGCGGCCGTGCCGGGATCTACCTCGAGGACCTGTTCGTCGTGCCGGACAAGCGCGGCGTTGGGGCCGGCAAGGCCCTGTTGCGCCGGCTCGCGCAGCGCTGCGTCGAGGCTGATCTTGGGCGGCTGGAATGGTCGGTACTGGACTGGAATACGCCGTCCATCGAGTTCTACGACAGCCTGGGCGCCATGCGCAAAGAGGGCTGGACGGTGCGCCGTCTCTATGGCGAGGCGCTGGAGAACCTCGCCGAGTCTTAAGAGGAGAGCGTCATGAGCGCCCCGCCCCGGACCGTGCTGACCGCGTCCCCGGCAGAGGAGGCCGCCATCCGCGCAGCCGTGCGGGCGGCGGACGGCCACACCGTGGCGGGACCAGCGCACGTGGAGGGCCTCCTGGCCCTGTTGTCCGACCCGGCGGTGTCCGGTCCGATCTACGACCTGCCCCGACCAATCACGCGGGAAACGGTGGCCGCCTGGGTTGCCGAGAGCGAAGCGCTGCGCCAGGACGGCCGCTGCCTGCTGAGCGTCAACTTCGACGAGGCCGGCGCGATGGCGGGCTATACGCGCATCACCGTCTGGCCGGAACGCGCGTCGGGCGAACTGGCCGGCGCGCGCCGCGCCGACCTGCAGAATTCGGGCGGCGGCCGCTCAGGCGTTGCGCGCTCCGTGGCCTGGATGTTCGAGGTCCTGGGCCTGCGCCTGATCGGCCTGACCGCCGCTCTCGACAACGTCCGCTCCGCCAAGGCCATCGACGGCGCCGGGTTCAAGCGGATGGGCGAGGTGGAGAGCGTCAAGCCCGACGGGACGATCCGCCGCTCACTCTATTGGGAACTGACGCGCGCGGAATGGGCGCGGATGCACCGGCTTTAGCCAGTCGGCCATTGCGACAGGATGGTGGCTGCGTCGAAATAGTCGCGCCAGACGGTGATCCGGCCGTCGCGCACCTCGAAGACGCCAGTCACCGGCAGCTCGACCCATTTGTCGGCCAGACGGTGGCGATCGAGCCGTTCCAGGAAGGCCACCGGCCCCTGTGCGGCCTGGCGCACGATCTTGAATTCGTTCTCCAGGGTTGGCGCGAAGAACGGCTCCAGCACCGCGCGGATGCCCGCCGGTCCGCGCACCGTCCCCAGGGGTGGTGGGTTGGTATATTCGCAGTCGTCGGCGACCAGCGTCAGCGCGGCGTCGTAGTCCAGCTGCTCCATGGCTTTCAGGAACCGTTGGATGATGTCGAGTGGGGAAGGCGATGCGTCGGCCATGAGGGCTCTCCTGTGATCGGACGCCGCCATGGTCCCGGTCCTGGCGCCGGGCGCAATTATCTGGCGGGTTATGGGGCGAGCGCCGCGGCCGCGGCGCGAAACAACGCCTCGGTCTCCGGATCCGCCGGAAAGAGGGTCTCGATCCTCAGCTCGTCGGCGGTGACGTCCTGCGCCGTGCCGAGCGTGGCGATGATCGCGAACATCGAGATCCGCTGGCCGTTCACCTGCAGGCTGAACGGCATCACCGGCGCGAGCGCCGCGTCGGCGGCGGACCAGAGGACCTCGGCGTCCTGATAGGGCCCCAGATCGGCCAGCACCGCCTTCATCTCATGGCCATCCAGCGCCTGCGCCTCGCGTTGCGCGCGCCGCCAGATCAGGGGCCCGACAGCCGCCCAGTTGGTGACCAGGGGCCGGATGCCGGCGGGGTGGAAGAACAGCCGCATCAGGTTGCGCTGCCCGCCCCCGACGCGGGCCCACACATCCTCGCCTAGCATCGCGCCCAGCATGTCGAACGGCCGGTTCGACATGACCACGTTCCATGCGCGGTCCAGCGCCACGGCCGGAAACGGTTCATGCGCCGTCAGCATCATCCGCACGGCGCTCATGATCTGGCCCATCTGCGGATCGTCCAGCGGGCGGGTGCGGAAGAGGGGCGCGAACCCGGCGGCGATCAGCCAGGCGTTGCGTTCGCGCAACGGCACGTCGAGCGTTTCGCTGAGCTGCAGGATCATGCCGCGGCTGGGATTGGCCCGCCCGGATTCCAGAAAACTCACATGCCGCTGCGAGACGCCGGAGGACAGCGCCAGGTCCAGCTGCGACACCCGCCGCCTGTGCCGCCATTCCCGCAGGAGGTCCGGAAAGCCACCGCTCGCCGGCGGGTGTGGGACCAGGGTCGACAGGGACACGGGCGGAATCTCCCTCGATGCGCCCCCTTGGTCGCGCGGATAGGGCCGCGATTCAATGACCTCGAGAGTAATTGCCGCGCGGCGCGCGGCTCGCCACCTTGCACGCCACAACTGCCTTTTTCCGACCCATCGAGGGTCAAGCGGAGCGCGGCGATGTCTCAGAAATTTCACAAGTTCTGGCTGCGGATCACGGCCGTCGTCGTCGGATCGTTCGGACCGGTATTCTTTCTGGGGACGATGCCGCGGACATCCGAGCCCGCTCGCCTCACGCTGGATATTCTGAGCTGGCCGGTGGATGGCGCGACGACCTACGCCTCGCCTGACACGCGGTTCCTGTCAGCGGTGACCGGTGGGTTTTTGCTCGGCTGGGGGGTGATGATCTGGCAGCTGGCGTCGTCGGTCTATGACGCGGCGCCGGAGGCGGTGCGCCGCACGGTGCTGACCAGCCTCCTGGCGTGGTTTTTGCTGGATAGCGCCGGGTCGATCGCCTCCGGCAACCCGTCAAACGCGGCCTTCAATGTCCTGGTTCTGCTGATCGCCGTCGGACCGCTCTGGCGGCCGGCCACGGACTGACTGCCTCGGCGGGGCCGCGTCGCCGGGCCGCGATGCAACTGTCACCGGATCGTCGCAAATTTGCGCGAACGTCGCGGCAGGAAAGCGCCGGTCACAACGCTCGGCGCGGGGCGACAAGACGTGCGTTATGGGATCGTGCGGGAGGCGGCCGGGCTGCCGCCCGCGAATTTGCAGCGATTGGGCCTGGAGCAGGCGGTGTGCGACGTCATCATCGACGAGGGGCGCGCCACCGATCAACGGCGGCTGACTAAATTCCTGATGCGGCTGAGGTCCGGCGACGAAATCCTGGCGTTTGGCGTCGACGCCTTTCAACGCTCCGCCGGCGAGCTCGCGCAGCTTTTCCGCCACCTGACGGCGTCCGGCGTGGTGCTTCGTCTGGCCGACGACGGCGGGGCGTTCGCGCCGCTGCTGAAAGCCAAGGCGGCCCGGGACCTGATCGAGATTCTGGCGGCCAACGAGGACCAGCAGCATCCGCGCCCCAATCTTCAGAACGTGCGTGGCGGCAGCCGCCGGCCGCTGTCACGGTTCCAGATCGACTATGCCCGCAAGATGTACAAGCAGGGCACGCCGCTCAGGACTATCGGGCTGATCTTCCAGCTTCCGCCCAGCAACATCTGGGAGCTTGTCAGCGAGGCGCGGAGCTAGGCCCGTGAGGTTTGACGGTCGCTCGCCGGCGCGTTGGGCGCGCCGGCGAGGCCATCGGGTCGGCTAGTATTTCACCCGCAGTTCGACGCCATAGGTGCGCGGCGGGTTGAAGTTGGCGTAGTCGCCGATCGTGCCGCGGTTGGCGGCCGAGATGCGGTAGATGTGCGACTCGTCGAGCAGGTTGCGGCTCCACAGCGACAGGGTGGCCGAGGGGCCGCCGCTGCCGCCCATGCTGATATTGGCTAGGGCGACGCTGGCGTTGACGATGAAGCTGGAGTCGGTCTTCACCGCGACGGTCTTGACCAGCTTCCCGGTCGGCGAGAGGTCGGCGAACTCGGACTGGAAGGCGTACTGCGCATCGGCGTAGTTGGCGTCGAGGTGGCCGCGCAGCGTCAACTCGCCCACCGGCATCTCATAGTCGATGTACGCCGACGCCGCGTTCGGCGGGGTGTAGACCACGTTCACCGGGAACGGCGTGCCCTGCGGGACATCCGCGTTGCCGGTGAAGGGGAACGGCGCGGCGGGGATCTTCACGTCGGTGTAGGCGTAGGACAGGCCCACCGTCATGCCTTCCATGGGCTTGGCGGTCAGCTCGGCTTCGAAGCCCTTGATCTTCGACGTGCCTGACGCGTTGCGCGTCTCCTCGGTGTGAGCGCCTTGAGTCGGGCTCCCCGGGGTGGTGTCGACGTTGTCGAAGTCGATCTGGCTGTTGCTGCGATCCATGGCGTAGGCGGCCAGATTGACGCGCAGACGCCTGTCCAGCAGGTCCATCTTGGCGCCGACTTCGTAGGATTTCACCTCCTCGGCGTCGAAGGCCTGGAAGTTCGCGGAGCGGTCGTTGGCGCCGCCGGCGCGGTAGCCGGTGGAGTATTTGGCGTAGAGGCTGATGCCGTCGGCCGCGTCGTAAGCCAGGTTCACCAGCGGGTCGAAACGGCTCTTGTCGTAGTTAAAGTTGAAGGCCGTTGGCTTGCCGTTCACGACGTAGAGCGTGCCGTCGCGCTTGTCCTTGGTGAAGCGGCCGCCGACGGTGAGGTGCAGCGCCTGGATCGAGGCCGGGGTGTAGGTGCCCTGGCCGTAGGCCGCATAGCTCTCCGCATCGGCCTGGCTGGCGCGCGTAATGAAGCGGGTTCCATACTCCCAGCCCGCCGTCGCAGCGGTAGCCTTCGACGTTCCGTAGGAGGAGCGGATCGTGAAGGCCGTGCCGTCGGCGCTCCACTGGTTGGTGAACGGCGAAGCGGCCGATTCCTTGACGTGTTCCTTGAAGTAGTAGAGGCCGCCCACATAGGTGAAGCTGTCCCCGAAGGCGCCGACCGCCTGGAACTCCTGGCTGAATTGACGCTGATAGAGGTCCGAGAGGCTGTAGCGCCCGAAGTTGGCGTTGGGCGCGAAGACGTTACGGGCTTCGATGCCGGAGTTGTCCCATTGGTTGGTCCCGACCGCGCGGGCCGCGGTGATCGAGCGCAGTTCGAGATCGGGCGAGACCTTATATTTCAGCAAGGCCGATAGACCGCCTGTCTCATCGACGCTCGGCTGCTGCACCGTGCCAATGTCCGAGACCGTCTGGCGGTCGGTGTGGACCCGCACCAGGGACGCGAGCGGGTTGATCGTGCCCGCCGGGGCGCCGGCCGGTCCGGCCGTCACTTCAGCCAGGGTGCGGACGCGCTTGCCGTAGGGGTTGTAGCTGACCAGCTGGCTGAAGAACGGGGTGTTGTCATCCTTGGCGTAGTCGGCCGAGACCAGGGCGCTGAACGCGTCGTTCGGCGTGTAGAGACCACTGATGCGGCCGCCCTTGCGGTCATACTGGTTCCAGCCAGCCTGGCCGTTCGCCGGGTTCTTGGTGGTCGGGCCCTGATGCTGGATCAGCCCATCGACCTTGATCGCAAGATGGCCGAATTCCTGGAAGTCCTGATGTAGTTCGGTGTTGTAGGCGCCGAAATTGCCGGCCCCCGCGGTGATCCGCCCGCCGAACACGCCGGTGGGATTCTTGGTGACGATGCTGAGCGCGCCGCCTTCGGTGTTGCGGCCGAACAGGGTGCCTTGCGGCCCGCGCAGGACTTCGATGCGCTCAAGGTCGAACAGGGCGGTGTTGAGGCCTTGCTGGCGGCCCAGATAGACCCCGTCGATGTAGACGCCGACGCCCTGGTCGCGCGCGGTCTGATTGGCGTCGAAGGGAACGATGCCGCGGATGCCGACGGTCAGCGCCGATTGGCGGGCTTCGAAGGTGGCGATGCGCAGGGACGGGATGGCGCCATCCTGCAGGCTGATCAAGCTCTCGGCGTGGCGGTCGGCCATTTGCATCCCACCGATCACGGAAATCGCGATCGGCGTCTTTTGCAGGTTGGTCTCGGATTTCGTGGCGGTGACGATCACCTCCGAAAGCATGCTGGAATCCGCATCCGCGGCGGCAACGTCCGCGGCGGCGGCCGGGCCGGCGACGGCCAAGGCCAGGCAGCTCCACGCGACGGTGGACATCAGGTATTTCATCGATCTAACCCCTTTGTTGGCGGTGCGGCGTCATCGGTCTCTGGTCCGCGACGTTTCGCTGGCTGACCGGGGCCGCCGACATGGCGGCGGTCGCCGCACCCATCCACGGCTCTTAGAGCCGGGCCGTGACGCTTCCATCTCGGCTGTGTGACGGTTCTGTGCCGCCTCGGTGACGCGGCGAGCGGCGGGCGGAAATCAAATCTTAGCCTTTCCAAGGCCTTATGATCAGGCTCAGCGGCGAAGCCGATCAGCGGGAGACAGGCCATGTCGATTCTGACCCACAGCCGGCGGACCACGGGCGATCATTTCGAGCCCGCCGAAGCCATGGATCCGAAGGCGCAGCGCGCCCTTCGCGGCCATCTGGAACAGATCGACTACACCGCCTATGCCGCCAACCGCACGGTGGTGGGTGCGGCCCTGGCCGGGGTCGACGCGAAGAAGTTCGAGCGCCTGGCGCAGGCCACCGCCGAGGCCCGAGCCCGGTGGGTGGCGACAGGGATCGCGGTCACCGACGCCGGCCGCGCGCCCTCGACCGAGCAGGTCGAGGAACTGGCTGCCTTGCGGGCGGTCTACGAGGAACTGTCGGCGGTCTATGAAGCCATGCGGCGCATGGTGGAGCGCGGCTACCTGGAATACTGAGGCCACACCCCGGAGGCTAAGCCCGGGACTAAGGTACGACGCGCAGGCCGCCCAGCAGGGCGACCACCTCGGCCTGTCTTCGGCAACCCGTTTTGCGCAGCACGCCGCGAATCTGATTGCGCACGGTGACGGCGGCCAGGCCGCTGGCGGCGGCGATCTCCGCGACCGTCTCCCCGGCGCCGAGCCGGCGCGCCACCCGAGCCTCGGCGGGGGTCAGGTCGAACAGCGACTGCACCAGCTCGGCGGGCGCGGCGTTTGGCAAGGTCACCGGCGTCAGCGCCAGCACCCCCGCACAGCGGACAAAGATGTCCCGGGCATCGCCCCGGATGGGCACAAGATGGGCGACCGCGGCGGCCTGGTGCTCGTCGCCGCGCAGCGCCAGGGAAAGGCCGCGGCCCGCCGCGCCCGGCCCGGTCGATCCGAGCGCCGCGAGCGCGGGCTGGAACAGGGCGTCGGCGGCGGGGTCGGCCAGCGAGACCCGGTCGCGGCCGCGCCACCGCAGGCGGCCGCTCATCGCCTCGATCAGCGGATTGGCCGCCAGCACCCGGCCGGTCGCGTCCAACACCAGGGCCGGAATGCCAAGAGCGGCCAGGGTCTCGCCGGCCGCCGAGGCGCGCTCCAGTTGCAGGCGCGCCGACAACAGGGCGCTGCGCGCCAGATGCGGACGCAAGGCATCCAGCTTGTCGAGGGTCGCCCGATCGGCCGGCCCGCGCGCGCGGTCGCGCTCGAAGGTCAGGACCATGGTGTCGCCGGTCGGCAGGGTGACCGCCGTGGCGGCGGCCCACCCCAGGCCCAGCGGCCAGAGAATCTTTCGATAAAGCGGGTCTTCGCCCATCTCCGACTCGCCGCCATAGCTGTCGAGTTCGCTGAGAAAGCCGTTGTGCCGCAGCGCCAGCAGCCGGTTGAACCGGTCGCCGCAGACCATCAGGCCCTCGGCCTGCAGGGCCTCCCAGACCTCCGACATGGACTGGGACGCGGTCCAGCCCAGGACATTGTCGTTGGCGGTCAGCAGGGAGCCGCCGCGGGCCCCGGCGATGCCGGATATCTCGTCCAGGACCGCCGGCCAGCTTTCCGGTGTGAAAGCACTTTCGTAGATGCGGTCGATGAGGCCCTGATCCACGTCTCGCCCGCCGCCCAACCTGGCGATACGCTCAAGCCTGACCGCGGTCGCCGCCAGAAGACCTGAGCCGCATCTCGCAAACAGCCTCCCGCAGGCCCGCGAAAACTGCAATCGCTTACGACTATTTTGTTATCCGACTTGATCAACTTTGGTCATGCGGGGCGCGGCGAGGGGGCAGATGGTGACGTCGGGTGACGGGATTTTGCGCGGTCAGATGGTCGCGACCGGGCCCCAGTGGAGTTAGAGGGTGCCGAGATTGTCCAAGTTCGCGGCCCTGAGCCTTGCGGCCGGCGCCGTCCTCACCGCCGCCGCCGCTGCCCCCGCGGCCCAGGCGCGGGACCTGCCGGACGCCGTCAGCGTTGTTCACTGCCAGGTTTTCGGCCCCGCGATCGAAGCGGCGACAGCGTGCGGCACGGCTTTCGACAATGCGCAGATCAGCTTCGGCCCGACGCCGACGATGACCGTGTCGGGCGTCTATCCTGGCGGCATCGGCTTCGCGAACGCTGGCGCGAACGCCATGCTGACCTATTATTTCGCGGTCGATGGCGGCGCACCGGGCGACCGTGTGCACCTGGACATCGCGACCCTGCTCCACTGGGCGACGGACGGCGGGCCGAACGCCTACGCCTTCTCACGCGTCATCGTGACCACCAGCCTGGGCGAGGTCACCGCGAATATCTGCTCTCAGGGTTGCGGCGCTGGCAGCGGAGTCCGGGACTATGGCCAGGATCTGCGCGTGGACGCCCTCTCGGGCGCCATCAACATGGTGGAGATGGACGTCAACGCGTTCGCCGTCACCGGCCCCGGCGTGGGCGCCAATACCGCCACAGCCTTCGCCGACCCGGTGATCTCGATCGATCCGACGACCGCCAACGCCGGGGCCTATTCGCTGTCGTTCAGCGCCGGGATCGGCAACGGCGCGCCGGCCGGCGGCGTGCCGGAGCCTGGCGCCTGGGCCCTGCTGATCGCTGGTTTCGGGCTCGCCGGGGCGCGGCTGAGGCGTTCGCACCTCGCCCGCGCGTAGCCGGCCCGCCGCCAAGGGCGGGCCGGAACGAGGCGTTACGCCGGCGTCTTGGCCGGTTGTGCGCCGGCCATCGGGGCGCGGTTCAGGTCGAAGAACTTGGGCGCCATCTTCGGCACGGCTTCCGACAGGATGGTGGCGACCGTCCAGCCTTCACCGTCCGGCTTGCTGCAGGTCTCGATCGGCCGGGGCTGCGAGTAGAGGATGATGTTCTCGCCCGACGAACCGAAGATCTGGCCCGAGACGTTCGACGCGGCCGGCGTGACCATGGCGACCGAGAAGCGGGCCGGCTGATCGGCGCGGACCTTTTCGGCCATCACCGCGCGGCGGGCGGCGGCGGCTTCGTCCTTGATCGGCACGGACTGGGTCATGCGGGTCCAGGCGACCGGCGCCAGGCAGTTGGACCGCACATTGTTGCGCGCGCCCTCCATGGCGATGATCCGCGACAGGCCGGCGATGCCCATCTTGGCCGCGCCATAGTTGGCTTGGCCGACGTTGCCGAACAGGCCTGAGGTCGAGGTGAAGAACATGTAGGCGCCGTCGTTCTGTTCGCGGAACAGCTCGATGGTGGCGCGGGCCACGTTGAAGGAGCCGCGCATGTGGACGGCGATGACGCTGTCCCACTCGGCCTCGGTCATCTTGTGGAACATCACGTCGCGGAGGATACCGGCCGGATTGATCACCGCGTGCAGGCCGCCGAAGCTCTTCTTCGCCTGCTCGACCATGCCATAGACGGCGTCCAGGTCGGTCACGCTGTCGGAGTTGGAGACGGCCTCGCCGCCGGCGGCGCGGATTTCCGCGGCCACGGCCTCGGCCGGTCCGGCGGAGCCCTCGTCCTCGCCCTTGAGGCTGCCGCCCAGATCGTTGACCACGACCTTCGCGCCTTCCTGGGCCGCGATCAGGGCGCAGTCGCGCCCGATGCCGTTGCCGCCGCCTGTAACCAGGACCACCTTGCCGTCTAACGCGCCCATCTGAATTCTCCCTAGGATTATAGGGCCACAGTTATTCGAGGCGGTCGGCCTTGCGCAAGGCGGGAAACAGGCCAGCCCAGGCGCCGGTGACGATCAGCGCGCCGACGCCGCCGAAGATGGCCGCGCCGACCGGACCCAGGAAGCGGGCGACGACGCCGCTTTCGAACTCGCCGAGTTCGTTGGAAGCGCCGATGAACACCGAGGAGACGGCGGCCACCCGGCCGCGCATGGCGTCGGGCGTCACCAGCTGGACGAGGGTCTGGCGGACGTAGACACTGAGCATGTCCGCGCCGCCCAGCACGGCCAGCGCCGCCACCGAGAGCCACAGGCTCCTGGACACGGCGAAGAGGCAGGTTGCCAGGCCGAACACCGCAACGCCCCCGAACATGAACAGCCCGGCCTTATGGCGGATCGGATTGGCGGCCAGCAGCAGGGCCACGACCGTGGCGCCGATCGCCGGGCCCGACCGCAGGATGCCGAAGCCTTGCGGGCCGACCTGCAAGATGTCGCGGGCGAACACCGGGAGCAGGGCGGTGGCGCCGCCCAGCAGCACCGCGAAGAGGTCGAGGCTGATCGCGCCGAACACGATCTTCTGGTTCCAGACATAGGCCAGGCCCTCCTTCATCAGGGTCCAGCGCGAACCCGGATTGACCACCGGCTGAGCATTCTTGCGGATCAGGAAGGTCGCCAGCGCGGCCACCAGGTAGAGGCCGAAGGTCGTGAAATAAGCGTAGGTCGGGGACTTGGCGACCAGCAGGCCGCCGGCCGCCGGGCCGATGATCGAGGCGGTCTGCCAGGCCAGCGAATTCCAGGCGATGGCGCGCGGCAGCAGGGCGCGCGGCACCAGCATGGGGCCGAGCGCGGTGCTGGCCGGGGCAAAGAAGGCTCGCGCCGTCCCGAACAGGAAGCCCACGACCAGCAGCAGGGGGACCGACGCCCAGCCCTGCCAGGTGGCGACGGCCAGGGTCAGGACGGTGGCGGTCTCGCCGGCGAAACAGATCAGCAGCACGGTCTTGCGGTTGTGGCGGTCGGCGGTCTCCCCGGCTGGCAGGGCCAGCAGAAAGACCGGGATAAAGGCGGCCAGCCCGATCATGCCGACCAGGAAGGCGCTCTCGGCCACCGTGCGGGTCAGCCGCGCGATCGCGTACATCTGCCAGCCCATGGCGACGCTCTGGATCTGGGCGGCGAAGCTGCCGGTCCAGCGCGAGGCCCAGAACAGCAGGTAGTCGCGCTCCTTCAGGAGCGCGCGGGCTGACGGAACGATGTCAGAAGGGGCGACAGTGTCGGGAGGGGTCTCGGCCATTTACCGGCCAAGCCTGCCCTGCGGCGTGGGGCTAGTCCAGGCAGCGCTGGATGAAATCGGCGGCGAGGTCGATGGATTCTCGCGCCTTGCTGGAATTGCCGGCCTCCCAGACGTGTGTCTCGGCGGCCCAGAGGCGGACCGTGAGGTCGCCGCCGGCCTCGCGCATCCGGTCCGCCAGCCGCACCGCGTCGTCGTAGAGTATGTCACCCTTCGAGGCGTGGATCAGCATCGGCGGGAAGCCGGAGAAGTCGCCGAACAGCGGCGAGGCCACCGGGTCGGTCGCCGAGCGGCCCTGCAGGTAGAGGTGCGCCATCAGCGCCAGGGCCTCCATGTTGGACCCCGTCGTGCCGGTCATCGAGGCGGCGACCACCGACCAGCTCTGCAGCGACAGGTCCGCCCAGGGCGACAGCAGCACCACGCCGTCCGGTAGGGTTTCGCCCTCGTCTCGGACCCTCTGCAGAGCGGCCAGCAGGATGGCGGAGCCGGCGGAGTCGGCCAGGCAGACCACCGGTTCGTCCGGCCAGGTCTCGCGGAACCACCGGTACGACGCGGCGATGTCCTCGACGGCGGCCGGGCAGGGATGTTCCGGCGCCAAGCGATAGGACGGCGCGAAGACCCGCGCGTTCGCCCGGGCGGCGAAGCGGGCGACCATGGCGGTGAGCCTGGCGCTGCGCTCGGCGATGAACGAGCCGCCGTGGACGTAGAAGACAAAGCCCACCGGCTCGCCCTTGTGCGGGGCGAACCATTCGCTGGGCGCGGGCGGCGCGGCGAGCGGCGAATGCGGCGGGGCGATGCGGACAGCGTTGGCGTCGCCCATGGCCGACAAAGCCGCGTCGCCCCTGGCATGGTTCGTCCGGCCACGGGCCAGGAAGGCCATGGCCGCCTCGCGGTCGGTGAGCCAGAGCTTGATGGCGTGGCGCAGGCCGATGGTCAGCAGCAGCTGCTGATAGCGAAAGCGCAGACGGCGGGCCATCAGCCTGAGCCGGTCGAAGCCGCCCGTCAGGCCATCCATGTCGACCAGGCGAACGCCGGGCGCGAGCGGCGTCGAGCCAGGCTGGCCTGCGGTCGAAGTTGCGTCCATGCTGGGGCTCGTATCACCGACCCGTGGTCATTCGATGAACGACGATACGCCCAAGCCCATCAACCGCCTAGATCGCGCGTTGGCGGCCTATGCCGAGCTCTACCCGAGCATCGCGCGCCGCCTGGAGGAGGCTAGCGCGGCGATGAGCCCGGAGTTTCGCCGCAGGCGGGCGGCCATGGACGAGGCCTTCGCCGAACGCGACGATCGTCGGCGCGAGACGCTGGCGGCCAGCTGGGGTCTGACCCCCGTCGAGGCCAGGCTGGCGATCCACCTGGCCGACGGCGGATCGCTCGCCAGCTATGCCGAACTGTTCAGCGTCAGCGTCGGCACGGCGCGCAGCCAGCTGAAGGCGGTGTTCGCCAAGACCGGCGTCAAGCGCCAGGTCGCGCTGGCGGCGCTGGTGCCGCGCGGCTAGCGCCGCCGCACTCGCCTGTGACGCGCAAAAGACTTCAGATCCGTACCCTATTCGAGGGATGAACTGTGCCGCGGCAGCCTTAGAAATAGGCCCACGGGGAGCCGCGACGGCTGGCCCCTAAGGGAACAGTTCAATGAGTTCGCAGGCATTCGCACTTGGGCTCGCCGGGGCGATCACCCTAGCCGCGGTCGCAGGTTCGGCGGCGGGGGCCGATTTCCTGACCATCGTCAGGACGTCGGCGACGACGGTAAATATCGACTTCCAGGTTGGCGGCTTCAGTTATTCCGTCACTGGCCTCGATGAGCTGAATGGCCTCGATCAGACCTGGGAGACGCCCGAGCTCCCCCTGTATGTCGGCCTGGCGGCAGACCCCTACAATATCACCTTCGACTCAGGCGGGGGTTTCTGGAGCGATCCCGGTGTCGGGAACGGCCAGGCGGAAGTCGTTCTGCGGCCGAGCGGGAACCGGGGGACCACGCGGATTCTGATCTATGGCGGCGGGCCTGTTCCGGGTGACCTGGGCGACACCCGTTGTGAAGTCAATTCGACGCTGGTGAGCTGTCCAACCTTCGCCAACGGCCAGACCTGGGCCGCTCCGGAGCTCGTGCTCACGCCCCTGGCGTTCGTGCCCGGCACGATCAACGTCACTTACGCCTATGCTGCCGCGGGCGTACCAGAGCCGGCGACCTGGGCGCTGCTGATTGCGGGCTTTGGCCTGGCGGGCGTCGCCCTGCGCCGGCGCAGGTTGGTCCACGGCTAGCGCCTTGACGAGTGGAGCGACCCCCGCGACCCCCGCGATCCCTGGGGGAGCCGTTGACCCCGGCGCGCTAAGGCTCTAATTGCGCCGGCCTCGACCAAGGGGCTCTAGCGCCATGCGACGACTTCGACGAACCGGGCGCCTGAACAGCGCCATCTGATCCGTCTCCGGACGACGCGAATGCGCGCCCGGGCCATCCGAGTTCCTCGAAGTCGAGTTGTTCCCAGTCATGTCCGTCCAACCCGCCGCGCCGCCGGCGATCATCCTGCAATCCGAACGGCCGCAGGACGGCCCCCTGGTCGACGCCCTGATCGCGCGCGCCTTCGGCCCCGGCCGCTATGCCAAGGTCTCCGAGCGGGTCCGCGAGTTCGCGACCTTCGCAACCGAAATGTCGGTCTGTGCCTGGAGCCCCGACACAGGCAAGGGGAGCCGCATCCTCGGCTGCGCGCGGATGTGGCATGTGCGCGTCGGCGGCAGACGCGTCATGTTCCTGGGGCCCTTCGCCGTGGAACAGGGGGAGCGCAACGCCGGCTTCGGCGCGCGGATGATCGACCGCGCCTGCGAGACCGCGCTCGCCGCCGGCGAGAGCCATGTCGTGCTGGTGGGTGACGAGCCCTATTTCAGCCGGGTCGGCTTCGCCGCCGCGCCGGGGCGGCAGGTGGTGCTGCCGGGTCCGGTGGATCAGCGCCGCGTCCTGGTCCGCGCCCTAGCCAACGACCCTGATCCGCTGGTCGGGCTTATCGAGCCCGCTTGAGACCGACGGCGCGCACGCCTACCTTGTCCAGCATGGCGGACGAGGCGGTAAGACCGGGACTTGAGGGAATTGTGGCTGCCGCCAAACAGGCGCCGGGCAGGGGCCTGCCGCCGGTTCACCTGTGGAACCCGGCCCACTGCGGCGAGATCGACATCGTCATCCGCAAGGACGGCGTCTGGTTCCACGAAGGCACGCCGATCGGCCGCGAGGCGCTGGTGCGGCTGTTCTCGACGGTTCTAAGGAAGGACCCGGACGGCATCCACCTGGTGACGCCTGTCGAGAAGATGAAGATCACCGTCGAGGACGCGCCGTTCATCGCCACGCGGGTGGACCGGGTGGGAGACGCACTGACGTTCCTCACCAACGTCGGCGACGAGGTCGAGGCGGGCCCGGAGAACTACATTCGCGTGGAGATGGGCAAGGATGGCGAGCCCCGGCCCTATGTCCATGTACGGCGGGGCCTGGAGGCGCTGATCGCCCGGCCGGTGTTCTACGAACTGGTGGAGATGGCGCAGGAGCGCGAGACGCCGGACGGCCCGACACTGGGCGTGGCGTCGAACGGGGCCTGGTATCCGGTCGGACCTCCCCATGCCCACCAGGTTTAGGGCTCATCGGCCGTGAGCCTGGCCGGCGGACGCGGCGACCTGCGGGACTGGATCGGCGATCACCTCGACCCGTTGGAGGCGCATGACCCGTCGCAGCTGGGCGCGATCACTTCCGATTTCGATCTCTCCAAGGCCTACGGCCCGACCGAGGCCGACGGGCCGCTGACGCCGGCCTCGGTGCTGATCGCCCTGGTGGAGCGCGACGCGGGCTTGTCGGTGATCCTGACACGGCGGTCCGACACGCTGCGCCGGCATACCGGTCAGGTGGCCCTGCCGGGCGGTCGGCGCGATCCCGGCGAGACGCCCTGGCAGACCGCGCTGCGCGAAGCCCATGAGGAGATCGGACTGGAGCCGCGTTTCGTCAGCGTCGTGGGGCTGTCGACACCCTACCGCACCGGCACCGGCTATCTGATCACCCCGGTGGTCGGCTTCGTGCGGCCGGGCTTCAAGCTGGAGGCCAATCCGGACGAGGTGGCCGACATCTTCGAGACGCCCTTCGGGTTCCTGATGGACCCGGCGAACCTCGAGGAACATGAGCGCGAACTGCCGTCCGGTGAAAAGCGCCGCTTCTACGCCTATACCCATGAGGACCGGTTCATCTGGGGCGCGACGGCGGGCATGCTGCGCGCGCTCTACGAGCGCCTGTACGGAGCCGCCGTTGCCTAGGGTCGTGATCATCCGCCTGCTGCTGTTCGCCGTGCCCTTCGCGGTGTGGTTCGTCTGGCGCGAGGTCGCCCGGCGTTCGGGCCGCGAGATGGGCTCGACGCCCTATGCCTGGCTGGTGACGGCTGGCGCGCTGCTGTTCGGTCTGTCGCTGGCCGCCACCGTCGCCTTCCACCCGGACAACCGGCAGAAGCGCTATGTGCCGGGCGAGGTCACAGCCGACGGCTCCGTGAGCAAGGGCTATTTCGAAACGCGCCCCTCGTCGCCCGCAGCCCCTGCGCCGCCGCGATGAGCGAGACCCTCGGCCCGCGCCCCTGGATGACCGCGCCGCAGACGGTGGCGGTGTTCGACTCCCTGGAGGCGGTCGGCGGGGCGGACTGCGCGCGGTATGTCGGCGGCTGTGTGCGCAACAGCCTGATCGGTCAGCCGGTCAGCGACATCGACATCGCCACGCGGCTGGCGCCCGACCAGGTAACGGCGGCGCTGAAGGCCGCGGGGCTGAAGGCGGTCCCGACCGGCATCGAGCACGGCACGGTGACGGCGATCAGCGGCGGCAAGCCCTTTGAGATCACCACGCTTCGCCGCGACGTGACGACCGACGGCCGCCGTGCCGTGGTGGCCTTCACCGACGACTGGGATGAGGACGCCCAGCGCCGCGATTTCACCCTGAACAGCCTCTACGCCCGCCGCGACGGGACGATCTTCGACCCCACCGGGCACGGCGTCGCCGACGCGCGGGCCGGACGGATCGTCTTCGTGGGCGAGGCCGAGGACCGAGTGCGGGAGGATTTCCTGCGCATCCTGCGGTTCTTCCGGTTTTTCGCCTGGTACGGCGTCGAGCCCGCCGACGCCGCCGCGCTGGCGGCCTGTGAGAGCCTGCGCGGCGACCTTGCAACGCTGTCGGCCGAGCGGGTCTCCAAGGAGCTTCTGAAGCTGCTGGCCGCGCCCGATCCCCGCGCGGCGGTCGCGCTGATGGCCCGCACCGGCGTGCTCGGCGAGATCCTGCCGGGACCCATCGATCTGGCCCGGTTCGATGGGCTTGTGGCTATCGAGGAGGACCAGCTGTTCGAGACCGACGCGGTGCTGCGGCTGGCGAGCCTGCTGCCTGACGATCAGTTCGGCGCCGTGGCCTTCGCCGAGCGCCTACGGCTGTCCAATGCCGAGCGCGACCGGATCGCCGCGGCGCTGGCGCCTACGCCGGTCCTCAAGAGCTGGATGAGCCCCCGGGAGATCCGCCGCGCGCTCTACCACCAGGGCCATCAGGTGTTCCGCGACCGCGCCAAGCTCGCCTGGGCGCGCGCTGATCGCACCGCCACGACACCGCAATGGCGGGGCATGATCGCACTGGGCGAAGGCTGGACCGCGCCCGCCTTCCCGCTGACCGGCCGCGACGTGATCGCCGCCGGCGCGCCCAAGGGCCCGATGGTCGGCCAGGTTCTGGCCGAGGTCGAGGCCTGGTGGATCGACCACGACTTCCTCGACGACAGGATGTCGACGATCGAGAAGCTGAAGTCGGTGGTTCAGGGGATGGCTTTTTGAAACTCGGTATCCTCAAGACCGGCCGACCGCCGATGGCGGCGATCCCGCGGTTCGGGACCTATCCGGAGATGTTCCAGCGGCTGCTGGGCGAGGGTTATGACTACAACGTCTTCGCCGCCGACGAGGGCGAGCTGCCGGACAGCCCTACGGCCTGCGACGCCTATCTGCTCACGGGTGGCGCGGCGGGCGTCTATGAGACCGACCCCTGGATCGGGGCTGCCATGGACTTCCTGCGGGCCGCGCGGGGTCGCGCCGCGCTGGTGGGGGTGTGCCTGGGTCACCAGCTGATGGCGCAGGCGTTTGGAGGCGAGGTCATCAAGTCGCCCAAGGGCTGGAGCCTGGGCGAGCACGACTACCGGGTGCTGACCCGCGCGCCGTGGATGGATTCGGCCGAGACAATCCGCCTGCCGGCCTCGCACCAGGATCAGGTAGTGAGCCTGCCGCCCGGGGCCGAGGTCTGGGCGGCGAGCGACTTCACGCCGTTCGCGGGGCTGGTCTGGCCTGGCGAGCGGGCGATCTCGATGCAGCCGCACCCGGAGTTCGAGCCGGCCTATGCGCTGGACCTGATCGAACACCGGCGCGAGGGGGTCTATACGGCTGAGGACGCCGACCGCGCGGTCGCCAGCTACGCGGGGCCGGACGACCGCGCCCGGGTGGGCGGCTGGATCAAGGCCTTCTTGGAAGGTGCGGCATGAACGCGACGATCACCCCCGTCCGCCGATGGGCGGCACGCGGCGCGGCGGTGTTCTGCGTGGCGTTCGCGCTGTTCCAGCTGGCGCTGGCGCTGGGCGCGCCGTTCGGCCAGGTCGCCTGGGGCGGATCGAGCGCGGTGCTGCCGGCGGCGCTGCGGTGGAGCAGCGCGGGGGCCGGCGTCTATCTGCTGGTCGCCGCCGCGATCATGGCGGTTCGGGCCGGAGACTGGGGCCGGGCGCTGCCGGGCCTGCCGTTCGTGATCTTCAACGTCTTCCTGGCCGCCCAGCTGTTCCTCAACACCCTCGCCAACCTCGCGGCGCAGACTGAGGGCGAGCGGGTCGGCATGGGCGCGGCCTCGGCGGTGGGTTGCGGGCTCTGTCTGCTGGCGCTCAAGCCCGCGCGGCGGCCTAGGTCCACGCCACCATAGGCGGCATGGAGCTGAGGATGGTCTCGATGTTGCCGCCGGCCTTCAGGCCGAACATGGTGCCGCGGTCGTAGAGCAGGTTGAACTCGACATAGCGGCCGCGGCGGACCAATTGCTCGGCGCGGTCGGCCTCGCTCCACGGCTCGTCCATGTGGTGGCGGACGATCTTCGGATAGACGTCCAGGAAGGCCTCGCCGACCGCGCGGGTGAAGGCGAAATCGCGTTCGAAGTCGCCGCTGTTGTGGCGGTCGTAAAAGATGCCGCCGACGCCGCGCATCTCGCCTCTGTGCGGCAGGTAGAAGTACTCTTCGCACCAGGCCTTGTACTTCGGATACCACTCGGTATCGAAGGGATCGCAGGCGCCTTGCAGGGCCGCGTGGAAGAGCACGGTGTCGTCGGCCTCCTGAGTCCGCTGGGCGTCCAGCATCGGCGTCAGGTCCGCGCCGCCGCCGAACCAGCTTTCCGCCGTCGACAGGAAGCGGGTGTTCATGTGCACCGTCGGGATGCGCGGGGAGCGCGGATGGACAATCAGGCTGATCGAGGCGGAGACATAGGACGGGTCCTGGTCGGCGCCCGGCATGGAGGCCGCCATTTCGGGAGAAAACCTGGCCGCGGCCGCCGAGGTATGGACGCCGGCCTTTTCGAACAGGCGGCCCTTGAAGTGGCCGCCGATCCCGCCGCCAGTCCCGGTCTCGCGTGTCCAGGGGCGCAGATCAAAGCGGCCCGAAGACTGCCCCGTGGAGTCGTCAGGGTAGAGCTCGGCCGGCGCCTCGTCCTCCAGGCGCTCCAGCTCGGTGATGATCCGGGTCTGCAGCGCTTCGAACCACGCCTTGGCGCGGTCGCGGCGGGTGTGGATTTCGGGCGGAAGGCCAGAGGGCGGAGCAGACATGGGATGCTTGCTAACCGGTCGGCGCCCCGGTTGGGAAGCCATTGGTCTGCCGAAGCGCTTCGGAAAGCGCGATGGCGGCGCTCACCGTCAGGTTCAGCGAGCGGGCGCCGGGCGCCAGCGGAATGAACAGCCGCGCATCCGCCGCCGCATGGACCTCGTCCGGCGCGCCCGAGCTCTCGCGGCCGAAAATCAGGGTGTCGCCATCTCGGAATTCGAAGGCGTGCAACGCAGACGCGCCCTTGGTGGTGAACAGCACCAGCCGGCCCTCATTCCGCTCGGGCGCGCCCAGGAAATCCGCCCAGCCGGCATGGCGTTTCATCTCGGCGAGGGCCCCGTAATCCATGGCCGCGCGGCGCACGCCCGCGTCGGAAAGCGGGAAGCCGCAGGGCTCGATGACGTCCACGGCCACGGCCATGCAGGCCCCCAAACGCAAGGCGGCGCCAAGGTTTTGCGGAATGTCCGGTTGAAAAAGGGCCAAACGCATTCTAAGCGATCCGCGCAGGGTAGGACGGGCTGACAGGGCGAATCACGGAAGATGCTCCGGCAACGCTTCCGTTGAGTGCGCTCAGTTCGAACCCGCCGTGACTTTAAAGCCCTTACCAGAGCCTCTGGTAGGGTCCAAAGACGGAAGCCTCCGACGATCCGGAGCTTCGCAATGAAGGATAGCTTTAGGTGGCCGACACCGTCGTGGGCGCAAACCCCGATCCGCACGTCTCGGGTGAAAACCCGGACCGTCGCGACTTCATCCACATCGCCGCGGGCGTCGCGGCCGTGGGCCTGGTAGGCGGGCTCGCCTGGCCGTTCATCGATCAGATGAACCCGGCCGGCGACACGCTGGCGCTCGCCTCCATCGAATTCGACCTCAGCAAGGTGGTCGAGGGACAGCAGGTGGTGGTGAAATGGCGCGGAAAGCCGCTGTTCGTCCGGCATCGCACGCCCAAGGAAATCGCCGAGGCGATCCAGGCCGACCACGCCGATCTGCGCGATCCGGCGACCGACGAGAGCCGCCACAAGCCCGGCAAGGCGCAGTACCTGGTGCTGATCGGCACCTGCACGCACCTGGGTTGCGTGCCGACCTTCGGCGGCGGCGACTACGGCGGCTGGTTCTGCCCCTGCCACGGCTCGGTCTACGATACCTCCGGGCGCATTCGCAAAGGCCCCGCCCCGCTGAACCTGGCGGTGCCAGAGTACAGTTTCCTGTCGGACACCAAGGTCAAGGTCGGCTGATCAGATGAGCGGACATTCAACCTACGAGCCGAAGAACGGCTTCGAACGCTGGCTGGACACGCGGCTTCCGCTGCTCCGGTTCGCCAACGACACGATCATCACCTTCCCGACGCCGAAGAACCTCAACTACTGGTACACCTTCGGCGGCATCCTTTCGCTGATGCTGGGGATGCAGATCGTCACCGGCATCATCCTGGCGATGCACTACGTGCCGCACGTGGACATGGCCTTTAATTCGGTCCAGCGGATCAAGCGCGACGTGAACTTCGGCTGGCTCATCCAGGGCCTGCACGCGAACGGCGCCTCGATGTTCTTCCTGGCCGTCTACATCCACATGTTCCGCAACCTCTACTACGGCTCCTACAAGGCGCCGCGCGAGGTGCTGTGGATCCTGGGCTGCGTGATCTACCTGCTGATGATCGGCACGGCCTTCTTCGGCTACGTGCTGCCCTGGGGCCAGATGAGCTTCCACGGCGCGGTGGTGATCACCAACCTGATCGGGGCGATCCCCATCGTCGGCCATGCGATCACCACCTGGCTATGGGGCGGGTTCGCGGTGGACGACGCGACGCTGAACCGCTTCTTCTCGCTGCACTACCTGCTGCCGTTCATGATCGCCGGCGTCGTGGGCCTGCACATCTGGGCGCTGCACGTGCCGGGCAACAACAACCCGACCGGCGTCAACGTGACGTCGACGCAGGACACCGTGCCCTTCCATCCGTACTACACGGTGAAGGACGGCTTCGCGATTTCGGTGTTCCTGATCCTCTACGCGGTGTTCGTGTTCTATCTGCCCGACGCCCTTGGCGACGCGGCCAACTACATCCAGGCAAACCCCCTGGTCACGCCGCAGCACATCGTGCCCGAGTGGTATCTGCTGCCGTTCTACGCGATCCTGCGGGCTGTCCCGAACAAGCTGGCGGGCGTCATCCTGATGTTCGGGGCGATCGCCACCCTGTTCGTCCTGCCGTGGCTCGACACCTCGAAGGTGCGCTCGCTGCGCTACCGTCCGACGATGCGGTGGTACTACTTCATCTTCTTCCTGAACTGCATCGTGCTCGGCTTCTGCGGGGCGCATGCGCCGGACGACCTGGTGATCCCGGGCGTCTCGGGCCTGCAGCTTGGGGACGCGAACATCAACAGCTTCGTCTGGCTGTCGCGGATCGCGGCCGCCTACTACTTCGCTTACTTCTGGGTGATCACACCGCTGATGGGGCTCACCGAGACCCCGTTGGCGGAACCGGAATCGATTTCCACACCCGTCCTGTCGCATCCCGCCGCCATGCTCGCCGGCGCCGCGGCGTCGCCTGAAAAGAGGGGTTGAGCCTGATGCTGCGCAAAGGTTTCGCGCTCGCGGCGCTCGGGCTCGCTCTGCTGGCCGGCCCGCTGTTCGCCGGACAGGCTCTGGCCGCCACCACCGAGGCCGAGCCCAAGGACGTCCACTGGTCCTTCGAGGGGCCGCTCGGCAAGTTCGACAAGGCCCAGGTTCAGCGGGGCTACAAGGTCTATCGGGAGGTCTGCTCGTCCTGCCACTCGATGAACCTGATGTACTACCGCAACCTCGCCCAGAAGGGCGGGCCGTTCTTCGACCCGAAGTACGCGGAAAACCCCAACGACAGTCCGGTGGTGAAGTCGCTGGCTCACGACATCCAGATCAAGGACATCGATTCCGATACGGGTGACGCGATCAGCCGGCCGGGCATGCCCTCCGACCGGTTCGCCAACCCCTTCCCGAACGAGCCGGCGGCGCGGGCCTCCAACGGCGGCGCCCTGCCGCCGGACCTGTCGGTGATGGCCAAGGCCCGCGAGGGCGGACCGGCCTATGTCTATTCGATCCTGACCGGCTACACCGCGCCGCCCAAGGGCATGACCGTGCCGGCCGGCAAATACTATAACCCCTACATGCCCGGGGACATGAGCTCGTTCATGGCCAAGGGCATGAAGGTTCCGGAAGGCGGCTTCATCTCCATGCCGCCGCCGCTGGTCGACGGGAAAGTGACCTTCGATGACGGCACCAAGTCGACGTTGCAGAACCAGGCCCGTGACGTTGCGGCCTTCCTGGCCTGGGCCGCCGACCCCAAGGCGGAAGAGCGCAAGACGTTTGGCTTCGGCGCGATGATCTATCTGCTGATCTTCTCCGTGCTCCTGTACTTCAGCTACAAGCGCATCTGGAAGAACGTCGCCCACTAGGGCGGCGGATCAGCGCAGCGATTTGAGGGCCTCGGCGCAAGCGCCGGGGCCCTTTTTCGTGGGCTCTCCTCTTCCCTCGGACTTCGTCTCGGGGAAGAGGAGACGCGCGCCGGTGCGAGGATCAGCTTCCCGGCAGGGAAGTCGAAGCGCAGGCGCCATTGGGCCAGCAGCGGCGCGCCGATCTCGCCGGCCAGCGCCGGGTCCTCGGCGGCAACCAGGCCGGCGCGGAGGTTTTCCGACAGCCGGCCCGCGAAGGAGAAGGCCCGCAGGCGCGGCTGCAGGACGCCGTAGGGATAGAGTTCCTTGAGCCTGGCCTTGGGCGGGCCGGGCGCGCGAGCGTAGGCGTCGCTGATCCTGAGCGCGCGGTCGCCGCCAGTGGCGGGCGCGAAGGCGCCGGCAAAGGCGCGCGGCCCATCGGCGACGGCGGCGGCCACCACTGGCCGCCCGGCGACCCAGGCGATCGGCAGGGCGGTGGTCCGGCCCCGCAAGGCCGGCGCCTGGCCCGCTGGGCGCAGGGCCACGCGGCAGGGTGCGAAGCTGACGTCCACCACGTAACCGCGCAGCACATCGGCGCCGATAACGCCGGCGACCGGGGTCGGCAGGGCGCCGGTTCTGAGGTCCAGCACCGCGACGGAGACCGGGCGGGCCTCGACCGTGATCCCGGCCAGGCGGACCTCGCCCACCAGCGCGGTCTCGGTGAAACCGGCGGTCTGGGCCTGACTGTCGGCGAGTTGGGTGTGCGGGGTCGCGGTGTCCAGGATGTAGTCGCCAGCCACGCCCATCACCTCGGCGCCCACGACCACCACGCCACCCTCGAACCAGCAGGCCGCCTCGCCCGCCAGCGCCCCACCCGCGGAGCATAGGGTCGCGGCGAGCGCCAGGAGCGCGGAAAGGGCGAGGCCAAAGGGGTTCAAGGGGCGAGTCACCGGCGGATCACCAGGGGAGCATAGCCAAGCCGCGCGCCCACCGCGACGGCGCCTTACGTCCGCCCCAAGGGCCCCTACATTCGGACCATGGCTTTCACCCCCGCCTGGCGGAATTTCAAACGGATGCAGGACCTGACCGTCACGGCGGCCGGCCTGATCTATGCGGCGGCCGTGCTGGACGCCCTGAACCGCCTGCCCGGCGGCCCGGCGATGATCCTGCGGTGGAGCCTGTTGGTTCCTGCCGCCTATCTGGGGTTTTCCATGGGCCTGCCGCTGCTGATCCCGGCGGTGAAGCGATGGCTCGCGAAGTACGTCTGGATGAGCTTCCAGGCGGGGTTCGGCCAGACGCCGGCCTCGGTGGTGGTGGGCGTGGCCCTGTTGCTGGGTTTTGGCCTGTTCATCCATTCGGAGGTCGGCAGCGCCGCGAAGGCCGGCCAGGTCGGCGTCAACGTCTTTTCGGCCTATGCGGCGGGGATCGGCATCCTGGCCGCGCAAGCGATCCTGGTGCGGTTTCTGGAGGCCACGCCGGCCGTGCGGGCGGTGATCGAGGAGCAGGGCTGAACCCCGCGAGGCCGACGCCCGGCTGGCCGCGCCCGATGGTTGGCGGTACAGTCTCTGTCGGGGGTGCTCACATGACAACGATCACGGGCGGATTGCCGGCATCCGGCGGGCGCGACGGCCGCTTCTTCCTGGGTGGAGCCTTCGTGATGACGGCGGTGATCGTCGCCGGGTTTTCGGTGCAGCTGGCGATGGGCCGGTCGAGCTTTTCCTCGCCGCCGCTGGTCCATGCGCACGCGATCATCTTCATGGGCTGGGTGGTGATCTACCTGTTGCAGAACGTCTTCGCGACGACCGGCCGCATGGGGCTGCACCGCCGGCTCGGCTGGGTCGCCGCGGCCTGGGTGGTCCCGATGGTCGCGCTGGGCTGCGCTGTGACCTTCGCGATCGTGCGCCGCGCCGGCGTGCCATTCTTCTTCCGCCCGCTGCAGTTCCTGGTCTTCGACCCCGTCAGCCTGTTCACCTTCGCCGGCCTGACCGTCTCGGCGATCCTGCTGCGGCGTGAGACCGACTGGCACCGGCGCCTGCATTTCTGCGCCATGTCCCTGTTGCTGGGCCCCGGCTTCGGCCGGCTGCTGCCCATGCCGCTGCTGATCCCCTGGGCGTGGGAGGCGACGGTCGTGGCCTGTCTGCTGTTCCCCCTCGCGGGCATGGTCGCGGACTTGCGGCGCGGCGGCCGGGTGCATCCGGCCTGGCTCTGGGGCGTCGCGGCGATCCTGGGTTCCGTGATTCTGACCGAGGCGATTACCTACAGCCCGGTCGGCGGGGCGATCTACCGCGCCGTCGCGGCCGGCTCGCCGGCGGCCGCCGTGGCGCCGCTGGCCTTCCCCGCGCCGCCCGGGGCTCCGAAGCCAGCCGGATGAGTGCGGAGACTCCGCCTAACGCTCGCCCCGGACGCCGCTGTTCCGGCTGAAGTGCGCCAGGGTCCTGAGCTTCGACAACCGCGCTGAGTCCTCGTCAAATCCGTTGGGCGCCACGAAGGCGTGGCCGGCGTCGTACATGAAGACGGGCAGGTCCGGGTGGGCGGCGCGGATGGCTTCGACGTTGGCGGGCGGGATCAGTTCGTCGGTCTTGCCGAGGTGCAGGATGGTCGGCGCCTGCGGGGCGTCCTCCAAATAGTCGACGATCTGGCCGCCGTAGAAGGACGAGACGGCGGCGAGGCCCGTGCAGCGGGCGGCGGCGAGCCAGGCGGTCGTGCCGCCGAAGCAGAAGCCCATGGCGAAGACCGGCGGCGCCAGCGCGTCGATGGCCGCCTGGACGGCGTCGAGGACGTCGGCCCCCCAATGGGTCGCCTCTCCGAAGCCCATCTGGCGGTCCAGCAGGGCCGGGTCGGTGTCGCGCGCGGCGAAGCCTTGCTGGAACCGGTCGAAGAGGCTGGGGACCAGGACTTCGTAGCCGCCTTGCGCATACTCGTCGGCCAGCGCGCGCAGGTGCGGGGTGACGCCCCAGATGGCGTGCAGGATCACCAGGCCGCCACGCCGGGCGTCGCTGACGCCCGCGTGGTAGGCGGCGAAGCGGAAGCCGTCCTTGGCGCTGACGAGCTGGACGGTCTCGCCCATCTTGAGGCTCAGGCCTTGTCGAACAGCTCGAGGGTGCGGTGGCGAGCGAGGTCGGCGGCCTCGGCGTTGTAGCGCTCGGGGCTCTCGTTGTTGAAGCCGTGGCCGGCGGCTTCGTAGATGTAGACGGGCACGTCGGGGTTGTGCTGCGCGACCTCGGCGGCGACCTCGTCGGCCGCGATGCCCGGATCGGTGCGGCCCAGGTGGACGATCACCGGGCAGGCGGGGGTCAGCGCCGCGTTGGCCTTCACCAGGGAGCCGTAATAGCTGGACGCGGCGGCGATCCCCTCGACCTTGGCGGCCGCGAGCCAGGCCAGCGAGCCGCCGTAGCAGTAGCCGACGACGCAGACCTTGCCGCCGTGCTGTTTGAGGAAATCGCGGGCCGCGGCGATGTCGCCCAGCGCCTGATCCAGCGGCGTGGCCATGGCGTGGGCGATGCCCGCCTTCAGGCCGTCGGGATCGTGGCCGGCGGTGAAGCCGGGCTCGCGGCGGTCGTAGAGCGAGGGTGCGATGGCCTCATAGCCCATCTTGGCCCAGCGCTCGACATCGGCGCGGACGTATTTGTCGAGGCCGAAAATCTCCTGGATCACGATCACCCCGCCCTTGCGCGGCGTGAACGCCGGCTCGTGATAGGCGGCGAACTCAAAGCCGTCCGCACCAGCGAGTTTGATCGTTTCGGCCATGGTCGCAGGTTCCCTTAGACGTTGAAGCGGAAGTTCATCACGTCGCCGTCCCTGACGAGGTACTCCTTGCCTTCCTGGCGGAGTTTTCCAGCGTCTCTCGCGCCGGCCTCGCCCTTCAGGCGAACATAGTCATCGTAGGCGATGGTCTCGGCCCGGATGAAGCCCTTCTCGAAGTCGGTGTGGATGACGCCGGCGGCTTGCGGCGCGGTGTCACCCTTGTGGATGGTCCAGGCGCGGGCCTCTTTCGGCCCGACCGTGAAGTAGGTCTGCAGCCCAAGCAGATGGTAGGCCTCGCGGATCAGCTTGTTGAGGCCGGGCTCGGCCAGGCCCAGGGTCTCCAGGAACTCGGCCCGCTCGCCGGCGTCCAGCATGGCGATCTCGCTCTCGATCTGGGCGGAGATGGCCACGTGGTCGGCGCCGTCGCGGGCGGCGCGTTCGGCCACCGAGGCCGACATGGCGTTGCCGTCGGCGGCCGAGGCCTCGTCGACGTTGGAGACGTAGAGGGCGGGCTTGGAGGTCAGCAGCTGCAGCATCTGCCAGGCCTTGGCGTCCTCGGCGGCGACCTGGGCCTTGCGGGCCGGGCGGCCGGCGTTGAGTTCGCTCAGCGCCAGCTGGACGAGGCGCAGGGTCTGGGCGCTGTCCTTGTCACCGGTCTTGGCGCGTTTTTCGAGGTTGGAGACCCGCTTTTCCAGGCTCTCCAGGTCGGCCAGCATCAGCTCGGTCTCGATGGTGTCGAGGTCGGACAAGGGATCGACCTTGCCCTCGACGTGGGTGATGTCGTCGTCGATGAAGCAGCGGGCGACGAAGGCCACGGCGTCGCAGTCGCGGATATTGGCCAGGAACTGGTTGCCCAGGCCCTCGCCCTTGGACGCGCCGCGCACCAGGCCGGCGATATCCACGAAGTTGATCCGCGCCGGGATGATCTCCTTGGACGGGATGATCGCGGCCAGCGCGTCGAGGCGCGGCTCCGGCACCGCCACATCGCCGGTGTTGGGCTCGATCGTGCAGAACGGATAGTTCGCGGCCTGGGCCGCCGCGGTCTGGGTGAGCGCGTTGAACAGGGTCGATTTGCCGACGTTGGGCAGGCCGACGATGGCGACTTTCAGGGCCATGGAGTCTTTCGGGTCTTTACAGAGGCTGGCGGGTGCGTGCTGGGCGCGCGACCTAGCACGGCGGCGGCGGTTGCGACAGGGGAGGCAGCTCCCGCGACCGGCTCCGGCGGCCGCCTAGGTGCAGCGATACCCGCCGCCGTCCACGGGGACGCAGGTCAGCACCTTGCCCGTCGCGTCGGTGGTGCGGTAGCTGCCGGGCGGGGGCGGCGCGTTCGGGCTGGCCGCCGGCCGGCCGGCGGCGGCGAAATAGCTGTCGAAGTTGGGCGTCGCGGCGCCCAGGCTTTCGGCCCGATCGTTGGCGCGGGATTCCCGCCCGTCGCTCGCCGCCTGTGCGGGCGCCGCGCTAGCCGGGGGTGTCAGCGGGTAGCCGCTGTAGGCCGGCGCGACCGCGCTCGCAGGGTCGGTCCGGGGGCTGGCGCGGCCAGCGGCGCTGTCGCTCGAGGCGGGGGTGATGGCGCCGTTGATGTCGGTGCATTGCGAGCCGCCGCCATAGACCGGGGCGCAGCTGACCTGGGCGGCGGCGGAAAGCGGCGCGAGCGCGGCGACCGCGGCCATGGCGAGGAGCTGAGGGCGGCTGGGCAAGGCGGCATCTCCAAAAGTATGACCGGGGCAGCAGCTGTCGGCCGGGCCGCCAAGGACGACTGATCCTAGCGCATTCGTCGCCGCGGGCGGATATCGAAGATGGCGCGCCCGTCTGGCTCTGCAAGGGTTCATCGCGGGCATGTTCAGGGACGCGGCGCCGGTCTAGGCTCGGCGCAACACGAAGGTCAGGGGAACGTCATGGGTCGGGGTCACGCATTTCGAGCGGTCGGTTTCACGGCGGTCCTTGCGGGCTTGAGCCTGGGGCTGGGCGCGTCGGCCTATGCGGCGGCGGCGCAGCCGGTCGCCAAGAAGATCGAGGCGGCGGGCTCGCCCTTCCTGACCATCGGCGCATTCGACCTGAAAGCGATGGGTTATGAGGTCGAGGAGTTCATCGTCTCCGGCACGGCCAGCGCCTACAAGCTGACCGGCCCGCCCACGGCGGACGGGGGCTGGACGGCGGTGACGACGGACCAGGCGCCCTATGCCACCCGCATCGTGGTGATCCGGCCGCAGGACCCGAAGGCGTTCAACGGTACGGCGGTCGTGGAGTGGCTGAACGTCACTGGCGGCCTGGATGCCGGCCCCGACTGGACCTACAGCCACCGCGAGATGCTGCGCGCGGGCATGGCCTATGTGGGCGTCTCGGCCCAGAGGGTTGGCGTCGAGGGCGGCCAGGGCATCGGCGGCACGCCCGGCATGTCGCTGAAGCGGGTCAACCCGGCGCGCTATGGGACGCTCAGCCACCCGGGCGATACCTATGCCTTCGACATGTTCTCCCAGGCCGGCCAGGCGGTGAAGACCGGCAAGGTGCTGGGGCCGCTGACGGCCAAGCGGGTCCTGGCGACCGGTGAGTCGCAGTCGGCGGTGTTCATGACAACTTACGTGAACGCCATCGATCCGCTGGCGCGCGTCTACGACGGCTTCTACATCCACTCGCGCTTCGGGGGCGCGCCGCCGCCGGAGGCGGCCGCCATGCGCGGCGGGCCGAACGGGCGGCCGGGTCCCTCGGGGGTGAAGATGCGCCCGAACCTGCGCGTGCCGGTGATCACCCTGATCTCCGAGACCGACCTGATCGGTTCCGGCCTCTCCGGCTTCTGGGCCGCCGAGCAGCCGGACAACGACAAGCTGCGCATCTGGGAGATGCCGGGGACGGCGCACGTCGACAACTACATGTTCTTCGTGGGCGGCCATGACGACGGCAAGGCGGCGATCGACACGCTGGCGGGCTATTGGAAGCCCAACGACGCGCTGTTCGGATCGAAGATGGCCAAGCCGATCAACTCAGCCCCGCAACACCACTATGTGGCGCAGGCCGCGCTCGCCGGCCTCGACCGCTGGGTCCGCACCGGAAAGCCGCCGGCCAAGGCGCCGCGCATGACGATCGAGCCCGCCGCGGCCGCCGGTCAGCCGCCGAAGCTGGTGGCCGACGCCAACGGCAACACCCAGGGCGGCATCCGCACGCCCTGGGTCGATGCGCCGATCGCCAGGCTGTCGGGCTCTGGCAACGCCGGCGGCCCGTTCGGCTTCCTGGTGGGCTCGACCCAGCCCTATGACGCAGCCACGCTCGCCAAGCTCTATCCGGGCGGCAAGGCGGACTATCTGAAGGCCTTCGACGCCTCGCTCAGCGCCGCGGTGAAAGCGGGCTTCATCCTGCCGGCCGACCAAACGGAAATCCGGGCTCTGGCGGCCGCGGGCTGGCCGGGGAGCTGAGGCCTCCTCTCCCCGACACGACGTGCGAAGGGAGAGGGTAGGGTGAGGGCCGGCTGGGATACATCAGTTTCTCCCGCTGGTGATCCGAGGACCCGCGGCTGCGGCGCTCGCGCTTCTGGCTGAACAATCGGCGGATCACCGCTGCACGAGCCGCCCCTCACCCTGCCCTCTCCCCTCGCGCGTGCCGCGTCGGGGGCGAGGAGTTGCTACCGCAGCGCCTGCGCCGCGTGGTCGCGCCAGGTCAGGGCTTCCTTGCGGAAGGGGCCACGGAGTTTGGCCAGGCGCTTGTCGAGTTCGGTGACCACCTCGCGGGCCTCGGTCTGGCGGCCGTTGCGGGCCATGAAGGCGGCGTAGCGGGCCAGGGCTTCGAAGCCCGGCATGCGTTCCGACGCCCACTGCAGGGCGGTGTCGGCCTCGGCGATGCGGCCCAGGTCCTCATAGGCGCGGCCGAGGGACAGGGCCGCGGCGGGCGTGCGGCCGTGCGCCTCGTCCTTGCCAAGGCGTTCCAGAACGGCCAGGGCGTCGGCGGGACGGCGCAGCTCCAGCAGCGCGTTGGCGAGACCCAATAGCAGGACCGGGTCGTCGGCGTGGACGCCCTGGGCGGCGGCGCGGAACAGCGCCTCAGCCTCGGCGTGGCGGCCCATCTGGGCGGCGGCGGCGGCGAGCCTGGACTGGTTGCGCACCGTCGGCGTGTCGTCGCAGGCGGCCTTGGCCTCGCGGTATTCGCGGTGCGGGTCGAGCGTCTCGCGAGCCGCGCGGCTGACCTTCTGGGCGGTCGCGCCGCCGAAGATCTCCGGCACGATGTTGAGCGCGATATAGGCGATGCTGCCGATGCCCGGCGCCATCAGCACGATCCAGAGCCAGAAGGTGTCGCGGCCGGTGCGCACGATGTGCCAGCACAGGAGCAGCGCCGGCACATAGGTCAGGAGAAGGCCAAGGATCATCGGGCTTAGGCTCCGTCGCGCGCGGCCTTGCGCGGATCGGCCTTGTCGGCCGGGGCGAGCCGCATGACTTCGGTCTGGTACTTCTCGTCCTCACCGGCCGCCAGCAGGGGCGCGGCCTCCGCGACAGCCTCGATCAGGGGGCCGACCCATTGCTGGTCGGCCTTGTGGAATTCGGAGAGCACGTGGCCGTGCACCAGCTCCTTCTGGCCCGGATGGCCGGTGCCCAGGCGGGCGCGGCGGAAGTAGGGGCCGACCGAGGCGGTGATCGAGCGGACGCCATTGTTGCCGGCCGCGCCGCCGCCGGCCTTCATCCGGAAGCGTCCCGGCGCCAGGTCGATCTCGTCGTAGAAGACCACGAGGTTCTCGGGCTCGATCTTGAAGAACTTCAGGGCCTCGCTGACCGCGCGGCCGCTCTCGTTATAGAAGGTCTGCGGCTTCAGAATTAAGGCGCGGACGGCGCCCGTGGGCGTGGCGATCGCGCCCTCGCAGACGAAGCTCGCGAACTTCGACCGGAAGGGGCCGAAGCCCCATCGGCGCGCGATCTCGTCCACGGCCATGAAGCCGATGTTGTGACGCGTCTTGGCGTAGGTCGCACCCGGATTGCCCAGGCCGGCGATCAGCAGCATCTGCCCCTCCGATCCTCAAAGACCAGAAGGGCGCGGCGAGGGCTAGGCCTCGCCGCCTTCTTCAGCCGCGGTCGCCGCGGCGGCGGCGTCGGCAACGGCGGCTTCACCGGCGGCGACGTCGGCCGCATCGTCGGCATCGGCCTGCGCCGAGGCGCCGGAGATGGTGGCGAGCACGGTCTCGACCGGGATGGCGGCGCTGACATTGGCCGGGAACTTCAGGTCCGAGACGCGGACCGAGGAGCCGATGTCGAGACCGGTCAGGTCGACGACCAGTTCTTCCGGAATGTGGTCGGCGGCGCAGGAGACCTGGACGTCGTGGAACACCACGTTGAGCGTGCCGCCCCGCTTCAGGCCGGGCGCGTCGTCATGGTGGCTGAAGTGCAGGGGCACGTTGATCTTGATCTGCTGGTTGGCGTCGACGCGGTAGAGGTCGAAGTGCGTCGGCACGTCGGTGACCGGGTGCATGTCGACCGCCTTGGCGATGACCGGCTGGGTCTCGGCGCCGTACTTCAGGGTCACCAGGTGGCCCAGCAGCTTGCCGGTGTAGAGCGCCTTGCGGAACTCGTTCATCTTCACCGAGATGGCCACCGGATCCTTGCCGCCGCCGTAGAGCACGCCGGGGACGAGGCCTTCGCGGCGGGTGGTGCGCGCGCCGCCGGTGCCGGTCTGCTCACGCACTTCAACGTTCAAGATGATATCGGCCATGGCCTTGCCTCAAAACGAAACCGCCGCGCGAAGGCCGCGCGGCGACGCAATCTTTAGACCGCTGGGGTCTTAGGGTGCGCGTAGATACACAAAAGCCCCTGCCCGCGCAACGGGCCCGATGCGAAAACGGGGGGGCTTAATTCCGGGACCGCTTCTTCGACCGCGACACCGCGCTCGTGGCCGTCGAGGCCTTCTGCAGCGCCGCCTCGGCGGCGGCCTGGGCGCGGGGATCGACCGGCTCGGGAACGCCTGCGCCCTTCATCAGGCAGTGGCCGGTGTCTTCCAGCACGTGCTGGCCCAGGCAGAAGACGTCCTCATAGTGCGGTTTGGCCACCGCCAGGCACTGGTAGAGGTTGAGCTTGGACATGTTGAGGCAGACCGCCGAGGCGGGCTCCGCCAGAATCGGCGTCACCTGGGCCAGGCTCGCGTCGTCGGCGTATCCGAGGGCGGCCAGGGCGGCGACCGCCAGGCTGCGGATCACCATCGGCGTGTAGGGCGGCCCGACGCTCTGGCCAGAGCCGCCCTGGCCGGAGACGCTTATCTGGCCGGCGCTGGCGACGGCCATCTGCAGGCGGGCGGTCTCGGCGACTTCGCCCAAGCCCGGCCGGGCGGAGACCTCCTTGGCCATCGCCAGGCGTCCGTCGCGGCTGGGGACATCGGCCTTGGACCAGGCCTGATGCTGCACGTCATAGGCGGCCTGGTGCACCGAGTGGCCGAGGCTCAAGAGCTTGCGCCCGTCGTCGCCCAGGGCGGTCATCACCAGGCCCGCGGCGCTGGCCGAGCCTGAGAAGCCGACGGCGTAGGCCGGGTCCTTCATGATCTCATAGGCGACGGTGCGGCGCTGGTCCGGGTCGACGGCGAACTTGCGCACACCAGCCACATAGGCGGGGTCCTGCAGGGCCACGACCGCGCCGTAGGCGATGGCGCCGCGCAGCAGCTGGCCGGGCTCATAGGAGGCGCCGGCCTTCAGGCTCTGGGCGACATCGCCGCCGCCGGTGAAGCCGGGGGAGATGGCGCCGGCCCGGGCCACATAGGCGCGGTAGGCGCTGGCCTGCTCGACGACGCGGGGGGACAGGGCGATCGGCGGCGCGGCGACCACCACCGGCGCCGGCGGCTTCGGGGCCGGCGGCGCGGGCGCGGGACCGGCGCAGGCGCTCAACATCAAGGCCAGCGCGGCGCCGGCCAGCACGCCGAAAACGGGAGCGGTCGAATCACGGTGAGATCTTGCGGAGGTCATCGAAAAAGCCTTCCCCACGGACGCGTGGAATCACCTTTAGCCATCGTCCCCCGACGAGATTGTGGCCTCGCACAGTAAACGTATGCTGAGCAAGCGTGGCCGGAAAACCAAGTCGCCGGCGTCTAGTCGAACAGCTTCGAGACGCTCTCTTCGTTAGCGATGCGGCGGATCGCCTCGCCGATCAGCCGGTCGCAGCTGACATAGCGGATCTTGCCGCCGTCGCCGGCCCGGTCGGGCGGCGAGATCGAGTCGGTCATCACCAGTTCCTTGAGAATCGAGGCGTTGACCCGCTCCACCGCCGCGCCGGACAGCACGCCGTGCGTGACATAGGCCGAGACTTCCGCCGCGCCGTTGTCGATCAGCGCCTGGGCGGCATTGGTCAGGGTGCCGCCGCCGTCGATCATGTCGTCGAAGAGGATGCAGCGGCGGCCGGAGACGTCGCCGATGATGTTGGCGACTTCGCTCTTGCCGGGGCCGGAACGGCGCTTGTCGACGATGGACAGCTCGGCGTTCAGCCGTGTGGCGACGGCGAGCGCCCGGACCACGCCGCCCACGTCCGGCGAGACGATCATCAGCTCCGAGGTCTTGGCATGGTGGCTCTTGATGTCCGCGGCCAGGATCGGCGCGGAGAGCAGGTTGTCTGTGGGGATGTCGAAGAACCCCTGAATCTGGCCGGAGTGCAGGTCCATGGTCAGCACCCGGTCGGCGCCGGCCCGGGTGATCAGATTGGCCACCAGCTTGGCCGAGATCGGCGTGCGGCCGCCGGTCTTCCGATCCTGCCGGGCATAGCCGAAATAGGGCATGACGGCGGTGATCCGCTTGGCCGAGGCGCGTTTCAGCGCGTCGATGCAGATAAGGAGCTCCATCAGGTTGTCGTTGGCCGGATAGCTGGTGGACTGGATCACGAAGACGTCCTCGCCGCGGACGTTCTCGTCGATGGTCACCCAGACCTCGTTATCGGCGAAACGCTTAACCTGGGCCTTGGTCAGCGGCAGGTCGAGGTGCGCGGCCACGGCCTCGGCCAGCGTGCGATTGGAGTTGCCGGCGAGCAGCTTCATCGAGGCCTCACGAGACGAGTGTGGGTACGGCCGGGCTTGTAGCAGGGGGAGGCGGTGAGTCTATCCCCGCCGTTAGGGGGTGAGCACGATCGCCGACAGGAGCCGGCCGAAATCGGGTTCGCCGCCCTTGAAGGCGCGGCGGTTGGAGAAGAAATCGTCGGCCTCCGCGCAGGTGTCGCGGCCGATCCACTCGCAGGTCTCGACACCCGCGGCCCGCAGGCGGCCGAGGACGAAGGCCGGGAGGTCGAACAGTCGCTTATCGGGGCCGGCGCCGACCGCGAAGAAGCCGGCGTAGGCGGCGTCTTCGGCGACGAAGCGGTCGAGGAACTCCAGGCCGACCTCGTAGGATTGTGGCCCGATGCAGGGGCCGACGACGGCGCGCAGGCGGTGGCGTTCCGCGCCCAGGCTCTCCATTCGCGCGACCGCGCCCGCGACGACGCCGGTCAACGCGCCCTTCCAGCCGGCGTGGGCGGCGGCGACGACCCTGGCTTGCGGATCGACGAACAGGATCGGCGCGCAGTCGGCGGCCAGCGCCGCGCAGACTAGGCCGGGCGTCGCGGTGACCACACCGTCGGCCGGCGGCGGATCGCCGGGCCACGGGCCTTCCACAGCCAGCGCGGTGGCGGAGTGGACCTGATAGGCGGTGACGATGCCCTGGGCGCCGAAGTGGGCGGCGCAGCGCCGTCGGTTTTCGCGCACGGCGTCGGGGGCGTCCTTGGAGCCGAGACCCACGTTCAGGCTGCGATAGATACCCTCCGACACCCCACCATGGCGCGTGAAGAAGGCGTGGCGGATGCCGGGGACGTCGAGCAGGGGCGAGGTGAGGATCGGGAGCGGGCTCATGCTTCGTCCGCCTCGCGCTCGAAAGCCGGTTCTTCCTCGAAAGCGGGCGGCGTCCAGTCGTCCGAATGGATCGCGCAGACCTTGAACAGTTCGCCCATCTCGTCGGCGGCGATCAGTCGGGTGAGCTGGCGGCCGATCACCGCGCTGCGGGCCGGCGCTGAGCGGACCAGGGCCTCGGCGCGCTCGCCGATGCCCATTCGGGCCAGAAACTGCGTCTGGGTGAGGATCGCGGTCCCGCATCCCTCCGCGCGAGCCGCCGCCATCACAGCGGGGAAGTCGGCGTGGACAGTGAGGTCGGCCTCGCCAGGATTGTAGAGCGGATCGACTTTCTCGTGCCGGCGAAGCGCCTGCAGGGTGTCGCCGAAATCGGGGCCCGAGCGGCCGTAGTCGATCAGCAGGGCCGCTCCGCCGTCGGCGGCCAGCCGCGCGCCCAGCTCGGCGCCGAGCGCCGCCTGCGCCGCCGACTGCTCGAAGACCTGGCCGGGCTGGGCGTCGGGCAGCAGGCCCGCGGCCGGGGTATTGGCCAGGCCAAAGGTCAACTCGCCCTCGGCGTCCAGGCCCACCACCTGCTCGGCCCAGCCGATGGAGGTGCGGACGAACTGGCGGACGGGCAGGCAGTCAAGCAGCTCGTTGGCGATCAGAATCGTCGGCGCGCCGTCCGGGACCTCGGCCAGGCTGGCCGCCCACGACACCACCTCGCCCAGGCGCTCAGCTTGCAGGGCGCGCAGCGGCGGCGAGGTCTCGACCAGCCAGACGTCGGCGGCCTCGAGGAAGCCCTCGGCGTGGCGCACGGTCTTCAGCACGTCGCTCATCAGCGTACCGTCGCCGGGGCCCATCTCGACAAGCCGCAGCTCATCCGGCCGGCCCATCAGCTCCCAGGCCGAGGCCGCCCAGACGCCGATCATCTCGCCGAACATCTGGCTGATCATCGGCGCGGTGATGAAGTCGCCCGCCTCGCCGATCGCCGGGCGCGTGGCGTAGTAGCCGAAGTCCGGATCGTGCAGGCAGGCGGTCATGTACTGGGCGACGCTGATCGGGCCGCCGGACGCGATCTGGGCCGTCAGCCGGTCACGAAGGCTCATGCGCGGCTTCGGCCTGGGCGGTGGCCGGCAGAGGCGCCGGCAGGGGCTGTCGCAGGCCGCGCCAGATCAGAACGGCGCCGGCCACGACCATCGGCGCCGAGAGCATCATCCCCATGGTCAGGCCCAGCGGGAAATGCGGCATGTAGCTGTCCGGCTCGCGGACGTTCTCCAGGCTGATGCGGATCAGGCCATAGCCTGCGAGGAACAGGCCCATGATCACGCCCGGCCGGTTCAGCCACTTGCGGTTATGGGTCGCCCACCGCAGCAACAGGAACATGACGATGCCCTCCAGCGCGGCTTCATAGAGCTGGCTCGGGTGTCGCGGCTCCGGGCCGGCGTCGGGGAAGACCATGCCCCAGGGGACCGTGGTCGGCCGGCCCCAGAGCTCGCCGTTCACGAAATTGGCGATCCGCACCAGGAAGCCGCCGATCGGCTCGGCCGCGACGATGACGTCGCCGAGGCTCAAGGGGTTGATGTTCTTGGTCCGCGCGAAGGCGAAGCCGGCCACCAGCACGCCGATCGCGCCGCCGTGGAAACTCATCCCGCCCTTCCAGGTCTCGAGGATCTCCACCGGGTTCGTCCAGATCATCGAGGGCGTGTAGAAAATCACGTGCCCCAGCCGGCCCCCGACGATGACGCCGAGCGTCAGCCACAGGATCAGGTCGTCGATCTGCTCGCCCGTCGCCGGCGGCGCGCGGTAGGCCCAGAGCCGGGCGTTTTTCACCAGACCCGCGGCGTATCGCCAGCCCAGCAGGATGGTGGCGACATAGGCCAGCGCATACCAGCGGATCGCGAAGGGCCCGATCTGAACCAGCACCGGGTTGAGGTTGGGGAAATGCAGCAGCGGTCTGCTCCAGCGTTAGGGTTGACTGTCGCTTTAGAGGAGAACCTCTTCGCTTTCGACCCTTTAGGCCCATATAAGAGGTCAGCGACGGGCCCGTTGCCCCCTTAACCGAGTTGCCGTCCAGAGCTTGAGATGCAGACACAAAATCCCTTCCTCGACGAGATGGCCAAGCTGTCTACCGCGGCCATCGGGCTGGCCCAGGCGGCGGGCGAAGAGGCCAAGGCCGCGTTCCGCGCCCAGGCCGACCGGATGGCCGCCGAGCTCGATCTGATCCGCCGCGACGACTTCGACGCGCTGAAGGCCGAAGTCACAGCGCTGCGCGCCGAACTCGAGACGCTGCGGGCGGCGAAGGCTCCGAAGATGAAATCTTCGACCGCGAAGGCCAAGTCAGGCGGCGACGCCTGAAAAACGCACCACACACGCGAATGTGGGCGCCTGAGCGGAAGAACCGCATGACGTCCGCTCCACAAACAAGATTAGTTTCAGTCTCGCAGGCGATTCGGGGGCGGCCGTCTGCTCCCCGCCCGCTGCGAAAGGATCATGGGTCTCATGGACATCAGCTCGTCTGACGACAGCGTCCAGCTCGGCAGCGATCCGCTTGACGTGGTCGAGCATGTGCTCGCCGCCGAAAACCTGCCGTTCGATCGCACCGAGGATGGCGACCTGGCCTTCTCGCTGGCCGGCGACTGGAAAGACTACGAACTCTGGTTCGCCTGGCGGCCGGAGGGCGACTGCCTGCAGCTCTGCCTGTCGATGGACCTGACGGTCCCGAAGGACCAGCACGCCGCCGCGCAGGACCTTATCGCCCAGGTCAACCCGCGCGTCTGGCTCGGCCATTTCGAGCTCTGGGAAGACGGCGAAGTGATCTTCCGGCACGGCATGGCGTTGATGAGCGGCGAACAGCCGAGCCTGGCCCAGGCCGCCGCCATGATCGACGTGGCCGTCGAAGGCGCCGACCGCTTCTACCCGGCCTTCGACTTCCTGGCCAAGGGCTCCAAATCTCCGGCCGAAGCCATCGCGGCCTGCATGTTCGAGACGGTCGGCGAAGCGTAGGGGCCATCGCCCGCGGCTGTTATCCCCGAAGGCCGGGAAGACGGCGTGTCCGGGGCCTATGAACGCCAAGCGCTCCGGCGAGCCTCGCCCGCCAGCGACTATGGGTCCCGGCCTTATCGCCGCGCGAAAGCCGGGATGACACCTTGGGGGGCGACCTCTAGGTTCGAGCGCATGATCACCCCCATCCTCTTCCTCGGCGCCGGCAACATGGGCGGGGCGATTGTCGAGGGTTGGCTGAAATCCGGCGCTTTCGCCGCCGCCGACCTGATGATCGTCGATCCGAGGCCTGGCCCGGCGGCTCTGGCGGCGCAGGCGGCCGGCGTGCGCCTCAACCCCGATCTCGCGGACTTCGCCGAGGCCCGGACGGTGATGCTCTGCGTCAAACCACAGATCTGGCGCGATGCGGCCAAACAGTACGCGAGCCTGCTGGCCACAGAGGCGGTGATCGTCTCGGTGATCGCCGGCGTCGCGGCGCGGGATCTCCGCGAGGCGTTCGGCGGTCGCGCCGTGGCCCGGGTGATCCCGACCACGGCGGCGGCGATCAACCAGGGGACCGCCAGCGTCTTCGCCGACGATCCCGCCGCGCGCGCCTGCGCGCACGCCCTGTTCGAGCCGCTGGGCGCGGTGGTCGATATCGCCGACGAACACCAGATGCATGCGGCGACCGCTGTCTCCGGCTCCGGACCCGCCTATCTCTACGCCTTCATCGAGAGCCTGGAGGCGGCGGGCGCCGCGGCGGGCCTGGCGCCCGGCGACGCCAGCCGTCTGGCGCGGGCCACCATCACCGGAGCCGCGGCGCTGTTGGCGCAGAGCGGCGAGGAGTCGGCGGAACTGCGCCGCCGCGTGACCTCGCCCGCCGGCACCACGGAGGCGGCGCTGAACGTCCTGCTGGGCGAACACGGCCTACCGCCCCTGCTGCGCGAGGCGGTGGCCAATGCGATGCGGCGGTCGAAGGAACTGGGCGGCTAGAGATGTCGCGTCCGGCCAGCGACCTGATCGCGCTGCTGGATGTGCTGAAGCGCACGCTGAGGGTCGCGCCCGCGCCAGGCGAGCCGATGCCGATGATCCTCTGGGAGAACATCGGCTACCTGGTGGACGACGCGCGCCGCCGCCGTCTGTTCGACGCGTTCGACGCTGCCGTCGGCCTGACCCCGGAAGCTATCGCGGCCGCCAGCGATGGCGTGCTCCTGCCCCTCGCCCGCGACGGCGGCATGCGGCCGGAGATCCGCGTCGAGCGCTGGCGCACGATCGCGCGGATCGTGCTGGACCGCTGCGACGGCGACCTGGAGGCGGCCCTGCGAAGCCTGCCTCCGCCGAAGGCCCGCGCGCTCCTGAAGATGTTTCCGATGATCGGCGATCCCGGCGCGGACAAGGTGCTGCTGTTCGCGGGCATCGCCGTCCGGCCGTGCCTGGAGAGCAACGGCGTGCGCGCACTCGCCCGGCTGGGGTTCTTCGGGGAGCAGGCATCCTACGACCGGTCCTACAAGGCCGCCGTCGCCGTGCTGGAGGCCACGGGCCGCACCGACCGCGCCTGGCTGGTCGACGCGCACGAACGCCTACGGGCGCTGGGCAAGACGACCTGCAAGCGCGGCGCGCCGATCTGCGCGGCCTGTCCGCTCGACGCGACCTGCGCCCACGCGGCGGCGGGCTCGCTTTAGGCTTCCGTCCGGCCGCATTTGCGGCCGCGGACCAGCAGGGTGGCGCGGGCGGGCGAATGGACGATCTCGCGCAGGCGGACTTGCAGGCCCAGCGCCTTCAGCATGTCCGCGGCGGCCCTGGCCGTCTCGGCGCCTCTGCCGGGCGGCTCGAAACGGCCTGCGCTCCGAAAGTCGCGGATGGACAGCAGGAGGTCGCCGCCGGGCTTCAGCACGCCGGCCATTTCGGCGAGCGCGCGTTCCCTGTCCGGCCATTGGTGGAAGGAATTGACCGCGAAGACCACGTCGAACTTCTCATCCGGGAAGGGCAGATCACCGGCGTCGCCGAGCCGCAGGTCGAGAGCGGCGTCGCCCCGGCCGCCGTCCAGGCGGCGGCGCGCGGTGCGCACCATAAGGTCTGAGTGGTCGATCCCGGCGACAAGGCCCAGAGGATGGGTCTTGGCGAGCATGGACAGCGCATGGCCGGGGCCGAAGCCGATCTCCAGCACGGCCGCGCCGGGCGGCGGGTCCATCGCGTCGACGGTGGCGCGGTTCTGCAGCGCGTTGCCGCTCTCCAGCAGCCAGCCCATGACGACGCCAAGGGCGCCCCGCGGCTTCACCGCCTGATGCCTGCGGGGTCTCATCGTATCGCTCATGCCGCTAGTCGCCGCGGTGGACCCGAACGGATGCGGCCGGGTTAGCCCGGCAGCCGGATCACCGCGCGCAGGCCGCCCAGCAGAGAGCGGGACAGGGTGATGTCCCCGCCGTGGCCGCGGGCGACGTCGCGGGCGATGGCGAGGCCCAGGCCGACGCCCTTGGTGTTCTGGTTGCGGGCCTCATCGAGGCGGCCAAAGGCCTTGAAGGCGTCCTCGTAGCGGTCTTCCGGGATGCCCGGGCCGTCGTCGTCCACCGCGATCTCGACGCCGCCCTGGGCGCGGACGCCGGCCGTCACCTCGACGTGCTCGCCATGGACGGCGGCGTTCATGATCAGGTTGGAGAGCGCGCGCTTGAGCGCGTTGGGCCGGACGTCGGCGGTCAGGTCCGGATCGACCGTGACTTTCACCTGGGCGCCGGCGCGCACGGCGCCTTCGCTCACCTGGGCTAGCAGATCGTGCAGGATCACCGTCTCGACGGCCTCGCCGCCCTCGCCGCGGGCGAAGGCCAGGTACTCGTCGATCATGTGCTCCATCTCGGCGAGGTCGCCCTTCATGGCCTCGTTGCGCCGGGAGGGTTCACTGAGCGCCAGCGCCAGTTTCAGGCGGGTGAGCGGCGTGCGCAGGTCGTGGCTGACGGAGGCCAGCAGGGTGGTGCGCTGGTCGATGTGGCGCTGGATGCGGGCGCGCATGGCGAGGAAGGCGGACGCCGCGCGGCGGACCTCGCGCGCGCCCTGCGGCTTGAAGGCTTCCACGTCGGCGCCCCGGCCGAAGGCCTCGGCCGCGTTGGCCAGGCGCTCGATGGCGCGGACTTGGTTGCGGATGAACAGGATGGCGATGCCGGTGAGCAGGATCGTCGCTACGGTCATCCACAGCACGAAGATGTGCCCCCGCGTGGCGAACGCCCGGTCGCGCGGCGCCAGGACCCGCAGGACGCCGCCGGGGACGGCGACATAGATGTCGACATAGGCCGGGTAGCGGGTGGTGTCGAAGGAGAAGGGCTGGTCGAGACGCTCGGAGAGCGCCCGCTGCAGCGACTGGTCGATGGGCGCCAGGAACGGTTCGATCAGCACCGGCTCCTCGCGCCGCGCCGGCAGCTTGCGGCCGGGCTGCAGGGCGATGGAGAGGCTCATGGAGTCCTCCGCGCGCTTGGAGAGCTTGGCGAAGGCCGCGGGCGTGGGATCGTCCTTGTAGCTTTCCACCGCCCAGGCGATGTCGCCGGCCAGCCCCTCGGACAGGCGGCTGGTGACGGTCTGCCAGTGGGCGTCGAAGAACACGTAGGTGACCGCCACCTGCATGATCGCCACCGGCAGGACGATGATCAGCAGGCTGCGCCCAAACAAGGTCTTCGGCAGCTGGCGCTTCAGCCAGCGGCCGATCACCCTCGGGCGGCGGGTCTTTCCGGCCTGCGGGGCCATCAGTCGGGCGCCAGGCGGTAGCCGACGCCGCGCACGGTCTGCAGATAGCGCGGCGCCTTGGGATCGACCTCGATCTTGCGGCGAAGCCTGGTCACTTGCACGTCGACGGCGCGGCCGGAGGGATCGACCGTGCCGCGGGCCAATTCCAGCCGCTCGACCGCCTCGTCCGGGGTGCGGGCCAGATGGCGCAGCAGGGCGACCTCGGCCTCGGTCAGCTTGACCGGCTCGCCCTCGCTGGTGAGCTCGCCGCGTTCGGGATCGAAGCTGCACTTGCCCAGCGACAGGGGCCCGCCCTGGGCCGGGCGATCGTGGGCGCGCCGCAGGATCGCCTCGATCCGCAGCAGCAGCTCCTCCGGCTCGAAGGGTTTGGCCAGGTAGTCGTCTGCGCCGAGCTTCAGGCCCTCGATGCGGCTCGCGGATTCGCCCATGGCGGTGAGCATCAGGACCGGGGTCTTGCCCGACGGTCCCTTCTGCTCCCGCAGCCAGCGGGTGAGCGAAAAGCCATCTTCACCCGGCATCATCACGTCGAGCACCGCCAGGTCGAAATCGAGACTGCCGATCAGCTTGCGCGCGGGCGCGCCACCGGCCGCGGCGGTCACCCGGAAGCCGGCGCGGGCCAGGTATTCCTTCAGCAGCTCGCGGATGCGGTCGTCGTCGTCGACCACCAGCAGGTGGCGCGCCCTTGGCGCAGGGGCGTGGACGGGCGGGCTCATGACCTGACGCCCCGCGACGAGCGCCGCCGGTCCGGCCCATTTTGTTTGACGAGGCGCGGCTGGGCGGGTTCTAGAGGAGGCTTACGAAAGGAGGTCACCCTCTCATGTCTCTCGTTCCCTTCGACGACCGCGATGGATGGATCTGGCTGGACGGCCAGTTCGTGCCCTGGCGCGAGGCGACGGTGCACGTACTGACGCATGGTCTGCATTACGCCTCGGCGGTGTTCGAAGGCGAGCGGATGTATGGGGGCGTGATCTATGAGCTGACGGCGCACACCGAGCGTCTCTTCAAGTCCGCTGAGATCCTGGACATGGAAATCCCGTTCACGGTGGCCCAGATCGACCAGGCCTGCAAGGACACCTGCGCCAAGAACGGCCTGACCGACGCCTACCTGCGGCCCATCGCCTGGCGCGGATCGGAAATGATCGGGGTCTCGGCCCAGAACACCAAGATCCACGTGGCGATCGCCTGCTGGGATTGGCCGAGCTACTTCACGCCGGAGGCCAAGGCCAAGGGCATCCGCATGTGCTGGGCCAAGTACAAGCGCCCCTCGCCCGAGAGCGAGCCGGTTCATGCCAAGGCCAGCGGCCTTTACATGATCTGCACCATCTCCAAGCACGCCGCGGAGAAGGACGGCTACACCGACGCCATGATGCTCGACTACCGCGGCTATGTGGCGGAGAGCACCGGCTCGAACGTGTTCTTTCTGAAGGACGGCGTAATCCACACGCCCCTCCCTGATTGTTTCCTCAATGGCATCACCCGCCAGTCGGTGATCAAACTCGCCAGGGCCAAGGGGTTCGAGGTGGTCGAGCGCCACATCCTGCCCGAGGAGTTGGCGGGCTTCACCGAATGCTTCGTCACCGGCAGCGCCGCCGAGGTGACCCCGGTCTCGCAGATCGGCGAGTACAGCTTCACCCCCGGCAACATCTCGCTCAGCCTCGCCGACGACTATTCCAAGATGGTCCGTCGGGAGTTCACCAGCGCCTAAGTCCTTCCCTCCCCTTAATGGGGAGGGTGGATCGCGCCGCGGGCGCGAGACGGGTGGGGAAGTCGCGCTCAAGCTCTGAGTCAGCGCTCCGGCCCAAGCATCCCCACCCGTCTCGCTTCGCTCGCCACCCTCCCTATGAAAGGGGAGCGAAGACTTCAGAGAGCGTAGCCGTAGGGCTGGGCGATGGGCGCGCCTTCGGCCAGGCGCACCAGGCCCACGATGGTGCGGACGATCGCCCAGACCCAGGCCAGGAAGCAGATCATGCCGCCGGCCCACAGGAACGGAATGCCGATCAGGATGAAGGTGAAGGGGATGCTCACCAGCATGATCGCCCCGCCGATCAACATCGCCAGGAACGACGTCCAGAAGGTGCGGATCACGTAGGTGTAGTGGCTGCCGTTCAGCGGCCCGGAGTTGCCGCGCAGCACATAGGCCATGATCAGCCCGATGATCAGGGTCAGGCCGTGGAACAGGCCCAGAAGGCAGAGGACATAGACGACGGCGGGCATCGCGCGCTCTTCGGTCGCCGGATAGCCTGCTTCGTAGCTCATCGGTTTCGTCTCCCCAGCAAACTTGGCAAGGTTTGCTTGCCGTTGGAATGCCCGGCAGCCAGGCTGACTGGGCGGACGCATGAGATCATGCCCGAATAACGTGGGATGGCGAGAGGCTCGGCGTAAGCGTCCGGCAGGTTAATTCCGCGTAAGGGTGATCTCGACGCCGGCGGCCACCGCGTCGGGGGCGAGCGCCAGGGGCTTTTCCACGCGCACCCGGGCCTGGGTGACGCGCTCGTCGGCGAGGCAGGCGCGGGCCAGGCGCTCGGCGAAGGCTTCCACGAGTTCGATATGGCCGCCGCCGGCGATCTCGCGGGCCGCGCCCAGGATGGTCTCGTAGTTCAAGGTGTCGGAGAGGCGCTCGGCGCCGGCGGTGGGCACGTCCAGCTCGACGTCGACCACAAGGGGCTGCACCCGGCCGATCTCATGCTTGTAGACGCCAATCTCCGCCTGGACCTTCAAGCCCGTGACGAAAATCTTGGTCATGACGGTGCGGATGGCCATCAGACGCCCCAGGCCAGGTGCTGGCCGGAATCGACGGCGATCATCTGGCCCGTGACGGCTCGGGCGTCGATCAGATAGCGCAGCGCCTGGGCGATCTCGGCGGGACTGGTCGGGCGTTGCAGCAGGGTGGCGGCGGCCTCGGCGTCGAAGGCGGCCTGGTCCTGGTGGATCGAGGGCAGCGTGGGTCCCGGCCCGATGCCGTTCACCCGGATGCGCGGGCTTAGCGCCTGGGCCAGCATGCGCGTGGCGTCCCACAGCGCGGCCTTGGAGAGGGAATAGGAGAAAAAGTCGGGCCCGGGCTTCAAAACCCGCTGGTCGAGCAGGTTGACGATCAGGCCCTCGCGGTCGGCCGGCAGGCGCCGCGCGAAGACCTGGGCCAGCACCAGCGGCGCGCGCAGGTTGGTCTCCAGATGGGCGTCCCACGAGGCGCGGTTCATGTCGGTGAAGGCGTCTTCCTCGAAGACGCTCGCGGAATTGACCAGCAGGGTCACGGGCCCGAGTTCCGCCTCGGCCTCGCCGATCAGGGCGACGGTGGCGGATTCCTTGCGCAGGTCGCAGGGGAGGATGGTGCTCTTGCGGCCGCGGGCGCGGACATCAGCCGCGGCGGCCTCGGCCTCGTCGTCCATCGCGCGGACGTGGATGGCGACATCGTAGCCGGCGTCCGCGGCGGCCGTCACCAGGGCGCGTCCGATGCGCCGTGCGCCGCCGGTGACCAGGGCCGCGCCCCGCTCAGACATGGGGCTCAGACATGAACGGTCGTCCGGACGATCAGTCGAACCGGCCGAAGTCGATGCGGTTCAGGACCGCCATCGTGACGATGAAAAGGGCGATGACGCCGATAGCGACCATGACGGGGCTCCGCAAATTCGATGGTCCGGCTTTATCGGGGCGCAGGCGGCCTCACAAGCTTTTCCGCCGCCAAGGTCTCCCCTGTCATCCAACCGCCTTGATCGGGCGTATTGGCTCGGCTGACGATGATTAGGGAATCTGACTTCCCCAGTTAACGCCGATCACTAAAATAGACGCCGAAGCCGGACGGGACGCACCCGACCGGCGACAGCTTCAAATCGAACGATCCCGGGAGGACGCGATGCGCGAGTACCTGAAATTTTATATCGACGGAGCGTGGGTCGATCCCACCGAGCTGAAGACGCTGGATGTTGAGAACCCGGCCACCGAAGAGGTCGCCGGTAAGATCGCGATGGGCAGCGCCGCCGACGTGGACAAGGCCGTGAAGGCCGCGCGCAAAGCCTTCCCGTCCTGGTCTCAGACGAGTCGTGAAGAGCGCCTGGAAGTGCTGGGCCGCATCCTGGCCGAGTACCAGAAGCGCTTCGGCGACCTGGCGACCGCGGTCACTGAGGAGATGGGCGCGCCCGCCTCGCTGGCGCAACGCGCCCAGGTGCCGATCGGCATGGGCCACCTGTCCACCGCCATCGAGGTCCTGAAGACCTTCAAGTTCGAGGACGACCGCGGCCCGACGATGATCGTCAAGGAACCGATCGGCGTCTGCGCGTTCATCACGCCGTGGAACTGGCCGCTGAACCAGATCGTCTGCAAGGTGGCCCCGGCCATCGCGACAGGCTGCACGATGATCCTGAAGCCGTCGGAAGTGGCGCCCTTCTCCGGCCAGATCTTCGCCGAGATCATGCATGCGGCGGGCGTGCCGGCGGGCGTGTTCAACCTGGTGCAGGGCGACGGTCCGACGGTCGGCGCGGCGATGTCGAGCCACCCCGACGTGGACATGGTCTCCTTCACCGGCTCGACGCGGGCCGGCATCGAGGTCGCCAAGGCGGCGGCCCCGACCGTCAAGCGCGTGGCCCAGGAGCTGGGCGGCAAGAGCCCGAACATCGTCCTCGACGACGACGCCTTTGCGAAGGGCGTCGGCCGTGGCGTGGCTTCGATGATGCCGAATTCGGGCCAGTCCTGTAACGCGCCCTCGCGCATGCTGGTGCCAAAGACCCGCATGGATGAGGCGATCACGGTCGCCCGCGAGGCCGCCGGCCAGGTCACCGTCGGCGATCCGAACGGCAACAGCCAGCTCGGCCCCGTGGTCAACAAGACCCAGTTCGACAAGATCCAGAAGCTGATCCAGGCCGGCATCGACGAGGGCGCGACCCTGGTCATCGGCGGGACCGGCCGTCCGGACGGCCTCGGCAAGGGCTACTATGTGAAGCCCACGGTGTTCGCCAACGTGACCAACGACATGACCATCGCCAAGGAAGAGATCTTCGGCCCGGTGCTGTCGATCCTGGGCTACGACACGCTGGATCAGGCCATCGATATCGGCAACGACACCGAGTACGGCCTGGCCGCCTACGTCCAGTCGGGTGATCTCGAGAAGGCCCGCAAGGTCGCCTCGAAGCTGCGCGCCGGCCAGGTCTCGATCAACGGCGGCGGTGGCGACCTGATGGCGCCGTTCGGCGGCTACAAGATGAGCGGCAACGGGCGCGAGTGGGGCGACTTCGCCTTCCACGAGTTCCTGGAAACCAAGGCCGTGCTCGGCTACGCGCCGAAGCAAGCCGCGGAATAAGACCCGCGCATCAGCGATTGAGGGCCGTCCGCGAGGGCGGCCCTTTTTCGTTGGGTCTAGGCGGCAGCCACCCGGCGCCGGCGGAGCGCGGCGCCCGCCAGGCCGAAGCCCGCGATCATCAGGAGCCAGGACGCCGCCTCCGGCACGCCGGCCGGCGCGGCCAGCGGGTCGAAGTAACGGTTGTTCACCAGGTAGTCGCCGGCATTGACCGTGACGCCATCGGCCAGATTGAAGACATCCATTCCGGTCGGCAGGGCGAAGGTGTGGCCGAAGTCCGAGCGGGCCGAGGCGCCGGGACCGACCGAGCCGCCGCCCACCTCCAGGCCCATCTCGAAGAAGATCGGCTGGTTCAGCGGTACAAACAGGGTCGGGCTGCGCACTAGCCCATGGGGCGCGGGGCCAAGCACGCCGCTGACGAGACCGAAGTTGCTATGCACGAACAGCGAACCGTCATCGTTGAGTCGTTCTTCGAGGTCCAATCTGCCGGTCAATACGACGAAGGCGTCAAAGGCGGCGCTGCCGCCAGTGAAGACGCTCGGATCGCCCCGCGCGGCGTTGAGAACACCATCAACCAGGATGTTCACGGACACCTCGGCCTCCGTGGCGTTGGGATCCGACGATGTAAAGATCAGGAAGTCGGAATAGGTGGCATGGGCGACCGGAGCGGCCGGGGTGCTGGTTCCGCCGAACGTCGCGGCGCCGGCCGTGGCGCCGACATGGCCCGCCTCGGCGAAAGCCGTCGCGCTGAGGACGCCGAACCGGTCGCCGCAGGACATTGCCAGCGAGACGGCGGCGGACTTGGTTTCGGTCTTGGGTATGCAGTCACCGATGCTGCCGCTGGTGGAAACGCCCACGAACCCGGTCATTGTCGCTGCGGCGACTCCGCTGGCGCCGGCGAGGGTAGCGGTGGCGATCGCAGCAGTGGCGAGTCTTTTGAGGATGGGACGCATCACTTGGCTCCTTGCACGAGCGCCAAGGTAGCGCCCCGGTGGGCCGCGCTCCCATTAGCCGAACGGGCTAGCCTGATGGCCTAGCCCCGTTGCGCGCCTCGCCGTTCAGGCGAAGATGACCGCTTTCTGGGGGAGGACGACCGGATGCGGGCCTTGCCGGTCCATCTCATCGCCATCGCGACGCTGATCGCCTCCGTCGCGCTGGTGGCGCTGTTCATCGGCCCGGCCCTGCCGCGAGGGCCGCTGCTGGTCACTGTTTCGGCGACTGCGGTCTATGTGGTCGCGTGGCTGGCGATGCTGGGCGCCGGCGTCCTCGGCCGAAGCTCGCCCCACCGCCGCGCCGCCAACCGCGCCATCGGCTGGGGCGGCAATGTGGTGATCATCACCATGTTCTGGCTGTGCATGCCCTACGCCAGCGAGGCGGTGCGGTTGCTGGCGGTGACCGGCGTCTTCGCCACCACCGCGGTGCAGGTGCTGAGCGCCATCGAGCCGCCGCCCGCCACGCGCCGCCGGCCGCTGATGCAGCTAGCCCTGCCGATCTCGACCGCCCTCTATTTCCTCGCCCACTGGGAGCGGTTCTCGTGGGTGATCGCGCCCTATGCATTGGCCTACGCCTTCAACGCGATGACCTTGCGCGGCATCGTCCAGCGGGCCGTGGACCGCGCCCACGCCGCGCGCGTGACCGCCGAGGCCGCACTGGCCCAGGTCGCCGCCGAGCGGGACGCCAAGACCCGCTTCCTGGCGTCTGCCAGCCACGACCTGGGCCAGCCTTTGCAGGCGGCGCGCCTGTTCTTTGACCAGGCCATGGCGGCCACGACCACGGCGCAGCGCGCGGCCGCCGCGCGAAACGTGACCTGGGCCTTCGACACGACCGAGCAGTTGCTGCGCCAGGTGCTCGACCATCTGCGCCTGGAGGCCGGCGCCGTCGAGCCGAGGATCGAGGTCATCGCCGTGGGGCCGCTGATCGCGCGGATCGCGGAGGTGAACGAGCCGGCGGCGCGGCTGGCCGGCGTCAGCATCGCGGCGATGCCCAGCCGGATCGCGGCGCTGGCCGATGTGCAACTGACCGAGCGGGCGCTCGGGAACCTGGTTTCCAACGCGGTCCGTCATGCCAAGGCGCGACGGATACTCGTTGGGGCCCGGCGGCGGGACGAGCGGGTGCGGCTGTGGGTGATCGACGACGGGCGCGGGATCGCGCCGGCCGACGCACAGCGTCTTTTCCAGGACTATATCCAAGGCGCCGACCACGGCGACGAGATCCGGGGCGGCTTCGGCCTGGGCCTGGGTTCGGCGCGCCGGATGGCCGAGCTGATGGGCGGCGAGGTTGGGCTGGACCCGAAATGGACCCACGGCAGCGCGTTCTGGCTTGAACTTCGCGCTGCGGAAGCCAAAGCTGGCTGACCTGCTGGGGCCGGCGTCGCCTATGCAAACCTGCCTTATCTGTGACGACCACGCGATGATGCGCGAGGCCCTGGCCGGCGCGGTCGCCCTCGGCTGGCCCGCTGCGAGCGTCATCCAGGCCGCCGACTTCCCGCAGGCCTGGTCGGCCGCCGCCATGGGGCCGGACCTGATCATCTGCGACCTGGTCATGCCGGGCGCGACTCCGTTGGAAGGGATCGGGCGCCTGCGCGCCGCGGCGCCCAACGCCCCCGTCCTGGTGGTGACCGGCAACGAGGAGGACGAGGTGCTGCTGGCGCTCTTCCGCCTGGGGATCGCTGGGTTCGCGCCCAAGACGTCCAAAAGCGCCATCATCGAGGCGGCGATCCGGCTGGTGTTGGCCGGCGGGCGCTACCTGCCGCCGCGTATCGAGGAACTGGCGGCGCGGCGGGTCGGCGGGGGCGACGGCGTGGCGGCGGCGGTCCCTGCCGTGCGTCTCACCGTGCGCCAGATCGATGTCCTTAAGCTGATCGCCACCGGCCAGTCGAACAAGGAGATCGCCCGCGATCTCGACCTTTCGCCGGCCACCATCAAGGCGCACGCCGCCGCCGCGATCGCGGGTCTGGGCGCCGTCAACCGCACCGACGCGGTGGTCAGGGCCCGTGGGATGGGCCTGATCTAGTCGGCCTCTTCGCGCGCGCGCCGGCGCTGGGCCCAGGCCAGGACCGCCATCCCGGCGACCGTGGAGGCGAGGGAGCCCGCGACCACGCCGATCCGCACCTCGGCCTGGGCGGCGGCGTCGCTGAGCGGGAAGGCAAGCTGGCCGATGAACAGGCTCATGGTGAAGCCCAGGCCGCAGAGCAGCGACAGGCCGTAGAGCTCGATCCACTTGGCGCCGGTGGGCCGGCGCGCCAGCTTCAGGCCGATCACCAGGGCCGTGGCCCCGAAGACGCCGATTTGCTTGCCGAAGAACAGGCCCGCCGCGACGCCTAGCGCCACCGGCCCGAACAGATCGGAGAGCCCCAGATGCCGGAAGGTGAAACCGGCCGCGGTGAAGGCGAACAGCGGCAGGATCAGGAAGGCCACGTAAGGGTGCAAGCCCTCCATGAAGTCCTCCAGCACGCCCGGCCGTCCCGGCTTGCGCGGCTCCAGCGGGATGGTCGCGGCCGCCGCGACGCCGGCCAATGAGGTCGAGACGCCCGACTTCAGGGTGAAGCCCCAGACGATGATGAAGCCCAACAGGTAGAAGAGGTAGGGTGCGCGGCGCCAGCGGCCGAGCAGGCCCATGCCGGCCAGCGCCAGCAGCGCCCCCAGCAGCTCCATGATCCGGAAGTGGTGGGTGAAGAGCAGCCCGATCAGGCCGACGGCGCCCAGGTCGTCAACGATGGCGAGCGTCAGCAGGAACACCCGGAAGTTCGGCGGCAGCTTCGGCCCGGCGACAGCCAGGGCGGCGATGGCGAAGGCGATGTCGGTGGCGACCGGCACCGGCCAACCCTGTGGCGCGGCGCCCGGCAGGCCCGCGCCGGCCATCCCGGCGTTGACCGCCAGATAGATCAGGGCCGGGCCGACCATGCCGCCCAGGGCGGCGATGACCGGCAGCGCCAGGCGGCGCGGATTGGCGAGCTCGCCCTTGATGATCTCGTATTTGATCTCCAGGCCGACGACGAAAAAGAAGACCGCCATCAGCCCGTCCTTGACCCAGTCGCCGACCGGCAGGGTCTCGGTGAAGGCGCCGATCTCGATGGTGAAGGGCTGGTGGATAAAGCCGAAATAGGCGTACGCCCAAGGCGAATTGGCGAGCACGATGGCCGCCAGCGCCGCGGTCGCCAGGATCAGGCCCGACGCGCTCTCGGTCTTCAGGAAATCCAGCGTGATCCGCTTCGCCATGACTTCGGTTAGCATGGCCGCGCGCGCGCCGCTAAGGTATCCGGAGAGACCGCCCAGGAGAGGCGACGGAGGATCCGACCATGCGATTGAGCCAACCCCGTTTCGCGCCCCTGGGCGACACCGAACTGACCCCTGAACAGGCCGAGGCGCTGGAGCCCATGCGACCGGGGCCGGTGCTGAATATCTTCCGCACGCTGGCCCGCGCGCCCAAGGCGCTGACCCGATTCAACGCCTGGGGCGGCTACGTCCTGTCGCGGCGCAACGACCTGCCGGCGCGCGAGCGGGAGATCGTGATCCTGCGCACCGGCTACCTCTGCAAATCCGGCTACGAGTTCACCCAGCATACGCGGATCGGCCTGCAGGCGGGCCTGACCGACGACGAGATCGGCCGCATCAAGGCGGGGCCCGATGCGGGCTGGAGCGCGGCGGACGCAGCCCTGATCCGGGCGACCGACGAGCTGCACAACGATCAGTTCATCGGCGAGGCGACCTGGGCCGAGCTGGGCGCGCACTTCACCGACAAGCAGCGGATGGACGTGGTCTTCACCACTGGCCAGTACACCCAGGTCTCGATGATCCTGAACACCTTCGGGGTGCAGCTCGACGCTGGCCAGACCCTCGATCCCGACCTCAAGGGGTTCTGACATGGCCGGTCGGCTGGAGGGTAAGATCGCGGTGGTGGTGGGCGCCGGCCAGACGCCCGGCGAGACCATCGGCAACGGCCGCGCCATGGCCGTGCTGTTCGCTCGCGAGGGCGCGACCGTGCTCTGCGTCGACCGGGTGATCGAGCGGGCGCAGGAGACCGCGGCGCAGGTCGCCGAGGAGGGCGGCGCGGCGTCGGCGATGGCCGCCGACGTGGTCAAGGCCGCGGACTGCGCGCGGATCATTGAGGAGGCCCAGGCCCGCTATGGACGGCTCGACGTCCTGATCAACAATGTCGGCATTGGCGGCGGCGACGCGCCCGCCCACCGGCTGGAGGAGGCGGCCTTCGACCGCATCCTGTCGGTGAACCTGAAGGGCATGTGGCTGACCATCAAGGCGGCGCTGCCGGTGATGCGCGACCAGGGTGGCGGGGCGATCGTCAACATCTCCTCGCTGGCGGCGCGGGCCGGCGGCATCCAGCTGGCCTATGAGGTCTCCAAGGCCGGGGTGAACCGGCTTACGACGTCGGTTGCGCAGTCCAACGCCCGCTATGGCGTGCGCTGCAACGCCATCATGATGGGCTACATGGACACGCCGATGGCGGTGAGCGGCATCGCCACGGCGACCGGCCGGCCGACATCGGAGGTGCGCGCCGAGCGCGATGCGCGGGTGCCGCTGAAGGGCAAGATGGGCGACGGTTGGGACACCGCGCACGCGGCGCTCTTCCTCGCCTCCGACGACGCGCGCTTCATCTCCGGTGCGATCCTGCCGGTGGACGGCGCCATGGGCATCCGCATCGGCTAGACGCGGCGACCGGTGCTAGGTACGGTCCTGAAATTCAGGAACCGATGCTGATGCACCCGAGATTTCTCTACGATCTGGACAGCTGCGCCATGCGGCGAGGGCTGGATGTCGCCGGCGACGGCTGGACGCTGCGCATCCTGCGCGAGGCGGTCTATGGCCTGACCCGGTTCGACGACTTCGCCAATGCGCTGGGCGGTGGACGCGGCGTGCTGAGCGGGCGGCTGAAGGCGATGGTCGAAACGGGCCTGATGGCGCGCCAGGCCTACGCCGAGCCTGGGCAGCGGCGCCGCGCGGAGTATCACCTGACCGACAAGGGCTGGGACCTCGTCCCGGTGCTGCTCGCGCTCGGCCAATGGAGCGAGCGCTGGACACCGTCGCCGGACGGGCCGACCGCCAAGGTGACCGAACGCGCCACGGGCCGGCCGGTGGTCGTCGCCATGACGGCCGAGCCGAAGGCCAGGCCGCTGGCCATGGACGATGTCCGCGTGACGCTGGGCCCCGGCGCGCGGCGGATCGGCTGATGCCAGTCTCCAGCGGCTACCGTCCCGATCCGCAAGTCCAGGCGCTCGGCCCGGAGTTCGCCGACCCGGTGCGGGCGGAGATCTTTCCCCAGACGATCCTGAGGTTTCGAAACGACCGGGCCGCGGCGACCGTGGGGCTCGACACCCTCACCGACGCCGAATGGATCGCCCACTTCGGCCGCTTCGAACCCCTGCCAGGCAACCTCGATCCGCCCCTGGCGCAGAGCTATCACGGCCATCAGTTCCGGGTTTACAACCCGGAGATCGGCGACGGTCGCGGCTTCACCTTCGCCCAGATGCGCGAGGGCTCTGTTGAGCACGGGGGAACGGGTCGCCTGCTGGACCTCGGAACCAAGGGGTCAGGCCGCACCCCCTGGTCGCGTTCCGGCGACGGGCGGCTGACGCTTAAGGGCGGGGTGCGCGAGGTGCTGGCGACGGCCATGCTGGAAGCCTTGGGCGTTCCGACCTCGCGCACATTCTCGCTGATCGAGACCGGCGAGGACCTTGAGCGGGGCGACGAGCCCAGCCCCACGCGCTCGGCGGTTCTGGTGCGCCTGTCCCACGGCCACATCCGCTTCGGCAGCTTCCAGCGCCACGCCTTCTTCGAACGCCCGGACCGGGTCACCGCCCTCGTCGACCACGTGGTCGAGGCCTACTATCCGGACCTCTTGGCCGCCAACGACCGGCCGGTGGCCATGTTCCGCGCGGTGGTCGCGCGCGACGCCCGGCTGACCGCGGCCTGGATGGCGGCGGGGTTCGTCCACGGGGTGCTCAACACGGACAACATGAACCTGTCGGGCGAGAGCTTCGACTACGGGCCCTATCGCTTCCTGCCGCACAACGATCCGAACTTCACCGCCGCCTATTTCGACCACGCGGGGCTCTACAGCTTCGGCCGCCAGCCGGAGGCGGTCTATTGGAACCTGCAGCAGTTGGCCGGCGCGCTGAGCCTGGTCGCCGAGAGCGACGCCCTGGTGGACGCGCTGGGCGGCTTCGGCGCGGCCTACCGCGAGGCGCTCACCGCCGCCATGCTGGGCCGGCTGGGCGTCCAGCGGCAGGGCGCCGAGGCTGATGCGGCGCTGGCGCAGGCGGCCTTCCGCGCCTTTGCCGAAGGCGGTGAGCGGCTGCGCTGGGAGCCGTTCTTCTTCGACTGGTTCTGCGGGCGCGACGACCGAGCATTGGGCGGCGTGCGCGGCGACCTCTACCGCCAGGACGGTTTCGCCGAGTTCCGCGGCCTGCTGGCCGGCTTCAAGCCCGAGCGGCCCGAGCGTCTGGCCGATCCGTACTTCGCCCGGGTTGAGCCGGAGGAGCTGCTCTACGACCAGATCGAGGCGCTCTGGGCTCCGATCGCGGAGGCCGACGACTGGTCGGCCTTCTACGCCAAGCTGGCGTCTATCGAGGCGGCGCGGCGCGGCTGGGGCCTGGCCTAGAAGCCCACTGCGCCAGGACGACGCCGGTGAGCGCGGTGACCGCGCCGAGGGCCTGCATCGGCCCCAGGGCCTCGCCGAAGATCAGCCAGCCGACGTAGGTCGCCACCACCGGCTGCACCAGCACCACGACCGAGGCCAGCGATGTGGGCAGCCGTCCCATGGCCCAGGCGATGGAACCCTGGCCGCCGACGTGGACCAGGCCCAGGCCCACGCAGGCGGCGAGGCCAGCGAGCGTCGTGGGCAGGATCGGCTCGCCCAGCAGCACCGCCGCGCCCAGCAGGAGCGGCGCGCCGACCACGCCCGACCAGAACATCAGGCGGCTGGCGGTCTGGGTCTTGCGGCCATGGGCCAGGGCCAGGAAATAGAGCGCGTACCAGAAGGCGGTGGTCAGCGAGAACAGGTTGCCGAGCGGCGCGTCGAGGACCGGCGTGCCGGCGCCGCGGCCCGCGCCCATGATCCAGGCGCCGGCCACAGCCACGGTCATGGCCAGCAGGAAGAGCGCACGCGGCGGCTGCTTCAGGAAGATCCAGGCAAAGGCCGTGACGACCACGGGCGCGAGGTTCGAGAGCACCGTCGAGGCGCCGACCGAGGTGTATTTCAGCCCGTAGTGCCAGAACCCCAGGTCCAGCGCGAAGAACAGGCCGGTCAGCCAGGCGATGGGCGTCGGCCGGCCGAGCGGGCCGTCGGCGCGCCGGGTCATCGCCGCCAGCAAGGGAAGGGCGAAGGCCAGGCGCCAGAACCCGGCCGCCGCCGGGCCGGCGCCGGTCAGGCGGGCCAGTACGCCGGAAAAACCGATCACGCAGGCGCCGAAGATCAGCGCGCCGATCGCCTGCCAGCGTGACGAGGCGGCGGACTGGGGCGCGATGTCAGCCAAAGCCCAACTCCGCGCGCAGCGCCTGAGGCGTCATCCCCGAGCCCCGCAGGTCACGCAGGGTCTGAGCGCGGTCACGCTTGGCCAGCCGTCGGCCGTCGGCGCCGGTCACCAGCCGGTGATGGCGATAGGTGGGCGTGGGATAGCCCAGCAGGGCCTGTAACAGCCGCTGCACATGGGTCGCCTCGAAGAGGTCCTGGCCGCGGACGATCTGGGTCACGCCCTGCAAGGCGTCGTCGCTGACCACCGCCAGGTGATAGGCGACGCCCACGTCCTTGCGCGCCAGCACCACGTCCCCACCGAGCTCGGGCCTGGCCTGGATCAGGCCGTGTTGTCCGTCGGGCCCCTCGCCGGTTTCGTGGAAGGTCAGTGCGCCGAAACCCCCCAGGGCGCGCTCCGCGGCCCCCAGCGACAGCCGCCAGGCATAGGGCTCGCCGGCCGCGATGCGGCGCGCCTCGTCCGCCGACGGCAGGGCTTCGCCGCGAAACACCTCCATGGCCCCGTGCGGCGCGCTCTCGATGGCCCAGGCGACCTCTCGGCGAGTGCGGAAACAGCGGTAGATCAGGCCGCGTTGGGCGAGGCCGCGCAGCGCCGCGCCGTAGTGGGCCATGTGCTCGGACTGGCGGCGGACCGGGGTTTCCCAGCTAAGGCCCAGCCAGGCGAGGTCCTCGTAGATCGCTGCCTCATAGTCCGCTCGGCAGCGCGTGCGGTCGATATCTTCGATGCGCAGGATGAAGCGGCCCCCAGACTCCAGGGAGGGCTCCAGGGCGGACTCCAGGGCGGCGGGCCTGGAGGCCTCGAATGCGGTGAGGGCGGAATAGGCGTGGCCCCGGTGCAGATAACCGGTGGGCGAGGGCGCGAAACGGGTCACGACGGCGGGCTCTGACACCCGCTCGGGTCTAGTCCCCAGGCGGCCGGGGAGCCAGACCCATGTGCTGGAAGACCGCTCGGAAGAACTCGACCTCGCCGCCGCAGGCCTCCTTCAGGTGGGCGAACTGTTTGAACCCCGCCATCTCGGCCAGGCCGTGGCCCGAGCACCAGGCGGCCGTGGTGGCGAGCTCGATGTCGAGCGTATCCTTGGGGTCCGCACCGGCTTCGATCAGGGTGTCGCGGACCTTGCAGTAGGCCCCGTCGCCTTCGATCTTCATCTGATCCGGCAGATCCTCGCGGTCGCGCGCGGTGTCATACATGACGCGGTAGAGCGCCGGATTGTTGCGGGCGAAGCAGACATAGGCCACGCCCAGCTCGCTGATCGCCTGGGCCGGCGAGGATGCCTCGGCCTTGGCCTTGGCCAGCGCCGCGTCCAGCAGGTCCCAGCCTTCGTGGGCCACGGCCTCGAGCAGCTCGCCCTTGTCCTTGAAGTGGTGATAGGGCGCCGCCGGGCTGACCCCGGCTTCCCGGGCCACGGCGCGGAGCGACAGCGCGCTCGGCCCCTCGGCCTCCAGCACGCGGCTGGCGGCGTCGATCAGGGCGCGGCGCAGGTCGCCGTGGTGATAACGCCGGGCATCGGCAGCTTGAGATTCTCTCATCGCCTTCACTCTAATTCTCTATCTATGCGCCGTAAAGATATCTTGACGCCGCTTAGATGCGCGCTATCTTGACGATGCTAAGATAACAAAAGCATCCCACCTCTAAAGGGGTTCCAACTCAAAGGTGTTTGTCATGGTTCTCGCTCGCTTCTTCGACCGTATCGCGGCCCTGCTCATCCTGGCGATGGGCTCTTCGATCACCGCCGCGTTCGTCACTGTCACCGGCTGATCTCCCCGCATCCGGGACTGGAGAAGGGCCCCCACGCGGGGCCCTTTTTCGTGCGGCGCTAAGGCGCTCCGCTCGACCATTCAAAAATGCATATCAATCCGACGTAAAACGGCATCTAGGCATTGTTCAGATAAGTGCTATCTGAACATCGTCCACATCGGACACCGCGACCGGAACACCGGCGCCGGACTTCAAACAAGGACCTTTGTCATGTCGATCCAAATCAACCGCTTCCTCGATGTCCTCGCCTCCTTCGCGATCGTGGCGATGGGCCTGACGCTGGCCGGCGCCACCGCCATCGTCAGCATCTAAGTCGCGATGCGCCGCCGATAGCCTCGCCCACGCGCAACACGTGCGGCGAGGTCCGGCTCGCGCGGTCCGCGGCAAGCGGCGTTCTGCGTCATGGAGATGTCTCCGAATCTTTCCTATAGTGGCGTCCACTGCGGGGTCGCCTGGGCTTCCTGATCGGGCCTGCCGCCGCATCCACGCGTCGCGAACAGGGGCCTCGTCTTCAGTTCATCAGCGTCTGACATAAGCGCCCGGCGCATCCCGAGGCCGCACGCCGAGGCCCCCTCCGAGCCGATGGAGGCTGCCCGTGCAGGTGCTTAGCCGCCCGCCGTCCGGCGCGCCCGCCTTGGTGCTGAACGCCGACTTCCGGCCCCTCTCCTATTATCCGCTGTCGCTATGGCCCTGGCAGGACGTCATCAAGGCGGTCTTCCTGGATCGCGTCGATGTGGTCTCGACCTACGATCAGGTGGTCCATTCGCCGTCGTTCGAGATGAAGCTGCCGAGCGTCGTGTCGCTGAAGCAGTACGTGACCCAGGACCGCCCGCCGGCCTTCACCCGCTTCAACCTGTTCCTGCGCGACGCTTTCACCTGCCAGTACTGCCGCTGCACTGACGACCTGACCTTCGACCATGTGATCCCGCGCTCGCGGGGCGGGCGGACGACCTGGGAAAATATCGTCACCGCTTGCGCGCGCTGCAACCTGACCAAGGGCGGGCGTACGCCGCGCGAGGCGCACATGTATCCGCTGCATAGCCCGCACCGGCCCACGGCCTATGAACTGCAGCAGCACGGCCGCCGCTTCCCGCCGCACCACCTGCACGAAAGCTGGCTCGACTACCTCTACTGGGACATAGAACTAGAAGCTTAGAGGTATTTGCAGCGCCATCGGTGTTCTATCGACGCTGAAAAGCTTGCACTTTCCCGCCACTCAGCGACACTGGTGTTCGCGCGCTTCACCCCATCGGTGATGACCGCGTGATGACCAAATCGAGTGCGGGGCCAGAATGACAACTAACAACGCGGTGCCGGTGCGCCTGACCAAAGCGTCGGTAGATGCAGCCCCGAAGGCTGCGCTGCGTTACACGGTGTGGGATGCGGACCTGAAGGGTTTCGGCCTTCGAGTGGAGCCGAGCGGCACCAAGACCTACGTGGTCCGGTACCGGGTCGGTGGCGGGCGGCGCGGTACGCTGCGCCAGTTCAAAATCGGCCGGTCTAACAAGCTCACGCCGGACGCGGCGCGCGCCGAGGCCAAGAGCGCTTTGGCGATGGTGGAGACCGGCAAGGACCCGCAAACCGATCGCGTCGAGGCGCGCAAGACGCTGTCCGTTGCGGAGCTCTGCGACCTGTATTTGGCTGAGGGTGTGGCCACCAAGAAGGCTAGCACCTTGGTGCTGGACACCATCAGGGTGGAGCGACACATCAAGCCGCTGGTCGGCGGTCGCAAGCTCACCGAGCTGGGGTCGGGTGATGTCGAGCGGATGATGAACGCGATTGCCAGCGGCAAGGTGAAATCCGCCGACCATCCTCACGCGCGGGGCGGGAAGACCGCTTCCACCAAAGCCGTCAAGCTGCTTCGGACGATGTACAACTTTGCCATAAGCCGGAAGTTGTGCGCGGAGAACCCGTGTATCGGGGTCAAGACCTTTGCGGATGGGAAGCGCGAACGTTTTCTGTCGCCGGCTGAGCTGGGCAAGCTGGGCGACGCCCTGACTGCCGCGGAGCGCGAAGGCGCCAACCCGCACCACGTGGCGATAATCCGACTTCTGTCCGTTACGGGCGCCCGGAAGAACGAAATCGCGCGGCTGCGGTGGGCCGAGTTCGACGCAGAGCGAAAGCTCCTGCAGCTTGAAGACAGCAAGACCGGCCGGAAGGTGATCAGGCTCGGTGCTGCGGCCCTGGAACTCCTCAGCAAGGTCGAGCGCACCAAGAGCCCTTATGTCTTTCCCGATCCTCGGGACGCATCCATCCCTATCCGCAATCTTGATTGGTTCTGGGTCGGCATCCGCACGCGGATAGACAAGACCGCCAGAGAGGCCGCCCAAGAGGCTGGCCAGGACACTTCGGAGCTGGTTCCGTTCGCGGACGTTCGGATCCACGACTTGCGCCACAGCTTCGCTTCCGTAGGCGTGGCTGGCGGGTCGGGGCTGTTCCTGATCGGCAAGCTGCTCGGCCACAGCCACGTCGCGACGACCTCGCGCTATGCGCACCTTGATGACGACCCACTCGCGGCGGCGGCTGACAAAATCTCCAAGGAGATCGCTGCATCGATGCGCGGTGGCTCGGGTGCCGACCTTCACGCTATCGGGGGAGGGCGATAACCCGTACCGCCGTCAAGCAGGCGCCAACTCGGCGGCCACCGGTCGTGGCACACCCAACCTGGTCACAACAAGACCAGACCGCGCGGGGTGAAACAGATTGTGCTTGTCGCCCTGTCCGGAAAATGGCATCACTATCGGTAGATGGACGCTCTGCGCCCGTGGCCCCGCCTGATCAGTCGGGGCTTTTTTTTGGGCGCTCCAGAACCGCGGCGCTGCGGCGCCTCTAACCCCAGCCCGCGGATCGCATCCCTTCTTACGCCTAGGGCGAAGATCGTCCGGCGGATTTAGGCGGCCTCTGTTCGGGGCCTGTCTCACAACGCAGCCAAGCCGCTGAGACCGCCAAGGAGCCGCCCGGCATGGCGGTTGCTGACCTACCCTCACGCCTCTCGAAAGGAATACCTACAATGACCGACGTGTCCGAGGACACGGCGGCGCCTACGCGTGCGCCCGCCGAACGACTGCAGCCCGACCGCGTCCTGCGCTGGCGTGAGCTGAAAGAGTTCGTTGGCGTCAGCCGGACCACCTGGTGGCGCATGGTCCGCGCCGGCACCGCTCCTGCGGCCCGCAGGATCAGCCCTGGCCGAGTTGGCTGGCTGCAGGGCGAGATCGCCACACACCAATCGTGCCTCGCCCCATCCGTGGAGACGATGAAATGCGAGTAGGGCACATGGAAGCCGAACTCGAGTTCCGAGACCGGTTCGTTGACGATGTAGAGGCGGCCGCGCTTCTGAGCCTGTCGCGATCCTACCTGCGTCAGCTGCGCCTCAGGGGTGGCGGCTGCGCCTTCTCCAGCTTCGGCCGAGCCGTTCGCTACCGGGTCTCCGATCTCTTTGAGTGGGCCGCCAGCAAGTCGGCAACCTCCACGTCCAATCGCGACTGCGGCGCTACACCCCTTCACGGCGGAGCTTAAGTGGTAGACGCCATGTGTCATAGCCTCGGTCATCTCGAAGAGTTCGACCGGCCGCCGCGCCGGCCCAAGGCCCGCGTGTCCCAGAAGCGCACGGCTTCCATCTACTGGAGCGCCGGCACGACCCCCCGCGGCCAGCGGGTCGTCTACGGTGTCCATAGGCTCGCGGACGGCGATGGTGCGCCCTGGCTGATCTTCGGTTCGATTGACGACGGAGCGGGCCACCCCATCCCGCTGACTGAGGTGTGTCGCTTCGCCAGGAAGGGCGACGCGGTCGCGATGGCCTTTGCGATGCAAGCCGAGGCCGATCAGCAGCTGGCGCGGTTCTACATCGCTGGTGATCAGTGAGCTGGCAGGCGGTGAAATGGGCGATCGGTCAGAAGACCGGCAGCGGGTCCGCGAAGGCAGTCCTCGTTGTGCTGGCTGAAGCAGCCGACGACGCCGGCCTTTGCTGGCCGTCGCAACGCCTCATCGCCGCCCGCGCCGACGTCACGAAGCGCACCGTCATCAGCCAGCTTGCGGCCCTGGAGCGCCTGGGCCTGATCACGCGCACGCGTCACGACCGCGAAAACGGGTCTCGTTCGAGCGACCGCATCCGACTTTCCCTGTCGCAACCCGGTGAAGCTTCTTCACCACCCCCCGGTGCAAGGGTTTCACCAGGGACGGTGAAGGTCTTGCAGCAAGGCGGTGAAGAGATTGCACACCTCACTTCGTTCGAACCCTCCATTGAACCTCATATTGAACCCGCCAGCTCGTTCGAGAGCTTCTGGCAAGCCTGTCCCAAGAAGGTTGGCAAGAAGGACGCTGCGGCGGCGTTCGAGCGCGTCGTGGGCGCGGGCGACGCCACGGTCGAACAGCTTGTCGCCGGCATGGTCGCGTATGGCGATCAGGTTCGGTCGGAGGGTACGGCGCCGAAGTTCATCAAAGGGCCCGCGGGATGGCTGCTGGGGGCGCGGTGGGACGATGGCGAAATAAGGGGGGCGGCCTCTTGTCTGAGCGCCCTGCCTGCTTGGCCTGGTCCTGCCCACATCCTCGCGGACATCGTCAGGCATCACGAGAAGTCGGGAGTTCTGGTTAGCCGCTTCTGCGGCTACCGCGACCTGCCAACCAAGGCGATCACAACGAGCTGGCCGCATGTGGCAGATGTGCTGAGGTCCGAGCTGCGCGATCTGCTGGCCCACCACGGCCTTGAAGTCGTCTGCAACGCCCAGGTGGCCGCATGAGTGCCTCCCACCAGCCCAGCCTGGTCGCGGTTCTCGGCGCTCTGGCCGCTAAAGACTTCGCAGCGGCCCTCCTGAGCGGCGCTTGCGGCATGAAGCTGTGCGCGCGGCTCTGGGAGACCTTCCCCACTGTCGCCCGTGCCGACGCCTACCTGGAGGCTGTCCTGGCCCTGTCACTGCGTGAGGCTGACCTTGTTGCTGCTGAGATCGAATTGGGGCGCTGAGCGCCCTGTTGGCCGGCCGTCACACGTGACCAAGGATCGGTCTTAGCCCTCGATGTCCTGACTAGGGACAACAGCAACGGCGGATAAGCGGCGAAATAAGCCGTGTTTTCGGGGCGTTGGCCGCCTGTTGTGCCCGCCAAGCCCTTCGCGGTCATCACCCGGTCATCACGCTGGCTATTCCCCAGCTAGCGCCAGACCAGCCTCCGCCGCACGCCGCTGAGCGTCATCCCTCTTTTTTAAGCGGCCGAGAGAAAGCAGTCCGCCCGTCCTTCCCCCCGTCTTTCCCCCTGAACCATGGAGACCACTCATGACCACCACCACCACCCCCTTCGCCGACAACGGCCTCACAGTTGTCGATCGGACCGACCGCGCCACCATCTTTGAACTGAGCGGGGGCCGCCGCCTCGCCGTTATCCACCCGCCGCATGCCACCACGGCGCCGAAGGGCGCAGCGCTCGTCCGCACCGCGCTGAACATCTTGCAGAGCGTCGACAGTGTCCGTCGCACCGCGAGCGCCGATAAAACTTTGAGCGAGCTTGGGCGCAGCGAGCGAGTGAAGCCCGTCCAGGCCGCCGCACGCACGGCGCTTGCGGAAGTTCACGCGGACCTCGCTACGTTCGCCGGTGAAGTCGCCGGCCTGGAGAAATCGGTCTACGCGCCCCCTGCTCTGGACCCCGCCGATGCCGTCGGCGCGATGGTCGATCTGGAGCTCAGGTCCTGGATTAGAGCCTTAAAAGGAGAACAGCGGGCCAAAGCCCTCGACAACCTGGCGAAGGAGCCGCGCATGTTGGAGGCGGTCGTCCGCAGTCCGACCAAGCTGGGCGAGTTCTCCGAGTTCTCTGGCACCCTGTGGCGAGAGCGGGTCGAGGCGACCCATCCTCAGGCCCCGGCGCTCGCCCGGCAACAGGAGGCTCTCGCCTATGTGACGAACCTGCTCCCGCACTTCGACAACGTGATCGGGTAAGCTTGTGACCAAGCCCGTCACCCGAGCCCATCTCCGAAAAGGCCCCGCGCCGAAACTGCCGCCAGCTGATGCGGTCGCCCGCGTTGCCGCCCTTGCTGCGGTTGGCCTCCCCGTCCGGGGCGTTGCCGCATCCCTCGGCACTTCCGCCGACACGCTGCGCCGCTGGATGAGCGAAGACCCTGAACTTGCCGAGGCGTTCGAGGTCGGCCGCGAGCTGGAGCGCCAGGCGCTCCATGCCGCGCTCTACAAGGCCGCCACGAAGAACGGCGACAAGATCGCGGCCATGTTCCTGCTCAAGGCGAGGCACGGCTATCGCGAAGGGGAAAAGACCGACGCAGCCCAGCAGCCCACGGTCGTGATCAACCTGCCCGGAGCAACGCCGCTCGCCAACTTCAGGGTCATCGACCATGAGTAGCCAGAGTGTGACGCTGAACGCGTTCCAAGACCAAGTCCTGCGCCTGCCTGAGGAGGTCGATGTCTTTTTGGGCGGAGGGCGCGCCGGTGGCAAATCTTTCACCCTTGCCCTTCTGGCTCTGCGCCATGTCGAGCAATACGGGCCGGCCGCGCGGATCCTCTACGTCCGCCGCACCTACAAGGGCCTCGCCGACTTCGAGCTGCTGACGCGAGAGCTGTTCGGCAAGGCGTATGGCCAGGCCGCCCGCTACAACGGCGCCGAGCACGTCTGGCGGTTCCCCAATGGCGCCTACATGGAGCTCGGCCAGCTTGAGACCCCCGGCGACTACTCCAAATATCAGGGCCGGAGCTTCACGCTGCTGATGGCTGACGAGATCGGGCAATTCAACACGCCCGATCTGCTCGACACGCTGCGGTCCAATCTGCGGGGACCGGCCAACGTGCCGATCCGCGTGGTGCTGGCCGCCAACCCAGGCGGCCCAGGTCACCAGTGGATCGCGAAGCGGTACGTGTTTCGCGGATCGCCATGGGCGATTTTCCACGAGGAAAAGTCGAAGCGGGACTGGGTTCACGCGCCATCCACGTTCGAAGGCAACGAGTTCATCGACCGCGCGCAGTACCGGGAACAGCTTGAAGCCGCTTGCCACTCCGACCCCGAGCTGCTGCGGGCCTGGATCAATGGCGACTGGGCCGTCAGCCGCGGCGCGTACTTCGCCAGCGTTCTTGACGAGGAGCGCAACGCCATCGAGCCCTGGTCGGAGATCCCCGCCCTAAACGGCTGTCGCTGGGACACCTACCTCGCCCACGACTTCGGCTCGACTGCGCCGAGCGCGACGTATCTCATTGCGCAGTCACCCGGCGCGACCGGCCCTGACGGCCAATATTATCCGCGCGACAGCCTGGTTCTGGTGGACGAGCTGGCCACAGCCAAGCCCGACCGACCGAACGATGGCCTGGGATGGACCGTACCCATCCTTGCGGAGGAGATCCTGGGCATGTGTAAGCGCTGGGACGTCCGCGCGCAGGGCGTGGCTGACGACGCGATTTTCGCACGAAGCGGCCACGCAGCAGGCTCGATCGCTGACGAGTTCACTCGCATGGGCGTTCACTTCCGCCCGGCCCAAAAGGCCGACAGGATCAGCGGCTGGACACGGATGAGGCGGCTGCTAGCCGACGCCGGAAAGCCCGACGTTCCCGGCCTCTACATCAGCCGGACCTGCAGATATTTCTGGGAAACCCTGCCCTATCTCGGTCGCGACATGCGGCGCGTCGAAGACGTGGACACGACGGGCGCCGACCATGCTGCCGACGCGGTGCGCTACGGCTGCCTGCGCCAGGCTCACACTACTTCCATCTCACCCCTGAGGCTCTGACATGAACATCGAGATCAACGACCGGACACCCGGCGCACATCGGCAACGCATGGTCGCTCGCAAGGCGCTGCGGGCTGCGCGAGCTCTCACCCTCCAAATGCACAACGCCGCAGTCGCTTACGACAACGCCTGGGCCCCGCACGAAAAGATCGAGTGCCTGCGGATCATCAAGACAAACCTCAGGACGCTGAAGGAAGCGGCGCCAGCGTTCCCCTGGATGGAGCTAGGCAATCTCCCTGAAGTCGAGCGAACAATCGCACTGCGTGACGCGGAACACCTCCGGAATGGCTGGCTTTAACGCAACCACCTGGCCGCCGGCGCCGTCGAGAACGCGGTGAAGGGCGCGCGGGGGTGGCCGTGGAACCACGCCGTGGGGCGCGCAAGCACGGCGCTGATCTCGCCGACTAGGAAGTACATGGTAGGCTCCGATGAATTGGCGGGGCTGGGGTATGAACGAGGAAGAACGACGCGCTTATTTGAGCGGCTACGACTTTCTGGTGATCGATCTGAGGGGCGCGAACGGCGCGGACTTGCCGCGAGTGCTTGGCCGCTGGCTTGGCTACGTCGACACCAACCCTGAAGCGGCGGAAGCGTTGTCTGTCCTTGAGGCGCGGGCCGACATGGCAGCTTGGTTGGCGGCCCTGGAGGCAACGGTCGGCCCCTTGGAGGGTTCAGGCACTTTCGGGGCGGTCGATCTGCCCTGGTCCTTTGACCCGACGACTTACCTTGCAGAGAGAATTGGGCTCCTGCGGCGGTTCGCCCGCGGCGAACTGAAGCCGCACGATTTCGGCGTCAGGTTCATGTATGAGCGCGGCGGCAGCAACAGCGCCGATGGCGTAGCGCAGCGCATTGTGGCGAAGATCGCGGAACCCGCCTTTCGCGAACTTCGTGAGTGGCTGAGGCCGCGACTGACCGCTGCGCCAGCCTCGGATCGCGTTGTGCGGATTGATCACAACAGCGCCGAATATGCGGAGGCAATCGCCAAACTCGATGAGTTAACCGAAGTACTCAGGGGATCTAACTCGAGCTCGCTCGATCCTGAGGAGAAGGGGCGGATAGTCGTTGAACTCGATGCTGGGCGCCAACTTCTGGCGGCTCCGCGAGTTCGGCTTACTGCGGTCCGCGTCGTCCTGATTGGGGCGCTGAGCGCCCTGTCCCTCTTGTTTCCAGACTTCGGCGTAAACGTGCTGGCCAGTGCAGCCATGTTGGCTGTCCAAGCCGTCATCAGGTCCGGCCGCGAACCTTGAGTTCCCCGCTCACGTTGGGTTCGGTGCCTCGTTCAACAGGACGCGAGCATGGCACTTCACGATCCCGACGCCGGAGGTTGGGCGCGGTCGCCAGGCCCAGCCACTGCACTGGGCACATGTCTCCTGATGACCTACACCTTAACCATGACCGCCCTGCATCGCGGCGCCAGGCTGGCCATCTCACCCCCTCGACCGCACCTCGGATGGTCCATTGGACACCTCGACCGCAGTCATTGTCGTAATCTTCCTGTCGATCATCGCGTTCGTCATCTACTGGCTTCCGACGATCAACGCCTTCACCAGGCACCATCGCCAGCGCGCCGCCATCGCGGGCCTGAACTTCTTTGGCGGTTGGACGGTGATCGGCTGGATCGTCGCGATGGTCTGGTCGATGACCGCCCAAGACACTCCTGGAACCTCGCCGACCCTCTAGGAGCCCGGCTCTTCGCTCACCTCTTCGGGCTCGGTCGGCCGGTTATACAGCAAGACAGGAAGCGGCAGCGGAGCTTTGTTGGCGGCGACCAGCTTGAGTGCCAGCACATCGCGAACGGCTGGTATGGGCCGAACCCCGACAGGCGGAGGTGAGGCGGAAATCTGGAACTATCGGGCCGTGGTGGAAGCGCTGGAGAATTCCTCAGGCTTTGAGCCCATGGCAACCCCAATCCAAAAGGCAAATGGCGGACCGCCAAATGCGAGCACCGCTGCAGGCGTTCCCTGTGTTGCCATGAAGAGGGCAAATCCAGCCACGAACGTCGAAAAGGCAAATAGTAAGCCCGTCAAAATTCCCCTTCCCCAACGACGCTTGCCCCGCTCTACTTGGGCCTGAACAGTCACGACGGCCAATCGGAGATCAGTGCAAAACGCTTCGATTTCTTCGGTAAAAGTGGCGAGCGATTTTGCTCTATCGCCGTCGGTCTCGTGCTCGATTGTAGCCTCAAACTGATCTCGGACGTCGAGCTTTACCCGCGCAAGCTTGCCTTCAGCTTGGGCACGCTCCAATAGCGGCCTCAATCTATTTATGAAATCCCGGACTTCACCGCGACTAGCCATTGCGCCCCCTCAGTCCCCGCCTAAAGTATATTTGGCGGGTAATTCACGCACATGCCTAGACCTGTGTCGAGCAAGCTGAGCCGTCAGCGTTCACACGTTGGCGTCGAATGTACGGTGATCGGCCTCACCATTGCGCCACAGTCAAGCTAGCCTTGCTACCGAAGCGCTGACGCTTTGGGGGAGAACTGTGTTGTTCAGACCGACGGAAGATGAAATCGCGGCCGCTCGGCTCGATGGCCTAGTGACGGGCCTAAGTATGATGTCTCAGGCCCTGCCTGCCCCTTCGGCACGGGCCGCCTTACGGGCGGTGCAAAACGAGATCAGGGCGGAGATCAAGGCGCTAGAACGCATGTACTGGCCGCACGCGATTGCTGCAGGTGCCGGTGCATCCAGGAGCCGAGTTGCTGCAATGCTAGCTCAGCATATCGCCGACCAAGAAAAGAGGGTATTGGCCCTAGTTCCGCTCATCGCGGAAGCGGTCGAGTGGACCTGACCAGCACGGCGCCGAGGACAGTGATCCGGGCGTGCCTGGTGCTAACTTGGTCATCCGCCGTCTGGCGCAGCTAGCTCACGAACAAGTGGCCAAACGGTGTGGGCCGCCCCGCCCCAATCGCGCTGCGCCATAGGATGGGGAGCGCGCCGAAGGATGGTCAGCGTCTGATGCCAACTACTGTGCTTGGCGACTATTGCGGGCTCCCTGCCAAACTGATCCGCGGTAATGTCGACGGTGAAGCCCTCGACCTCAAGCCAGGCGTGGGAACGCCACTCTTCGCCCTCCCCGATTTCCGCGCTTACCAAGTAGGGCACGACGCCGAAGTGACCTTCGAGGACAGTCGCAAGCACGTCACACGTCGCTGAACACGCACCGCACGGGAACCACCGAAAACACTCGTGTGCTGCTGACAGGTCGGCGCCTTTCAACCGTGTGCGAACGCCCTCCACGACGGTGCGAAGATCAGCCTCATTCATTCCGACAATCTGCTCGCGTTTCGATATGGGGTCCACGGCAACAAGGTCGCCTTTCCACCCCCTGAAGAAGTTTACGAGGCTTCCCGCGGGAAGGCGTAATGGTTTCGCGCCTGACCGAAGTCACAAACACGCCGCCGAGTTCGGCGTCGGACGGACCAACTTCATTGCTAGTAGCCTCGCGATGCAGGCTGGCCGTTGCCGTCCCAGTTCTTCAGGATTTTCGCGGTCTGGGCGTTGCTGATCGCCAGGGCGACCGCCGCCGCACGCTGCTCGGCGCGCATCTGGCGGATCTCGTCCAGCAGGGCGACGTTGTCGCTTCCGCCCACCATTCGCACGCCAAGCCCGCCGCGCCCGCGCACCAGCGGCATAACCGCTTCCGGCCCGGCTTCGCCCATCATCGCCGGGTTGAAGGCGGTCGGCTGGCTGACGATGCCGTTGGTGAAGATGCCGCCTTGGGCGAACATCTGGACGCCGCTTCCGAAGCTGCCGCCTCCACCACCAACGCCGGCCAGCGCCGCCGCGATGGTTTGCGGGTTCAGAGCATCGGGCGTAGTTGCGCCGTTGTCATTGGCCGGCGTGGTCGCGGAAACGACCGCATCGCCGACGGCGGCGACGACAGGAATGGAGGTGGGGTCGGTGGGTGTCAGGGCGCCTTGAGCCGCGAGCGCCGCATCCAACGCCTTGATAGCATCAACTACGGACAGAACGCTGGCGTTGATCGTGATCAGCGCGTCAACCGTTTTTGTCATTTCGTCGAGCTGCATCTGGGCGATGTCGGCGGTCGCTGTGGCAGTGTCGGCGGCGGCCTGAACAGCGTTGCTCACCTCCGCGATGTCGCGGGCATATTGCGTGGCGTCGGTGGCATGAGCCAGCGAGGCTGCGAGGAACGCGGCGCCAGCCGTGGGAAGGCCAGAACCATCGCCCTGCTTGGCGGCATCGAAGGCGGCCTTGGCCTGGTCGTAGGTGAGCGCGCCGCCCGCGCCGGCGCCGAGGCTGGCCTTGTAGGAGGTCAGTGTGGTGGCGAGCGCCTTGGAGCTGTTGATCGTCGACTGCAGGGCCGCGCTCTCGGCCTGGTAGGAAGTCTTCAGGTTGCCTTGCGCGGTGGCGACGGCATTGGCGGCGGCATTGACGGCGTCGGCGGCGGATGTCGTGGCCGCGGCATACTTCGCCATGACCTTGTCGATCTCCAGGCCCTTCAGCTTGGTCAGCTGGACGGTGATCGCGGAGAACTGGCTGGCGGTCAGGTAGCCGGCATCGAGCGCCGCCTTGAGCTGGGCATCGCGAGCATCTTGGGCGGCCTTGGTGGTGTTGAGATCGAATTGCTTGGGATCGGTGATCTGCAGGATCGCATCGGTGACTGAAGTCAGCAGGCCTTGCGCGGCGGTGTAGCCTTGCAGGGCGGCCGAGATGTCGTCGAAGCCCTTGCCGGCGGCCAGCATCGACGTCACGAGCGAGTGCTCAGCCTCGGTCGCAAAGGTGGCGCCCTCCAGGATCGCCTTCATCGCAACATTGGCGGTATCGGCCGCATCGCCGACCTTGGCCGTCAGCTGAGCGCCTGTAGACAGGTTGATCTTCGACAGGTCGCGCGCGCCGATCTCGATGCTGTTGACCGTCGTAGTCAGCTTCACGCCAGCGGCGATCAGCGCGTTCTCCATCGACAGGATCGTTGAGCCGGCGCCCTTGGAGGCGCTTGACGTCGAGGCGTCCGCCTTGCTGCCGGAAATGGCGCCTGTAGCCAGGTCGTAGGTAGCGCCCGCGTTGGTCGGCTTGGACTTCACGAAGAGGCTGGCCAGGACAGCAATGCCGGCGATGGCGATGCCAATCGGGCCCAGTAGAGGCGCGATAGATCCAGCCAGACTTCCCAGCGCGCTCACACCCACGGCGTTGGCGCCGGCGGCAGCCGCGGCAAACGCGGTGCCCGCGGCACCGGCGGCATAGGTGGTCAGCGCCGCGCCGGCCGAAGCGGCAATGCCGGTGATACCCGCGAAAGTGCTGAGGGCGTTGCCAACCTGGCCGCCAACCGCCGCGCCAGCCGCGCCAGCCAGGGTGGAGAGACCGCCTGACAGGCCATGGCTCGCGAATGACGCTTGAACGGTCTGCAGGGTCTTGGTGAAATTGTCGAAGACGCCTTGCCAGTCATGGCTCTTGATCGCTGCGAAGAAGGCATGAGTTCCGTCGGTGGCCTCCTTGATCGAGGCCAGCAAGGTCGTGTTGCGCTCGTTGAGCAGGTCTTCGGTCGTGTGGGTGATCTCGAGGATTTTCAGGTCGGCGACGGCCCTGTCGTGCACGTCCTTGTTGATACCCTGCTCGGCGACAATTTTCTCTAGCGCGAGTTTCTGCTCCTGGTACTTCAGGTCGAGGATCTTCTTTTCGATCACGGCGGCGGCGAACGTCGACTTGGTGAGCGCCTTGGCCTGTTCGAGGCCGGCGATCTTGATGTTGTACTCGTCGGTCAGCGCGGCCAGCTGCTGGGCGTTGATGGCGTTGAACTCGTTCTGCGCCGCCAGCGCATCCTTGTCGGCCTGGGCTTGCGCGTCGATGACCTTGATGCCCTCAAGCTTTTTGGTCAGCGCCTTGGCTTCGTCGTCGCTGTACTTCCGCGCGTTCTCCTTCTTCGTCTGATCTTCTGCGATCAGTGCGATCTGGCGGTCGATGGCGGCCTTCTGGGCGTCGTAGGCGGCCTGGCTGATCTTCTGCTCGATCAGGAAGCGGGCTTCGATGTCGGTCGTGAGAGCCAGCTGAGCCGTCAGCTCACGGCCTTTTGCGCTCGCGATCGCGCCATCGATACGGTCGTTCTGCGCCTCATAGTCGTTGGTGGCCTGGTGAGGCTCCTTTACCCTCGGGGTATGATTGACGCCATATTTCGCCTGGACCTTGCTGTGCTCCGCTGCGGTCGCAGCAGCATCGGCCGCGGCCTTTGCGTCTTCCGCCGCTTTCTGGTCATTGAGGTTCTGCAGCGCGAACACAGCCTGGTCGTACTTGGCCGCCAGCGCAGCTTGCGTTCCAGCGCCGGTGTTTCCTCGACCCCCAGACCCAGCGCCCACGTTGGTCGCTGCCTTGCCAGCCGACATAACGTCCTGCGTGGCAGCCGTAATCTTCTCGTCTAGGGTCTTGCCGCGTCCGATCCCGAGGATCTGATCCCACGTCTTGCTCCATCCGACAGCAAGCCTGTGCGCCCAGTATTCCAGCCAGCCGAAATGGGCCTCGTCCAGCTTCTGCTTTTCGGCGAGACGCTCCTTGCTCTTGGCGTCGATGTCAGCGTTGAGCTCGTCCTGGGCGCGAGCTTCCTCGCCTTCCTTGATCAGCAGCGCGATGTGGTCGAGCTGGGTGACGGAGATGTCGTGGTAAGCCTCTTCGTGCTTCACCGCCCACTTGATCAGGTTGCCCTTCTGACCCTCGTACTCCTTCATGATCTTGTCGGAACTCTCGCCTGTGATGCGCGAGTAATTCTGCACAGCGTCAGCGACACTCTCGACGCTGGCCTTGCCGAAGGTGCCGGTAGCGACCAGGGCTTCGACGGTCTTGCGCGAGGAGCCGATGGTCGTGTCGCTGGAGGCCGAGATGGACTTCGCCAGAACGTCCATGTTGTTGGCCGTCTCGCCGGCGTAGTTGCCAGTGGCGATCAGCGAGCCATTGAGCTTCTCGATCTCCTTTTCGCCCTTGCTGATGCCATAGATCACGGTGGCGACAGCGGCCCCCACGGCGACGAGGCCGCCGAGGATAGCAAATAGGCCGATGTTAGCCGCGGTAAGTGTGCCGGCCAGGATCGAGAACGACCCGGCGAAGCGGGTTATATCGCCGCGTGCGCCCTCTCGCGTCAAAACCAGCAGCTCGCGAATTTGCGTCGAGGTGAGGCCAATCTTCTTGGCCACGTCGGCGTGCGCCGCTCCTAGGGCGATGGCCTCAGTCTCAGCGGCGGCCATGCCGAGCGACGCCCGCGCCTGTGCTTCCGTGAAGCCAGTCTGGGCGATGACCGAGGCGAGCATTCGGTTGCGATAAAATTCGATCTCTGTGGCAGTCGCAGCGAGTGGCCGCGCCGCAGCCTTCACCGCGTTCGTCGCGGCGTCGACCGACGCAGCGAGTTGGACGTGCGCCGTAGCGGCGGCCTGCGCTTGCGCGGCGGTAGACCTCAGCGCCGCTTCCTGGGCCCGGATGCTGGTGCCCATCTGCTCCGCTGCGCTTGCCGCCTTGGCGCTTTCCCCGCCATAGGCCTGGGTGAGCGAAGCCAGGCGCTCGGTCGAGGCACCGGTGCGGACCGCCTGCGCGTCAAGCGATGCCAGCGAGCGCGTCGCCGCGTCTACGGGGCGCGCATCAACATCGAGGGCTAGGGTGGCGATCGAGACGCTCACTTCGCAGCCCTCGCCGCTTCGCCGACAATGCTACCGAACTCAAGCGCCGTGAGGCCGACGACGCCCATAGGTGCTTGCGTGGAAAAGCCGCCGATGGTCCGGCCGCTGCCATGCTTGGGCGGGGACGGATAGCCGCCGAATTCGATTTTCCAGGCATAGGGCGATGCCGTGGAGATACGCCAAACCTTGCCGGCCATAGGACCGCCAGTAATCGCAGCGGATCCCGGAACGGGTTCGGCGCCAAGCTCGGCCACGCCCCAGGAGAGCTTGAATTCGCCCGTATCAACGGGCGACCTTGCGACTATGCGGTCGTAGCAGCTGCGCACGATTTCACGCGTGACTTTGTCGGCGCTCTGGCCAGCGTCATCGACGAAGCGAGAGATTTGCAGAGCGAATTGACCTTGGGTACCCATCTAGCGGCCCTGCTACCTGCCTCAAATTGTCGTGATGACCGGGTGATGACCGGAGACGAAAAGATGGCATCAGTCTCGCAGAAAAAGAAAATGAAAACAATGGATAAAGGGCTTATTTGTCGGAGTTTTCATGTCCTCTACTGGGACATCGAACTGGAGGCGTGAGGCGGCTTAGTGCCCGCCGACATAGGCCCAGCATTCCACCTCGACCGCCGCGCCGCCGCCCAGGGCCGCGGCGCCGAGGGCGGTGCGAGCCGGCAGATGGCCGGGTTTGAAGTAGCTGACATAGATCTCATTGAAGGCCGCGAACCTGCCCATGTCGCTCAGCAGGACGGTGCACTTGACCACGTCGTTCATGCTGGACTGGTGGCGGCCGAGAACGGCGGCCACACTGTCCATGGCCTGGTGGGCCTGGGCCTCGAATGCGGCGTTCGGCTGGCCGGGTACGAGGCCGATCTGGCCGGAAACGATCAGGAAGCCCCCCGCCTGCACGGCCTCGGAATAGGGGGCCTTGGGATTGGCGGCGGCGAAATATTCGGCGGGTTGGGAGGTCGTGGCGACCGACGCGATGGTCGTGGCGAGCGCGGCGGCGATGAAGGCGAGCGGCATGGTCAGGCTCCTAGCGGACGGGGTCGTACCCTTATCGGCCGACCCGCAGACGCGCGACAGGGCCATCGAAAAGCCGGCGCAACCCCGCTAGGCTAATCGCCGGTCAGGGGAGGGTCGCACGATGCGCCGGATCATCGGTCTTGGATTGGCAGCGCTGGCGCTGGCGCTGTCGGGCTGCGCCACGATGCGAGGGACGCCGCCTGTGGCGGCGATGGCGGGCGGTGATCCCCAGGCCGTCTGGGAAGCCGGTCAGGCCGCCTATCTGAAATGGAATGGCGGGCGCCATGGCTGGATGACGACGGCGAGCGGCTTGCAGGCCCACCGCGACTCCGCCGCCAGGCGCGGCGCGCCGCATCCGACGCCCGGCTGCACGGTAACGGTCAACTATGAGGGCCGGCTGATCAACGGCGGGCTGTTCGATAGCTCGTTCGCGCGCCACGAGCCCGCGACCTTCGCGCTGGGCCGGGTGATCAAGGGCTGGGGCGAGGGCGTGCCGATGATGCGGGTTGGCGAGACCTGGACGTTCGCCATCCCGGCCGAGATCGCCTATCGCGACCGCGCCATCCGCATCGACGAGCCCGGCAAGACCACGATCTTTTCGCGCTCCACCCTGATCTTCAGGATTGAACTGCTCAGCCTCGGCGCGGACTGCGGCAAGGCCTGATCGATGTCGCCCGCGACATCAGCGGGATGTCGCCGGACCACGGTTTCGGTGTAAGAGGCCGCTTCGCCGGCTCGGCTCGCGCCCCGCCTTTCCCCTTCGCCCGCTTTTCCGTTGACGGAGATCTGACCATGGCGCGCAAGCCCAACTATCCTTTCGAGCGCATGGAGCGCGAACGCCAGAAGGCCGCCAAGGTCGCCGAAAAGACCCGCCTGAAGGCCGAAGCCCGCGAACGCGCGCGTCTCGACGCCGGCGGCGCGCCGGCGCCCAGCGACGACGACGATCAGGCCTAGGGCATGGCCGACGGCGCGATCTTCAACCACGAGACCGTAACCCTCGACGGCGAGGTGTTTTCCTCCTGCGAGTTCCGCGACTGCCGACTGGTCTATTCCGGCGGCGAGGCTCCGGTCTTCCAGGACTGCCGCATTGACGACTGCGAGTGGAAATTCGAAGACGCGGCGGGCCGGACCTTGGTCTTCATGAGGGCGGTCTGGGGCGCGGGCGGCAAGGCCCCGATCCAGGGCCTGATCAAGGAAATCACCGGCGGCGGCGGCAAGTAACCTAAAAACGCTCCGCCGACCGTCGGCCTGCTGAATTGACTTGGCCAGTCGCGCCGGGCTTCACTCGCGCTTTCCAAACCCGAGGGCGAGATGGCCAGATACGACAGCATCCTGGGAACGGTCGGCAATACGCCGGTCGTGCGCATCAATCGCCTGGCGCCGGCGGGCGTGAACCTTTTCGTCAAGGTCGAGGCGTTCAATCCGCTGGGCTCGGTCAAGGACCGCCTGGCGCTAGGCGTCATCGAGGCTGCCGAGCGGTCTGGCGAGCTGAAACCCGGTCAGACGATCATCGAGGCCACCAGCGGCAACACCGGCATCGGCCTAGCGATGGTCTGCGCGGCCAAGGGCTACCCCCTGGTCATCGTCATGGCCGACAGTTTCTCGGTCGAGCGCCGCCGGCTGATGCGCTTCCTGGGCGCCAAGGTGCTGCTCAGCCCGGCCGCTCACCGCGCCACCGGCATGATCCTGAAAACCGAGGAACTAGCCAAGGCGCACGGCTGGTTCATGACCCGACAGTTCGAGAACCCGGCGAACGCCGACTTCCACGCCAAGACCACGGCCCAGGAGATTCTGAAGGACTTCGAGGGCGAGACCCTTGACTACTGGGTGACCGGATACGGCACCGGCGGCACCCTCAACGGCGTCGGCCGTGTGCTGCGCGAGAAGAGCCCCAAGACCAGGATCGTTGTCTGCGAGCCGGCCGACGCGGGCCTGATCGCCAGCGGCGCGCCCCAGGCCTATAACGCCAACGGCACGCCGGCCGGCGGCCACCCAGCGTGGAAGCCGCATCCCATGCAGGGCTGGACCCCGGACTTCATCGCGAAGCTGACGAGCGACGCGGTGAGCGCGAAATACGTCGACCAGCTGATCGCGACCCCCGGGCCGGAAGCCATCCGCCTCAGTCAGGCGCTGGCGACCCAGGAAGGTATTTTCTGTGGCATCACCTCCGGCGCGACCTTCGCCGGCGCCTTGCAGATCGCCGCGACCGCGCCGAAGGGCGCCAACATCCTGGCCATGCTGCCCGACACCGGCGAACGGTATCTCTCAACGCCACTCTTTGCCGACGTCCCGGCGGACATGACCGAGGAAGAGACCGCGCTCTACCGCTCGACGCCGATGTTCACCGAGCCTGCCGCGGCCTAGCGGAACACGTAGATCCCACCGGCGCCGCCTTCCGGCGCCTCGGTGAGTCCGCGGATTTCCAACCGGGCGCGCCGGGCGCCGCAGAGGCAGCGAAGCCGTGTTTCCAGACTGGCCGTGGCCTGCCGCGCCAGTCCCTGACCGACCCACGGCTTCGGATCGATCACCGCCTCGCGCCCGCAGCCGCACACCGCCCACAGGCTCGAGCGCGCCACCAGCGCCTGGCTCAGCCTGGGCCAGGCGGGCCAGGTGTCGAGGGGTGGATGCAATGCGCCGTCCGCCATGTCCGTCTCCCAAGTCTTGACGGAACAAAAACAGAACTCCGGGAGTCGCGCGAGTCCTCTCCGGCTGTGCCGCGCGCGCAACGCAACCGCGTGGCGACCTGGCGATCGTACAAAAGGCCACCATCCGGGCCATTTGCTGGTCGGCGCCCACCTGCAGGCGTGACATCTCGGGGTTATCGCAAGACTATGGCTCAGGCCTGGGGGCGCGTTGCGGGGATCGATGTTGGGAGTGCAGTCGCGGCCCTCGCCGCCGAGGCCTGTTCTGTCGTTCCGGGTCGGCGTCACCGGTCATCGCAACCTGAGCGCCGCGCAGATGGTCCGGCTGGACGGTGAGATCGCGGACCTGTTGCGGCGGATCGTGCGGGAAGTCCGCGCCGTGCATTCGGACCATGCCGATGTCTATGACGACAGCCCTGCGCGGTTGAGCCTCCTGTCGCAGCTCGCCAAGGGGGCCGACCAGATGGCCTCGCGGATCGGCCTGGGGATGGGCTTTCGGCTGCGTACCGTGCTGCCCCTCTCGCCACGCGCCTATCGCAGCGACTTTGACGGGGCGAACGCCGTCGAGTTCGCCGCCTTGCTGAAGCAGTCAGAACATGTGTGGCGCCCGTTCTCCGGCAAGGGGTCGCGCGACCGGGCCTACGCGCTGGCTGGCGAAGCGACGGTTGCGCAGAGCGACATTCTGCTGGCGGTCTGGGACGGAAAGGCGGCCCGCGGCGTGGGCGGCACGGGCGATGTCGTTGAGCACGCGGTCCGGCGCGGCGTTCCGGTCCTCCACCTCGACGCGTCCGGCCATGGTGTGGTGACAGCGCTCTGGTCGGCCCTGGATGGCCTGAGCCCCGAGAAGCTCGACCACCGGAACGCGCCGTCGCGCCCGCTGACCGGCCCTCTCCTTCGCCAGATCATCAGGGCGCTGCTGGCGCCCCCCACCGACCCCGAGGAAGCCGCGGGCTTGAAGACCTTTCTGGGGGATCACTCCCGCCGGCTGTCGGTGCGCCCGGAATACCCGTTCTTGCTGGCGCTAACCCGGGTTCAGCCGCTGCGGCGGCGAAACTTCGTGGCGCCGGACTATCTGCGGGCCGCCGAGGCGAACTGGCGCGGCTTCTACGACCAGCCGCTGGTGGGAACGGCGGAGACCCGTGCGAGTCTCGCCGGGCTACAGGCGGCATTCGCCTGGGCCGACGGTCTGGCCGATCACTTCGCCCAGTCCTACCGCAGCGCCGGCGTCTTCAACTACGCCGCCAGCGCACTGGCGGTGATGATGGCGCTGATCGGTCTGCTGGCGCCGCGCGCGGGAACGTTCCTGCAGGCCGGCGAACTTCTGGCCGTACTGCTGCTGATCGGTAACACCAATCTGGGCAACAGCCGGGGCTGGCACCGGCGCTGGCTCGACTATCGCTTCCTGGCCGAGCAACTGCGCCCGATGCGAAGCCTCGCCCTGCTGGGCGCGGCGACCCCGGAGCGTTACGCCCACATCCGCGTGGAACCCGCCGAACGCTGGACCGACTGGTATGCCGCCGCGATCTGGCGCGGCATCGGCCCGCCGCCGACCATCCCGGACGCCAAGGCGCTGAAGACGCTGATCGATCACCTGACCCGCGAGGAAGTCGATGATCAGGTCGCCTATAACCGCCGGAACGCCGAGCGCATGCATCGGCTCGACCATCGGCTGCACCTGACCGGGACGGCGTTGTTCTATGTCACGACCGGCCTGAGCGTCACCGCCCTGATCGCGGCGGCGATCCACACCAAGATCCCGCATCTTGAGGTGCGCCTGATGACCTTCGTGTCGGCGACCCTGCCGACCATCGCCGCGGCGGTGTTCGGCATTCGCGGTCAGGGAGACTTCGCCGCGGCCGGCGGACGGTCCGCCGAAACCGCCGTCTGGCTCGACCGCGTGGCGGCGCAGCTGCGCGAACACCCAGGCGACCTGACGCTGGCCTCTCGCGGCCTGGAGGACGCCACCCAGGTGATGCTCGCCGACCTCGGCGACTGGCGGGTCAGCTACCGCCACCGCAAACTGGTGATCCCGGGATAGGCGGCTTGCCGAGTCAGTCCGCCTTCGCCCGCTGGGCTACGGCGCGAGAGCCTTCGCGTCAAAGGGCCTGCCGAGCCGAAGCGACATGGTCGCGAAGGCTGGTGCCCCCGGTCGGAGTCGAACCGACACACCTTGCGGTACCGGATTTTGAGTCCGGCGCGTCTACCAATTCCACCACAGGGGCCTTGGACGCTCTAATAGCGGGGCGGGGGAGGTTCGCCAACCGGGCGTGCGCCCTTGCGCATCGACATCTCCACCTCTAACTGATAATCAATCGCAACTAAGTGTTTCCGCCGAAAGTCGCGCCATGCACGACACGCTCGCCGAGCCCGAGAAGACCGCCGCCGCCACGGACGGTGCGACGGTGCGGCTGAGCGTGGCCAAGCCGGGCGACCGCGGCGTCATCGTCGATGTACAGGCGGGCCGCCAGAGCGGCGACCATGGCGTCAGTGTCGATGAGCTGCACCGCCGCCTGCTGGAATTCGGCTTCGTGGAGGGCGCGCGGATCGAGGTGCTGCACGAGGGCGCGATCTGGCGCGACCCGATCGCCGTGCGGCTCGACGACATGCGTATCGGACTGCGGCGCCGCGACGCCGCGGACGTCTGGATTCAGCTGGACGCCGAATGACCGACGCGACCCTGCCGACGGCGCCCTTGTCGAGCGCTCCCTCGTCGAATGCAAGGATCGCCCTGGTCGGCAATCCCAATTCCGGCAAGACGGCGCTGTTCAACGCGCTCACCGGCAGCCGCCAGAAGGTGGCCAACTACGCCGGCGTCACCGTCGAGCGGAAGGAGGGCCAGGTCGCCACCTCCAGCGGCCGGACGCTGTCGATCCTCGACCTGCCAGGGACGTATTCGCTGCGCGCGCGCAGCCCGGACGAGGTGGTCACCAGAGACGCGGTGCTGGGCAAGCTCGCCGGCGAGGCGCCGCCGGACGTGCTGATCTGCGTCGCCGACGCCACGAACCTGCGGCTGGTGCTGCGGCTGATCCTCGAGCTGAAAGCCGTTGGCCGGCCCATGGTGCTGGCGCTCAACATGTACGACATCGCCCAGCGTCAGGGCCTGCGCATCGACCTGGAGGGCCTGGCCCGCGACATCGGCTGTCCGATCGTCACCACCGTCGCCACCCGCAAGCGCGGCATCGAGGACCTGGTGGCCCAGGTCGAGGCCCTGATCGCGGCGGGTGCGCTGGGCGCCGAAAACACCTGGCATGAGCCGGACGCGGGCCAGATCCGCGGCGCCCACCGCGAGGCCCAGCGCATCCTGAAGGCCAACGTCCAGGCCGCCGATCGGCCCGACACCTTCACCGGCAAGGTGGACGGGGTGCTGCTGCATCCGGTTTCGGGGCTGGCGATCCTGTTCACCCTGCTGTTCGTGATGTTCCAGGCGGTGTTCACCTGGTCGAAGGCGGCGGGCGACCTGCTGGGCGAGGGCTTCAGCGCCACTGGAGCCTTCATCGCCGCGCACCTGCCGCCGGGCCTGCTGACCAGTTTCCTGACCGACGGGCTGATTTCCGGCGTGGGGTCCGTGCTGGTGTTCCTGCCGCAGATCCTGGTGCTGTTCTTCTTCATCATCCTGCTCGAGGACTTTGGGTACATGGCCCGCGCGGCCTTCCTGATGGACCGGATCATGGGCGGGGCTGGCCTGCACGGCCGCGCTTTTATCCCGCTCCTGTCGAGCTTCGCCTGTGCGATCCCGGGGATCATGTCGACGCGGGTCATCGACAACAAACGCGACCGGCTGACCACCATCATGGTGGCGCCCCTGATGACCTGTTCAGCCAGAATTCCGGTCTACACCCTGATCATCTCGGCCTTTATTCCCAATGTGAAGGTGGCGGGCGTGCTCAGCCTGCCGGGCCTGGTGATGTTCGGCCTCTATGCCGCGGGGATCGTCAGCGCGCTCGGTGTCTCGTTCATCACCCGAAGGCTGTTCTGGCGCGGCGCTGTCGAGCCGTTCCTGATGGAGCTGCCGACCTACAAGCTGCCCGATCTGGTCAATGTGCTCCGCAGCCTCTATCTGCGCGGCAAGATTTTCATCACCCGGGCCGGCACGATCATCCTGCCGATGATGATCCTGGTCTGGTTCCTGTCGTCGTTCCCCGGGGCTCCCGCCGGCGCGAGCGACCCGGCGATCAACTACAGCCTGGCCGGCCGCATCGGCCACCTGCTGCAGCCGATCCTGGCGCCCATCGGGTTCAACTGGCAGATGACCGTGGCCCTGATCCCGGGTTTCGCGGCGCGCGAGGTGGCGGTGGCGGCGCTGGGCACGGTCTACGCCATCGGCAATGCGGACGCCTCGCCCGGCGCGCTGGCCACCACGCTCTCCCACCACTGGTCGATCGCCACGGGCCTGGCCTTCCTGGCCTGGTACGTCTTCGCCCCACAGTGCGCCTCGACCATCGGCGTGGTGAAGCGCGAGACCAACTCCTGGCTCTGGCCGGCGGTGATGCTGGTCTACATGACGGGCCTGGCCTACCTCGCGGCCTTCATCGTCTACCAGACCGCCAAGGCGTCCGGGCTGGGCTGAAGCCCCAAAAGGAGGCCGAGGTTGACCGACACCGGGGGTTGTATTTTCTTGGGCTCTTAACGCGGCGCTAAATGAGATGGCCCAATGCTGGCGTCGTGCAGAACTCGCATGGGGCGCCGAAATGACAACTCAAGCCGCCGAACCTGGCAAAAAGCCGGTCCGTGGAAATCAGACCCTGGCCAAGCGCGTGCGCGAAGCCCTGATCGCGCTCGGCGGCGAGGCGCACCGCGCCGTCGTCATCGAACAGATCGCCAAGACACTGGGCCACGACACCCGCCAGATCCCCGCGGATCTGCAGACCTCGCTGATCCTGTCGTTCGAGGAGAACTGGCGCGACGAACGCCGGCGTGCGGCCTACGGCTTCCACCTGCCGTTCGGCGAAGGCTCCCACCGCTGGGGCGTGGTCCGCGAGGACCTCTACGCTCACTAGCGAGACGGCTCCTGCTCAGCCGGGAGTGTCGCCGGCCAACTGACCCGCCGCGGTCTGCAGGCGACCGAGCAGGCGTTTCAGCAAAGCCACCTCGTCCGGCGCCAGACCGGAGATCAGCGCCGCTTCATAGGCCAGCGCCAGCGGTGCGATCTCCGCATGCAATCCCTGGCCCTCATGCGTCAGCGCCAGCACGTGGCTGCGGCCGTCGGCTTGGTGATCGGAACGGGCCACCAGATGGCGCTTGAGCAGGCCTTGCGCGGCGCGGCTCACCGTCACCTTGTCCATCACCGTGCGGGCGACCAGCTGGCCCTGGGTCAGGCCGTCATCCTCGGCCAGCACGCAGATCAGCCGCCACTGGGGGACGGAAAGGCCGAAACGGTCCTGATAGGAGCGTGCGATCAGGCCTGAGACGGCGTTTGAGGCCACCGACAACCGGTAGGGCAGGTAGGCGTCAAGCCGCAGCTCCGGCTCGCTCATACGACCCCACTCATGCCGGCGCGACAGCCTGTTCGATGGCGCCGAAGATCGAGTGGCGTTTGGCGTCACGCATCTCGATCCGCACCGTGTCGCCGGCCGCCAGGAACGGCGTCGTGGGCGCCCCGGAGGCCAGGGTCTCGATGGTGCGAAGTTCAGCCAGGCAGCTGTAGCCGACGCCGCCAGCGGCCACTGGCTTGCCGGGTCCGCCGTCCGTGCCGCGGTTGGAGACGGTGCCGGAGCCGACGATGGTTCCGGCCGACAGGGCCCGCGTTTTGGCGGCGTGGGCGATCAGGGTCCCGAAGTCGAAGGTCATATCGACGCCGGCGTCGGCCTCGCCGAGCGGCTTGCCGTTCAGTTCGACGGAGAGGGCGCCTGACAGCTTGCCGTCTTTCCAGCCCGCCAGGCTGTCCGGCGTCACCGCCACGGGCGAGAAGGCGGACGCTGGCTTGGACTGGAAGAAGCCGAAGCCCTTGGCGAGTTCACCGGGGATCAGGTCGCGCAGGGAAACGTCGTTGCAGAGCATCACCAGGCGCACGGCGGCCAGCGCCTGCTCGCGGGTCGCGCCTTGCGGCACATCGCCGGTGATCACCGCGATCTCGCCCTCCAGGTCGAGGCCCCAAGCGGGGTCGGCGAGCGGGATAGGATCGCGGGGGCCCAGGAACCCGTCGGAGCCGCCCTGATACATCAAGGGATCGGTCCAGAAGGTCTCGGGCATCTCCGCGCCTCGGGCCTGCCGGACCAGGGCGACATGGTTCACATAGGCCGAGCCGTCGGCCCACTGATAGGCGCGCGGCAGGGGGCTCGCCGCCTGATGTTCGTGGAAGCGCTCTTTCGGCACCGAGCCATGTTCGAGGCTCTCGGCCAGGCCGCGCAGCGCGGGCTCCATGCCTTCCCAATGATCCAGCGCCGCCTGCAGGGTCGGCGCGATGTGATGGGCCTCAGTGAACCAGGCGAGGTCGTTGGAGACCACCACCAGCCGCCCGTCACGGCCACCCTTGAGGGACGCTAACTTCATCGACGCTTCCTTTCAGCTCGCCGTCTTTTGGGCGATTGTGCGCACTATCCTAGCGCCCTCTTCGTAGGCTTGGCGCTGGTAAACCGTGACCTCGATGCGAATGTCGCCGCCTGCCGTGTTTTCCCACAGGTAGCTGCGGGCGATACAGACCTCGCGCCCGCGGGGCGTGAAACCCTCGAAGGTGTCGCTCCAGGGCGTGAGCGCGGAGAGCTGCTTCCAGCCAAGCGCGCTGGCGAGGTCGAGCTCTTCGAGGGCCACAGCCTCCAGGTCGTCGTGGATCGGGCTCAAGCCGGCGTTTTCCAGCTGTCGACATAGGCCGGGTTCTCGACGGAGGCGGCGGCCTCGCCGACCTCCAGCGGATCGCGGGTGTCGATCATCACGGCGTACTCATCGGTGGCGGCCTTAGGCTGGGAGAGCATGTTTTTCAGCGCCTTGGGGTGCGGGCCGTGGGTGAAGCCACTCGGATGGAGCGTCATCATCCCGGCCTCAATGTGGTCGCGGCTGAAGAAGTCGCCGGCGTGGTAGAACAGCACTTCGTCGAAGTCGTCGTTGTTGTGGAAAAACGGCACCTTCAGCGCGCCGGGGTCGGTTTCGAAGGGGCGCGGCGCGAAGGTGCAGACCACGAAACGGTCGGACACGAACGTCGTGTGGACGGATGGCGGCAGGTGGTAGCGGTGGCTGGAGACTGGCCGCAGGTCCTTCACATTCAAGCGCACGGGCGCGAGGTCGCCGTGCCAGCCGACGGCGTCCAGCGGGTTGTAGGGGAAGGTCACGGTGGAGACTTGCCCGCGCTTCTTGATCTCGACACGCACCTCGCCGGCGACGTTCTGATGGGCCTTGAAGGCCTCGTCGATGGCCGGCGTTTCCAGCATGGCCGGATCGAACAGGGCGTGGCCGCCCAGCAAGCCTTTTTCGGGCAGGGTGAAGTGGGTGTTGGTCGCCTGGATCATCAGGATTGCGGTGGGGTTCGATGGCGCCAGGCGCCACATGGTCCCGCGCGGCAGGTAGAGGTAGTCGCCGGCGCTGTAGGTCAGGTGGCCGTAGTCACAGAACAGGTCGCCTGAGCCCGAATGCACGAAGAGCAGCTGGTCGCCGTCGGCGTTGCGGGCCAGCGCCGGCATGGCCTGGGCCAGCTTCCAGAAGCGCACCTCGACGGCCGGGTTATGGAGCACCTTTCCGGCCGCCCAGGGGCTGGGCTCGGCGGCGTTCAGCGCGTTGAGGTCGAACGCTCGGGGCCGGAGCGGGCCTTCGAAATTCACCCAGCCGGTCGGTGGGCGCCTGTGGTGGATAAAGGCGGCTGGGCCGAAAAAGCCTTCCTTGGAAATCTCCCGCTCATAGGTGCCGGCCGGCAGGTCGGCATGGGCCTGGCGCGAGTGTTCACCCTGCGCGCCGCGGACGGGAATCCAGTTGCGGTGGGCCATCAGGCTTCGTCCTTGTAGATCGCCACCTCGAGCACGCCGCCCTCGGCGATGCGGGCGCGGTACATGCCAGTGGTGTTGAAGCTCCAGGCCATCTGGCCATCCGGGGTCACCGCGATGACGCCGCCCTCGCCGCCAAGCGCCGACAGGTCGTCCTGGATCACGGTGTCGACGGCGGCCTGCAGGGTCAGGCCCTTCAGCTCGACCAGGGCGCAGATCTGGCGGGCGACGCCCAGGCGGATGAAATACTCGCCCTCGCCAGTGCCGGAGACGGCGGCTGAGCGGTTGGAGGCATAGGTGCCGGCCCCGATCAGCGGGGAGTCGCCCACCCGGCCCCAACGCTTGCCGGTGACGCCGCCGGTGGAGGTGCCGGCGGCGACATCGCCCCGGATGTCACGCGCCACGACGCCCACGGTGCCGCGTTTACCCTCGTCATGGGCCAGCGCGGCATGGCTCTCGTCGAGGAGAACGCCCGCCGGGCGCTCCGGAATCGGCAAGCCTTCGCGGGCGAGCTGCTTTTCCAGGGCGCGCCAGCGCCGTTCAACGAAGAAATAGCCGGGCTCGGCCGGGGCGAGGCCCTCGGAGGCGGCGAAAGCGTCGGCGCCCGCCCCGATCATCAGGACGTGCTGCGAGCGCTCCATCACCGCGCGGGCGGCGGAGATCGGATTGCGGACCCGGGTGACTCCGGCCACAGCGCCGGCCTCAAGCGTCGCGCCGTCCATGATCGCGGCGTCCATCTCGACCTGGCCCTCGGCAGTGAACACCGCGCCGCGGCCGGCGTTGAACAGAGGGTCGTCTTCCAGGACACGGATGGCGGCCTCGACGGCATCGAGGGCGACGCCGCCGGCCCGCAGTACGTCGGCGCCCGCCTTGGTGGCGTGGGCGAGCACGGCGCGGTAGGCCCGATCCTGCTCCGGCTTCAGGTCGGCGCGGTCGATGACCCCGGAGCCGCCGTGGACGACGAGGGACCAGGCCGGCGCGGTCATCAGCTCTCCTCGGACGGCTTCGGTGGCGGCAGCACGCCGCGACGCATCTGGTCCAGTTCGATGGATTCGAACAGGGCCTTGAAGTTGCCCTCGCCGAAGCCCTCGTTGCCCTTGCGCTGGATCAGCTCGAAGAAGATCGGGCCGATCATGTTCTCGGTGAAGATCTGCAGCAGCAGGCCCTGCCCTTCGGTCGGAGCGCCGTCCACCAGGATCTTGTCGGCCCGCAGGCGCTGGACGTCCTCGCCGTGGCCGGGCACGCGGGCGTCGATGCCCTCGAAATAGGCGTCGATGGTGTCCTGGAACTTCACGCCGCGCTCGCGCATGGTCTCGACGGACCCGTAGATATCGCCGGTCCCCAGGGCCACGTGCTGGATGCCTTCACCCTTGTAGTCCTTGAGGAATTCCTCGATCTGCGAATGCTCGTCGCGGCTCTCGTTCAGCGGGATGCGGATCTTGCCGCAGGGGCTGGTCATGGCCTTGGAGATCAGGGCGGTCTGCTTGCCCTCGATGTCGAAATAGCGGATCTCGCGGAAGTTGAAGATGGTCTCGTAGAAGGCCGCCCAGGCCCCCATCTGGCCGCGGTGGACGTTGTGCGTCAGGTGGTCGAGATAGGTCAGGCCGACACTGTTCGCGGCCTCGGCCTCCGCGGCGCCTTCAATAGGCACGAAGTCGACGTCGTAGATCTCCTGGGCCCCGTAGCGGTCGACCAGGTAGAGGTTCGAGCCGCCGATCCCCTCGATCGCGGGGATGTTCAACTCCATCGGACCCACGGGCCCGACAACCGCCTTGGCGCCGCGCGCGACGGCCAGCGTCAAGGCCTTGGCGGCGTCCTTTACGCGGAAGGCCATGGCGTTGGCCGAAGGGCCATGGATGTCGCGGAAAGCCGCGGCCTGGCCGGAAGGCTCCATGTTGAGGATGAAATTGATGTCGCCCTGGCGGAAGCGCAGGACGGTCTTCGACCGGTGCTTCGAGACGGCGGTGAAGCCCATCTTCTCGAACAGGTCCTTGAGGCGCTCCGGCTCCGGCGACGTGAACTCCACGAACTCGAAGCCGTCGGTGCCCAGCGGGTTCTCGAAGAGGTCGCGACCGGTCTGTCCCGTGGCCTCGGTCTGCACGCTCATCGTCGGATCTCCTGTGGGGAGGCTTTTGGTATCATATGAAACTAATTCACGGTAGGGCCGATACGAGGCGCGATCGGAAACGGACGAGGCGCCAGAACGCGAAAGGGCCGCCCGAGCATCAGCCCGGACGGCCCTCGTCTTCGATCAGATGGGTGTGATCAGGTGATGGCGCCAGCCAGGCGGCGTCGACGGAGCATCGCGCCTGTCAGGCCGAAGCCGCCAATCATCAGCGCCCAGGTCGCCGGTTCCGGCACGCCGCCATTGGTGTCGCGCAGCGGATGGACGTCAAAGGCGATGCTTCCGTAGTTGTCGCCATTGTTCTCGTCCCAGAAGAAGAGATTCAGTGTCCCTGTGCCCCAGGCCGCGCCCGTGAAATTCGATCCGAGCTCCCGGTAGACGCCGCCGATCTCCCCGACCAGCGAAGCATAGTAGGTCGTCAACCCGTTCTGGCTGTAGAGCGGGAAGAGGGCGGTGAGCTGGGTTCCCGCCGCGAAACCGCTGTCGTCGTTCCCGTCCGAGAAGCGGACCTTGCTCAGGCCGTCGCCATCGGCCACGCGCGGCAGACTGCCAGCACTCCAGGTGTCCTCCAAGCTCGAGGTCACCCCGAACAGCTCACCGGCGGTCAGCGAGATACTGGCCAGGCCGACGCCGTAGGTGGACGAATTCTCCTTGGCGAAAACGTTGAAGACCGCGGCGTTTGCGCCGCCGGCGATCGCCAAGCCCAGCGCGAGGGCTGCAATTGATCCGAGTCGCATCGATTAATTCTCCAGACCCCGATGGCCCGAAGGCGTGCGTACCACTGGTATCCAAGCACCTGTAGCGGCTTCACCCTCGGTAAGAACTTCTCACGCCACACGCGAACTCTGCGCCTGGGCCAGCGCCGTCCCGGCCGACGCGAACGCGCGAGACAGGTGCGCCGCGCCCTGCTAGCTCAGCCCCGATGCTTCGCAGGGCGCTACATGCTTCGTAAGACCTATGACTGGGTGATGGGCTTCGCCGCCTCACCCCGCGCTCCATTGATCCTGGGCCTGATCGCCTTCTGCGAGGGACTGTTCTTCCCGATCCCGCCGGACGTGCTGCTGATGCCCGTCGTGCTGGGCGACCGCAGGCGCGCGCTGCGCTATGCCCTCCTGACCACGGTATGTTCGATCGCCGGCGGGTCGTGCGGCTATGCGGTGGGCTTCTTCCTGCAGCCGGTCGGCGAGTGGCTGCTGACTCTGACCGGCGGCAGCTTCCAGGCCTTCCAGGCCTGGTACGCACAGTGGGGCGCCCTGCTGATCGCGGTGCCGATTCCCTACAAGATCACCGCCATCGCCTCGGGTCTCGCCAAGCTCAATTTCGGGCTGTTCATCGGGGTTTCGGTTCTGGTCCGAGGCCTGCGGTTCTCGCTGGAAGCGCTGCTTCTGAAGATCTATGGCGAACCGATCCGCGCCTTCGTGGAGAAGCGTCTGGCCCTCGTGGCGAGCGCCGCGGCGGTGGCCGTCGTGGCCCTGGTGATGGCGTTAAAGTTCGCTCACTAGGCCACCGCGCCACCGCCGGGCTATAGAGACCGCCATGTCGATGCTTCTGCGCCCCATCCTCGACCGCTGGCGGTTCTTCGCCCTGCTGATTTCCGCCGGGATGCTGGCGGTCGCGCATGCCTTCCAGACCTTCGGGGGCCTCGCCCCCTGCGAGCTCTGCCTGAAGCAGCGGACGGTCTACTGGGTCGCCGCCGCCATCTCCGCCGTCGCCATGGTGATCGTGCGTATGCCCGGCGGGCCGCGCTGGCGCGAGGCCACCTGCTGGCTGCTGGCCCTGGTGTTCCTGGCCAGCGTCGGCGTCGCCGGATACCATGCCGGCGTCGAGTGGAGGTTCTGGCCCGGGCCGCAGAGCTGTTCCGGCGGCGGCACGGTGAGCGTCGCGGCCCTGAAGGACCTTTTGAACGGCGGCGGCGTCAAGATGCCCGCCTGCGATCAGCCGGCCTGGAAGTTCGCGGGCCTGTCCATGGCGGGATGGAATGCGGTCGCCTCGATGGTCTTCGTGGCGTTCAGTATCGCCGCGGCGATCCGCGAGCGGAGCAAGCATGAGCGATAGGCCCGTTCCCTCCAAACCTATCCCGGGTCGACCCGGTCGCGGCGCGCTGGCCGCCCGCATGGCGGAAATCCTGCGGGTCGACCATGCGGGCGAAATGGCCGCCGTCGCCATCTATCGCGGCCAGCGCGTCGTGCTGGGCGCGGCGGCCGGTCACGAGCGTGTCGCCGGGCAACTGGCGGAGATGCAGGCTCACGAGGCGGTGCATCTGGCGCGCTTCGAGGCGCTGTTGACCGAACGCCGGGTGCGGCCGACCGCCATGGCCCCGGTCTGGCGCATCGCCGCCTTCGCGCTGGGCGCCGGCACGGCGCTGATGGGGGACAAGGCCGCGCACGCCTGCACCGAAGCCGTCGAGAGCGTGATCGAGCAGCACTATGCCCACCAGATCGCCGAGCTTCAGACCCGCGATCCGGACCTGGCGGCGGAGCTCTCGGCCTTCCGCGCCGAGGAGCTCGCCCACCGCGACCTGGCGGTAGAGGAGGGCGCGCACGCAGCCCCCGGCTATGGCCTGCTCTCGGCGGTGATCGGCGCGGGCTGCCGCGCCGCGATTGCGATCAGCGAGAAGGTTTAGGGTCCGCCCCCGAATCTTCGCCCGCCTTCCAGCCGCCGCCCAGCGACTGGATCAGCGCCACCGCCGTCGTCTGCCGCTGCGCCGCCGATTGCGCGAGCGCGCGCCGCGCGTTGAAGGCGGCGGCCTGGGCGGTGACCACGTCGGTGTAGGGGACCTGGCCGGACCTGTACTGGTTGGCGACGATAGTCTCGGCGGCGTCGGCGGCGGTCGAGGCCTGGCGACGAAGCTCCGCCTGCTGGGCCAGCACGCGGGTCGCGGCGAGTTCGTTCTCGACGTTGCGCAAGGCCTCAAGCACCGTCTCGCGGTAGCGCGCGACGGCCTGGTCGTGGGCCGCCTTGCTCTCGGTCACCCGCGCACGGCGGGCGCCGGCGTCGAACAGCGTCTCGGCCACCGAGGCGCCATAGCTCCATAGCGAATTGGCGCTGTTGAACAGCGAGCCCAGTTCGCTGGCCGCGAAGCCGTAGGAGCCGGTGAGGCTGATCGTCGGGAAGTAGGCGGCGGTCTGCACGCCAATCTGGGCGTTGGCCGCCTCGACCCTGCGCTCGGCGGCGGCGATGTCCGGCCGGCGTTGCAGCAGGGTCGAGGGCAGCGAGGGCGGGATGGCGGGCACGGTCGCGATCCAGGGCGCGAGCGCGAGCGAGAAGTTTCCGGGCGCCTCGCCGGTCAGCACCGCGATCGCATGTTCGAAATTGGCGCGCTGCTGGTCTAGGCCGGCAAGGTCGGCCTGGGCGTTCGCCAGCTGTGTCTGGGCCTGGTAGACGTCACTCTTCACCGTGACGCCGGCCCGGTAGCGGTTGTTGGCGATGGTCAGCGAGCGCTGGTAGCCCTCGATGGTCGCCCTATCGAGGGCGATCTCGGCGTCGGCTTCGCGTAGCCCGAAATAGTCGGTCGCCAGCTCGCCCTGGGCTGAAAGCCGCGCGGCGGCCAGGTCTGCGGCGCTGGCCTGGGCGTTGGACTTGGCGGCCTCGATGGTGCGGCGGATGCGGCCCCAGACGTCGGGCTCCCAGCTCGCTCCGATGTTGGCGCGATAGGAGGTCGTGCGGTTGCCACCGCTGCCCGTGCCGGACCCGCTGGCCACCGTTCCGCCGCCGGCGCCGGTGATGACCTGGCCCCGGCTACCCGTGCCGCCGCCGGATTCCGCGCCGCTGCCGTTCAGGGTGACGGTCGGGAAAAGGCCGGCGCGCTGCTCGCTGACCGTCGCGCGGGCCTGACGGTAGGCGGCTTCGGCGGCGATGATGTTCTGGTTGGAGACCTGCACCTTGGCCTCCAGCGCGTTGAGCGTCGGGTCGTTGAACAGCGTCCACCAATCGCCGCGGTCCAGCGTGTCGGCGGGCGCGGCCAGCGACCAGCCGGCGGCCTCCTTGAAGGCCGGCGAAAGCGGGGCCGAGGGCCGCGCATAGTTGGGGCCGACCGCGCAGCCCCCAAGAGTCGCGGCGAGGGTGAGGCTCGCGAGAACCGTCGAGGCGATGAGGAAAGGGGTGTGTTTCATGCGGGCTGGACCTGGCCTTCGCCGCCATGGCGGCTGAGGTAACGCTCGTCCTTCGGACGGCGTAACCGGTCGAGATAGACATAGACCACCGGCGTGGTCAGCAGGGTGAGAAGCTGGCTGGCGATCAGGCCACCGATGATCGCGACGCCGAGCGGCTGGCGCAGTTCCGAGCCCTCGCCGAAGCCCACGGCCAGAGGCAGGGCGCCAAGGCCGGCGGCCAGCGTGGTCATCAGGATCGGGCGGAAGCGCAGCAGGCAGGCCTCGCGGATCGCCTCGACCGCGTCGAGCCCACGGCTGCGCTGCGCCTCCAGCGCGAAATCGATGATCAGGATCGCGTTCTTCTTCACCAGCCCGATCAGCAGGAAGATGCCGATCAGCGCGATGATCGAAAACTCCATCTTGAAGATCATCAGCATCAGCAGCGCGCCGACGCCGGCCGAGGGCAGGGTGGAGAGCACGGTGATCGGATGGACGGTGCTCTCGTAGAGCACGCCAAGCACGATGTAGATGGTGATCAGCGCGCCCAGGATCAGGATCGGCTCCTGCTTCAGGCTGTCGGCGAACCCCTTGGCGGTGCCCTGGAAGGAGCCGCGCACATTGGTCGGCATGCCGATGTTGGCCTCGGCCTGGGCGATCGCGGCCTGGGCGTCGCTGAGCGAGGCGCCGGGCGCCAGGTTGAACGAGACGGTGGTGGCCAGCTCCGCGTCCTGGTGGTTGATCGCGGCCGGCGTGGCGCGGTTGTAGAACTGGGCGATGGCGCTCAACGGGATCATCTTGCGCACCGCGGTGTTCAGCGCGCTGCCTGTGGATGGGTCGCGGGAGCCGGGATTGGCGGCGGGGGTCGCGACCGGCGCGGCGGTCGTGGCCTTGGCCGTGGCGCCCGCCGCCTTGGTGACCGTGGCCATCTGCGAGCCTGTGGCCGGCACGTAGATGTTGCTGAGCGAGTCCGGGCCGCGGCTGTACTGCGGGGCCGCCTCCATCACCACGGTGTACTGGTTCAGGTCCTGATAGATGTTGGCCACCTGGCGCTGGCCGAAGCTGTCGTAGAGGGCGTTGTCGACGTCGCGCAGGTTGACGCCCAGGCGCGCGGCGCTGTCGCGGTTTACGTCGACATAGCTCTCGACTCCGTTGTCCTGCTGGTCGGTGTTGACGTCGGTCATCAGCGGGTTGGTCGCCAGCTCGTCGTTGAGCCTCTGGGCCCAGGTCTTCAGGTCCTTCGCGTTGTCGGCCTTCAGCGTATATTGGTAGGTGGCGTTGGACGGTCGGCCTCCGGCGCGCAGGTCCTGCTGCGGGAACAGGAACACCTGGATCCCTGTCACCTTGGCCAGCTGTGGCCGCAGCCGCATGATCACCGCCTGGCCACCCTCGGCGCGCTGGCCGCGTGGCTTCAGGTCCACAGCGAGAAATCCGCCGCCCGAACGCCCGCCGCCGGTGAACCCCACCACCGTGCCGACCGCTGGATCCTTCATCAATATGTCCACCAGGGCGTGCATCTTGCGCCCCATCTCTTCCGATGAGATCGACTGGTCGGCGCGCAGGCCGCCGCCGAGGCGCCCCGAATCCTGGATCGGGAAGAACCCCTTGGGGATGGACATGTAGAGATAGACGTTCAGTCCGATGACGATCGCCAGGATCAGCATCATCAGCGGTCGGGCGGAGAGCGCGAAATCGAGGCTCGCCTCATAGGTCCGGTGCAGTCCGTTCACCGCCCCCTCGAAGAAGCGCGAGACGCGGCCGGGCAGCTTTTCGTCGGCCTTCGCGCGGAGCAGGAAGGCGCACATCATCGGCGTCGTGGTCAGCGACAATACCAGCGAGATCAGCACCGAGGCCGACAGCGTCACGGCGAACTCGCGGAACAGCAGGCCCACCTGCCCGCCCATGAACAGCAGCGGGATGAAGGCCGCGACCAGCGAGATGCTCATCGAGACAACGGTGAAGCCCACCTCGCGGGCGCCGGTCAGCGCGGCTTCGACGCGGCCCATGCCCGCCTCGAGGTGGCGGGTGGTGTTCTCCAGCACGACGATGGCGTCATCGACCACGAAGCCGGAGGCCACGGTCAGCGCCATCAGGCTGAGATTGTTGAGGCTGAAGCCCAGCAGGTACATGGCCCCGAAGGTGCCCAGCAGGGACACCACCGTCGCCACCGCCGGGATCACCATGGCGCGGGCCCGGCGCAGGAAGGCCGAGACCACCAGCACCACCAGGATCACCGCGATGCTCAGGGTGATCTCGATCTCGCGGAGCGAGGCGCGGATCGAGGTGGTGGCGTCCGACGCCACCTGGATCTTCACGTCGCTGGGCAGCTGGGCGGCCAGCAGCGGCAGGGTGGCGCGCACCTTGTCCACCGTCTGGATGATGTTGGCGCCCGGCTGTTGTGTGACCAGCACCACGATGGAGGGCTTGCCATTGAACAGGCCGATGGTGCGGGTGTCCTGGACGCTGTCCAGCACCTGGGCGACGTCGGATAGCCGCACCGCCGCGCCGTTGCGATAGGCGACGATCAGTGGGGCGTAGTCGGCGGCGTGGATGCCGCCGGTGGAGGTGTAGACCTGCAGCCGGCGGCCGCTGGCGTCCTGCACCATGCCCTTGGGCCGATTGGCGTTCGACGATTGGATGGCCGCGCGGACATCCTCGGTGCTGATGCCGTAACGGTTGAGCGCGAAGGGGTTCAGCTCGACGCGGACCGCCGGCTGCGAGCCGCCGCCGATCTCCACGTCGCCGACGCCGCGCACCTGAGAGAGGCGCTGCTGCACGATGTTGTTTACGGCGTCATAGATCTGGCCCGGCGTCTTGGTGTCCGAGGTCATGGCCAGGATGATCACTGGCGCGGCCGAGGGGTTGATCTTGCGGTAGGTCGGATTGCTGCGCAGGGTCGCGGGCAGGTCGGCGCGCGCGGCGTTGATCGCGGCCTGCACCTCGCGCGCGGCCCCGTCGATGTTCTTCGACAGGTCGAACTGCAGGTTGATGCGCGTCGAGCCGGTGGAGCTGGACGAGGTGATCTCGTTGACGCCGGCGATCGTCCCGAGCCGCCGCTCCAGCGGCGTGGCGACGCTGGAGGCCATGGTGTTGGGGCTGCCGCCGGGCAGGTTCGCCTGCACCGAGACCGCCGGAAAGTCGACCATCGGCAGGGGCGCCACCGGCAGCACCAGGAAGCCCGCGACGCCGGCCAGCGCGATCCCGATGGTCAGTAGGATCGTGGCGATCGGCCGCTGGATGAAGGGGGCCGAGAGGTTCATTCCGCCGGCTCCGGCGCCCTCGGCGGCTCGCCTTCCGCCGGGCGCGTCCGCCGCGCCTTCGGCGCGAGGCGATCGAAGGCCAGGTAGACCACCGGCGTCGTGAAGATCGTCAGGAGCTGGCTGACGATCAGGCCGCCGAAGATGGCGATGCCCAGCGGTCGGCGCAGTTCCGCCCCCATGCCGAAGCCGAGCATCAGCGGCACCGCGGCGAACAGGGCTGCCATGGTGGTCATCAGGATCGGCCGGAAACGCAGCAACGCGGCCTGATGGATGGCCTCGCGCGGGCTCATGCCCTGGGTGCGCTCGGCGTCCAGGGCGAAGTCGATCATCATGATCGCGTTCTTCTTCACGATGCCGATCAAAAGGATGATGCCGATAATCCCGATCACCCCCAGGTCGTTGCCGGTGAGCATCAGCGCGAGCAGGGCGCCGACGCCGGCCGAGGGCAGGGTCGACAGGATGGTCAGCGGGTGGATGTAGCTCTCGTAGAGCACGCCCAGCACGATGTAGACGCAGACCACGGCGGCCAGGATCAGCCAGAGCTCGTTGTTCAGCGAGTTCTCGTAGGCCCCGGAGGCGCCCACGAAGGTCATGGTGATTCCGGCGGGCTTATCGAGCTTGCCCGCGACCTTGCGGATCTGGGCGACAGCGCCGCCCAGCGACACGCCGTGGCCAGCGTCAAAGCCCACGGTCGCGGCCGGGAACTGGGCGACGTGGCGGACCTGCAGCGGCGCGGACTGTTCCTTGATGGCGGCCACCGCCGACAGCGGCGTCGCCCCGCCCGTGGACTGGAGCTGCACCTGGGCCAGACCCATCGGCGTGGCGTCGGTGGGCCGGGACTCCAGGATCACCCGATACTGGTTGGTCTCGGTGAAGATGGTCGACACGATCCGCTGGCCGAACGCCGAATAGAGGCTGTCGTCGATGGCGGCCGGGGTGATTCCGAGGCGCGCGGCGGTGTCGCGGTCGATGTCGACGAAGGCCGAAAGGCCCTTGTCCTGGGCATCGGTGGTGACGTTGGCGAGCGTCTTTTCCTGGGCCAGGGCGGTGGCGAGCTTGGCCGCCCAGTCGTTGACCTGCTGGGTGCTCGAGCCCTCGACAGAGACGCGGTACTGGGTCGGGCCGGACTCGGCGTCGACCGTCAGGTCCTGGGTCGGCTGCAGATAGAGCTGGACGCCGGCCACCTGGGCGGCGCGGTCGCGCAGGCGCTGCATCAGTTTCTGCTGGTTGCCGTGATGCGGCTTCAGATTGATCAGCAGCGAACCGGAATTGATCGTCGCGTTGTTGGCGCCGTCGACGCCCACGAAGGAGCTGAGGTTCTCGACATCCGGATCGGCCAGGATCGCCTGCGCCACGGCCTGCTGGATCTCGACCATGCGCGGATAGGAGACGGTCTGCGGCGCCTGGACGCGGGCCTGTAGCTGCCCGGTGTCCTGGAGGGGGAACAGTCCCTTCGGGATGACGATGTAGAGCAGCACGGTGACCAGGAAGGTGCCCACGGCCACGGCCAGTGTCAGTCCCTGGCGGTCGAGCACCCAGATCAGGCCCTTGTCATAGCGGGCGACCAGGCGGTCGAACCACTTCTGGCTCCGGTCGCCGAAGCTGCCGGGTTTGACCCCCTCGTCGGCGCGCATCCAGCGGGCGGCCATCATCGGGGTCAGGGTCAGCGAGACGACCGCCGAGATGATGATGGTGATGGCCAGCGTGATCGCGAACTCGCGGAACAGGCGGCCCACCACGTCGCCCATGAACAGTAGCGGGATCAGCACGGCCAGCAGAGAGACCGTCAGCGATATGATCGTAAAGCCGATCTGGCGGGCGCCCTTCAGCGCGGCCTCGAAGGGCGGCTCGCCCTCCTCGACGTGGCGGGAAATGTTCTCCAGCATGACGATGGCGTCGTCGACCACGAAGCCGGTGGCGATGGTCAGCGCCATCAGGCTGAGATTGTTCAGGCTGAAGCCCAGCAGGTAGGTCACCCCGCAGGCGCCGATCAGCGAGATCGGCACCGCGATCCCGGCGATGACGGTGGCGCGGATAGAGTGCAGAAAGAAGAAGATCACCAGCACCACCAGGACGACGGCGACCAGCAGCTCCAGCTCCACGTCGTGCACCGAGGCGCGGATGCCGGTGGTGCGGTCGGCCAGCACGGTGACCTTCAGGCCGGGCGGCAGGGCCGCGGTCAGCTCCGGCAGCTGGGCCTTGATGGCGTCGACGGTCTTGATGACGTTGGCGCCCGGCTGGCGCTGGACGTTGACGATGATCGCCGGCTGCTTGCCCGACCACGCGCCCAGGCGGACGTTCTCCGCGCCTTGGATCACGGTGGCCACATCGGACAGCCGCACCGAGCCGCCATTGCGGGTGGCGATGATCAGGGCCTTGTAGTCCTCGGCGGTGAGCAGCTGGTCGTTGGCATTGATCGAATAGCTGCGGGTCGGGCCCTCGAAATTGCCCTTGGCGGTGTTGGCGTTGGCCGCCGAGATAGCGTTGCGCACGCTCGTCAGCGTCAGCCCGAACGACGCCAGCGAGGGGGTGTCTACCTGGATGCGCACGGCTGGCCGCTGGCCGCCCGAGAGGGTGACGAGGCCGACGCCCGAGACCTGGCTGATCTTCTGGGCAAGCCGGGTGTCCACCAGGTTCTGCACCTGGGTCAGCGGCAGGGTGTCGGAGGTGACGGCGAGTGTCAGGACCGGCGCGTCGGCAGGGTTCACCTTGGCGTAGATCGGCGGGGCCGGCAGGTCGGCGGGCAGCAGCGAGGCGCCCGCGTTGATGGCGGCCTGGACCTCCTGTTCGGCGACATCCAGCTTTTCGGTCAGGTTGAACTGCAGGGTGACAATCGAGGCGCCGGCCGAGGAGACCGAGGTCATCCGCTCCAGGCCCGACATCTGGCCGAACTGGCGCTCAAGCGGCGCGGTGACCGTCTGGGCCATCACTTCCGGGCTCGCGCCAGGATAGAGGGTTGAGACCTGGATGGTCGGATAGTCCACCTCCGGCAGGGCGGACAGCGGCAGCAGCTTGAAGCCCACGAGCCCCGCCAGCACGATCGCCACCATCAGGAGGGCGGTCGCGACGGGGCGCATGATGAAGGGGCGTGAGGGGTTCATCCGATCAGACCGGCGGCCTTTGGCCTTATCCGCCCGCCGGCTGCGGCCGGCGCGGCATCTTGGCGATGGCCGCTTTGCAGGCGCCGCTCAGCTTGTCCTCGTTCTGGCGGATGCACATGAACATCTCGCGGCCCTCCAGTCCGGGGCAGACCTTGGCGTTGTCGGCCGCGCAAGCCTTCATCATGGCCTCCCGCGCCGCCATCATTTCCGGCGAGGGCGTGAAGCCGCCGCCGCCGGCAGAAGCGCCTCCGCCCGAGGGGGGAGCCGCGCCGCCGCCCGCCGGCGCGCCGCCCGCCGGCGCGCCGCCCGCCGACGCCGGAGCGCCCTGACCGCTGCCGCGGCCCGGCATCTTGGAAAGCGCCGTCTGGCAGGCCTTGCTGGCCTTGGCTGTGTTCTCCCGCAGGCACATGAAGGCTTCGCGGCCCTCCTGCCCCGGGCAGAGTTTCTTGGTGTCTGGATCGCAGACCTTGTGCATGGCCTCGCGGGCCGCCTGCATTTCCGGAGACGGCGCATAGCCGCCACCGCCGCCGCCTGCGCCGCTGCTGTCGCCAGCAGCGCCGCCGCCATAACCGCTGGCCTGGCCACCGCTTCCGCCGCCGCTGCTCCCGCCACCACCCGGACTATCGCCGCGCGGCGCGTTCAGGGCGGCCTGGCAGGTCGGGCTGGCCTTGGCCTTGTTCTCCCGCAGGCACATGAAGGCGTCGCGGCCCTGCTTGCCGTCGCACAGCTTCTTCAGGTCGGCCATGCAGGCGATCATCGGGCTCGGCCGGTCGGTGGGCAGGGTCACCCTTGCGCCTTCCGTCAGGCGGTCGCCGCCTTCGGTGATCACCTTCTCGCCGAACTGCAGGCCGAAGGTCACGGCGGTGATGGTGGGCGTTCCGGGGCCGCGCACGATCTTGCGCTTGGTCACCGTCTTGTCGGCTTTCAGGATCCAGACGAAGTCGCCGTCCGGCCCGGTGCGGACCGCCGTAACCGGCACCACGACGGTGTTGTGCAGGGTCTGAAGGTCGAGCCGCACGTTGACGAACTGGCTGGGGAACAGCGCACCCTTGGCGTTAGGGAACCGCGCCTTGGCTTTCACCGTCCCGGTGGTCGGGTCGACCTGATTGTCGAGGGTGGAGAACACGCCGGTGTCCAGCACCACCGTCTTGGTCCGGTCGTAGGCCACCACGGCGAGCTTCGAGCGGGCCGACATCTGCTGGAGTTGCGGGACGCTGTCCTGGGGGATTGTGAACTGCACGTCGATCGGGGTCACTTCGGTGACCACGGCGATGCCGGTCGCGCTGCCGGCCTGGATGTAGTTGCCCAGGTCGATGGCGCGCAGGCCGACGCGACCGGAGACCGGCGAGACCACCTTCGAATAGCCGAGGTTGAGGCGCGCCGTGCCCACCGCGGCCTTGTCGGTCATCACCACGCCCTTGAGCTGTTCGACCAGGGCGGCCTGGGTATCGACGTCCTGGCGGGCGATGGAGTCCTCGGCCAGCAGGGTCTGGTCGCGCTTCAACAGGAGCTGGGCGTTGGTCAGCTGGGCCTGGTCGCGGGCGAGATTGCCCTGGGCCTGCAGCAGGGCGTTCTGCAGTGGACGCGGGTCGATGACCGCCAGGCCCTGACCTTTTTTGACGGTCTGGCCTTCCTTGAAGAGAATCTGAGTGATCACGCCGGAGACCTGCGGCGTCACGGTCACGGTCGCCGAGGGCGTCACCGTGCCCAGGGCGTCGATGGTGATCGGAATGTCGGCCGGCATGGCCGTGGCCACGCCGACCGTCGTCGAGGGTCTGCGCCCGCCGCCGCCAAATCCGCCGAAACCCCCGCCGCCACGACCACCCGCCGCGCCGGGTGGGCCGCCCGCGCCGCCGGGGCCCGAGGTCTTGGCGGTGTTGACCAGATGCACGGCGAACCCGATGACGCCGGCCAACGCCGCCAGCACCAGGGCGATCACCAACCAACGGCGCAGAGGATGTCCCTCCGTCTTCGCCAGGAAGCCGGGGCCTCGCGCGCGATTGTCCATCTTTCCTCCGAGGCCACTTGCGGACCGGCGCGCTTCAACGGGCGCAAGCTTCACGACAACAACGAACGCACAACAAACGCCGGTCCCCCGCTCTTCGCTGACCGGAGGGCGTTTGCCAAGCCAAGTGGCCGCTTTGTAAGGCCTCCCCATGACCGGGGTCTTTCCGGCCCGCGTCGGAACCTTCCGGCGCTGCAACAGCGTGACGGTCTCGCAACGTGAGCCCTGCGTCGGTCTGATTGAGGCGGCGGGGTGCGCGCGAGAAATCTGGCTGAAATCCAATCTGCGCTATGCTGACCGCAAAGAGCACCGCGACAGGCGGCGCCGAGGGAACATTCGGGGGCGATCATGAAGCCAGTCCTGGGCGCGGCCATCGCGGCCGTCATTGCGATCACCGCCTTGGGCGGCCAAGCCTTCGCGCAGTCGGTGAACGGCGAAAACGCCGGGGGTCAACCGGCCGGCGCGGCCACCAATGCGCTCGCCGCGCGACAGGCCCAGGCCGCCGCGCTCGCCAAGTTGCAGGCCCACGGCGAAGAGCTGTTCAACCAGCGCTGCAAATCCTGTCACCTGCCGCCGGTCGAGCATGCACCCTCGCGCTCGGAACTGGCGGCGCAGTTCCCGAACGTGATCGCCGACGCCCTCAAGACCGGCAAGATGCAGGCCATGGCCGCGGGCCTGTCGGACACTGACATCGGCGCCATCGCCTCATGGGTCACCGGCCAGGCGCCCGACGCCAAGTTCGACCTGGCAGGCGAGGCGAAGAACGCCTGTTCGGCGGACGCCAAATTCAATCCGGCCGGCCCGTCGTGGAACGGCTGGAGCCCCGACAAGCAGAACACTCGGGTCGCGGCCTCCACCACGATCAACGCGGCCAACACGCCGAAGCTCGCCGTGAAATGGGCCTTCGCCTATCAGGGCGGCCGCTATGGCCAGCCGACGGTGGTCGGCAACCGGGTGTTCGTCACCAGCTCCTCCGGTCAGGTCTATGCGCTGGACAAGCAGACCGGTTGCGTGGCCTGGGGCTACAAGGCGCGCGGTTCGGTGCGCGTGACGGTCTCGGTCGGCAAGAACCCGAAGGCCGCGTCCGGCTGGGCCGCCTATTTCGGCGACATGGGCCGCAACCAGGTGGCGGTCGACGCCAACTCCGGCCAGGAGCTCTGGCACGTGGTCATCGATACCGGCGGCCGCGGCATCCTGACCGGCGCGCCGGCGCTGTGGGGCGATACCCTTTACGTACCGCTGTCGTCGTTCGAGGAAGGCGTCGCGGGCCTGGCCGCCTATGAGTGCTGCAAGCAGCGCGGCGCGGTCGCGGCGATCGATACGGCCACCGGCAAGATCAAGTGGAAGTCCTACGCCATCCCGACGGCGCCGGCGCCCTTCAAGAAGAACGCGGCCGGCACGCAGATGTACGGGCCGGCCGGCGCGGCGATCTGGTCATCGCCGACCATCGATCCCAAGCGCGGCGTCCTCTACGTCGCCACCGGCGACAGCTACACCGATGTCGAGGAGCACTATTCCGACGCGGTCGAGGCGATGGATCTGAAAACTGGAAAAATCAGATGGGCCCACCAGATGACCGAACTCGACCACTTCCTGGTCGGCTGTCCGCAGCAGAAGCCGGGGGTCAACTGCCCAACGCCCAACGGCCCGGATTTCGACTTCGGCTCCGCGCCGATCCTGAAGCATATGCCCTCGGCAAAGGGACAAAAGGGCGGCAAGGACATGCTGTTCGCCGGCCAGAAGTCGGGCCAGGTCTATGGCCTCAACCCCGATGACGGGAAGATCCTCTGGCAGACCCGCATCGGCAAGGGCAGCGCGCTGGGCGGTGTCGAGTGGGGCATGGCCGCCGACAACGACAACCTCTACGTCGGCATCGCCGACCGGGGCATGCCGACGCTGTCGGCGCTACGCTTGGCCGACGGGGCGCTGATCTGGCGCCACCGCGCGCCGGAGCCCGCCAAGTGCAGCTTCGAGGGCCGCTGCGGCAACGGCTATTCCGGCCCGCCGAGCCTGGCGAACGGGGTGCTGTTCGGGGTCAACCAGGACGGCCACGTCCGCGCCTTCGAGGCCAAGACCGGCAAGCCGCTGTGGGACTACGACACCGCGGGCCGCAAGTACGAGACGGTCAATGGGGTCAAGAACCAGCGCGGCGGCAACCTCGACGCCACGGGCATGACCTTCGCTGGATCGATGGCCTTCCTCATGGCCGGCTTCAACGGCGCCTCGGGCTCCAGCGGTCCGGACAATGTGCTGCTCGCCTTCTCGGTGGACGGTAAATAGGCTCGGCGGCCATGGGCTACGAACCGAAGACCAAGGCGACGGACGTCGATGTCGACGCCTTCATCGCTGGATCGCCGAAGCCGGCGGACGGCGCGGTGGTGTGCGCCCTGATGGGCAAGGTCACCGGCCTGAAACCAAGGATGTGGGGCCCGACCCTGGTAGGCTTCGGGGAGCGGGAATACGATCTGGCCGGCGGCAAGAAGGGGCGCATCCTGGCGATGGGCTTCTCGCCCCGAAGCGGCCAGCTGGTGTTCTACATCAAGCACCCCGAAGGTTGGGAAGAGCGCCTCGCCCGCCTTGGCAAGCACAAGACCGGCAAGGGCTGCCTCTACATCAATAAGCTAGCCGACGTGGACCCTGGCGTGCTCGAGGACCTGATCGCCGCGGCCTGGCGCGAGACCGACAAAATCTAGCGTCCAGTCGGCGTGACGCCCCCCTTGCGTGTCCCGAAGGACGAACGACGCTAGGCGGCCCCGACAGGGCGTGCGAGCCTTTTCGGATGACTGAAGCCTCGCCCCTCACGCGCCGCGGCCTCTCGCGCCTGATCGCCGCCTTCACGCTTGCCGGCGCGGGTCGCGCGACGGCCGCTGAGGCGCCCTACGAGGTCGTGCTGCAGAGCAATGTCGGCGTGACCATGCGCGATGGGGTCCGGCTCGCCACCGACGTCTGGCGCCCGGCGCCCGGCGCGCGGCGGAAAGGCGGTCGCCGGCCGCTTTCCGGTGATCCTGGAGCGCACCCCCTATGGCCGCAACGTCACCAGTTTCCGCGACATTACCCAGGCCAGTCCGAAGACGCCGAAGACCCGCGCCGAGGTGGCCGCGACCTATGTGCGCCAAGGGTACGTCGTGGTCTTCCAGGACTGCCGCGGCCGCTACGACTCCGAGGGGGAATTCGTCAAATACCTCAGCGAGGGCGCCGACGGCTTCGACACCTGCCGCTGGCTGGCCGCCCAGTCGTGGAGCGACGGACGGATCGGGACCATGGGGCTGTCCTACGCCGCCCATACCCAAGCGGCGCTGGCGTGCCTCGCGCCGCCTGGCCTGAAGGCCATGGTTCTCGACTGCGGCGGCTTTGCCAACGCCTACCAGGACGGCATCCGCCAGGGCGGCGCCTTTGAGCTGAAACAGGTGACCTGGGCCTACAATCTCGGCCTCGAAAGCCCCGAGGCACAGAAGAACCCGCGCCTGATGGCGGCGCTGAAGGCGGTGGATATCAAGGCCTGGTTCGGCTCCATGCCGTGGAAGGCCGGCCACACGCCGCTGTCGCTGATCCCCGACTACGAGGCCTATGTCCTCGATCAGTGGCGGCACGGCGATTTCGACGCCTACTGGAAGCAGGTCGGCATTTATGCCGAGGGCTCCTACGACCGGTTCTCCGACGCGGCCATGATCCATATGTCCGGCTGGTACGACGCCTATTCGCGCTCGACGACTGACAACTATGTGGCGCTGGCCAAGCGCAAGAAGGGACCCGTCCGCCTGATCATGGGACCGTGGACCCACGGCGCGCGCTCGACGACCTATTCCGGCGACATCGACTTCGGGCCGGCCTCGACGCTCGATGCCCTCGGCCACGGCGACTACGACGCCCAGCGGCTCGCCTGGTTTGACCGGCATCTGAAGGGCTCCAGCCTGGCCGATCCCGACCCGCCGGTGCGCCTGTTCGTGATGGGTGGCGGTTCAGGTCTGAAAACGCCGGAGGGCCGGCTGATGCACGGTGGGCGCTGGCGCACCGAAAGCGCGTGGCCGATCACCGACGCCAGGCTGACGGCGTTTCATCTGCACGGCGACGGCGGGCTGTCGTCTAAGCCGCAAGCGGCGGCGGCCCAGCCGATCACCTACGATTTCGATCCTGGCCGGCCGGTCCCCAGCATCGGCGGTACGATCACCTCGGGCGAGCCGCTGATGCGCGGCGGCGGCTTCGATCAGCGTGAAGGACCCACCGTCTACGGCTCACGCCAGCCCTACCTGCCGTTGGAGGCCCGGCCCGACGTCCTGGTCTTCCAGACGCCGCCTCTGACCGAGGACATCGAGGTCACCGGCGCCATTGTCGCCAACCTATGGATCGCCTCCGACGGTCCGGACACCGACTTCACGATCAAGCTGATCGACCTCTATCCGCCGAGCCAGGACTATCCGGAAGGCTATGCCCTCAACCTCACCGACGGGATCCTGCGCTGCCGCTATCGCGACAGCTGGGAGACGCCATCGCTGATGACGCCGGGCCAAGCCTATCCGATCAAGGTCACGGCCTTTCCGACCTCGAACCTGTTCAAGGCCGGTCACCGCATCCGGCTGGATGTCTCGTCGAGCAATTTCCCGCACTTCGACGTCAACCCGAACACCGGCGCGCCGGAAGGAACCGGCCTGACCCGCCGGGTGGCGAAGAACACGGTCTATGTGGACGCCACGCGACCCAGCCACGTGGTCCTGCCGGTGGTCCCGAAACGGGCCTAGCGCCAAGCGTCTAACGCCTCGCGGCGAGCCTGCCGCCCAGCCAGCACTCCGGCAGCGCCAGCACGACGAGGCCGATCGGATACCAGGGCTGTCCGGCGCCCCACATCACGACGAGGCCGGCCAGCGCCGCGAGCGCTCCGATCACGCCCAGGACGACCGCGTGGGCGACGGGCCGGCTGGGCGCCAGCTTCGCGGTGATCCAGCCGCCGATGACGCCAAAGATCGTGCGGTAGGCGAGCGCCAGCGCCAGGTCGGCCGCCGGTGCGTGCGTCGAGGCCATCTCCGGCGCGAGTGTCTTGCTGAGCACGAGGTCAGTGCCGGTCGAGGCGGCGACGATGAAGACCATGCCGGCGACCACGGCGAGAAGGCTTCTAAGCACGGCCATGAGCGTCTCCGGAGATTTGCGGCTTATCGGTGGGCGCGCTCGCATCGGCGCTCAGCCGGCCGTGTTCGGCAACAGGCGCAGTGACGGGCCGAGCTTACCCTGGCTGGCCAGGCGTTCATGGACGACGCCCAGCTTGGCCATGACGGCGTCGTCTGCCGCCTTCGACCAGGAAAACACCATCTCTGCGGCGTTGTACCAGAGCGGGGCGTAGAGCATCGGGCTTGGCTCCCTGTCAGGCCGAGGACGCCCCAGCCTAGCCGCCTCCGACACGCCTTCGTAAAAAATCCTCCTCTTCCCCGGGACGAAGTCCGAGGGGAGCGGGCGGGGCGAGGAGCGGCTAAAGCCCCGTAAGCGGCTGGGTGCGAAGCGTGCTGATCGGCGTCAGCACCGTGCGCTCGATGAGCTCGGCCATGGTGGCGGCGTCGACGCGCCCGAGGTTGCGCAGCCACCAGGTGAGCAGGTTGAGGATCGATGAGACCAGGTGGAACAGCACCAGCTCGTCGAAGGGACCCTCCGGCGCGCGGCCCCGGGCGGCGGTGAGCGTGATCATCGTCTGGCGCAGCATCTCCGCCCGCACGGTCTCGCCCGAACCGCCAGCCAGCAGAGCCTGGTAGATCGCCAGGTGCTCCATGACGAAGTCGCACATGGACCGCGCGGCCGCGGCCCGGTCACGCTCCTGCAACAGGGGCGCGACACGCTGCAGGAATTCACGGATCAGCCGGTCGGCCACGTCGGCCAGCAGGGCGTCCTTGTCCGGGTAGTGGCGGAAGAAGGTGGCGTAGCCGACCCCGGCCCGCGCGGCGATGGCGCGCACGGTGATGGCGTCCAGCGGATGCTCCGTGGCGAGCTCGGTCATCGCCTCGCGCAACGCATCACGCGTCCGCACCACCCGGGCGTCGGAAACCGTTGACATCTGGAGGGGAGAATCCACTATGATCCACTGTATATCGTAACTTCAGCCGAATATGGCTGACGCGCGACGCTACGGCAATCTGACGGCAAGCGTCAGGTCGTAGGTGTCCAAGGCTCACGCCAGAGACACGCATCAGGGACGGGAGACGGGCAGATGAAGATTTCCACCAGGACCACGGTGGTCGGCCTCGCCACGCTGGCCGCGGCCCTGGGCGTGCTGGCGCTCGGCGGCGCGTCGCATGGCCTGAGCCAGGCCAAGGCCGAGACGCCGAAGGTTGCGGGCCCGGCGCGGGTCGACGACTTCATGCTGGCCGACCAGAACCTGCTGGCCCGCCAACTCTATCGGATGAGCGACGACAAGGCCGTGGTGCTCGTCACCTATGCCTCCGGCGACAAGCAGCTGCACGCCGACGCCCCCGCGCTGATGGCGCTGAAGGCCGCCTATCCCAAGGGCGTCGACATGCTGGCGGTGGCTAGCCGCATCGGCGAGCGACGCGATCCTGTCGTCGCCGACGCCAAGGCCGCGGGCCTCGAGATGCCGATCCTGTTCGACTACGAGCAGCTGGTCGGTGAGGAGCTCGGCGTGACCCGCGCCGCCGAGGTCATCGTCATCGACCCGAAGACCTGGACCATCGCCTATCGCGGTCCCGTGGATGGGGCGAAGCCGGCCGTCGATGCGCTGGTCGCCGGCCAGAAGGTCGCCCTGACCACCCGCGAGGCCAAGGGCGAGCTGATCGCGTTCCCGGAACGCGCCAAGGCCGCGACTTTCGCGCAGATTTCCTACGCCAAGACCATCGCCCCGATCATCCAGGCCAAGTGCGCCACCTGTCACCAGCCGGGCGGGATCGGCCCGATGCCGCTCAACACCTACGAGCAGATCAAGGGCTTCTCGCCGATGATCCGCGAGGTGATCCGCACGCACCGCATGCCGCCCTACCTGGCTGACGAGACCGTGGGCGCCTTCCAGGACGACGACCGCCTGACGCCGCAGCAGATGAAGACCCTGGTCCACTGGATCGACGCCGGCGCGCAACGCGGCGTGGGCGAGGATCCGCTGAAGAAGGTCGCGTTCAAGGCGGCTGACTGGCCGCTGGGCAAGCCCGACGTGGTCCTCGACGTGCCGGCGGTGAAGATCCCCGCCAGCGGGATCATGGACTACCAGCACCCGGTGGTGGTCAACGCCATGGCCGAGGGCCGCTGGATGAAGGCCACAACCTTCCGCATTTCCGACCGTCAGGTCGTGCACCACATCCTGACCGGCGTCGTCGGCACCGACCACGCCGGCGATACCTTCTCAGAAAGCCAATGGGGCGCCTCGCTGGGCGGTTACGGCCCGGGCCGTGGCTCCAACATCCAGCCGGTGGACACTGGCGTTTGGGTGCCGGCCTCGGGCGGCGTGGGCTTCCAGAACCACTACACGCCCTACGGCAAGGAAACGACCGAGAAAACCCAGATGGGCCTCTACTTCTATCCGAAGGGCCAGGAGCCGAAGTACATCCTGCGGACCTTCCTGATCTTCGACTTCTCGATCGAGATTCCGCCGAACGAGGAGTTCCACCCCGAGACCAGCTACATCACCTTCCCGGCCGACGCGATCCTCTACGGCATCACACCGCACGCTCACGTGCGCGGCGGCTCGACCCAGGTGTCGATCATCTATCCGAACGGCAAGACCGAAAAGCTGCTCGCGCTCCCGCGCTACGATTTCAACTGGCAGTACGAGTATTTCCTGAAGACGCCGCTGAAAGTGCCGGCCGGCGCGAAGATTCTGGCCCGCTGGACCTATGACAATTCCAGCCGCAATCCCGGTAACCCCGATCCGACCAAGACCGTCCAGATGGGCGAGCAGACGTCCCAGGAAATGATGGCCACCTACCTGCACTACCGCTGGGCCGACGAGACGGTCGCTCGCCCGACGCCGGACCACGAGAAGGCGCTGGGCGCCAACCTGTTGATGGGCATCCTCGACGACAACATGGACGGCAAGATTGAGCTCGCCGAACTCAAGGGCGGCGCACAGGGTCCTGTGGCCATGCTGAAGAAGTATTTCGCGCTGATCGACACCAACCACGACGGCGCGCTCGACGCGGCGGAACTGGCGGCGGCGTCGAAGCTGATGCCAAGGCGCGGGCCCGCCAAGCCCGACGCGACGCCGGCCGCCCAGCCGATGCCGGCCGCCACGCCGGCGGTGGCCGCGGCCGCGGCCGAGTCCAAGGCGCCGCCGGCCGCCTCGCGCTAGACGAGCAGCCGGAATCGTCGAAACGGCCGGCGGCGTCACCGTCTGAAAGGTGACGCCGCCGCCTGTTCGGTGCAGGGTGCGCCATACCTGATTCAGGAAAATAAGAAACTGCGGGGGGATTCCTAAGTTGTCTTCAATGCGCACATGGCTCGCGGGGCTTGCCCTGGCGGCGACATCCGTCATTTCGTTTTCGGCGCAGGCCCAGCCTGCGGCGCCCGACGGCCAGGCGATCTATGAGACCCGCTGCAAGGCCTGCCATGGCGGCGGCAATCCCCGCGCCCCCAGTCGCGCGGACCTGGCGCAACGCCCGGCGGCGGACATCGTCGCGGCCCTGACCGGCGGCATCATGGCGCCGATGGCGCAGGGCCTGAGCGACGCCGACAAGCAGGCGGTCGCGGCCTATCTGACCGCGCCGGCTCCCTCTGAGACCCCATCCGCGGCCCCTGCCGCCAGCGCCCGTACGCCGGGCGTGGAAATGCCGCAGGTCGCGGTGAAGGGCCCGACCACGCTCGATCCCAAATGCGCCACCAACCCGCCGATCCAGGCCGCCTTAGGCGACTGGGCCTCGACTGGCCTCGACGATCGGTCCTCGCGGTTCCAGCGCAACCCGGGCCTCAGCGCCGCCGATGTGCCGCGGCTGAAGGTGAAGTGGGCCTTCTCAATGACCGGCGGCGGCCAGCCGAGCGTGGTCGGCGACTGGCTGTTCGTCACCAACCGCTCGGGCAAATTCTACGCCCTCGACGCCAAGACCGGCTGCGTCCACTGGTCGGTCAACGACATGGTGGCCCGCGCCACGCCGATCGTGCTGAAGTCGCCGATCTCGCCCTCGGGCTGGCTCGCCGTCGTCGCCCAGAGCGACCGCCACGTCCGGGCCTTCGACGCCCAGACCGGCCAGCAGCTCTGGAAGAGCGCCGAGCTGGAGAGCCACTCGGCTTCGGTCCTCACCGCCGCCCCGGTGATCGCCGGCGATCGCCTGCTGGTGCCGATTTCCTCGATCGAGGAGGCCGCGGCCATGAGCAAGGGCTACGCCTGCTGTACGTTCCGGGGTTCGCTGGCCTCGCTCGACCTCAAGACCGGCAAGCTGCTCTGGAAGACGTCGATGATCGACGAGCCGACCCGGGTGGTGCGCGAGAAGGGCGGCGGCCTGAAGGTCTCTGGCCCCGCGGGCGCTGCGATCTGGGCCGCGCCGTCGCTCGATCTCAAGCGGGGCCTGGTCTATGTGGTCACCGGCGACAGCTACACCGATGTGGACACCATCGGCCCCGATGCTGTCGTGGCGCTGGACATCAAGACCGGTGCGATCCGCTGGCGCCGCCAGGTGACCGAGCGCGACAATTTCGTCATGGGCTGCGGACCGACTTCGCAGTCTGGCAACTGCCCGACGCCGATGGGCCCGGACTACGACTTCGGCGCGACGCCGATTCTGATGACCCTCAAGGGCGGCAAACAGGTGCTGGTGGCCGGCCAGAAGTCGGGCATCGTCTACGGAATCAATCCCGATAGCGGCGCGCTGATCTGGAAAACCCCGGTGGGCAACGGCTCGGCCCTGGGCGGAGTCGAATGGGGCATCGGCGCGGACGACACGCAGGTCTATGTGCCGATCTCTGACCTCGGTCTGATCTTCGCGGAGGGGCGCAATCTGACGCCGGAAGCCCAGGCGATCTTCGGCCCCGGCAAGGTTCCGTCGGCCAAGCCCGGCCTTTACGCGCTCGACCCGGCGACCGGCAAGATTCTGTGGTCCGCGCCCGCGCCCAAGGCCCCGTGCGTCTACGCCGCGGACAAGGGCAAGCCCAGTAACTGCATCCGCTCGCAATCGGCCGCGCCGGCGATCATTCCGGGCCTGGTCTTCGAGGGCGCATTCGATGGCTGGTTCCGCGCCTACGACGCCAAGACCGGCAAGATCGTGTGGGAAGATTCCACCACCTCGCGGACCTACGACACGCTGAACGGCATCAAGGGTCAGCCCGGCGGCGGCATCGACGGCATGGGTCCGACCATCGCCCGCGGCATGGTCTACGTGATGAGCGGCAACAATGGCGCGGCCCGCGTAGGCTCGAACGGGGTCAATGTGCTGCTGGCCTATTCGGTGGACGGCAAATAGGGCGGCGGCCCGGTGCGGTCGCGGCCTGTGAGGCTTCGGCTCGGCGCGGCCCTGGTGGGCCTCGTCCTGCTGGCCTTGGCTGTCCCGCAAGCCCTGGCGCAGCCGAATGCCCGACCGGCGGTGACGCCCAAGGCCGGCTACGTCGTGCCGCCAGAGAACTCCGCAGGCCTCTATCCGGTCAGCGGCGAGCCGATCTTCAAGGCGCGATGCGCGGCCTGTCATGAACCGGCGGTCGGCCGCGCGCCGAGCCGGCAACTGCTGGCCGGCCGCTCGCCGGAAGAGGTCTATGACGCCCTGACCCTCGGGGCGATGCGGCCGATGGCCGAGGGCATGAGCCCGGCCGAGATCTATGGCGTCGTCCGCTTCATCACCGGCAAGTCGCCGGTGCCGCAGAGCGCTCAAGGCCCCGATCCCAACCTCTGCAAGGTCAATGGTCCGCTGCAGCCCAACGGTCCACAGTGGAACGGCTGGGGTCGCGACCTCGAGAACAGCCGCTATCAGCCCAAGCCCGGCTTCACCGCCGCCGAGATCCCGCGCCTGAAGGTGAAGTGGGCCTTCGCCTATCCGGGCACCAAGAACACCGAGCCCCTGGTGTTCGGCGACCGGCTGTTCGTCGCCAGCCTGGGCGGCAAGGTCTATTCGCTGGATGCGAAGACCGGTTGCGTCCACTGGCGGTTCGACTATCGCGGCGGCGGCCGGGCCTCGATGACCGTGGGCCGGCTGGCCTCGGCCCCCAGCGGCTACGCGCTCTATCTCGGCGACGACCGGATGTTCGTCCACGCCTTCGACGCGGGCTCCGGCAAGGACCTGTGGAGCGTCCGCATCGGCGACCACCGGGTGGGACGGATCACCGGATCGCCGGCGCTGTTCGGCGGCGTGCTCTACGTGCCCCTGTCGGCGTCCGAGGAGAGCCAAGGCAACGTCGGCGCCTATGGCTGCTGCACCTTCATCGGGACCGTGGTGGCGGTCGACGCCCGCGCTGGCAAGATCGTCTGGACGCGCTCGATCCTCGAGGCGACCCCGCATCCGACGCGCAAGAACGCCGCCGGAACCCAGATGTACGGTCCGGCTGGCGGAGCGATCTGGTCCGCGCCGACCATCGACACCAGGCGCGGCCAGCTCTACGTCTCGACCGGCGACAGCTACACCGAGATCGACCATCCGACGTCAGACGCCGTGGTCGCCATGGAGCTGAAGACCGGCAAGATCCGCTGGGTGAACCAGGTCCTGAAGGACGACAACTTCATGTCGGGTACGATCAACGGCCCGCTGGGCCAGCGCGGCCCGGACTACGATTTCGGGTCGTCGCCGGAACTGGTCAACCTGCCCGGCGGCCGGTCGCTGCTGATCACCGGCAACAAGTCGGCGATCGTCTATGCGATGGACCCGGACACCGGAAAGACCGTCTGGCAGTCGGCCAAGCTGGGCAGCGGCGGGGCCAGCGGCGGCGTCGAATGGGGCTCGGCCACCGACGGCAAGATCCTCTACGCCCCGCTGGCTGACCGCCCGGATCGCGGTCGGCCGGGCCTGGCGGCGCTTCGGGTCACCGACGGCAAGACGCTCTGGCAGGTCGATGCGCCGACCGGCGTGACGTGCAACGTGCCCTCCGGCCGCTGTCTGCCGGGTTATTCCCAGGCTGGCACGGCCATCCCCGGCGCGGTGTTCGCCGGCGCGCTGGACGGCCACCTGCGCGCCTACGCCGCCGCCGACGGCAAGCTCATCTGGGACTACGACACCACCATGCCGGTCGATACGGTCAACGGCCTGAAAGCCGCGCCTGGCGGCACGCTCGACATGGGCGGGGCCACGGTGGCCGGCGGGATGATGTTCATCCACTCCGGCTACGGCGGCAGCGCCGGCGCCAACAACCTGCTGCTCGCCTTCTCGGTCGACGGGCGCTGAGGCGCAGCTCGCAAAACAACGATCTGCCACTGGCGGCGGCCCTCGCATGCGACTAGAACGCCGCCAATTGCGGTAGGCGACACTCGCGCAGGCGTTGGGGGCAGATGCTCGACGAAGACCGATTGGCCGCATTGCTGCGGGCCATCGCCGCGGGCGACCGCGCCGCGGCGGGCGAGCTCTATGGGCTGATCGGGGGCAAGCTGTACGGCATCGCCCTGCGCATCCTGCGCGACCATGGCCTGGCCCAGGACGCGGTGCAGGAAGGGTTCCTGAAGATCTGGCGCAACGCCCACCGCTTCGACGCGGCCAAGGGCACGGCGTCCACCTGGGTCGCGGTGATCGTCCGCCGCGTGGCCCTGGACCGGCAGCCCAAGGTCACAGCCCAGCTGCCGCCGGACCTTGAGGCGCCGAGGGTCGATCTGGACTACGTGCACCCCAGACTAAAGGAATGCCTGGAGGAATTGCCGCAACTGCATCGGAATGCCGTGGTGCTCATGTATGTCTATGGATTGAGCCACTCCGAGTTGGCCACGGCGCTGGGCGCGCCCCTGGGAACCGTGAAGAGCTGGGTCCGCCGCGGCAGCGCGGCGCTGAAGGAGAAACTGGAGCGATGACCCGAAGGGCTGTGACCGAGAGCCTCAGAGTCTCTGGCGACACCTGGATCGAAGCCACGCCGGCCGAACGCGCCATGGCGAGCCTCGACATGGCCCTGCCGGCGATGACGCTGCCGGCCGACCTTTGGGCCGGCATCGACCAGGCCTTGTCCGGGGCGCAGATGATCTCCGTCGCCGGCATCGACATCGAACGGTTCGCGCAAGGCGCCTGGCGCAAGCTCGCCCCCGGCGTGCGGATGAAGCGCCTGTGGGGTAAGCGGACGTTCCTGATCGAGTGCCAGCCGGGCTCCGTGGTGCCCGCGCACCGCCACCGGACCTTCGAACATTCGCTTATCCTCTCCGGCGACGTCACCAGCGCCGAGGGCGACTACGGCCCGGGCGACTATCACGGCATGCCGGCAGGCTCGCGGCACGCCGCCTGGTCGACGCGCTCCGGCTGCCAGGTGCTGATCCAGCACGACGCCTGATCGGCCCGCGCGGCGGCGGTTGTCACGAACCGTCGCAAAGGTTGCGCGCCCGCGGCGTTGACCGCGCGGCCAAGGCTCGTCACACCGCCACCGTGACGCCCGCCACAACCCACCCCGCGCACCACCGCAACGGTCTCGGCATCGCCTATCGGATGATGGCGATGGTCTGCATGGCGGGCCTGGGGGCGATCGTGAAGTGGACCGGCCAGCACGGTATCCCGGTCTTCGAGATCATCTTCTTCCGCAACGCCATCGCCTTCGTTCCGCTGGGTATCTACATCTGGCGCACCGCGGGGATCTCGGTGCTGAAAACCCAGCGTCCGTTGGGCCATCTGCATCGCTCGGCCGTCGGCCTGTTCGGGATGATCTGCGGCTTTTCCGCCCTGCAGCACCTGGCGCTGACCCAGGCCACCGCCTTCACCTTCGCAGCCCCGCTGTTCATGACCGCGCTCTCGGCCTTGATGCTGAAGGAGTTCGTCGGCTGGCATCGCTGGGGCGCGGTGGTGGCGGGCTTCATCGGCGTCCTGATCATGGTGCGACCGGTTCGCGGACAGCTGAACCTGGTCGGCGTCGGCTTCGCGCTCGCCGCCGCGCTGGGCAGCGCTCTGGCCACGGTGCAGATCCGCCAGATCGCGGTCACCGAGAAGGGACCGACCATCGTCTTCTATTTCACACTGGCCGGCACGGTGGCGGGCCTCGTCGGATCGGCTTTCCATTGGGTGACGCCGGACGGCGCGACCCTGGCGGTGCTGATCCTCGGCGGCCTGATCGGCGGCGTCGGCCAGCTGTTTCTGACCGAGGCGATCCGCGTGGCGCCGGTGGGCGTGGTCGCACCCTTCGATTACAGCCAGCTGATCTGGGCGACGATCCTGGGCTATCTGATCTGGGGCGACCTGCCGCATGCGGCCACACTGACCGGCGCCGCTGTCGTGGCGGCCAGCGGGCTCTACATCCTGCACCGCGAACTGGTCCGCTTCCGAGGCGCGCGGGAGCCCACCGAGGCGCCGCTCTGACCTGGCCTCAGGCTCGCGTTGACAGCCGCCGGTTGTGGGAGGAGGCTCCGCTCCGAACGCCGGTACGCGGTCGCTCTAGAACCGCCCGGCCTGGCGAGGAGACAATCCCATGAAGCGGCTGATCCTAGGCGCGGCGGCCATCGCCGCCCTGCTGGTAGGCGGCGCGGCGCGCGCGTCGGTGACAGTGATCGGCGGGGGTCTCGCGGAGGCCTGTTCCAAGGCGGCTTTGTCCGGAAAGTCGGGCGTACGCCTCGAGGAGCCCTGCACCGAGGCGCTCGACAAGGAGATGCTGAACAGCCGGGACCGGGCCGGGACCCTGGTCAACCGCGGCGTCTTGAAGATGCGCCGGCTGAACTGGTCCGACGCGACCTTGGACTTCAACGAGGCCGCCCGCATCCGGCCGGACATGGGCGAGGCCTATGTCAACCGCGGCGCCGTCGCCATCGGCGAGCACCACTACGCTGCCAGCCTGCCGGACCTGAACAAGGGCCTGCAACTGGGCGTCGAACAGCCGGCCAAGGTCTATTTCAACCGGGCGCTGGCCTATGAGGGCCTGGAGGACTCCAAGTCCGCCTATTTCGATTATCAGAAGGCCGTCGAGCTGAGCCCGGACTGGGACGCGCCGAAGAACGAGCTGATCCGCTTCCACGTGGAGCGCAAGTAGCCGGCGCGCGTTCAGCGGCCGTGCGCGCGCCCGCCTTCCTCGCGATCCTCGCCCTCGCCCTCGCCCTCGCCCTCGCCCTCGCCGGGCCGGCGGCGGCCCAGCCCGTCCGCGATCTGATCCAGGCGCGCGACGCGCTGGCCTTCGCCGAAGCCCAGGCCGCCCGCGCCCGCGACATCGCCCAGACCAATGAACTCGCGACCCTGCAGGCCCGCCTGCGGTCGGATCAGGCGATCGCCAATCTGCAGGCGCAGCGGGCCCCGCAGCCGCCGCCGGCCCTGCCGGGGCCGCACGCGGTCCCGAGGGAGATCGATACGAGCCAGATGGTCTCGATCCCCGATGCAGCGCTGGCGCAATCCAACGCCCGCATCCGCGCCGCCGCGAGCGAGCCGCGCTGAACCCGGCCTGGGACTGACAGGATCGCCTGGAGGCTGCGGCCGGCGTCCCGCGGCCGCAGCCGCCGCCTTGCGCGGGCCGCGAACTGGCGGTCTAACTCGGCATGTGGACGCGTTTTCCTACCTCTCGGTCCTGCTCTCGATCATCCTGGGCCTGGCGATCACCCAGATCCTGCAGGGCTATCGTGGCCTGTTGCTGGCGCGTGGCCGGGTGACCTTCTACCTCCCGACGATCCTCTGGTCGGCGCTGCTGCTGGTGATCACGGCGCAGGCCTGGTGGACCAGTTTCGATTTGGCGCGACACACGAACTGGACGTTCGTGCAGTTCTGCGCGGTGCTGACGCAGATGATCCTGCTCTACATGATGTGCGGCCTGGTGCTGCCGGACTTCCCGGAGAATCGACCCGTTGACCTTAAGGATCATTTCTACCGTGAGCGCCGCCCGTTCTTCGCCGCGTTGCTGCTCATGCTGACCTCGACCGTGGCCAGGGTATGGATTCTCGAAGGACGCTTGCCGTCGCGTGGAAATTTGGCCTTTCACGGGGCCTTCGCGGTCCTCGCCGCCGCCGGCTTCGCGATCCGCCGACCGCGCTTCCATGAGATCGTTACGCCGCTGGGCGCGCTGGCGATGGCCGCCTATGTCGGGCTGCTCTTCGCGCACCTGGGCTGAGGGTCAAGCCTTCGGAAATGGCCGTGAGAGGAACCGCGAGCCGGCCTCTCCGAAGCGCCAGGGCAAGGCGACAGCCTTGGTGATGCCGATACGCGGCCCGACGATCACCTCTGCCGGCAGACCGGGTGTCAGTGCGAACGGCGGGCGGTCGATGCGCATCCCGTTGAGGTCGCGGCTGACGCCCAGCGCCTGGCACAGACGCCCAGGACCCGAACACAGGCGGCGGGGATCGTCGAGGCCGCGCCGGGCGATCATCAGGTCGAGGCCGTCGGTGGGCTCGATGGCGCGGATCAGGACGGCGCTGGCCGGCCCGGCGGTGACCAGGTTCATGCACCAGTGGATACCGTAGGACCGGTAGACGTAGACCGCGCCCGCCGCCCCGAACATCACCGCATTGCGCTCGGTCGGACCCGCGAAGCTGTGCGAGGCCGGATCCTCATGGTCGTAGGCCTCGGTCTCGACGATCCGGCCGCCGACCCCGTCCACGCTCAACGTCCAGCCGATCAAGGCCGACGCAGCCTCAGCCGAATGCATCGCGAACAGCTTTGCTTGACGGCGCGCCGCCTCAGCGTGCGAAATAGGGGCAACCATAAGGGAGGATTTCGCATGCCATACGTCGAGGGCCAAACCATCCACGACGCCGACAGCCACGTGATGGAGCTGCCGGGCACGATCAACCCCTATATCGACCCGAAATTCCGCGACCGGTTCGTCGAACTGGCCGGCCCCAAGGCGATCCTTCCGGAGTGGTCGGCGAAGATCCAGGCGATGCAGGATGACGCCGAGTTCCGCGCCGGCGACGAGGCGAACCTGCTGCTGCGCAAGAACTATCAGGCGCTGGGCGCCTTCCGCGCGGCTGACCGCCCCAAGGCGCTCGACCACTTCGGCTTCGCGAGCCAGCTGGTGTTCACCACGGCCTGCCTGTCCAATTTCGGCCTGGAGCAGATGGGCGAGATCGACCTCGCGCTGGAAACCGCGCGCGCTCACAACCGGATGATGACCGAGTTCTGCGCGGTGGACCGCCGCCTGCTGGCTACGGCCTATGTGCCGCTGGTGGATCGCAAGCGCGCGCCACAGATTGCTCGGGAAGCCATCGCCCTGGGCGCCAAGGCCTTGGTGATCGCGTCGCGCCACCCGCCGGGCTTCTCGCCCAGCCATGTGGAGCTGGACCCGCTCTGGGCGTTGGCTGAGGAGGCCGGCCTGCCGATCCTCTTCCACGTCGGCGGTGAGGAGAAGATGGCGCACGACTATCTGGAAAACGGCCTGCCGTTCGTGAAGGACTTCCACGGTGGCGACGAGAACTTCACCTCGCTCACTTTCATGTCGATCCCACTCAGCCTGTGGCAGACGCTTTCGGCCCTGGTCATCGACGGGGTCTTCGACCGCTTCCCGCGGCTGAAGTGGGGCGCGATCGAGCTCGGCGCGTCGTGGCTGCCCAGCCTGATGCGGTTCCTGGACTCCGGCGTCGCGGCCTTCGGCAAGGAAGAGCGGCTACAGACGCTGTCGGCCAGGCCCAGCGAAATCCTGCGCCGCCAGTTCCGCGCCACGCCCTACCCGCACGAGGACACCCGCTGGATCATCGAGAATTCAGGTCGCGAGATGCTGCTGTTCTCCTCGGACTTCCCGCACGTCGAAGGCGGCCGCAATCCGCTGAAGCGGTTTAACGATAGCCTGGACGGCATGCCCGAGGCGGCCAAGCGCGCCTTCTTCCGCGACAATTTCATCGACCTGATGGGCCAGGGCCTCGACCCGGCCCTGCATGACGCTCCGGCGCTTCAGGCGGCCTGAGGCGGCCGCCAGGTCTACGAAGCGGAAAGCGCCTGGGCGCTGGTGGCCTCCAGGTCATCGCCGCCGTCCATAAGGCCGTCGGCCAGGCCGGGCGCCTGGGTCAGGACCTGACCGGCGAAGACGCGGGCGAGGGCGGCTTTACTCTTGAGCCACGGGTCATCGGAGAACGTGGGTGAACCCGCCGCGGCGAGCGCCTGGCGGCCCAGCATGGCGCCGCCGATCACGTCGCCGGCCAGCTTCAGATAGGGCGTGGCGGCCGACAGGCTGGGCGGCCCGCCGTTGGCCAGGATCCAGTCGGTGGCCCGCTCCAGGGCCGCGACACCCGCGCCCAGGCGACGGCCGACGATCGCCAGGTCCGGAACCTCGCTCAGGCGCTCGGCGGTCAGCGCCAGGTCGCCCAGCAGGCTCTTCATCACCGCGCCGTCGGCCATGCGGACCTTGCGGCCGACCAGGTCGATGGCCTGAATGCCGTTGGTGCCCTCGTAGATCGGGGCGATACGGGCGTCGCGGTAGTGCTGGGCGGCGCCGGTCTCCTCGATGAAGCCCATGCCGCCGTGCACCTGCAAACCCATCGACGCCACCTCGACGCCGATGTCGGTCGACCAGGCCTTGGCGATCGGGGTGAGCAGCTCCTGGCGGGCCTTGGCGGCGGCGCGCTCTTCCTCGCTGTCGGCGAGCCTGCCGAGGTCGGATAGCACGCCGGTGGTCAGGCAGATGGCGCGGGCGGCCTCGATCTTGGCCTTCATCAGCATCAGCGTCCGGCGCACGTCCGGGTGGCCATAGATCGCACCGTCTGCCTCCCAGACCGTGCGGCCCTGCTTACGGTCCTGGGCGAACGCCAGCGCCTGCTGGAAGGCCCGCTCGGCGATGGCGACGCCCTGGACGCCTACCTGCAGGCGCGCGGCGTTCATCATGACGAACATGTGCGGGATGCCCTGGCCCAGTTCGCCGACCAGTTCGGCCTGCGCGTCCTCGTAGAGCATGACGCAGGTCGGCGAGCCGTGGATGCCCAGCTTGTGCTCGATCGAGGCGGCCCGGAAGTCGTTGCGGGGCCCCAGCCCGCCGTCGTCCTTCACCTGGAACTTCGAGGCCAGGAACAGGCTGATGCCCTTGACGCCGGGCGGTGCGTCGGGCGTGCGCGCGATCACCAGGTGGCAGATGTTCTCGGCGGCGTCATGATCGCCCCAGGTGATGTAGATTTTCTGGCCGGAGAGCCGGTAGCCGCCCTGGCCGTCGGGCCGGGCGATGGATGTCAACGCGGCGAGGTCGGAGCCGGCCTGCGGCTCGGTGAGGCACATGGCGCCGGTCCATTCGCCGCTGACCAGCTTGGGCAGCACCAGGCGCTTCTGGCGTTCCGTGCCGTGCAGGTCGAGGGCCTCGATGGCGCCTTGGGTCAGCATCGGGCAGAGGCCAAAAGCCATGTTGGCGGCGTGGACCATCTCAAAGACGGCCAGTTCCATGGCTTTGGAGAGCCCCTGGCCGCCGTGCGCCGGATCGGCGCTGAGCGAGTTCCAGCCGCCCGCGACGAAGGCCTGGTAGGCCTCGGCGAAGCCGGGCGCGGCGGTGACCTTGCCGTTTTCGTATCGCGCGCCCTCGGTGTCGCCCTTGCGGTTCAACGGGGCGAGAATGTCGGTGGTGAAGGCCCCGGCCGCCTCCAGGACGGCGGCCACCGTGTCGGCGTCAAGGTCGGCATAGGCCCGCGCGATCAGGGCGTCGTGGCCGACGGCGGAGAGGGCGAAGGCGAGGTCCCGGACGGGCGCGCGGAAGGTCATGAACGGCTCCGGATCAGATCGGCGTTTTTCTTAAGCCCAAGCGGCCCGGATGTCGCGGGTGTCGAGGGGCCAGCGCGGGCCATACGCCGTAAATGGCGCGCGCCCGTCTTTCGCCTAGGTTGACTGGCAACCCTGTTTGGCCGACCCGCCGGAGCCTTCGACTATGACGCGCGCCTTCGCCCCGACCCTGATCCTGGCGCTCGCGCTGGCAGCCGGCGTCGCCGCGGCCGCGCCCTCGACGACCGATCCGGCCAAGGTTCCGGCCGGCGACTATGTGCTCGACAAGCGCCACGCCAGCCTGACGGTGAAGATCGTCCACATGGGCTTTTCGCACTACACCGCCCGCTTCAACGGCCTGGAGGGCGGGTTCGCCTATGACCCGGCGAACTGGCAGGCGACGAAGCTCACCTTCACCGTCGATCCCCGGTCCATCGACACGCACGATCCGGCCTTCGACAAACAGATCGCGGGCTACTTCGAGGTCGAGAAATTCCCCGCCATCACCTTCGTCTCGACGGGTCTGCAGGGCGGCGGCGATGGCAAGGGGACGGTCACCGGCGACCTGACCTTCCACGGGGTGACCCGGCCGATCACGCTCGACGTCACCTTTGACGGCGCGGGCCACGGGATGACGCCGATCGGCACACGGTTGGGATTTTCCGGCGCGACGCGGATTAAAAGGTCGGATTTCGGAGTCTCCAACTTCGTGCTCAATCAGTTCACCAGCGACGATGTCGATGTGATCTTCGAGATCGAGTTCGAAAAGAAGTAGAAGAGCCCAAGGCCTCCACAGGCCCGAGGCTCCTACAGGAAGGTCCCGCATGACCGCTGCCCGTTTCGCCCCCAAATTCGCCGGCGGGGGCCAAAGTCGCTACGCGGCCGTGGCGATCGTACTGCACTGGCTGATCGCACTGGCCATTGTCGCCCAGGTCTCCATCGCCTGGCGCATGGGCGGGCACACGCCCACAGGGTTCGCGCTGACCCAGCTGCACAAGTCCATCGGCATCTCGATCATGGTGCTCTCCATCATCCGCCTGGGCTGGCGGCTGACCAATCCGCCGCCCGTGGAGCCCGCGGGCCTGGCGGTCTGGGAGAAGGTGCTGTCCCAGATCGTACACTGGGGCTTTTACATCATCATGATCGGCATGCCGTTGACGGGCTGGCTGATGGTCTCGACCAGCAAGACGGCGATCCCGACCGTGCTGTTCTGGAGTGTGCCCTGGCCGAACATTCCCGGGACGGACGCGCTCGCGCCGGCCGCCAAGCACATGGCGAACCTGATCGGCGGCAACAGCCACGGTCTCCTGGGACTGGGCTTCTACGCGCTCTTCGTCCTGCATGTGGCCGGCGCGCTGAAGCACCAGCTGTTCGATCGCAACACCCCGGTGCTGTCGCGGATGGCGCCGGGCGCGGTGGCCGGCCGCTGGCTGGATCCGCGCCTGTTGCTGATCGGGTTCGCGGTTGTGGGCGCCATAGCCTTCGGCAAGCTGGTGAACCCGCCGCATCCGGCCAGTGGCTCCGCGCCCGCCGAAGCCGCGCCCGCCGCGCCGTTCCTGCCAGACCCGCCCGCGTCGGCGACGGCGACCTCCACAACGCCCGCCGCAACGCCCGCTGCCGCGGCCCCGACCGGCGCCGTCGCCTGGAAGGTCGCGCCGGGCTCCAGCCTCAACTTCGAGACTCAATGGAGCGGCGACCCCGTGAAGGGGCGGTTCAACAGCTGGAGGGCCGACATCGCGTTCGGGCCCGACGCGCTCGACAAATCGAAGGTCACGGTCACCATCGACATGACCTCGGCCAGGACCGGCGACGACCAGCGCGACGCGTCCCTGCCGTCCGCCGACTGGTTCGACGCCGCGACCCACCCGAAGGCGATCTTCACCGCCACGAAATTCGAGAAGCAGGGCGAGGGCGCCTATCTGGCCCATGGGACGCTTGATCTGCGCGGGGTGAAGAAGCCGCTCGATCTGCCGTTCAAGCTGAAGATCGTTGGCGACAAGGCGCAGATGAGCGGCGAGGCCAGCCTCGACCGCACGCTGTTTGGCGTGGGCCAGGGTGAATTCACGGCCACCGACCAGGTGCCGGCCAAGGTCGTCGTCCGCGTCCAGCTCAACGCCAGGCGCAATTAACCCCTGGCGTGGCGACGAGCGGTGAGGTGAGATCGGCCAAAACCCGATCCGCGTCATTCAAGCGGCCGGAGCCGAGCCCATGCTTCCGCGGGCGTTACTCTAGAATCTGGGAGATAACGATGAAATTCCTGCTCTTGGCCGCCTCGCTGGCGGTCAGCCTCGCCGCGGCCCAAGGAACCGGCGCTGCGGTCGCCGCGCCGGCGGTTCCCGCCTATGTCACCGCCGCCGTGGCCGACAAGGGCCGCGACGCCGACCGCAAGGACGATGAGCGCCGCCACATCGCCGAGGTCGTCGCCTTTTCCGGCGTCAAATCCGGAGACAAGGTCGTCGACCTGATCCCGGGCTCCGGCTACTTCACCAAGGTGTTCTCGAAGATCGTGGGTCCGAAGGGCCACGTCTTCATGATCTGGCCGAACGAGTACGCCAAGGAAGCCCAGCCCGATCCGGTGAAGAACCAGATGCTGGCCAAGGAAGGCTATCCCAACACCTCGGTGATCCTGCAGCCCGGCGCGGCCTTCGCGACGCCGGAGCCGGCGGACCTAGTGTTCACGGTGCAGAATTATCACGACTATCCGGACAAGTTCATGGGCAAGCTGGACCCCGTGGTCTTCTCCAAGCAGGTCTACAAGGCTCTAAAGCCAGGCGGGGTGTTCCTGGTGGTCGACCACACCGCCGAGGCCGGCTCCGGCCTGCGCGACACCGACACCCTGCACCGCATCGATCCGGCCATCGTCAAGAAGCAGGTCGAGGAGGCCGGTTTCGTTTTCGAGGGCGAGAGCAAGGCGTTGCGCAACCCCGGGGACGACCTCAAGAAGGTGGTCTTCGACAAGGCGATCCGCGGCCATACCGACCAGTTCATCTACAAGTTCCGCAAGCCGAGGTAGGACAGCGCAGGTCTCGGCGGTGTAACGAGCCGCCGTGGATCAAGCCGCCGACATAGCCGAAGCCGTCGCCGCGCTGAAGGGCGGCGGCCTCGTCATCCTGCCGACCGAGACAGTCTATGGCCTGGCGGCGGACGCCGGCGACCCGCGTGCGGTGGCCGCGGTCTATGCCGCCAAGGGCCGGCCCGCCTTCAATCCCCTGATCGCTCATGTGGCTGACGCAGCGATGGCGCGCCGCATCGCGGTCTTCGACGACCGCGCCGAGCAGCTGGCGGCGGCCTTCTGGCCGGGGCCGCTGACCCTGGTGCTCCCCATCGCCGATGAGGCCGCGGTCTGCGACCTAGCGCGCGCCGGGCTCGATACCCTCGCGGTCCGGGCTCCCGCCCATCCGACGGCTCGCGCCTTACTGGACGCCTTCGGCGGCCCGCTGGTGGCGCCGTCGGCCAACCGCTCGGGGCGGCCGAGCCCCACGACCTTCGCCGACGCACTCGAGGAGACCGGCGGGAGCGCGGCGGCCGCGCTCGACGGCGGCCCCTGCCGGATCGGCCTGGAATCGACGGTGGTGAGCCTGTTGGACCAACCGCGCCTGCTGCGGCCCGGGGCCGTGACCCGGGCTGAGATCGAAGCCCTGATCGGGCCGCTGTCGGAAGCCGAGGCGGACGCGAAGCGCTCGCCTGGCCGGCTCGCCCGCCACTACGCGCCCAACCTGCCGCTGCGCCTGAACGCCGAAGAGCCGCGCGACGGCGAAGTCTTTTTGGGCTTTGGGCCGCTCAGCCAGGGCAGCCTCAATCTCAGTCCCGAGGGGGATCTCACCGAGGCCGCCGCCAACCTCTTCGCCTACCTCCGCGCCGCCGACCGCTCGGACGCGCGCGGCATCGCCGTCGCCCCGATACCGGGTGAAGGGCTGGGCGAGGCGATCAACGACCGCCTGCGCCGCGCCGCGGGCTTTGTCGGCTAGGCGCGCAGCGCTACATTGCGTCCATGACCGCAGCCGTTCCCGCCGATGTGCTTTCCCGCCTGAAGGCCGTGCTGGGCGAAGGCGGCTGGAGCCAGGACCCTGAGCGCTTGGCGCCCAAGCTGCTGGAATGGCGCGACCGCTGGAGCGGTGAGACGCCGTTCTTGGCGCTGCCGAAGACCACGGCGGACGTGGCCGCGGTGGTGGGCATCTGCTTCGAGTCCGCCACGCCGATCACCACCCAGGGCGGCAACACCGGCCTGGTCGGTGGCCAGATTCCGCAGGGCGAGGTGCTGCTCTCCACCGAGCGCCTGCGCACGATCCGCGAGAGCGACACCTTCGACGACGTGCTGGTGGCCGAGGCGGGCGTGACGCTGACGGCGGTGCATGAAGCCTCAGCGGCCCTGCGCCGGCGCTTCCCGCTGGGCTTGGCGTCGGAGGGCTCGGCGACGGTCGGAGGCTTCGTCTCGACCAACGCCGGCGGCACCCAGGTGCTGCGCTATGGCATGACCCGCAATCTGGTGCTGGGCCTTGAGGCGGTGTTGCCGAACGGCGAGGTCTGGAATGGCCTGAAGCGCCTGCGCAAGGACAACACCGGCTACGACCTCAAGCAGTTGCTGATCGGCGCCGAGGGCACCTTGGGCGTGGTCACCGCCGCGGCGCTGAAGCTCTATCCGGTGATGGCCTCGCGCGCGGTCGCCATGATCGGCGTCGAGAGCCCCGAGGTCGCGATCCAGCTGCTGGTCCGCGCCAAGGATGAGACCGGCGGGGCGGTCGAGGCCTTCGAGCTGATGGGCCGCCTGGGCGTGACGTTCGCCCTGAAGAACATCGCCGGCACGCGCGATCCGCTGGCGCAGGCCCACCCCTGGTACGTGCTGGCCGAGTTTTCCTCCGGCGAACCCGGCTCGGCCGAGGCCTCCATGGAGCGGTTCCTGGCCTCGGGTCTGGAGGCCGGCCTGATCGGCGACGCCGTCGTCGCCCAGACGGACACCCAGGCCAAGGCGCTCTGGGCGATCCGCGAGAACCAGTCGCCGGCCCAGAAGCCGGAAGGCGCCACCTGGAAACACGACGTCTCGGTGCCGGTGAGCCAGGTCGCGGCGTTCCTGACGCAGGCCGACGCCGCCATGCGGGCCTTCGCGCCCGGCTGCCGGATCGCCGCCTTCGGCCACGTGGGCGACGGTAACATCCACTATGACGTCCTGCGCCCAGCGACAGGAATGGGCGACAGCGCGCCGGACGCCGAGCACGCCGCCAAACGCGACGCGGGCTCCCGCATCGTCCACGACCTGGTGGCCTCGATGGGCGGCTCGATCAGCGCCGAGCACGGCCTGGGCTCGATGAAGACCGAAGAGGCCCGGCGCTACAAATCCGCGGTGGAAATCGAGGCGCTGTCGGCCATTCGCCGGGCGCTCGACCCCAAGCGGATCATGAACCCGCGCGTGCTGTTCTAGGGGGCTTGGCGCGGCGTGCGGCGGAGCCTAAGCATCGCCGCGATGCTCATCGTCCTTTCCCCGGCCAAGTCGCTCGATTTCACGGCGGCGCCGGAGTCCGCGCCGCTGTCGGCGCCGGAACTGTCCGACCAGACGGCCGAGCTTGCCCGGACCACCAGGAAGCTCCGCGTTATCGACCTGAAGCGGATGATGGCCCTGTCGGACAGTCTCGCGAAGCTGAACCGCGAGCGCTTCCAGGCTTTCCGGCCGGACAGCGAGGACGGCCTACAGGCGGCCTTCGCCTTCAACGGCGATGTCTATCTGGGCCTGCGCGCCCGCGAGCTGGATCGCAAGGCGCTGGCCTGGGCGCAGGATCATCTGCGGATCCTCTCGGGCCTCTATGGCGTGCTGCGGCCGCTGGACGCCATCCAGCCCTACCGGCTGGAGATGGGCGTTCGCATCAAGACCAAGCGTGGCGCGAGCCTCTACGACTTCTGGGGCCCGCGCGTGGCCCAGGCGCTGGATGCGGCCCTGGCCGGCCACCGCGACCGCACCGTGGTGAACTGCGCCAGCCAGGAATATTTCGGGGCCGTCGACCGCGCCGCCCTGAGGGCCCCCGTGGTCTCCTGCCGCTTCCTGGAAGAAAAGGACGGCGAGGCCAGGATCATGTCGTTCTTCGCCAAGAAGGCCCGCGGCCTGATGGCCCGCTTCGCCATCGACAACCGGATCGAACGAGCCTGCGACCTGCGGGCCTTCAACGTCGAGGGCTACCGCTTCGACGCCTCGCTCTCCACCGACCACGAACTCACCTTCGCCCGGCCGCAGCCGCCGCCGATTGCGGAAACCCGCGCGGCCCTGAAGGCCAAACTCAAACAGGAGGCCTGACCATGGCCGTGGATTACAAGCTCGAGGGCCACGTGGCCGTGATCACCGGATCGACCTCCGGCATCGGCCAGGCGCTGGCCACGGCCTTAGCCGAGCAGGGCGTCAACGTGATCCTCAACGGCTTCGGCGACCCGGCGAAGATCGAGGCCGACCGGCTGGCGATCCAGGCCAAAACTAACGCCGCCGTCCGCTACCACGGCGCCGACATGACCAAGCGCGAGGAGATCGCCGACCTGATCGCCTATGCCGTCAAGGAATTCGGCCGCCTCGACATCCTGGTGAACAACGCCGGCATCCAGCACGTGGAGGCCGTCGAGACCTATCCCGAGGAAAAGTGGGACGCCCTGATCGCGGTGATCCTATCATCCACCTTCCACGCCACCAAGGCCGCGATCCCGATCATGAAGGCCCAGGGCCGCGGGCGGATCGTCAACATCGCCTCGGCCCACGGCCTGGTCGCCTCGGCGTTCAAGGCGCCCTATGTGGCCGCCAAGTTCGGGGTGGTAGGCTTCACCAAGGCCTGCGCGGTGGAGCTCGCGCGGACCGGGATTACCGTCAACGCCATCTGCCCCGGCTATGTGAAGACGCCGCTGATCGAGGCCCAGGTCATCGACCAGGCCAAGACCCGTGGGATCCCTGAGGACCGGGTGATCGAGGACGTGATCCTGGCGGCCCAGCCCAACAAGACCTTCGTCGAATACAGCCACCTCGCCGGCCAGCTGATCTACCTGGTCTCCGACCAAGGCGCCTCGGCCACCGGCGCGGCCTTCGTCATCGACGGCGGCTGGACCGCGACCTGATCGCCGGCGCGCGTCAGCGCTTTGGAGACAGGCCGTCGATCGTCGCCAGCAGGACGCTGAGTTCCGGACGGACCTTGTAGTCCTCCTCGGCCAGCTTGGCCTGCAGCACGCCCTTGGGCGAGATCACATAGATCGAGGCGTAGGGCACGCCCCAGGCGAAGCTGTCGGGCTTGTAGCGCATGTCCCGCAGCTTCCAGGCGTCGATGGTCACCGAGCCGGTGTCCGACAGCAAGGGGTAGGGAATGCCGCGCTTCTCCGTGAAGCCCGCCAGCACGTCGGTGGGGTCATAGCTGACGGCGGCCAGCCTGTAGCCGCGCTGCGCCAGCGCGGCCGGTGCGTCTTTCATGTCCATCAGCTGCTTCTGGCAATAGGGACACCACTTCGCCGAGCGGAAGAAGATCAGCACCACGCCGTTCTTGCCGCTGAGGTCCTTCACGCTCACCGGCGCGCCCTTGAGGTCCGTGGCGTGCAGCGGCGGGACCGTCGCGCCCACCGCCGGGCCCACGTCCCAGGCCGCGGCGCTCGCCGCCAGCGGCGCGGCGAGACTGAAGGCCACGGCAACGGCGAGGGCGGCGGCGAATTTCATGGATTATCCCCGGAACGTGGCGTCGCGTGCGGACACCTCGTCTCCTATTCGCGGAGGCCCGGCCAATGGTTACGCCAGGGCTCGCTTGACGCCGCCCCCTTGACGCTCATGGCCGATCCGGGCCTTTGAACCCCCAACGCAAGAATGAAATTGCGAGAGGGAGGATGTGGTCATGGCCTATAAGCCGTTCGATCTGACGGGCAAGGTGGCGCTGGTCACCGGCGGCAACAGCGGGATCGGGCTCGGCATGGCCGACGCCATGGCCCAGGCCGGCGCCGATATCGTGATCTGGGGCACCAACGCCGCCAAGAACGCCGCGGCCGAAGCCAGCCTCAAGGCGCATGGCCGGCGCGTCATGACCCAGAAAATCGACGTCGCCGACGAGCACGCGGTGACCGCCGGCATGGCCGAGGCCGTCGCCCAGATGGGCCGCCTCGACACCGTGATCGCCAACGCCGGGGTCGGCGGCGGCGCGCCGTCGTTCTCCGAGTTCTCCACCGAGACCTACCGCCGGGTGCTGGCCGTCAACCTCGACGGCGTGTTCTTCACCTTCCGCGAGGCCTGCAAGCACATGGTCGCCCGCGCCGGTGAGGGCGACAAAGCCGGCGGCTCGCTGGTCGTCACCTCCTCGCTCAGCGCCATCGACGGCGCGGCGCGCAACGAGGCCTATGCCGCCACCAAGGGCGCGGTGATCTCGATGATCCGCGCCATCGCCGTGGAGCACGCCCGCTATGGCGTCCGCGCCAACGCCATCCTGCCCGGCTGGATCGCCACCGACATGACCGCCGGCGCCCAAGGCAACGACAAGTTCAACGACGCGGTGATCAAGCGCGTGCCGGTCCGCCGCTGGGGCCAGCCGGAGGACTTCGGCGGCATGGCGGTCTACCTGGCCTCGGACGCCTCCAGCTTCCACACCGGCGACAGCTTCCTGATCGACGGCGGCTACGCGATCTTCTGATCGGCTGTTGCTTTCCCTCCCCGTCATGGGGAGGGTGGCTGGAGCGAAGCGACGGTCGGGTGGGGAACCCGCGTTCAAGCTCCGACAGCGGAGTTCCGGCCCACAGGTCCCCACCCTGGCCGCTTCGCGGCCTGTCCCTCCCCATGAAGGGGAGGGAAAGCAAGGACGAGGAAACGGCCCATGACCCTGCACACCAAGCTCTGCGACCTGTTGGGCGTCGAGCATCCGATCATGCTGGCCGGCATGGGCGGGGTTTCCTACGCCGAGCTGGTGGCGGCGGTCTCCAACGCCGGCGGCTATGGCGTGCTCGGCATGGCCGGCCGCACGCCGGAGTTCATCCGCGATGAGATGCGCAAGGTCAAAAGCCTGACCGACAAGCCGTTCGGCGTCGACCTGCTGGCCGCCAGCCCCGACAGCCTGACCGCCTCGGTGGAGATCATCTGCGAGGAGGGCGCCTCGTCCTTCATCGCTGGCCTGGGCGTGCCCATGCCGATCATGGAGCGCCTGAAGAAATCCGGCCTCAAGGTGATGGTGGTCTGCGGCGCGGTGAAGCACGCGGTGAAAGCCGAGCAGGCCGGCTGCGACGCGGTGATCTGCCAGGGCGGCGAGGGCGGCGGGCATACGGGGCTGGTCGGCACCCTGCCGCTGGTCGCCCAGGCGGTCGAGGCGGTGAAGATCCCGGTGGTCGCCGCCGGCGGGCTCTATGACGGCCGGGGCCTGGCCGCCTCGCTAGCCCTGGGCGCCGTTGGCGTCTGGATGGGCACCCGGTTCATCGCCAGCCAAGAGGCCCACGCCGGTCAGATGTACCGCGACGTGATCGTCGAGGCGACCGACGAGGACACCGTCCGCACCCGCAGTTATTCCGGCAAGCCGATGCGCGTGAAAAAGAACGCCTGGGTCGACGACTGGGAGGCCCGCGCCCCGGATATCCAGCCCTTCCCGCAACAGGCCATGATGTCCAGCCGCGCCGGCGCCATGGGCGGCATCGGCGGCCAGATCGAGAACCTCGACATCGACAAGTCCGCCTTCGCCATGGGCCAGTCCGCCGGCGGCATCCGCGACGTGCTCCCGGCCGGCGAGATCGTCCGGCGGATCATGGCCGAGGCGGAAGCCGCGATTGATGGGGTGGCGAGGCTAAGGTCGAGGGCGGAAGCCTGATCGCTAGTCGGGAAGTCTCCACGCCAGAGTCATGATGACATCGCTGCCGACCGTCTCGCGTCCAGCTAAAGTCTTGGGAGCAACCTGCATCATTGAAGTGATCTGGTAGGTCGCCAGGATGAACTCGCGACCATTATCCGGGGCGGGCGCGTTTGTGTCCGCCGATCCGGGAAAGGTGATCTCACCGTCACGGCAGACCAAATTCCTGCTGGGCATCACGCGACACACGACCTTCACGTTGGCCGACCAATTCCGCCGCACCGCACGTTCTGGATAGAGCGAAATCATCGTGTCTGGGTCGGGATTGGCATCAAAGCTTACCTCGCTTCGCGCGAGGGTGGCGACCGCAGGCGGTGGTGTGCGCGCTACATCCTCGGCGGAAATGGTCTCGCGGAAAATGTAGAGCTTGTGATCGGGGCCGCCGACGGGGTCTTCCGTCTTGAGGCGCGTCAGCAGAACTCGCTCCATCGCGGCCAGGGCGGCCATATCTGCGCCTGGCGCCCTCAAGCTAGACGCGTAGACGAGACTCGCTTGCCGGAATTCTGGCCAGTAGCTTGGGGTCGGGTTCGTGCTGGCGGCGAGGCAATCCGTCGGTCGCCCGGAGTTCGGCAGTACCGCGCAGACGAGCTCATAGGTGCGCGGCGCCAAGGGAAGAGCCGACACGTGAGATGCCGTCTCGGCACGCAACGCAGCACCTGGCGGCAGCAGGACTTGAGAGGGATCAACCAAAGACGGAGCGGCGAGAACCTCCATGGCTAGAGCGGCGGTGACAAGCACGGCTGGCGTCATTTGGTTCTCCTCACAATAAGCGATGCCGTGGTCCGCTTAATCGAGCCTACCGCCTAAGGCGCGCTCGCCAGATACCCGTTCGGGTCCCTCACGAAATTCCGGAACTCGGCGATGCAGCCGGTCCAGGCCAGCATCTCGGTGCGGAAATGCTCGTAGGGGTCGTCGGCGAACAGCAGGGTCGCATAGACCATGTGCGGCTTGCCGGCCTTGTCCTCATAGCCGCGGCACATCACCGAGGTCTGGTTGAAGGCGTTGAGCTGGGCGAAGGTCGGTCCGGCCTGGTCGAGGAGGATGTCAAAGGCCACCGCCTTGCAGGCCCGGCCCTGGGCGTCGCAGGACTCGAATTGCAGGGTAAAGTTGGCGGCGGGCGAGACGAAGTTCAGGAGCACGATGTCGGCCTCCCGGGTCACCAGCGTGGCCTTGCCGCCGCTGGAGTTCAGCACCGCCATGACGCTCGTCGGATTGCGCGCGTCGAAGTCGGCGACCGGCGAGACCGGTGTGGCCTTGGAAGGGGCCGCGGGCGCTTTGGGCACGGCCGTCTTGGCCGCCGCGGCCTTTGGAGCGGCCGTCTTGGAGGGGGCCGTCTTGGAGGGGGCCGCAGCGAGGGTCAGGACGGCGCAGGCGATCAGGGCAGTGGTCTTCCAGAACATGACCCTGGGCTAGCAGACCTGGCCTTCCCGCGCGAGCCTGAGCGCAAGGTGGGGCCGCGCGGTTTCCATGGCGCCGGGCCCATCGCAAGCCTAAGCTCGGCCCGAAATCGGAGAGGACCGCATGCTCAGCGTTATCGTCGTCGCCATCTTCCTGGTGCTGGCCATCGTGGTCGCCCTGGGCGCCATCAAGATCGTGCCGCAGGGTCAGGAAGTCACCGTCGAGCGGTTCGGCCGCTACACCCGGACGCTGAAGCCCGGCATCAGCTTCCTGACCCCCTTCGTCGAGGGCGTCGGGCGGCGGATCAACATGATGGAGCAGGTGCTCGACGTGCCGCGCCAGGACGTGATCACCAAGGACAACGTCTCCGTCCAGGTGGACGCCATCGTCTTCATCCAGGTGATGGACGCGTCCGCCGCCGCCTATCGCGTGACCAACCTCGACTTCGCGATCACCCAGCTGACCATGACCAACCTGCGCACCGTGGTCGGCAACATGGAGCTGGACGAGGTGCTGTCGCAGCGCGACCAGATCAACACCCGCCTCCTGGAGGTCATCGACCAGGCCACCAGTCCGTGGGGCGTCAAGGTGGCGCGGATCGAGATCAAGGACCTGCAGCCGCCGCCGGACATCACCAACGCCATGGCCCGGCAGATGAAGGCCGAACGCGAACGCCGCGCGGTGATCACCGAGGCGGACGGCGAGAAGCAGGCGGCGATCACCGTCGCCGAGGGCCAGAAGCAGGCGGCGATCCTGCAGGCGGAGGGTCGGCGGGAGGCCGCCTTCCGCGACGCCGAGGCCCGCGAACGCTCCGCCCAGGCCGAGGCCAAGGCGACCGAACTGGTCTCCAACGCCATCTCCGACGGCGACGTCAACGCCATCAACTACTTCATCGCCCAGAAGTATGTGGAGGCCTTCGGCAAGCTGGCCGAAAGCCCGCAGGCCAAGACGGTCATCGTGCCGGCCGACATGGCTTCGCTGGTCGGCTCGATCGCCGGCATCGCCGAGCTGGTCAACACCGCCAAGGCCGAACAGCGGCAACCACCGGCCCCGAAGCCGCCGCGCGGCGGGACCGCCACCCCGGTGACCCCTAAGGGAGGCTAGACCGTGCCCGATCCCTATCAGCTCTACCTCGCCCACCCGTTCTGGGTGTGGATCGCGCTCGCCGCGGCGATCCTGGCGCTGGAGGTGGCGACCGGCTCCGGTTGGCTGCTCTGGCCGGCCGCCGCGGCCGCTGTCGTGGCGCTGGCGGCGACCTACGCGGGCCTGGATCTTTCCCAGGCGGCCCTGGTCTTCGCGCTGCTGACCATCTCCTTCGTCCTGCTCGCGCGGCGCTACCTGCCGAAGTCGCTGTTCCAGCACGCGGGCCACGACATCAACGACAACATCGCCCGGCTGGTGGGCCACCACGGCCGCGTCGTGGGCGCCTTCCAGGGGCGCAGCGGCCGGGTGTTCATCGACGGCAAGGAGTGGGCCGCTGAGCTTGATGAGGCCGAGGCCCTGGAGGCGGGCGCCCGGGTCGAGGTGACCGGCGTCTCCGGCGCCTGCCTGCGCGTGCGCGGCGCCTGAGATCGGTTCACACCCCGTCTGGCGGAAAGCCCAACGCCGTTCGCTAAGCCGTTGGAAGTGCGCCGAAGTTTCGCGAAGCCCTACCGTCGTCTTGACCCCTGCGCGGTTCATGGCGCTTATGGGCCCCGAAGGGCGAACGCCCGACGCAAACGTCCAGGAGAGACTGAAGTCATGAGGCCAATGAGATTGGGGCTGCTCGCCGCCCTTATCATCGCCGTGATGGCGCCCACCGCCGCTCTGGCGCAGCGCCTGCCCAAGGCTGGCGGCGTCACCATGCCGCCGCCGGCCAAGGTCACGGCCGACGCGCGCAAGCAAGGCATGGCCGACGCCCCGGCGTTGGTCGGAACCGCGGGCGTGCCATGCCAGGTGACCGACGCGCGCCTGGTCGGCAAGGTAGCGGCCGACAAGAAGACCGGCTCGCTGGGCTCCAGCCTCTATGAAGTCGCCTGCCAGGGCGGCATGGGCTATCTGCTGCAAAGCAGCGCGACCGGCGCCACGGCCTTCAGCTGTATCGAGGCTAACAACCCGGCCGACCCGGCGACCAAGCCGGCCAATCCCTGCATTCTGCCGGCCAATCTCGATCCGATGACGGCCATGGCGCCGCTGCTGGCCAAGGCCAAGATCAACTGCGCTCCCGACAAGGTCCGCGGCATCGGCCAGACCAAGACCAGCACCTTGATCGAGGTCTCCTGTCCCGGTGGCTCCGGCTATGTGCTGACCGGCAGCGCGCCGCTGGACACCGGCAAGGACGCGACCGCCGTCAACTGCCTCGCCTATGACGCGGCCGACGGCAACATCAAGTGCATCCTGAACCCGGTCACCGCCCGCAACGCGGTGATCGACCACTTCGCCCAGGTCGCCAACAACGGCTGCACCGTCAAGGACCGCCGCTTCGTCGGCCTCTTCGTCGATGGCACCGAGGGGTATGAGGTCTCCTGCGCCGACGGCAAGGGCTACATCTACAAGGTGGACAGCAAAGGTGCGATCGCCACCACCATCGACTGCGCCAAGGCCCCGGGCGGCTCCTGCACCCTGACCGACACCCGCGCGGCCACCGCCGAGCAGGCCGGCCTCTACACCCGGCTCGCCAAGAGCGCCGGATCCAGCTGCCAGGTCAGCCGATACGCCGTGTTTCCGAGCGCCGGCGACAAGGAAGTGGTCGAGCTGGTCTGCGGCGACGGCGTCGGCGCGCTGGGCATGTTCCCAGCCACCGGCAAGGGCGTGGTCCTCGACTGCGGCCATGCGCTGCTGGCGGGCTACAAGTGCACGCTCGGCAAGCCGGATTTCGCCGGTCTGACCAGCGACCTCCGCAAGTTCGACAAGAAGGAATGCACGGTCTCCTCGACCGGCTCGCCGCTGAAGGCCGCGGACGGCACGATGCGCCTGGAAGTCGCCTGCTCTGACGGCCTGCCGGGCTACATGATCGTGTTCGAAAATCCGTCGACGGCCAAGGATGTCATCGCCTGCAGCATGGCCGGCAACTGCATCCTGCCGACCAACAAGCGGAAGGGCTGAGGCCCTCTGATCGGTTGATCTCATTAAGGCCCGCGGGGTTCGCACCCCGCGGGCCTTTCTGATTCAGATCACCGCTTCGATGAACATCGGGCCGCGCTGGGCCATGGCGCCGGCGAAGGCTTTCTCGAAATCCTCGGCGGTGGCGCAGCGGACGGCCGGCAGGCCCAGCCCCTTGGCCAGCGGCACCCAGTCGAGGGGCGGGTCGCCGAGCCCCAGCAGCCTGGCGGCCTGGGGTCCGGCCTCGCCGGCGCCGGTGCGGGTCATCTCGATGTTGAGGATGCGGTAGCTGTTGTTGGCGAAGACCACGACGGTGACATCGAGGTTTTCCCGCGCCAGCGTCCAGAGCGCCTGGATCGTGTACATCGCCGCCCCGTCGCCGTTCAGCGAGATCACCTTGCGGTCCGGCGCCGCGACCGCCGCGCCGACCGCCAGCGGCAGGCCGATACCGATGGCCCCGCCGGTCAGCGCCAGCACTTCATGCGGCCGGGCGGTCATGCCGGCCGCCGCGACACCCGCGCCGGACGTCACCGCGTCGTCGCAGACAATGGCGCCCTGCGGCATGTGCCGGGCGATCGAGGCGCCGACGGTATAGGCGGTCTGCTTGCCGCTGGGCGCCGCGTCCGGCAGGGCCAGCGCCTGGCTCGGACCCTGGGCTGGCGCGCCGAGCGCATCGGCCAGCGCGGCGAGGCCCGCGACCGCGTCCTCCGCCCGCTCGGCCAGCGTCAGGGTCGCGCAGCCCTCGGGAACCAGCACGCTCGGGCGGTTCGGATAGGCGAAAAAGGCCACCGGCCGGGTCGTGCCCGCGAACACCATCAGGTCGACGCCCTCCAGCTCAGCCAGGGCCATCTCGCCGAAGTAGGGCATTTTTTTCGGCGCGAAGGCGCCGGCGCCGCGCGGCTGGCGCGAGACGAAGGTGTCGCAATAGACTGTCACGCCGGCCGCCTGCAGGCGCGCGGCCTGGGCCAGGCCCTCGGCGCGGCAGGCCTGCCCGCCGATCAGGATCACCGGCTTGGCGGCGGTCTTCAGCGCTCGGGCCGCGGCGTCCACAGCTGAGCTGGCGGGCGCGGGCCGCGCCGGCTTCTGGGCCAGCACCGCCTCGCCCGAGGTCTCCAGCCAGGCTGAGTCGGCCGGCAGGATCAGGCTGGCCGGGCCGCCAGGGGCCGTGAGGCTCGCGGCCACCGCCTCGGCGGCGAGGCCCGCGACGGCGTCGGCGCTGTCGGCGGACTTCACCCAGACCGAACTCGGCGCGGCGAGCGCGGCGATATCGGAGTTGAGCGGCGCGTCGTACTGGCGGTGATAGGTGGCGTGGTCGCCGATCACATTGACGATCGGGGTATGGGCGCGCCGCGCATTGTGCAGGTTCGCCGCGCCGTTGGCGTAGCCGGGACCCAGGTGCAGCAGGGTGCAGGCCGGCTTGTCGGCAACGCGGCCATAGCCGTCGGCCGCGCCGGTCGCCACGCCTTCGAACAGGCAGAGCACCGGCCGCATCCTCGGGCTGCGGTCGAGCGCGGCGACGAACTGCATCTCGCTGGTCCCGGGGTTGGCGAAACAGGCGGTGACCTCGTTGGCCACCAGGGTCGCGAGCAGGGCGTCGGCGCCGTTCATGCGATAGCCTTTGGCATTCAAAACACCATCACGTCGGAGGAAGGCGGGTTTGCAAAGAGGCGGGCGATCGCGTCGGCCCGACGCTGGCGAGCCAGCGACTGGGCGATATAGCCCTTGTCGGTGATCTCACCGGAGACCGGATCGGGGGCGTCGGGCAGGACGAGCGCGCGGGCGACGCGGCCGCCGGAGCCGCGGGCCTTGGCGTTGAAGGTGGCCAGGCCATTGCGGACCGCCGTCGACACCTCGACGGTCGAAAGCCGTGGATTGGGATAGAGCAGCAACCCCACGCTCGCCTGTCCTTCGCCACAGACCACGGCGTCGGTCACCGCGCCGCCGATCGTCGAAATCGCGCCGATGCGCAGGTCGCCCACGCCCACGAACGTACCCGAAGCGAGCTTGAAGTTCTCCGAAAGCCGGCCGTCGAAGACCATGCCCTGGGCCGGATCGTCCGGGTCGACGAAACCGGCGGCGTCGCCCAGCACATAGTAGCCCTGGTCGTCGAAGGCCTCTGCCGAGACGGCGGGTAGGCCCAGATAGCCCTTGGTGATCTGCGGTCCCTTGACCCGGAAGTCGAGCTTTCCGGCCTGCGGCACCAGCCGCACCGATGTACCGGGCACCGGCAGGCCGATCAGGCCCATGACGTCGTTGGGCCAGTGGACGTTGCAGGCCGTGGGTCCGGTCTCGGTGGCACCGTAGCCGGAGGCGAAGCTGATCTTCTCGCCCACGGTCCGAACGGCGACGGCCTGAATGCGGTCGGCGACGGCCTGGCCCAGGGCCGCGCCGCCATATTGCAGGACGCGCACCTTCTCGAAGAACCGCTTGGCGAGCTGGCGGTCCTTCTCCAGCTCGTCGACGAACAGCATCCAGCCGGCCGGGACCATGTTCTGATAGGTGGGCGAGATCGCCTTCAGGTTCCGCACGGTTTCGCCAAACCGCGCCGCCGTCGGCTGGCCATGGTCGATATACAGCGTGCCGCCGCGGTGCAGGCTCATGTGCAGGATCGAATTGGCGCCCAGGCTGTGGCTCCAGGGTGCGGAGTTGACCATCACCGGCGGGTCGGGATCGTTGAAGCAGGCGGTGATCTGGGCGGAGTTCAGGCTGATATTGCCGTGGCTGCCGATCACCGCCTTCGGATGGCCGGTCGAACCGGAGGTCAGCAGATATTTGGCCGGGTCGCTCGGCCGGGCGTTGGCGACCTCACGGGTTCCTTTCAGCATCCCGGCGAAGGGGATATGGCGCGGCCCCGGGTTCTTCGAGGCGATCACCGGCAGGCCCGCCAGGCCGGGCTGCAGCAGGCCTTCGCCGAACAGCTCAGCGTCGTCGGTGTAGACGCACGCCGGCTTGAGCACCTTCAGGGCCCGGGCCAGCCGCGCCGGGTTGGCGTTGCGCAGGCCGTACTGCGGCGAGACCGGGGCGATCGGCATCCGTTGGCTCATGGCGGCATAGCTGATCAGGGCGTGGTCAATGCCGTTGCCCGCGAGGATCAGCAGCGGCTCCCGCCGCACGACGCCAAGCGCGGTAAGGGAGCCGGCGATGGCTTCCACCTGCGCGTGCGCCTCGCCGAAGGTTATGGTCCGCCAGCCCTCGCCGGACCGTTCCGCCAGCCAGATCCGCTCGGGCGCGGCCTGCGCCCAGTGGGCGAGCGCCGCGGTCATCGTCTGAAACCTGGTCGAATAGGGCGTCGGGTTGGTGAGCACCATCTCGCCGCCGGCCCGGTGCTCGACCTCCAGCCTGCGCGGCGCATAGCGTGGGTCGCGGAAGGGTGCGGCGGTGAAGGCGGGATCGGCGTCCATGCCGGACCTTATTCCAAGCCCGGCGGCGGATGGAAAGGCTCAGGCGCCGAGTTCGCCCAGGCGATGGGCCAGAAACAGCCGCTCGGCCGGCGCAGGGCGCAGGGCCAGGGCCGCGCGCAGCGCCTCGGCGGCCTCGGCCTTCAGGTCCGCCTGGGCGCGCAGGCCAGCGAGCGCGGCCTGATAGGGTAGCCAGCCCGCCAGCCGCGCCGGATCGGAAACCGCGGCGAGCGCGGCCAGCCCCGCGTCGGCCCCTTGCGCTTCGCCCACCGCCACCGCGCGATTGACCTGCGCCACCGCCGATGGACGCACGGCCAGCAGCATGTCGTAGAGCAGGACGATATCAGCCCAGCCGGTGACGCCGGTCTCGCGCCGGGCGGCGTGCACCGCGTGGATGGTCGCCATCAGCTGATAGGGTCCGCTGCGGCCGAGTTGGGCGGCGCGTCGCAGCAGGGCCGCGGCCTCGGCGATCAGGCGGCTATCCCAGAGCGCCACCGCCTGCTCGGACAGCGGGATCATCGCGCCCCGCTCGTCGAGCCGCGCCGGCCGGCGGGATTCCGTCAGCCGGATCAGGGCCGCGAGACCCAGCACCTCCGGCTCGTTCGGCGCCAGGTCGCAGAGCAGGCCGGAGAGCCGCAGGGTCTCGTGCGCCAGCCCGGCGGCGTCGGAGGTCCCGCCCGCGTCCTCGTAGGCCTGGGCATAGGCGATCTCCAGGGTCGCCAGGACCGTCTCAAGCCGCTCGCCCCAGGCGTCGGGCTCGGGGATCTCGAAACGAATGCGGGTGTCGCGGATCTTGCGCTTGGCCCGCGTCAGCCGCTGCAACATCGCCACCTCGCTGGTCAGCCACGCCCGCGCCAGGCGCTCCACCGACAGGCCGCAGAGCGTGCGGAGCGTCAGGGCGATCCGCGCCTCGGGCGCCAGCGCGGGGTGACAGCAGACGAAGATCAGCCGCAGCCGCTCGTCGGGGATCGGCTCGAACGCCGCGATCAGGATGCTCTCCGGATCGGGCGCGGGCTCCGGGGCGTCGAGGACCGCGCTCGTCCGAACCTTGGCGCGCCGGCCGAGGTCGAAGGCCCGTCTGCGGCCCACGGTGTAGAGCCATGCGGCCGGATCGCGCGGCGGGCCGTCGCGGCTCCAGGTTTCCATGGCCCGCAGGCTCGCGAAGGCGAAGGCCTCCTCGGCCATATCCAGGTCGCGGAAGCGGATGGCCAGCGCCGCGCGGATGCGGTCGCCCGCCTCGCGCACGGCCGCGTCAAGAGCCGCCTCGGCGTCCATGGCTCAGATCGGCCAGATCGGCCGAACCTCGATGGCGTAGTTCGGGCCGCCGGGAATCTTCCGGCCCCAGGCGATGGCGGCGTCGAGATCGGCCGCCTCGATCAGGTAGTAGCCGGCGAGTTGCTCGCGGGTCTCGGCGTAGGGGCCGTCATGCAGGGTCTGCGCGCCGCCGGCGGTGCGGATCGTGGTGGCGGTATCGGACGGCTTCAGGCGATCGCCGCCGACGATCGCGCCGGCTTCCCGCAGCTCCGCGCCCAGACGCATGTGGGCCGCGGTGATCTCCTGCAGCGTCACGGGGTCGTCGAGGCTTTCGTCGCCGTAGATGATCAGCAGATATTGCATGTCGGGGTCCCCATCGGATGAGCCAGCTTGGCTGACGCGTACCGCCGCGTCACGGAAGAGACGCGGCTGACCCGGCGGATTCGACAGGGCCCGCAAATTCAGGTGGGGCGAATTCAGCGCCCTGGCGGCTCGGCCGGCGTCTCCAGCAGCTTTCGCAGATCGGCGATGGCATAGGCGGCCGACGAGCGGCGCTGGCGCCAGAACAGCAGGCCGGTCGCGCCCAGGGTGGCGGCGATGAACGCGATCGGCCCGAACAGCCAGGCCGCGGCGGCGAGCGCGAAATAGTAGCCGCGCACGCCGGAGTTCACCGAGTGCAGGGCCGGATTGAGAATCCGCGCGGCGGCGTCGCCATAGGCATGGTGCGCGGCGTCGTCCGCCCGCTCCGGGATCGCGCCGATAGCGGCCAGCACATAGTTGAGCTGGCGGATGCCCCAGATGAAATCCAGCAGGCCGCGGGCCAGCGTCAGGACCACGAGGCCGAGCTGGGCCTGAAACAGCAACCGCGAGGACGTCCTGATCACCTCCAGGCTGGAGACGTTGTGGAAACTCGCCTGGCCACCGAACAGCACGCTGGCGGCCGCCGCGATCAGGATCAGGTTCGACGAGGCGAAGAAGGTCGACGAGGTCAGGGTCTGGGCCAGCAGCTGGCCGTCCATGAACCGGCCTTCGCGCCGGGCCATGTTGTGCATCCAGGCGCCGCGCACGATCATCAGGTCGGTGTTGATCGCCGCCCCGCCGCGCCGGCTGAGCAGGTTCAGCAGCGGCTGGTAGAACAGCCAGCAGACCGCGAAGACGCCGAGCGCGGCGACGTTCAGGGGGCTGAGGTCGAGAGGGCCCAATTCAATCATCGGTCAATCATCGGCGATCAGGCTCGTGACGTTGGTGTTGCGCAGCCGGACGGCGGCGACGGCGCCGACCAGCATGACCGCGGCGACGTAGAGGTAGAAGCCGCTCTCGGCCTTGGCCTGTTTCAGCCAGCCGGCGACATATTCCGCCGTGCCCCCGAACAGGGCGTTGGCCAGCGCATAGGGCAGGGAGACGCCCAGCGCCCGGATGTGCGCGGGGAACAGTTCGGCCTTCACCACCGCGTTCACCGCCGAGTAGCCGGAGTGGCAGACCACCAGGATCATCACCAGGCCGAAGGCCATCAGCGCCGAGGTCGAGTGCGAGATCGCGGTCATCACCGGATAGGTGGCCAGCCCGCCGAGGCCCAGGCCGACCGCGATGGTTGTCTTGCGGCCGACCTTGTCCGAAAGCCAGCCGACCAGCGGCTGCAGGGGCATGTAGGCGAGCAGCACAGCGGCCATGATCGCGGTGCCGGTGTCCTTGGAAAAGCCCGCGGTGTTGACCAGGAATTTCTGCATGTAGGTCGTGTAGGCATAGAAGGCCAAGGAGCCGGCGGCGGTCAGCACCATGACAATCCCGAACTCGCGCGAATGCTCCCGGAGCAGGGTCATGGTGCGGCCGCGCTCATGGGTCGGCGTCGCCGCGTTCAGATAGGCTTTTGTCTCGTCGAGGCCGGTGCGAATCCAGAAGACCACGATGGCGAGCCCGCCGCCGATGGCGAACGGGATACGCCAGCCCCAGGCCGCCAAGTCGGCCTTCGAAAGCACATGCTGCAGGATCACCAGGACGAACAACGCCAGCACCTGGCCGCCGATCAGGCTCATATATTGGAAGGACGACCAGAAGCCGCGCCGCGCCTTGCCGGCCATCTCCGACATGTAGGTGGCGCTGGCGCCATATTCCCCGCCGAGCGACAGGCCCTGCACCAGTCGCGCGGCCAGCAGGCCGAGCTGCGCCAGCACGCCGATCTGGGCGAAGGTCGGCAGGATGGCGATGGCGAAGGAGCCCAGGCTCATCAGGGCCACCGACAGCGTCAGCGCCGCGCGGCGTCCCGCCCGATCGGCGTAGATGCCCATCAGCCAGGCGCCGGCGGGCCGGGCGATGAAGCCCGCGGCGAAGATCGCGGCGGTCTGAAGTTGCTGGGCGGTCGCGTCGCCCTTGGGAAAGAAGTGGGCGGCGAAATAGAGGCTGGTCGAGGAATAGGCGAACCAGTCGTACCACTCGACCAGATTGCCGGCCGACCCGCCCAGGATCGCCTTGATCCGGGCGAAGGTCGACATCGGCTGTCCTGTCGTCATTTCAGCCTGCGCCATGCATCCCCCGGTTCCCAAGGGATGCTAGGCGAGTTTCGATCTGACGTCAGGGGGCTAGATTTTCCCGAGCAGGAACAGCACCAGGATGATCACCAGGATCAGGCCGAGGCCGCCGGAGGGGAAGTAGCCCCAGCTGCGCGAATGGCCCCAGGTCGGCAGCGCGCCGACCAGCAGCAGAATCAGGATGATGATCAGGATCAGGCCCACAGCGTCTCTCCTCCGTGCGATGTCGCAGGCCAATCCAACGGTCGGTTACGGTTGAGGTTCCGACGGCGATACGCGGGCCGCGCTTAGTCGGCGGCGTCGGCGGTGTGCAGGTGGGCGTCGGTGTCCTTCACGCCCAAGGCGTACATCAAGCCGATCCAGCCACCCTTGACCCGCGGCAGCAGCAGCAGCGTCAGGGCCGCCAGCGGGACCAGGATGATCGGCAGGGAATAGGCCGGGTTCGAACGCCAGACGATCGGGAAGAACAGCATTGGCGCGACCACCAGGTGGCCGACCAGCAGGATGGTCAGATAGGCCGGGCCGTCGTCGGCGGGATAGCGCGCCAGATCGGTGTCACAGGCCTCGCAGCGGCCGTTCACCTTCAGGTACTTCCAGAACAGCTTGCCGTGGCCGCAGGCTGGGCAATCACCGGAGAGACCCCGCAAGATCGAACGCCGCAACGGATGAATGATCTCGCCCATCACCGGGATATGGGCGCGAACCGGGCGGATTGAAAGCCGCCCTGGCGAAAAGCCTGCGGGCGCGCGGCGGCTATTTCTTGACGTCGTCGGCGGTTTTGGTGACGGCGTGGCCGGCGGCGGAGACGTCCTTGCCCATGCCGGAGACGGTGTTGCAGCTGGCCACCAGCAGGGCTGCGGCCGCGGCGGCGAAGACGATCAGGTTGCGCATCGAATTTTCCCCCCTCGATGGAAAACCGGTGTCCATGATCGCGCGGCCGCGGTCAAGCTTGCTCGGCGTCTCGATGCGCCGGATGACCCTCCGGTAAATCGCCTGCTAGGGTGCGCCGACACTTCACGAGGACACCCCCATGGCCGACGGCTCCGTTGCAGGTTTCACCCAGGACCGGTTCGCGCCGGTCCGCGAGGCGTTCGAGGCCAACTTCGCTTCCGGCGCCGATGTCGGCGCCGCGTTCTGCGCGACGCTGGAGGGCGAGACGGTGGTCGACCTTTGGGGCGGGTTCGCCGACGCGGCCCGGACACGGCCCTGGGAACGCGACACCATCGTCAACGTCTATTCGACCACCAAGACCATGACCTTCCTGACGGCGCTGCTGATCGCCGACCGCGGCGAGCTCGACTTCGAGGCTCCGGTCGCCCGCTACTGGCCGGAATTCGCGGCCAACGGGAAGGCCGACATCAAGGTCAGCCATCTGATGGCCCACTCGGCGGGCCTGTCGGGTTGGCGCGAGCCGGTCACCACCGAGGATCTCTACGACTGGGACAAGGTCGTGAGCCTGCTGGCCGCCCAGGCGCCGCTGTGGCCGCCGGGCACGGCGCCCGGCTATCACGCGATCACGCAGGGCTATCTGGTGGGCGAGGTGGTCCGCCGGATCACCGGCAAGTCGCTGGGGACGGTGTTCCGCGAAGAGATCGCCGAGCCCTTGGGCGCGGACTTCCACATCGGCCTGCCGGCCTCGGAAGACGCCCGCGTCGCCGCGCTGATCCCGCCGCCGAAGGGCCAGGCCGCGGGCGATGGCCAGCAGACCGAAATCCAGAAGATCAGCTTCAACAACCCGGTCATCGACGTCTCGGCCACCGCCACGCGCGGCTGGCGTGGCGCCGAAATCCCCGCCGCCGGCGGTACGGGCAATGCGCGTTCTGTCGCCGAGATTCATACCATCCTGGCCAACGGCGGCGTCGCCAAGGGCAAGCGCTTCCTGTCCGAGGCGGGCTGCCGCAAGGCGCTTGAGCTACAGATCGAGGGCCCCGACCTGGTCCTGGGCTCGCCCGCGAGGTTCGGTATGGGCTTTGGCCTGGGCGGCGGCGTCGTGCCCCTGCCGAATCCGCAGGACAGCATGTACTGGGGCGGCTACGGCGGCTCGATCATCATGATCGACATGCAGGCGCACACGACGCTCTCCTACGTCATGAACAAGATGGCCGGCACGACGACGGGCGACATGCGCGCCTTCAGCCTGGCGATGGCGGCCTGGACTGCGTTCGGAGTGGTTTAGCGGTCAGAGCGTTTCGCCGAACATCGCCTCGTTCCCGCCTGGGCTGCCGCCTCGCCGGTCTCAGTTCGCGGCTTTCGCGCCCAGCCACTCCGGCTCGGGCCGGCCGGCCGCCGACGCGGTCACCACCGCGCCGACCGCGGCGATCAGGGTGGCCGGCTGTATCGGCTTGGATTCCGCGCCGTCGAAGCCGAGCGCCATGAAGCGCTGCTGATTGCCGGCCATGACGTCGGCGGTCAGGGCGATCACCGGCTGGTCGCGCCATCCGGTCTCGCCGGCGCGAATGCGCCGCAGCGCCTCGACGCCGTCCATCTTCGGCATATGAACATCCATCAGGACGATGTCGTAGCGGTTGGCCCGCAGCTGGCTGAGCGCCTCTTCCCCGTCCGACGCCAGGTCGATGACGGCTCCGATCGAGGCCAACACCGCCTGCACGACGGCCTGGTTGATGAGGTTGTCCTCGGCCACCAAGACCCGCACGCCGGCCAGATCGACGCACGCCAGGTCCTGGGACGCCTCCGGGGCCGAGGCCGCCGGCAGGGGCAGGGTGATGCGGAACTCGGCGCCCTGGCCGGGCGCGCTCTCGACGGCGATGTGCCCGCCCATCAGCTGCGCCAGATGGCGGCTGATCGACAGGCCAAGCCCGGTGCCCCCGAACTGGCGGGTGGTTGAGGCGTCGGCTTGAGAGAACGGCTGGAACAGCCGGCCGAGCTGCTCGGCGCTCAGGCCGACGCCGGTGTCGCGGACGCTGACCACAACCTCGCCCGCCGCCCCGGCGCTGACGGCCAGGGCGATGTCGCCCCGCTCGGTGAATTTCACGGCGTTGGACACGTGGTTCAGCATGATCTGACGCAGGCGGGTGGGGTCGCCTGACACCCAGCGCGGAACCGAAGGGTCGATGATGCAGGCGAAGGCGAGGCCCTTGGCCTCGGCGGCGGCCAGCCACAGGTCGCGCACCGAGGCGACAACCTCATGCAGGTCGAAAACCGTGGTTTCCAGGGTGAGCTTGCCCGCCTCGATCTTCGACAGGTCCAGGATGTCGTTCAGGATGGTCATCAGGCCATCGCCCGAGCGGGTCAGCATGCCGACCTGGCGCCTCTGCTCGTCGTTGAGCGGGCCACCCGCCAGGGCGTGGGCCATGCCAAGCACCCCGTTCATCGGCGTACGGATCTCGTGGCTCATCATGGCCAGGAAGGCTGATTTCGCTTCGTTGGCGTCCACCGCGCATTTCTGCAGCCGCTCCAGCTTCTCGGCGGCCCGGCGGTGCGCGCCGGCCCCGATCAACAGCTGCGCCAGGACCATGGCCAACGTCATGCAGACCAGCACCAGGCCCAGGCCATGGTAGCCGCCGAAGACCAGCCCCAGGACGGTCATGGCGAGCAGCGGCGGCGCGGAGACGATCGCCAGCATGGTGGGCGAGCGCGCGCACTGGGTCTGAGCCGACAGCAGGATGCCCATCAGGCCGCATATCCCCGCGAACTGTAGCGCCGGGGATCCGGTCAGCCAGTAGATCGCCGACGCCGACGTCCAGACGCCCACCGCCGTGATCGCCGAGAGGCCCAGGTGCAGGCGCTGGCGCGGGGTTCCCACCCTCCCGTCCACCATCGGACGCATCGCGATGGAAGCCCAGAGTTCCGCGGTGAGGAAGGCCGCCAACCAACCCGCGGCCACGGCGGGCTTCACAGCGAACCCCATTACGCCCGCGGAAAGCAAGGCGGTGGTCGCGCGGCCGCGGAAGCCCCCGTTTGTGAAGCGGATGACCTCTTCGAAACGGTCGTCGAACAGCCTGTCGAGGCTTAACATCTTGCGATATCCGAGTTTCCCAGCATGACCCTGGCGGAAGAAACCTTGGATTCCGTGAACGCGCGCAGGTTTTGCGGTGACCCAGGTCTTGCGGTGAAAGCGTGTCTTGGACGGATCGCTGGTCCCGCTCAGCCGCCGAAGTCCCCAATTCGCGTCCATCTTCAGCGGAGACTCAGCAATTCTCCACGCGCGTCAGTGCTTCGACAGGATCACGGCAATCAGCGCGCCGTCGCCCTGCCTGACGACGAACACCTCGTGCGGCGGCAGAGCGTCGAGCTGGGCGACCATGGCCGGCGGCAGGGTGGCGGCGCTGACCTGACGGTGCGCCCACCCGAAGGGAATGTAGTTGTCCTTCAGCAGGGTCTCGATGGCCTGCAGGCTGTGCAGCGGCTCGATCTGCTTCAGAATGCCGGGCGCCAGCATCCCCGTTGTCAGGGTCTCCATCTCGTAGATCGCGGCACGCGGCGCGGGGATCACCGGCGGCGGCTGGGCCTGGACGGCGGACGCGGTGGCCAGGACCGCTGTGAAGGCGGCTGCGGCCAGGCCCGCGCGCATCCTAATCCGCGTCCATCTTCAGCGCGGCGATGAAGGCTTCCTGCGGGATCTCGACCTTGCCGAACTGGCGCATGCGCTTCTTGCCGGCCTTCTGCTTGTCGAGCAGCTTGCGCTTGCGGCTCATGTCGCCGCCGTAGCACTTGGCGGTGACGTCCTTGCGCAGCGCCCGGACCGTTTCGCGCGCGATGATCCGGCCGCCGATCGCCGCCTGGATCGGGATCTGGAACATGTGCGGACTGATCAGGTCCTTCATCTTCTCGACCATGCCGCGGCCGCGGGCTTCCGCGCGGTCGGCGTGGACCAGCATGGAAAGCGCATCCACCGGCTCGGAATTCACCAGGATCGACATCTTCACCAGGTTGCCGACCCGGTAGTCCTCGATGGCGTAGTCGAAGGAGGCGTAGCCCTTGGAGACGCTCTTCAACCGATCGTAGAAGTCGAACACCACTTCGTTCAGCGGCAGGTCGTAGACCACCAGCGCGCGGGAGCCGACATAGCTCAGCTCACGCTGCGCGCCGCGCCGGTCCTGGCAGAGCTTGATCACCGAGCCCAGGTATTCGTCCGGGGTCAGGATGGTGGCCTTGATCCACGGCTCGGCGATGGTGGCGATCTTCACCGGGTCGGGCATGTCGGCAGGATTGTGCAGCTCGACCTCGGAGCCGTCGTTCATGCCGATCTTGTAGATGACGCTGGGCGCGGTCGCGATCAGGTCCAGGTCGAACTCGCGGGAGAGGCGCTCCTGGATGATCTCCAGGTGCAGCAACCCCAGGAACCCGCAGCGGAAGCCGAATCCCAGCGCCGCGGAGGTCTCCATCTCGTAGCTGAACGAGGCGTCGTTGAGGCGCAGTCGGCCGATCGCGGCGCGCAGGTCCTCGAAGTCGGCGGCGTCCACCGGGAAGAGGCCGCAGAACACTACCGGCTGCACGTCGCGGAAGCCGGGCAGGGCCTCGGTGGCGGGGCGTTTTTCGTCGGTGATGGTGTCGCCGACCGCAGCCTGGGCCACTTCCTTGATCTGGGCGGTGATGAAGCCGATCTCGCCGGGGCCCAGGCTCTCGACCTCGGTGCGCTTGGGGTTGAAGACCCCGATGCGGTCGATCAGGTGGGTCGAGCCCTGCTGCATCATCTGCACCCGCTGGCCTTTGCGCAGCGATCCGTCGATGACCCGGACCAGCACCACCACGCCCAGGTAGGCGTCGTACCAGGCGTCGACCAGCAGGGCCTTCAGCGGCGAATTGATGTCGCCCTTGGGCGCGGGCAGGCGGTGGACAATGGCTTCCAGCAGCTCGTGGATGCCGACGCCGGTCTTGGCCGAGGTCAGGACGGCTTCTGAGGCGTCCAGGCCGATCACGTCCTCGATCTGCTGGCGGATCCGCTCGGGCTCGGCGGCCGGCAGGTCGATCTTGTTCAGGACCGGCACGATCTCGTGGTTGTTGTCGATGGCCTGGTAAACGTTGGCCAGGGTCTGGGCCTCGACGCCCTGGCTGGCGTCCACCACCAGGATCGAACCCTCACAGGCGGCTAGGGACCGGGAAACCTCATAGGCGAAGTCCACGTGGCCGGGCGTATCCATCAGGTTCAGGACATAGGTCTCGCCGTTGTCGGCCTTGTAGCTGAGGCGCACGGTCTGGGCCTTGATGGTGATCCCGCGCTCGCGCTCGATCTCCATGCTGTCGAGCACCTGCTCGGTCATTTCGCGCTGAGTCAGCGCGCCGGTCTCCTGAATCAACCGGTCCGACAGCGTCGATTTGCCGTGGTCGATGTGAGCGACGATGGAGAAATTGCGGATGTGGTCGAGAGGCGTCGTCATGTTGCGCCCGCGTCTAGCACATTCCTTTCGCAACGCGAGAGAGCGACCCGCGCTAGCCGCGGGTCTGGGCCTGTGCAGGCGCGAGATGTCCGACCCATCCTCGGCGGTCTCAGTTGCGAAACACGGTTAATCGGGCGTTAAGGCGACACATTGCATCAGGACTATCGGGCGGAGCTGGAATTCGAACTTTAGGAGGGTTTTGCCCCGATGGACCGTCGCACCCTGATCGTTTCGGGCCTGGTCATCCTTGGCGCGGCGGGCGTCGCCCGCGCCCAGCCCGAGGCGCTGCCGCCGGCCCGCCCGCGCGAAGAGGCCCTGCCGCCGCCGAATACGACACCTGGTTATCCTACCGCGGGCCCCACCGACACCTCCGGCAAGCCGCCGGCCACCCAGACCACCTATTCCGAGGACGAGATCGTCCACGGGGTCTCCGACTTCCTGGGCGTGACCGCCGAGTCGGCGGGTGGCGCGGTGGAGCGGGTGTTCAAGAGCAACGGCCGGCCCACGGCCTATATCGCCGGCGAAGAGGGCTCCGGCGCCATCGGCGTCGGCGCGCGCTATGGCCGCGGCCTGCTCTACATGAAGGGCCGCGAGCCGCAGGAGGTGTTCTGGCGCGGCCCGTCGGTGGGCTGGGACTTCGGCGGCAACGCCAGCCGGGTCTTCACGCTCTGCTACAATCTCGACGACCCGCGCGACATCTACCAGCGGTTCCCCGGCGTCGAGGGCTCGGCCTATTTCATCGGTGGCGTGGGCGTGAACTATCAGCGCACCGACAACATCGTGCTCGCCCCGATCCGCGCCGGCGTCGGCTTCCGCCTGGGGGCCAACGTCGGCTACCTGGCCTACAGCCGGAAGCGGAATTACATCCCGTTCTAGGCAAGCCGCCTGTCGCGCGCTCCTGACGCAAGGCTCGCACCTGTTCGCATCTGAGGTGAATTCGGTGGACGTCGGTACGTTCAGCCGTCCTACCTGTACCCCAACGCGAGGGCGCGCCGGTTTTTGCGGGCGCGGGAAACGCGAATTGGAGGCCTCTATGAAGTCAGTTGCATACGCATGGCTCGGTCTGTCCGCGGCCCTGGCTGTCGGCGGCGTGGCGCACGCCGCCGCCTTCACCGACGAGAACGCCTGGCGCGCCGCGGTCGGTGGCGTCTACGCCCTGCAGCAGTGGGACAACATCGCCGCCGGCACCGACGTCACCAACGACAATGGGCTGGGTCTGCATTTCGAGGGCCTGAACGATGGCACCCAGCCGACGGTGCAACGCTACGCCCAGACCGGCGGCGTGGTGAAGTCCGGCGCCAACAACCTGCTCAATGACCGCGACTTTACCCTGCCGGCGCGCGGGCCGATCTTCGTGGATCCCCTGAACGCGGGCGAATTCCTCTACGGGCTGGGCATGTGGAACGTGGGCGGCGACGACCAGCTGCGGCTGACGTTCTTCAACGCCGCCGGCGTGGCGATCGAGACGGTGACCTCCGATCCGTCCTTCGGCTTCTTCGGCATCGTCAACAGCAATGGCGCGGTTCGGGCCGAGGTCGATTTCGTGGGCGGCAACGGTTATGCGCCGACCGACGATTGGCAGACGGCGGCGCGTCAGAACTTCGATCCAGGCGGTGGCGGCGTGCCGGAGCCGGCCACCTGGGCGATGCTCCTGGTGGGCTTCGCCGCCGCGGGCGGAGCCTTGCGCGCCCGTCGCCGCCTCGCCGCCTGACGCAGCACATTGGCGGGTCGGCGACCCCGACCCGCCAATCCATCGTCGTCCAGGCTTTTGCCGCCGCCGCGGCCTGTGGCTCAATGCCTGTCGGACTTGCCGTTCAGCCAGTCCATCACCGCCAGCAGCAGGCCGGAGACCACGAAGGTCAGGTGGATGCCCACCAGCCAGCCCAGGGTGCGGTCGCTGGCGCTGTCGCCTTCCGACAGGCGCATGAACGCCTTCAGCAGCGCGATGGCGCTGATCGCCACGATGGAAGCGATGAGCTTCATCTTGAGGCCCGAGAAGTCCACCGTGCCCATCCAACTCGGCCGGTCGGCGTCGTCGCCGGTGTCGATCTTCGAAACGAAATTCTCGTAGCCCGAGAAGATCACGATCAGCAGCAGGTTGCCGGCCAGCGACAGATCGATCAGCGACAGGGCCATCAGGATCGCCTGCTCGGGCGTCTTGCTGAACACGCCGGAAAACTCGTGGATCGCCTCGTTGACGAAGACCACCAGCAGCGCCAGCAGCGCGAACACCAGGCCGACGTAGAAGGGTGCCATCAGCCAGCGGGCGCGAAACAGCGCCGTCTCCAGGATACGTTCGGCGGCGGGCTTGGCGCGCGCGGCGCGGGGAGCAGGCTCGGTCATGCCCTCTAGATGGCCCGCCACCGGCCGCGGGACAACGGCTTGAATCGTGAGATAGATGGCCTTGGTGTCCTGCGTCCCGCCATTACCGCTGGCCTTGCCGGCGATCATCGGCATCTACCTGTTCTTCCTCCCGTAGGTCGCCATATCGCGCGGCGCGCAACGGGGAGGCCGCTAGACGAGGGAAGGCGAGCATCATCATGCCCATGACCCCTGAGAGTTCCGAGGCGGACACCTCGCGCCTCCCGTCTCAGCTTATCGACGCGCGGATCAAGGATCTGGGCGACTGGCGGGGTGAAATGCTCGCCAGGCTTCGGGCGCTCATCCACGAGGCCTGCCCCGACGTGGTCGAGACGTGGAAGTGGCGCGGCGTCCCGGTGTGGGAGCACGGCGGCATCCTCTGCACCGGCGAGACGCATAAGAGCGTGGTCAAGACCACCTTCATGAAGGGCGCGGCGCTGGAAGACCCCGCCGGCCTGTTCAACGCCAGCCTCGACGGCAACGCCCGGCGCGCCATCGACTTCCGCGACGGCGACACGGTCGATGCGACCGGTTTCAAGGCGTTGATCCGCGCCGCCGTGGCCCTGAACGCCCGCCCGCCAAAGGGCGGCTAAGGCTCCGGTCGCCCAGTCTAGCTCCGCAGCTTCGCGCCCACGGCCTTGTCCGCGGCGGCCACGATCCGGGCCGACAGAGCTTCGATCTCGGCGTCGGTCAGGGTCTTCTCGGTGGGCTGGACGGTGACTTCGACGGCCACCGATTTCTGGCCTTCCGGGACGCCTTTGCCCTGGTAGACGTCGAAGACCCTTGCGCCGGCGATCAGCGCCTTGTCTGCGCCCAGGATCGGCCGGACGATCTCGCCGGCCGGGACGCTGAGGTCCACCAGGAAGGCGAAGTCGCGGGTCAGCGGCATCAGGGCCGAGAGCGTCAGCGCCGGCTTGGTCTTGGTGGGCTTCTTCTTGGGCTCGGGAATCGCGTCCAGCGTCAGTTCAAAGCCCAACATCGGACCCTCGGCGTCGAGAGCCTTCAACACGCGCGGGTGCAGTTCGCCGAACTCGGCCACGAGATTTTTCGGGCCAAGCTGCAGCCGGGCCGAGCGGCCGGGATGGAACCAGGGCGAGGCCTCTCCCTGCACGACCTGCAGGTTGGGCGCGCCCATCTCATCCAGGAGCGCGAGCAGGTCGGCCTTCAGCGCGAACAGCGGGTCGGCCGCCGCGCCGTTCCAGCTGCGCGCCGGATGCGGTGCGACGAGGGCCGCGACGATGGTCCGCTGGTCCTGCGGCTGGTCGCCCGGGAACGTCGGGCCGACCTCGAAGAGCGCGGCGTCGGCGAAACCCCGGCGGGCGTTGCGCGCGGCGGCGTCGATCAGGTTCGGCAGCACCGAGGGGCGCATGCAGTCGAGATCCGATGCGATGGGGTTCGACAGGCGCAGGGTGTCCGCGCCGCCGCCGAACAGCGTCGCCCATTCGGTGCGCATGAAGCTCCAGGTGACGGCCTCGGCATAGCCGCGCGCGGCCATGAAGCGCCGCGCGTTGCGGACCCGGGTCTGGCGCACGGTAAGCACGCCGCCGACCGCCCGGGGCATTTCCGGCAGTGGCGTCGAGGGCAGGGCGCCGAAGCCTTCGATCCGGGCCACCTCCTCCACGAGGTCGGCCTTGCCGTCCACATCGCGCCGCCAGGTCGGCGGGATGACCATCTCGCCGCGCACCGCAAAGCCCAGGTCGGTGAGGATCTCATCGATCCTCGGACCGGAGATGCTGAGGCCCGACAGCTTCTGGACGTAGGCGTGGTCGAAGGTCACCGCGTCCGGCGGGGCCAGAGCGTGACCGGCCACGCGAACCTCGCAGGCCTCGCCGCCGCAGATGTCGAGGATCAGGCGCGTCGCCAGCTCCAGGCCGGGGACCACGAAGTGCGTATCGACGCCACGGGCGAAGCGATACTGGGCATCGGAGCTGAGGCCCAGGGTGCGGCCGGTCTGGGCCGTGCGGATCGGGTCGAACCAGGCGCTTTCGACGAACACATCCGTCGTGGTCTCGCTGACCTTGGTGCTCTCGCCGCCCATGACGCCGCCCAGGCCGATGGCCCCGGAGCCGTCGGCGATGACGCAGATCTCGGGGCCGGCGTCGTAGGTCTTGCCGTCCAGGGCCTCCAGCGTCTCGCCGGGCTTGCCCAGGCGCGCTTCGATGAAGCCGCCGGTGATGCAGACCGCATCATAGACGTGCAGCGGTCGGCAGCGGTCGTAGGACATCAGGTTGGTGATATCGACCAGCGCGCTGATCGGGCGAAGGCCGATGGCCAGCAGCTTGCGTTGCAGCCAGGCCGGCGAAGGGCCGTTCCTGACGCCCTTGATCAGCCGCCCGGCGAACTGCGGGCAGGCGTCGCCGTCGACGCGGATCTCGATGGTGGTCGAACCCTTGCCGGGCACGGGCGTGACGCTCGGGTCTTTCAGCTTGCCCAGGCCGGCGGCGGCGAGGTCGCGGGCGATGCCGACGACGCCCAGCCAGTCCGGCCGGTTCGGCGTCACTTCGAAGTCGATGACGGCTTCCAGGCCGAAGGCGTCGGCCGCGGGCAGTCCCACGGCGAGCGTGTCCGGCAGCTCAACGATGCCGTCGGCTTCGTCGGCCACTTCCAACTCGCGGCCTGAGCAGAGCATGCCGTTGGAAACCACGCCGCGAACGGGGCGCGCCTCCAGCGTGATGCCGGAGCCGGGTACGTAGGCCCCCAGGGGCGCATAGATGGTCGTCAGCCCCGCCCGCGCATTGGGCGCGCCACAGACGATCTCCTTGATACCGTCCACCGTTTCCACCTGACAAACCCGCAGGCGGTCGGCGTTGGGGTGCTGGTGGGCCTCGACAATCCTGGCGACCGAGAAGGCCGCCAGCTTGGCCGCCGGGTTCTCCACATGCTCGACCTCGAGGCCGGCCATGGTCATGGCCTCGACCACCGCCTCGACGGAGGCGGTCGTGTCGAGGTGCTCTTTGAGCCAGGAAAGCGTGAACTTCATGTCGCTCTCCTTCAGCTCAGGCCGGTGGCGGGATTGGGCGCGGCGAAGGCCGAGAAGCCGTAGTGATCGAGCCAGCGCACGTCGGAGGCGAAGGTGTCGCGGACGTCGGGGATCCCGTACTTCAGCATCCCCAGCCGGTCGATGCCGCAGCCAAAGGCGAAGCCCTGCCAGACGTCGGGGTCGAGGCCGCAGTTGCGCAGCACCTTGGGATGCACCATCCCGCAGCCGAGGATTTCCAGCCAGTCGTCGCCCTGGCCGATCTTGATGTCGCCGCCGGAGCGGTCACAGCGAACATCCATCTCGGCGCTGGGCTCGGTGAACGGGAAGTGGTGCGGGCGGAAGCGGGTCTCCACCAGCGGCGTCTCGAAGAAGCGCGCGATGAACTGGTCCAGCGTCCACTTCAGGTGGCCCATGTGGATGGCGCGGTCGATCACCAGGCCCTCGATCTGGTGGAACATCGGCGAGTGGGTCGCGTCGCTGTCTGAGCGATAGGTGCGGCCAGGCACGATGATGCGGATCGGCGGCTCCCCGTTTGCGGAAGGCGGCCCATTCGCGATCCAGGACGGCAGCTTCTCGTTGATCCGCTGCATGGCGCGGATCTGCACGGGGCTGGTGTGGGTGCGCAGCACCTTGCGCTCGCCGCTGGCGTCTTCCGGCAGCCAGAAGGTGTCGTGCGTCTCGCGGGCCGGATGCTTGGGCGGGAAGTTCAGCGCCGTGAAGTTGTGGAAGTCGTCCTCGATGTCGGGGCCCTCCGCCAGGCCGAAGCCCATCTCGGCGAAGATGGCGATCATCTCGTCCTGCACCTGCATCGTCGGATGCACGCGGCCGCGGCGCTCGGGCGGCGGTGGCAGGGTCAGGTCAACCCGCTCGGCGGCGAGCTTGGCGTCGAGTTCGGCGGCCTCGAGTTCGGCGCGGCGGTCGGCGATGGCGCCGCCGATGCGGTCGCGCAGGCCGTTGATCGCCGGGCCCTGTTCGCGCCGCTCGTCCGGGCTCATGGCGCCCAGGGTCTTCAGCAGGTCGGAGATCGACCCGGACTTGCCAAGCGCGGCGACCCGCACGGCTTCCAAGTCCGCCACGTCAGCGGCCCCAGTGATGAGCGCGGAAAGGTCCGCTTCCAGTTTCGAGAGATCGGTCATGTGAGTTCGGTTCTTAGAGGGGCTGAAGCTGAAGGGAAATCCCTACCTCCCCCGCAAGGCGGCGGGAGGGGGACCGCGCCCCGCAGAGGGCGTGGTGGAGGGGGCAAGCCATCGCGCGGAGCTTGCCGCTCGCCCCCTCCACCACCGGCTCTTCGCTGCGCTTGGCCGATGGTCCCCCTTCCACCGCTTTGCGGGGGAGGTAAGAGTCAGGCGCAGCAAAAAGCCCTCCGGGTCGCACCGAAGGGCTTCTTGAAATCAGCGGGAGCGAACTCCAGGCGATCAAGCCAGCGCGGCGCGAACCTTCTCTGCGATGGCCTTGAAAGCGGTCGGATCGGCGCCGGCGATATCGGCGAGGACCTTGCGGTCCATTTCGATCCCGGCCAGGTCAAGGCCGTGGATAAATCGGGCGTAGGTCATGCCTTCTTCACGCGCCGCGGCGTTGATCCGTTGGATCCACAGCGAGCGGAACGCACGCTTGCGGACCTTGCGGTCGCGGTAGGCGTACTGGCCGGCCTTGTCCACGGCCGCCTTGGCGGTGCGGATGGTGTTCTTGCGGCGCCCGTAGAAGCCCTTGGCCTGCTCGAGAACCTTCTTGTGCTTGGCGTGGGCGGTGACGCCCCTTTTTACGCGTGCCATCTGTCAGCGCTCCCTAGCCGAGGCCGTAGGGCAGGAAGATCTTGATGATCTTCGTATCGGAGGCGGTCATCACCTTCGTGCCACGGTTCTGACGGATGTACTTGGCGTTGTGCGACAGCAGGCGGTGGCGCTTGCCAGCCACACCAGCCTTGATCTTGCCGGTCGCAGTGAGTTTGAAGCGCTTTTTAGCGCCCGACTTGGTCTTCAGTTTCGGCATTTCTCTGCGGAGCCGAAGCCCCGTCCTCTGGTGTCTTGATGAGCCGCCCTGGCATGCCATTGGCCAGGCGGCTCCGAAGGGGCGGGTTAGTAGGGGAAACGAGGGTGGAATGCAAGCGCAGGCCGCCGCGTCTCACGCCCCCAATGGAAACGCCGCCGGCCCGGGGCCGGCGGCGTCTTTATCGATAAGGTCCGGTCGGTCAGACCGAAACCGCGACCTTCTTGTGACGGGCGCGCAGCGTGCCGCCCACCAGGCCGAAGCCGGCGATCATCAGGGCCCAGGCGGCCGGTTCCGGCACGCCCGCGGTGTAAGAGATCGAGCCCGGCCGATACTCTTCCGGAGCCTGGCCCGGCCAGGGCAGCAACGAACTCGGCGAGCTGGTCACGTCGGCGGACGTGATGCTGTAGATCAGCTGCCATTGATCGAATTGCATGCCGCCTTCGAGATGGACCGTGTTGGTCCCCAGGTGCACGCAGCTCTGCGAGTCACCGACGACCGAGTCGGTGAAGATGTTCGTCGCGCCATTGTTCAGGTTGAGCGTGCGGTCGCCGGTGCGGTTGCCACATTCAGCGACGTTCATCGCGAAAAGCGGAAAGATGTCCGAGGCGCCGATGGTGTTCCAGTGCCCGCCATTCTGTCCCGTCAGCGTGTAGGTGAACGAATCGCCGGCATTCATGGTCGTGGCCAGAGGGTCGTCGCTGCCGGCGGCCAGCGTGGCGACGCCACCGCCGCTGTAGAGCACGTTGAAATTGTAGGCTGTCGCGTTCGCCGCGCCGGCGGCCAGGATCGCGGCCGCCGCGATCGTCGCAAAATACATCGGCTTCATCAGATTTCCCCAACGTGTGACGGACCCGCATATCGCTGGTCTGCGATTGAACTTATGACATTGGTATATGACGCCGGAGGTGATGCAACGGGACTCTCCTCTTGGGCGAATCCGAGTCTCAGGACGCCGGCTACACGCCGGCGTGGCCCTGCATGGTGCGCGGCGGCGCGCGCCGCGCGGCGCTGAGTGCCAGCAGGATCGCGGGCGCGACGATCAGGCTGCTCTGGTAAAACGGCGCGTTTATGCTGAGCCCGGCGAAGGTCAGGCCCGCGCAAAGCGGCCCCACGAACCGCGCGAAGGCGCCGGCAGCGTTGTTGAGGCCGAGGATCTGGCCCTGCCGGTGCGGGTCGGCGGTGCGCGAGATCAGCGCGCCGACGTTGGGCCAGGCCACCGACTGCCCGATCGCGGTGACGCACATCAGCGCCGTGGTCATGGCCAGCCCGTTCGAGAAGGGCTGGATCAGTGCGCCAAGCACGTTCACGCCCATGCCGATGGCCAGCATCCGGCCTTCGCCAAACCGCTCCGACAGTGGGCCGGTGACGAAGAACTGGGTCAGCGAGGCTACGATCCCCACGGCGGCGAAGCAGACGCTGATCTGGCGGGGGCCCCAGCCGAAGCGGGCGGCGCCCCACAGGCCGAAGGTCGATTCGATGCCGGTGAAGGCGAAACCGACCAGGAAGGTCAGCAGCATCAGCCGGCCGATCACCGGATGGGTCACCGCTTCGCCCACCGCCGCCCAGCGGCTCGGCCGATGGCTGATCGACTGGTCGCGGACCCGGCTCTCGCGGATGAAGAACATGATCCCGGTCACCGCCACCGCCGACAGCGCCGCGGCGATGAACAGCGGAGTGCGGAACCCCACGGGGCCGATGTCGGTATGGGCGAAGGCGCCGCCGACCGCCGGGCCCACGATCATGCCGACGTTCCAGGCCGCGCCTTGCCGCGACAGCATTCGCGCCCGGCGCTCCGGTGGGGTGACGTCGGCGATATAGCCCTGGATCACCGCCCCGTTGCCGCTCATCAGCCCGCCCAGGAAACGGATCACGAAGGCGGTCAGCACATTGGGGGCGAAGGCCAGCGCCAGGTAGCAGAGGCAGTTGCCGCTGATCGTCGAGATCAGCAGCGGCTTGCGCCCGTATTTGTCGCTGAGCCGCCCCCAGAACGGCTCGCCGAAGAAGCCGCCCATGGCGTAGGCCGAGAAGATCAGCGCGATCTGCCAGGGCGCCGCGTGCATCGACTTGGCATAGAAGGGCAGCAACGGGACGATGATCCCGAAGCCCAGCATGTTGATGAAGATGACGGCGATCAGCGACGGCGCCGCCCATCGGGACGGCGGCGACGCCTCCCGGGGCGCAATGTCGGACATGGCTCGGTTGGTAGGCCCGCGTTGCCGGCGCGGCAAGGTTTAGGGCGCGGCGTTGGCCGGAACCCGGGTCAGCGTTGGTTGTGGGTCACAGTCAGGGCGATAGTTCGATGGGCTGCAGGCGGAACAAGGGTCCGTCCTCGACGAAGAACCGCGGAAAGAGGTCGTCCCAGTCAGGGTTGTCGCGCTCGATCAGATTGATCTTCCAATCGCGTTTATACTTTTTGAGCCGTTTTTCCCGATGGATAGCCGCCTCGATACCGTCGTGCCGCTCGTACCAGACAAGCCGGGCCATGACGATCAGGACAAATAAGATACCCCCTTACGGGTTCTGCTTCTTGAGCTCGGCTCTGAACGCCGCCTCGGCCTGGGTGACGAAGGCTTGGCAGCCGGACGGGTCGACGAAGGCGTCGGCCTTGCCGGCGTCCAGCGCCGCTCGCTTGGCGTGCAGGTTGAAGAACTGGCCGTGGCTGGCGATGAACACCTCGCACGGCTGGCTGCGCCAGAAGGCGAAGCTGTGTTGATAGTCGGCGGTCTGGCTGGGATAGGTCTCGGTCTTGCCGAGCTTGTAGCCGGCCAGCACGCTAGCCGAGCAGAGGTCGAGCGCCTGGCGCACCTTGCCGGCCACGGTCACCGGGAAGGTCCAGGTGGTGCAGCCCTGGGTATGGCCGCCGGTGATGTGCGCCGTCAGCGTCCAACCGCCAAGACTGACCTCGTCGCCGTCCTTGACGGTGACGTCCGGCATGACCGGCTCATATTCGAAGCGCGCGCCCTTCAGAAGCGGATCGCCCTTGCCGCCGGCTGCGACGATCGCCCCGTCGGCGGCGCTGGCGTAGAACTTCACGTCCGCCGCCGCGGCCCGCTTCACCTCGGCCAAGCCCGCGGCGTGGTCGAAATGCTGGTGGGTGTTGAGCAGAATTCTGATTCGTCGCGGATCGAACCCCAGCGTCTTGATGTTCTTGACAACCTGCGTCCCGGTCGGCGCATCGCCGCCGTCGATGACGATCAGGCCGGCCTTGGTGACGATCAGATAGGACGCATAGTCGGCCGCGCCGACGTAATAGAGTCCCTCGCCGATCTTGAACGGCGGATAGGCCGCGTTCGGATCGGGCGCGTGCTGCGCCCAAGCTTTCGAAGCAGGGGCGGCGGATGCGAAAACGGCCGCCGAGATGGCGACCGCTCCGAGAAATCCAAATTTCGCTCGGCTCACGCCAGCTCCCTTATCGCGGCGCCAGGATCATGATCATCTGGCGGCCCTCCATGCGCGGCTCGTACTCGCACTTGGCGATCGGCTCGAAGTCCGCGCGGACCCGTTGCAACAGCTTCATGCCGAGTTCGGGGTGGGCCAGTTCACGGCCCCGGAAGCGCAGGGTCACCTTCACCTTGTCGCCCTCTTCGAAGAAGCGGTTCATCGAGCGCTGCTTCACTTCGTAGTCGTGGATGTCGATGTTCGGGCGGAGTTTTATCTCCTTGATTTCCTGAACCTTTTGCCGCTTTCGCGCCTCGTTCTTCTTCTTCTGCTCCTGGAACTTGAACTTGCCGTAGTCCAGGATTTTGCAAACGGGCGGATCCGCGTTGGGAACGATCTCCACCAGATCCAGGCCAGCCTCTTCGGCGGCCTCCAGGGCGGACGAGGTCGGCATGACGCCTTGCTTCTCGCCTTGCTGGTCGATCAGCAGGACCTTGGGAACGCGGATTTCATCATTGATGCGCAGCCCGTCTTTGACAGGGGGCGCGTTCATGGGACGGCGAATAGGCAAGGCTCCTAGGACAGTTTCAACGAAAGCGCCGGGGCGCTGCGCGCACCAGCCGGTCACGACCCTATATGATCTGGCGCTCCGGCGCTATCAAGCCGCGCCCTATGGCGACGGCAGCAGACCAGCCGCCGCCTGCGCCACTTTCGCCACAGGCAGATCCGACAGTGTGGCGGCCTGCAGGACGGCCACCTTGCCCCGCGGGGCGGACAGCGCCGGGTCCGAGGCGCTGGAGAACAGCACGACGGTGGGCGCGCCGGCCGCGGCGGCCAGGTGCAGGGGCCCGGTGTCGTTGCCGATGGCCAGCGCCGCCTTGGCGCCTAGCACCGCGATGGAGGCGAAGTCAGTGCGGCCGGTCAGATCGCGGGTGCCCGGCGCCTGGCGCTGAATCGCCTGCGCCAGCGCCGATTCCTGCGGCCCGCCGATGATCACGATGTCGAGGCCGCGCGAATAGAGGATACGCGCCAGTTCGCCGTACCGCTCCACCGGCCAGCGCTTTTCGGGCCGGTGCGCCGAGCCGCCGGGGACGAACATCACATAGGGCTTGGCCTTGACGCCGGCGGCTGGGGGCCGGGCCCCTTCCTTGCCGGCCAGCACCCAGGACAGGTCCGGCCCGGGCGCCGTGCCGGGCTCTGTGGGCGCGTCGGGCCAGATGCCGGCGTACATCAGCTGATCGGCCTGGCGCTCCAGCGTGTGCATGCCGTTCCGCAACGGGTTCTTGTGCGGCAGGGAGCAGCCCAGCGCGATCCCCGACCAGGGCGGCGGCTTGGGTCTCAGCGACTGGAAGATACGGCTCGAGTGCGCCGAGGTCTGCAGGTCGTAGACCCTGGCGTAGTTTGCCGCCCGCAACCGGCGTCGCAGGGCGATCCAGTCGCCGAGGCCCTCGGGCCGGCCGTCGGTGAAAACCGCGTTGAAATAGGGTGAGGCCTTGGCCAGCGCCTCGAAGGGCGGGGTGGTCAGCAGGGTGATGTGCGCCTTGGGATGGGCCTGACGGATCTTCTTCATGGCCGCCAGCGCCAGCACGAAGTCGCCAAGCGCCGAGAGCTTGATCACCAGAATCTTCTGCATCTCGCGCCGGGCCATCAGGCCGTCTCGGCGCGCGCGGCGAGCACGCGTTCATAGGCCGCCAGCGTCGCCTCGCACATGACATCGACCCGGTAGAGCTGGCGTACGCGAGCCATGCCCGTCTGGCCCATCTCGCCGCGCTTGCCGGCGCCCAGGTCCATGGCGCGCACCATGGCGTTCGCCCAGGCGGGCGCGTGGCCCGGTGGGACCAGCCAGCCGGTGATCCCGTCGGCCACGGTTTCCAGCGTACCGCCATGCGCCGAGGCGATGACCGGGCGGCCCATGGCCTGCGGCTCGACGGCGGTGCGGCCGAAGGACTCCGGGACGGTGGTTGGCAGGATGGCGATATCGGCCAGCAGGAAGGCCGCCGGCATGTCGTCGCAATGGCCGACGAGGCGGATCTGGCCGGTGAGGCCGGCGTCGGCGATCGCCTTGACCAGTTCCTCGCGATACTCGGTGCGGCCCTGATCGTCGCCGGCGAACAGGATCAGGAAGTCCTCGCGCCCTTCGGCCTTCATCCTGGCCGCCGCCTCGACGATGGTCAGGTGGCCCTTGATGCGGGTCAGGCGCCCGGCCAGCAGAAACCGCGTGCGCCGGTCGCCCTCGGCGATCCCCCAGGCGGCGCGCAGGGCCGCGACCCGCTCCGGCGTCACCCAGGCGGGGTCGAAGCGATCGAGATCGACGCCGCGCGGGATGGAGACGATCTTTGCCGGGTCCAGCTGGTGTTCCGCCAGCACGTGGTCACGGGTGAAGTCGGAATTGGCGATCACCAGGTCGCCGCGGGTCATCACGGCGTTGTACCAGCGCTTCAGGTTCGACTGCGCCTTGTAGACCCCATGATAGGTGGCCACGAACGGGGTCCGGGTGGTGCGCGCGGCCCAGAGTGCCGCGAAGGCGGGCGCGCGGCTGCGGGCGTGGACCAGGCTGACGTGTTCGCTGCGGATCAGGTCCACCAGCCGGGCGGCGTTGCCGAGCATGACCAGCGGGTTCTTGGTCTGCACCGGCATCTGCGCCAGCCGGGCGCCATCGGCCTCAAGCCGCGCCGTCATCCGCCCGCCGCGGGTGGCGACCAGCGCCTTGCCGCCGGCGGCGATCACCGCGCGGGCGACGTCGAGGGTGGTCTGCTCGGCGCCGCCGGTCTCAAGCTCGGGGACCACCTGCAGCAGGGT
>JANYET010000063.1 GCA_025359785.1 Alphaproteobacteria bacterium | reverse complement strand
GTCTCGGCAAAAATCCCACGCAAGTTCCAGCCCCGCGCAGCCGCCTACGCGACGATGCTTTGCGCAGAGTGGTCTTGAGGCGCTGGCGGCGGGCAAATTGTTGCGCTGAAAATTGCGTCGTCCGAGTTTTTACACAGCCTCGGTCGAAACCGGCCTTAAGCCCAGCGCCCGGAAGCGGAAATCCCAGAAGGCTGGAGCGAGGGCAAGGCGGCCTTTCATTCTTTGTCACTCGCCCGGGTGGCCGCGCTCGCGCCCGACCAGCGTCTCGAAGGAAATCGGCAAGGCCTTGGCGGCGATGTCGTCCATGAACCGAATGAACCTGGGGTTTGAGCCCGGGTGCTCAATTTTCCACCGGCCCCAGGCCTCACCAAATCCCGGCAGACCAAACACCCCCACCATGTTCCCTCGAAATGACGCGAACTGATGGTGACTCAGCAGGCCGCTTGCATACTGTTCGAAGGTTTCATCGGCGTTGGTGATCTGAGAGCTGATTAGGAGTGCGGCTTGCATCTGCCTGATCATTTCCACGGTCGGCGAGACGCCGTATCGACTGATTATTGCAGTGGCGAGTTCGGTCTGTGACATCGCCAAAAGCGTTTCGGTCGTTCTCGTGACCCTTCCCTGAGCAATCAAGGCCCGGGTGTGCTTCGCTGCCTGATGCGTCTGTAAGCCCAGATAAATTAGTGACCCCGCAACGGCCAGGGAGCTCACGATGGATCCAAGGCTGGATAGGTCGGAAAGGGTCATCGATGTCTCCGGCGTCACGTTGGCGCGACGATAGCCGATTTCCGCCTGCCTTGGCTTTTGGTCGCGCTACGCCGCCGACGAGCATCTTGGAGAGCAAACTGATCGCCTCACCGGACGACATCGTTCCGGTCAGCCTCGCGGCGTAGCGCGCACGCTCACCAGTTGCCGGGAAAGCAGACGTCCCGAACCTCAGCTAAGCGGACCTCTCACAGCGCCGGATCGGAGAGTAAGCGGTCCAAACGGAATTGAGCGGAACATCGTCCTGGGACACGTACAACTAGAGAAACACACCACTTTTGATGTGTGTCCCCAATTATTGGGAGGCACTGCGTAAGTGTCCTCACATTCCGGCGGCACACGCCTAAATGGTGTGTGTTCCTACTTATTCAGGCTCAAATCGTGTGATGATAGGCGTTAAAATAGAATATGAACTCGCCCGCAAGGCGAGCTGCTGTTGACTGGATAGATTTTCTCGTCACAATTTATTCGACGTATCAGGAATAATATTTCATGCACTGGCTGGCTGGCAGCCTCGAATAGACACTTAGGATCCATGATGAAACAAGTGATTATTGCGATCGCTTTGCTGTTCGCAGGCATTGGAAATGCTCAAGCTGCTACTCCCATGGACGCCACTTTTGCAGTGTCGGGCTCGGCTGGTGACTGGAGCTACGACTTTTCGGTAACCAACAATCTCAGCGGGGCGAACAAAATCTATGCTGTGGCGCTGGTTGATGCGGCGTTTGCGGTGACAGGCACGCCAACTGGCTGGGCGAACATTAACTACCACCCCACAGAGTGGTGCACGCAGGCGTGTTTCGGCGTGGATGATTTCAGTATTTCTCCCGGGGCGACTATCACCGGCTTTATTGTCCACACGACCGGGGTGACTGCGTTGTCATCGTTCAATTACCTCGTCGCGGTCTACGGCGGCGACCTTGGCAATCCTGTTTACTATGGTGTGGCGGGTGCGGTCCCCAACGCCATTCCCGAACCTGCGACCTGGACGATGCTGCTGTTCGGATTCGGCGCCCTTGGGCTGGCGCTGCGTTCGCGCAGGCCGGCGCCATTAATCTCCGCCTGAATGCCGGGGCGTTCGCCCCCGTCCTAGGTGTGCAGTCCAGTACCCGGAATCGCTGATTCATCCAGGGATGGGGAACGCGGCTGGATATCCATCCGCCGCGCTTATGCCGCGTTTGAGTAGTTAAGGCGGACTGGTTAAGGCGAACTATTTAAGTCGGGACACGCATTATTTGCTGAAAATGGTGCGTGGCCCCACGTGTCCTACTTAGGGCGATGTTCGTGAGGGCTTAGCCTTGGCGACGACTCCGCGGGGAACTAGGGGGTGCACACGCTTTGCGTGCCTGCTTTAGACGGCCCGCAGAGATCAAGGGTGGCCCGGACAAGCCGAGCCACGACGATGTTTGATTTATTCAGTCATCTGGCACCGCCCGCTCACCCGCCTCGTACTGCCTCGCCCCAGCCCTGGTGCCATTCCGGTTCGCCCGCATAGCGCTGGGCCAGGAAGTCCACGAAGGCCCGCACCTTGGCGGCCAGGTGCCGGGCGTGCGGATAGACCGCGTGCACATGGATCAGCTGGCTCTCGTAGGCGCACATCAGCGGCACCAGCCGCCCGGCGCGCAGGTCATCGACCGCCGCGAAGGCCGGCGTCCGGGTGATCCCCAGCCCTCTCCGGGCCGCCGCCACGCAGGCGTCGGCGCCGCCGAACCGCAATCGGCCGTGCACCCGCACCTCGAAGGGATCGGCCGGGCTGCCGTACTGCCAGACCGTCGGGTCGTGCATGTTGTTGTCCAGGATCGCCTCGTGCTTGGCGAGGTCCTGCGGGGTGGCGGGCATCCCGGCCGCCTGCAGATAGTCCGGCGAGGCGCAGGTCACCACCCGCACCCCGGCCAGCTTGCGCGCGATCACCGAGGAATCGGCCAGCACTCCGATGCGCACGCCGACGTCGAAGCCCTCCTCCACCAGATTGACCATCCGATCGGTCGCCGAGACGTCCAGCGACACCTCCGGATAGGCCGCGGCGAAATCCAGCAGCGCCGGGGTCAGCTGGTTGGTCCCGAACGACACAGGCGCGGAGATCTTCAGCGTGCCGCGCGGTCCGCTCTGGTCGCGGACCGAGCCCTCCAGCGCCTCGAAATCCTCCAGCAGCGTCCGCGCCCGCTCCAGATAGGCCCGCCCGGTATCGGTCAGCGACACGTCGCGCGTCGTGCGGTTGAGCAGCCGCGCGCCCAGCCGGTTCTCCAGCCGCGCCACCAGCTTCGAGACCTGGGCGCTCGACACGCTGAGACGCCGCGCGCCTTGCGTGAAACTGCGCGCATCCGCGACGGCCGCGAAGGCGTTGATCTCGTCGAACCGGTCCATGGAACGCTCCGCGCGATTGCTTCCTGATTGGAAACATAATTGTTCGATCGAACCGGATTATCAACCCGCTGGCGCGGGTCCACCTATCGATCACCGAATACAAAGACCGTCTAAAGGGACCAAGCCATGTCAAAAACCCGCAAAATCGCCGTCATCGTCGGCAGCCTTCGCAAGGAGTCGTTTTCCCGCAAGCTCGCCAAGGCGATCGCCGCGGTCGCGCCCGAAAACCTCAGCTTCGACTTCATCGATATCGGCCAGCTGCAGAACTTCGATCAGGACCTGGAGCCCGCGCCGCCGGCCGAATGGACCGCCTTCCGCGACCGGGTAAAGGCGGCCGACGCGGTGCTGTTCGTCACCCCCGAATACAACCGCGGCCTGCCCGGCGTCCTGAAGAACGCCATCGACGTGGGCTCACGCCCCTATGGCTCCAGCGTCTGGAACGGCAAGCCGGCGGCGGTGGTCTCGAACTCGCCCGGGGCCGGCGGCGGCTTCGGCGCCTATCATCAGCTTCGCCAGAGCCTGGTCTTCCTGAACATGCCGACCGTGAACCAGCCGGAGACCTACATCGGCGGCGTCGCCGCGATGTTCGACGAGCACGGCGCGCTCACCAACGACAGCACCCGCCAGTACCTCACCGGCTTCGCGCAGACCTTCGCCGACGTGATCGAGCGGAATCTGGGCTGAGCGCCATGACCCTGCCCACCGTCTTCATCCCGCACGGCGCGGGGCCTTGCTTCTTCATGGACTGGACCCGCGGCCCGGCCGACACCTGGGACGCCACCGCCGCCTGGCTGAAGCGTCTGGTCGCGGACCTGCCGGAGCGGCCAAAGGCGATCCTGGTGATCTCAGGTCATTGGGAAGAGCCGGTCTTCACGGTGGGCTCGGCGCCCAAGCCGGCGATGTTGTTCGACTACCATGGCTTCCCGGAGCACACCTACCGGCTGCGCTTCGACGCCCCCGGCTCGCCGGCCCTGGCGCGGCGGGTGCGCGACCTGCTGGACGCCGCCGGCTTGCCCACCGCGGAGGATGCCGAGCGCGGCTACGACCACGGGGTGTTCGTGCCCTTGCTGCTGTCGACGCCGCAGGCCGACATTCCGGTGATCCAGCTGTCGTTGCGCGCCGACCTCGACCCGCAGGCCCACCTGGCCGCCGGTCGGGCGCTTGCGCCTCTGCGCGATGAGGGCGTGCTGATCGTCGGCTCCGGCATGAGCTGGCACAATATGCGCGGCTTCTCGCCCGCCTTCACCACCAAGTCGCAGGCCTTCGATGCCTGGCTGGGCGACGCCATGGCCGATCCCGTCGGCCGCGAGGCGGCGATCCGGCACTGGGACCGCGGCCCCTATGCCCGCGAGGCCCACCCGCGCGAAGAACATCTGGCCCCGCTGTTCGTCGCCGCCGGCGCGGCGCAGGGCGAGCCTGGCCGGGTGGCGTTCCGGGACATGGCCATGGACGTGGCGATCAGCGGCTACGCCTTCGGCGGCTGACGATGCAGCCTTCTCAGGCTGCGGCGGCCTGGGCCTCATGCGCCCTATCGAGCGCATCCTGGATCACAGCGTAGAGGCGAGTCGCTTCGATGGGCTTGGCCACCACGTCGTCCATGCCGGCCCGCCGGTATTCCGCCACCTGATGGGCCATGGCGTTGGCGGTCAGCGCCACGATCGGCGTGCGGGGCAGCCCCTCTGCCCGTTCGCGGGCGCGGATCACGCCAGTCGCCGTCGGCCCATCCATCTCCGGCATCTGCACGTCCATCAGGATCAGGTCCCAGGGCTCGCGCGCCCAGGCCTCGACCGCCTCGCGGCCATTGGCGACAATCACCGGATCGACCCCCACCTGTTCCAGTAGGGTGCGCAGAACCAGCTGGTTCATGCCGTTGTCCTCGGCGGCCAGCACGCGGAGCGAGATGCCCACGACATCCTCGCGCCGCTCAGCGACCGACGCGGCGGGCTGGGTGGTCTGAGCTGAGATGCGCTTCAGCGGCAGATCGACCGTGAAGGTCGCGCCCTGGCCCGGCGCGCTAGCGCCGCGGACCGACCCGCCCATGAGCTCGGCGAGGTCGCGACAGATGGCTAGGCCCAGACCGGTGCCGCCATAGCGGCGCGTAGTCGATGCGTCGGCCTGTTCGAATTTCTGGAACAGGCTCGCGAGCTTCTCCGGCGCGATGCCGATCCCGGTGTCGGTGACGCCGATCGAGAGCAGCTTGGCCTTGCGGCTCACCGTAACCGCCACCGCGCCGGCCTCGGTGAACTTCAGCGCGTTGGAGACCAGGTTATAAAGGATTTGCCGGACGCGGACGCTGTCGCCGCGATAGACTCCGCGAGCGCCGCGCTCGACCCTGAGATCGAAGGCCAGGCCCTTGGCCTGGGCCGTGGCCGCGAAGGCGCCGTGAGCCCCGCGGGCCAGTTCGCTGATGTCGAATTCCGCCTGCTCCAGCTCCAGCTTGCCGGCCTCGATCTTCGACAGGTCCAGCACGTCGTTGAGGATCGCCAGCAGGCTCTCCCCCGACTGGCGGATGACCTCCAGCCGCTCGCGCTGCTGGTCGGTGACCTCACCCATCGCCATCGCCTGGGCCATGCCCAGCACCCCGTTCAGGGGCGTGCGGATCTCATGGCTCATGGTGGCCAGGAAGGCGCTCTTGGCGCGGGTTGCGGACTCCGCCTCGTCCTTGGCCTGAACTAGCGCCAGCTCCGAGGCCTTGCGGCGCGTGATGTTCTGCAGCGCGCCGACCATCCGCAACGGCCGCCCCGCGTCGTCCTGCAGGAAGCGCACCGCGCCCTGCACCCAGACTTCGCGGTCGTCCGAGCGCACGACCCGGTATTCGGGCGAATATGGGACCCCTTCGTTGACGTGCCGATCCCACTGCGCCTTCACTGAGGGAACGTCGCGGGGATCGATCGAGCTGTAGATATCCCGGACCAGGTCCTCGTAGCATTGCGGCTCGCTGAAGAAGGTGTCGGCCGCCCCGACGCTGATCAGTTCGCCGCGGCGATAGTCCAGCTCCCAGACGTGAATGTCGGCGGTCTCCATCGCCAGCCGCAGCCGCTCCTCGGACCGCTCGGTGCGCTCCAGCGCCTCAACCATCCCGGTCACGTCGTGCGATGTCATGATCAGGCCGCCGATCCCGCCGGCCCCATCGCGCCAGGGCGTCACCTCCACCTGGAGCCAGATCGTCGAGCCGTCGGCACGGGTGAATTCGACGCGATCGGCGTGCGCCGGCTCACCCTGCAGACAGTGATCGTAGACGGGCCGCCACTGCTCGTAGGTGTCCGGGTAGAGTTCGTAGAGCGAGCGGCCAATCACCGTTTCGCCGACCAGCTGGCGGCTTTCCATCCAGCGCGGGCTGGCCGCTATGACCCGCATGTCGCAATCCGTCATCACCAAGGACAGGGGCGCGGTCTCGATGATCTGAGCGACCATCCGTTGGGCGACATCGCTCTCGCGGCGGGCCGCATCGCGCAACTTCTTGGCCTGCACCCGGGTCCATTCATCGGCGACGAAGTCGGCGAGATCCTGCAATCGGCTGGCAAGCTGAGCATCAAAGACCCGTGGTTCGCTCGCCGCGACCCAGATCGCCCCTGGCGTCGAGCCATCTTCCAGCCGGATCGGCGCGGCGGCGAAGAAGCGCAGGTACGGTGATCTCGTGACCGCGGGAGCCTCGCGGAAACGCGGATCGCCGCGCCCGTCCTCGACCCACAAAAGCTCCCCCGTCGCCATCGCTAGCCGCACCGCGACGGCGTCCTCGCCTTCGCGGCGTTTCTGCCCGCCGCTGGTCCAGATGCCGTCGGAATCGATGAGGGTAATCTGGGTTCCAACCGCGCCGAACAGCGCCTTGGCGAGCCGCGTGGCGCGGTCGAAGACCGCCCCAGATTGCTCCAGGCCGCTCGGCGTTTTCCAAGGCCGGCTCGTCTCGGACGGAGTTGCGCCGGCCATATTTTCCCCCAGGGGCGGACTCCGCCGCTTGGCTTGAGATTGCGCGTTATGGGGTTAAAAAAGCGCTGTGAACCCGCGCTATTTCCGACACTTGGCTGTCAAATGATGCAGCACGACACCGCTGCTTGTGGCGACGTTCAGCGAGTCGAAGCCCGCCGCCATCTCAATCCGCGCGCTCTGGGCCATCGCCAGCACCGCGTCTGGCAGGCCGGGGCCTTCCGCGCCAAACAGCACGGCCGTGCGCGGCCCGGCTCGCAGCTCGCCGAGATCGACCTCGCCACGCGGCGAAAGGGCCACCAGGTCGAACCCGGCCTGCGCTAGCCGGTCGACCATCTGGCTCGCCGATCCGGCCCGGGCGAACGGGACGGTCAGGGCCGCGCCCACCGACACCCGGATCGCCTTGCGATAGAGCGGATCGCAGCAGCCGTCGTCGATCAGCACGGCGTCGGCCCCGAAGGCCGCGGCGTTGCGGAACAGCCCGCCCATGTTGTCGTGGTTGGCGATGCCCACCAGGCCGATCACCAACGCCTGTTCCGGCAAGGCGGCCAGCAACGCGTCGAGGTCCGGCTCGGCCCGCGCGCCGAGGCCCAGCACGCCGCGATGGATCGCAAAGCCGACCACCGTGTCCATCACCGCCTGGCTGGCCGCATAGACCGGCACGTCGTGGGCCAGTCCCGCGAACAGGCCGGCCAACGCCGCGAGGCGCTTGTCCGCCACCAGCAGCGAGCGCAGCGGATGGCGACCGTCTCGGACCAGCTTTTCCAGCACCACCACACCCTCGGCGATGAAGCTTCCCTGGCGGCCGACCAGGTCGCGCTCGCGCACGCAGCGATAGTCGGCGAGCCGCGGATCGTCCGGGTTGTCGATGTGGATGACGGCGCGCATCGGCCGCTTTTGTCACGTCATCGCCCGGCGCTCCAGGGGCGCTCCCGGGCGCGGTCAAGTTGACGCCGCCGTCAGGTTGCGATCTATACACTGCTAAAATACAGGGGATCCACCATGGCTGACGGCAATCTCTCGAACCTCGCTCGGGCCCGTGACGCGATCTACGCGACGCCGCTGGCGAAGCTTAATCCCGCCCAGCCGGAGCTCTTCCAGGCCGACACCATGTGGCCGATCTTCGACCGCCTGCGGAAGGAAGACCCGGTCCACTACACCGAGGAGCACGAGTTCGGCCCCTACTGGTCGATCACCAAATACAACGACATCATGGCGATCGACACCAATCACCAGGTGTTCTCCTCCGAGGGCGGCATCACCATCGCCGAGCCGCCGGGCGGCGACGGGCCGCTGCCGATGTTCATCGCCATGGATACGCCCAAGCACGACGTGCAGCGCAAGACCGTCAGCCCGGCCGTCTCGCCCACCAGCCTGCAGGTCATGGAACCGCTGATCCGCGAGCGGGCCGCCGCGATCCTCGACTCCCTGCCGATCGGCGAGGAGTTCGACTGGGTCGAAAAGGTCTCCAAGGAACTGACCGGCATGACGCTGGCGACGCTGTTCGGCATGCCGCAGGAAGATCGCCGCCGGCTGATCTACTGGTCTGACGTGGTCACCGCGGCGCCCGGCCAGGGCCTGATCGACACGATCGAGCAGAAGATGGCGATCTTCGTCGAGTACCACGCCTATTTCACCGAACTCTGGAACCAGCGGGTCAATGCCGATCCGACCGGCGACCTGGTGTCCATGCTGGCCCACGGCGAGGCCACCCGGAACATGGAGCCGCGCGAGTTTTTCGGGAACATCGTGCTGCTCACCGTTGGCGGCAACGACACCACCCGCAACACCATTTCCGGCTCGATCCTGGCGCTGAACCAGAACCCCGATCAGTACGCCAAGCTGCGCGCCAACCCCGACCTGATCCCCTCGATGGTCTCCGAGACCATCCGCTGGCAGACCCCGCTCGCCCACATGCGCCGCCGCGCGCTGCAGGACTTCGAGTTTCAGGGCAAGACGATCAAAAAGGGCGACAAGGTGATCATGTGGTACGTCTCGGGCAACCGCGACGACGAGGTCATCGACCGGCCCTACGACTACATCATCGACCGCGAGCGGCCGCGCAACCACATCTCGTTCGGCTTCGGCATCCACCGTTGCGTCGGCAACCGCCTGGCCGAGCTGCAGCTCAAGGTGATCTGGGAAGAAATCCTCAAGCGCTTCCCGACCGTCCAGGTCGTGGGCGAGCCCAAGCGGGTCTACTCCTCCTTCGTCAAAGGCTACGAGACCCTGCCGGTGATCATTCCATCGCGGAACTAGGTCTTTAAAATCAATATTATAACTAGGCGACCAGCGCCATCTCGACGTCCGTCGACCCAGTCGCTTCGATGGTCGATTCGATGGCCGCGAACAGGCTCGACGCCGTGATCGGCCGCGCCACGTGCCCGTCCATGCCGGCCGCGGCGAACGCGGCGATCTGGCGCGCCGTCGGCCGGTCGGCCAACGCCAGGATCGGCGTATAGGCCCAACGCACCTGAGCCTCGGCCTTGCGGAACGCACGCGCGAAGGCCAGGCCGTCGACCTCCGGCATCTGCATGTCGAGCACGATCAGGTCCCACGGCTCCCGCTGCCAGGCCTCGATCAGCTCGCCGCGGCCTGAGACGATCTCAGGCTGGATGCCGATCTGACCGAGCAGGACGCGCAGCAGCCGCTCGTGGGTCTGGTCATGCTCGGCCACCAGGACGTGCAGCGGGCGCGATGTCCTGAAGGCTGGCGCCAAGGTCTCGAACGTGGGGAACGCCGGCGCGTCCGGCCCGGCCTCGACGGCCAAGGGACTGGCCAGGGCCAGCAGCGTGGGACCTGGCAGCGCGACGATGTCCAGGCCCTGGAGGATCGTCGGCGCTTGTTCGGGTTCGTAAAGCTCGGTCTCCAGATGAGGCGGCTCGACGATATCGCGCAGGGTCGCGAGCGCACGCTCGCCGGCCTTTTGAATCTTGGCGGCGCGGCCCCGCACCGAGGCGGAAAGGCGGCGGTCCTTGGTCAGGGCCCCGGCGGCGGCCAAGGTCTCATCGAGCGACGGAACGACCTCGTCCTTGAGCGCGGCCAGCACGGCGCTGGTGGCGCGGCCGGCGCGGTCGATAGCCGCCATGGCGGCGCCGACGCCAACCTGGGCGCGGTGCAGGCGCTCGGCGGTGTGAAGCTTGCGCGCCACGCCCACCGCCGCGTTGGCGAGGATCGCCAGCAAGCTGGCGCCCAGCAGCAAGCGGTCCAGGCCCTGACAGTGAGGGGCGACCCCGAACGCCAGGATCGGCGTCACCACCGCCGGCGCCGCCAGTTCGCTCGCCACCAGCCGCGAAAGCCCCGGCCAATCAGCCACCCCAGCGGCTTCAAGCCGCGCATCAAGCCATCTCACCAACATCACCAACCCCATTTTTTCCCAGGATAGGAGAGGTCCGCAAAAGTCCGGTTAATGCCGCGCGAGCGCTCAGCGGTCCTCGGCGCTGTCCCGCACCCGCACGATCAGCGACTGGCTGGCCGTCGCCATCAGCTCGCCGTCCTGGGCGAAAAGGTACATGGCGCCGTGGCCGAAGCCGCCGTGGACGCCGAGGATGCGGATGTCGCAGAGCACCCATTCGGTGGGCACGATCCGGCGGATGCGCAGGGTGTTGTCCAGGCTGTTGCCGCCGGCGTTCTTGCCCAGCGCATTGCCGATGCCAGACGGCACGTGGTCGGCGATGATCGCCAGCATGGGCGCGTCGATCGCGAAGTCGCCGCGCGGCTTGATCCACAGCAAAAGGCGGCCGTCCGGCTCCGGCGCGCCGGCCCGATCGAAGCCGTAGCGCCCCTTGGCGACCCGGATATCCATGCGGCTGTGCAGTCCATAGCCGGCCTGGCGCCAGTGTTCGCCCGGCTCGCAATCTTCCGGCGGCGGCGCTTCGGGCATGGTCAGCCACTGCTGGGAGAGCTCGCTGGGCCGCGCGCCCAGGGCCGCATTGACCGTCACGATCTCCTTGTCGCCCACGTGGCTGATGACGCGGGCCTGGCTGTTGTATTTGCCAGCGGTCGGGACCCAGACATCCAGGTCCACGATGCTGGGCGGCTTGGCATAAGACAGGTACTGCGCGGTGGCCCAGATCACCGGGCGGCCGGTGGTGCCCTCCATGGCGGCGATGGCCGAGGCCAGTCCCACGCCGCCGAACATGAACATTTCGTCCGGCCGCCCGACGCAAACGTCCGGCGTCAGCGGCAGGAACCAGCGGTGTGGATTGTGCGTCGGGCGAAGATCGAAGAACAGCGGAGCCATGCCCCTTCCATGACCCCGCAAAGCCCGATTTCGCAAGCCCGTCGCAAACGACAGCGACCGCACCTTCCGAGGAAAGTGCGGCCGCCGGTCAGGACTGGGCGGATCGGCTAGCGGAAGTTCGAGTGCCAGTCGTCGCGGTCGCGGTCACCGTCGCGGTGGTCGCCCCGATCCCGATAATCGCCGCGCTCCCGATAATCGCCGCGCTCCCAATAGGCATTGCGGTCGCGGTACTGATCGCGGTCGCGGTCATAGTGGGGCCGGGTGTCGTAGCTGTAGCGGGTCTCATAGCTATAGGCGGGCTGGCCGTAGGCGTAAGTCGGCGCGCCGTAGCCATAGGTCGGGGCCGATGAAGCGTAGGCCGGCGTCCGATAGCCGCTGTTGTAGCCGTAGCCCTGATCGTCGCAGGACTTGCTGGAGCCTCGCGCGATGCTGTTGCCGATCAAGGCGCCGGCGACGCCGCCGATGGCCGCGCCACCCGCCCGGCCGCCGTGGTGGGCGGCGAGGTTGGACCCCAGCAGGGCGCCGGCGATCCCGCCGATAACCGTGCCGGCCGTGCCGTCGCTGTTGCTGCGGCAATCGCTGGCGTAGGGCGCGCGGTAGGTCTGCGCAAACGTCGGGGTGGCCAGAGCGCCGGCCGCCAGGGCGGCGATCACGGCGCCGGAAATTGCGGCGGTCTTCATAGGGTTCTCCAGTCCTTTGTTGGGCGGGACCGAAGGGTCGGCGCCGCTCATGGATTGGAATTTGACCCTCCGGCGCTGAACCGGGTCTGAGGTCTGCGTTATCTTCCGTTCACGCGGCGTCGTCAGCCGCGCAGCGCCGCCGAGATAGCCGAGAGTCCCGCGTCGAGCGCCTCAGGCGTAGGCCAGCCATAGCCGACGCGGAAATAGCTGTCCGGCCGCTCGAACCAGTGGCCGGGGCCGACATAGGCGCCGTGATCTTCCAGAAGCCGGCGATAAAAGCCCTCGGCGCCGCCGGTGGGCTCGGCGGTCATGCGCGGGAAGCAGACCACGCCCCCCGACGGCTTCACCCACTCCAGCCGGTCCTCGCCGGCCATCCAGTCGCTGACCCGCGCCAGACGTCGGCGCATCTCGACGAGGCGCGGCGTCAGGATCGCCTGGCGGCTTTCCATCACCTGCTCGGCGACCCACTCGTCCATGACACTGCCGCAGATGCTGATTTGCTCGCTGGCCGCCAGGAAAACCTCCTGCAGCGCCGGGTCCTTGGTGATCAGCCAGCCGATGCGAATGCCCGGCACGCCATAGGCCTTCGACAGGGACGAGACGCTGATCGCGTGGGCGCCCAGCGACGCCGCCAGCGGCAGCGGAGCGTCGAACGACAGGTCGCGATAGGTCTCGTCCACCAGCAGGCGGCAGCCGCGATTGGCGGCCAGGTCGGAGAGGCCGCGTAGTTCGGCCTCGCTGAGCATCACCCCGGTCGGATTGTGCGGACAGGTCACGCTGATGATCTTCGTGGCGGGCGTGATGGCCGCCGCGACCCGGTCCAGATCGATACGAAAACCGTCCTCGAATTCCAGTTCGATGTGCGTCGTCGCACACCCGATGGCGCGCGGCGTCTCCAGGTTCGTCGCGTAGTTGGGGCGGATCACCACAAGGTGGTCGTCAGGGCCCAGCAGCGCCGTGGCGATGATGAACAACGCGCCGGCTGCGCCGGTGGTGATCAGCACATCGCCCGCCGAAAGGCCGGGGGCTTCCGCCGCGATCAGCTCACGCAGGCGATGGCGTCCGCGATGCTCGCCGTAGAGCAGCGGCAGGTCCGTCGGAATGGTCAGGCCCAGGTCAGCCAGGCTCTGATCGGCGACCGAGCTCTCCGACAGATTGTAGCGGATGCGGGCGTAGCCGTACTCTTCCGGACTCTCCACCTCGATGGGCATTCGAACGTATCGCAAGGGCGGCCTCCGGCTGACTGACCGGCGAACCGTGCCGGCGCCGGGGCTGTCTGGCTAGCCCTGGATCAGGCTGGCGTACTCGAAAGCCGCATCATCAGCTTCACCAGCTCGGCCTGGCGCGTGGCGCCAGTCTTCTCGTAGACCCGCGCCAACTGGAAACGCACGGTGTTCAGCGCCACGCCGAGGAGGGCGGCAGCCTCGCGCATGGTCAGCCCTTGAAAGATCGCGGTCGCGACCTTCGCCTCGGCGTAGGTAAGCCCGAAGAGCGCCCGCAGTTCCGACTCCGGGGACCTGACCTCGGTTTCAAGATCGGTCAGGCAGACCAGCGCCGTCGGGACATAACCAAACAGCGGGATCTGCGCCCTCGGGATCGGCGCGACGCGGATAGCCAGTGGAAAACGCTGCCCCGGCAGCGGCAGCTTCATCGCGCCCCCCGTTGGCGCCGCGTCCGAGCTTGTGGCCTCGGCCACCAAGGACTCAAGGCGCCGCGCCGAGTCCGAATTTCGCGCCATCAGCCGTCCGCAGAGCACGGTGAGGCCCTTGTCGGCGGCCAGCAGGCGTACGGCGGCCGGGTTGGCGTGGCGCACGACACACCCACCATCGACTAGGAAAATCGCCTGGTTGGAAGCCTCGACGGCTTTCGCCAAGTCACGTTCCGGACCCAGCGCATCGACCAAGGACCGGGTCAGCCGGTAGGCGCGGATCAGATGCGGTTGCAGGCGACGGGCAGCATCGAACGACCAACGCTCGAACTCGCCCTGGCGGATCGGCTTGCCAAAAGCGATGGCGCTGCTGGTCGTCTCATCGAGCTCCAGGCGGATGTGCAAGGTCGCGCCGGCGTCCTGCAGACGCATGAAGTCGTTGAAATATTCGCTGCGATAATAGTCTTCCACCGGCATCAAATCGGCGGTCGACACCACGCTCGGCCGCCACCCGCGTCGCCAGGCGGAGAGATCGTCCACCCGGGTGAAGACATTCTTCTCGTGATAGTATTCGGCATAGGTTCTGAGGACGGCTTCATCGCAGCGGAACGGCAGGCTTTCGCCAAGTGCGGTCTCGCTGTCGAGCCGGGTCATCACTCCGTTTCCGGCGCCGATAGCGTCCGCCACCGCCTCCAGCAGGCCCGGCCACCGCGAAGCGTCGAGGGCTGCGGCGTAGATCTGTTCCACCAGGTGGTCTTCGGCGATCTGAGCCAAGGCGCGCGTTCCGTTCGGCGGCCGATCAAAGAGACCGAGATCCGTCCCAGCCAGCCGCGATACTATGATCTTCGAACACGGATAGGCCAGCATCATGCAAATGCGTGATGCGCCGCGTGTCTTGGTTCCGAATAATGCCGACAGCTTTGCGGCCCTGCAGGCCTTCCGCCCGAGCCGTCGAATGCGCAACGAGATGGAGTGCGTCGATGAGAGTTTCCGCGTTTTCGGCCGCCGCGGCGGCCATAGCGACTTCGATCCTTTTGGCGAACGGCGCCGTGGCCGCTACCGTCGTCGGCGCCAAGTCGATCCATATCACCACTGCTGGCCCGACCTACTACATCCAGATTTCCGAGGTCGTCGCCCTGGATTTCGGCAATGCGGATGTCGCTCTGGACACGAACGGCGGGTCGGCCTTTGCCCCCAACAACTATGGCGGCAGCGGCGGACCCGGAACAGCAATCGACGGGATCTACTCAGCCTACCCTCTCGAATATGTCTCCGTCGGTACGGCCGGAGACTATCTGGACATCACATTCGCAAATGCGACGACGCTGGCCGGCCTGTCGATCTATGGCCGACCCGACTGTTGCTCGGACCGCGACATCTATAATTTCGATATACGGGACCAGGACGGACAGTCGCTTTACTCAGGAATTCTCGACGCCGACAACACGGGCCACGTCGGCAGCGTGGCATTTGACAGGCCAGTCGGCGGTGGCGTTCCCGAGCCGGCTACGTGGGCGCTGATGATCGGCGGTTTCGGTCTGGCGGGTGGCGCATTGCGCCGTCGCCGGGCCGCGCTCAGCTGCGCGTAAACACCGGGTCTTTGCGCTCGCGGAAGGCGGCGACGGCGGCGTGGTGATCGGCGGACTTGCGCAGCACGCGCAGTTCCGGGGCGGCAATGGCGCCCCAGTCTTCAGGTGACAGGTCCAGCGCGCGGTTGGCTGTGCGCTTGGTGGCCTCGACCGACAGCGGCGCGCGGCTCGCGATGCGTTCGGCCAACGCGATGGCCGCCGCGCGCAGGTCGTCCGGCGCGTGCAGGCCGGTGACCAGGCCGTAGCGCTCGGCGGTCTCGGCGTCGTGCGGCAGGCCGGTCAGCAGCATCGCCTTGGCGCGGGACACGCCGATCAGCCTGGGCAGGCGGTAGGTCGACGCCATCAGGCCCACGTTGACGCCGGCGCAGACGAACCTCGCCTCGGTGGACGCCAACCGGATATCGCAGCAGCAGGCCAGCTCGAACCCACCGCCGACGCACCAGCCGTTGACCGCCGCGATCACCGGAACCCGCGTCGCCTCCAGCCGGTCGAGCAGCCGGCCAAACCCGGCTAGGTCCTCGCCGCCGGGCCCGACGTTCTTCAGGTCGTCGCCGGCGCAGAAGGCGCGGCCCTTGCCCGTCACGATCAGGCAGCGCAGCGCGTCGTTGGCCTCCACACGATCGAGCGCGTCCATAAAGGTCTGGCGCATCTCGACGCCCAACGGGTTCATCGGGGGATTGTCGATCTCCAGCAGGACCACCGCCTCGCTGATCGGCTGGACGTGGACCTGACCGCTCATAGGGGCGCCCCTTGTCTGCTTTCCGTGGCCGCCGCACCCTCGGCGATCAGCGCGTCGATGTCCCCAGCGGCGAAACCGGCCTCGGCCAGCACCTCGCGGGTATGCTGGCCCACCTCGGCGGGACCCCGGGTAAGCGCGACCGGCGTGTCATGCAGCTTGATCGGCGTACGCACGAAGCGGCGGCCCTCGACCTCTGTCAGCAGGCCGCGCGCCTTGATCTGCGGATCGTCCCAGGCCTGGGCGAGATCGTTGAGCGGGCCAGCCGGCACCCCCTTCGCTTCCAGCTTCAGCACCCAGTTGGCCGAGGTGTCGCGGGTCAGGATGGCCTCCAGCCGCGCCTGCAGCGCGTCGCGGTTCTTCATTCGCCCAGCGGGGCTGTCAAAGCCCGCCTCGGCGATCAGGCCCGGTTCGTCCAGGGCTTCGCAGAAGCGTTTCCACAGCCGCTGGGAATTTACGCCGACCACCATGTGCCCGTCCGCGGTCTTCAGCGCCTCATAGGGCGCGGCCAGGCGATGGCGCGTGCCGCTGCGGCTGGGCAGATCGCCGGCCGTGAGGAACATGCCGGTCTCCCAGATCGTGTAGGCCATCGCCGACTCCAACAGCGAAGACTCCACATGCTGACCCCTGCCGGTCGTCGCACGGCTCTGCAGGGCGGCCAGGACGCCGATGGCCCCGAACAGCCCCGCGTTGAGGTCGCTGATTGGCACGGCGGTGGAGCACGGCTTGTCGCTGCCCTGCTCGCCGACGAAACTCATCATCCCGCTCATGGCCTGGGCGATCAGGTCGAAGCCACCGCGCTCGCGATAGGGGCCATCCAGGCCGAAGCCGGAGATCGAGCAATAGACCAGCCGCGGATTGATCGCCGAAAGCTGCTCATAGCCCAGCCCCATCCGGTCCAGCGCGCCGGGCCGGTAGTTCTCGACGAAGACATCCGCGGTCTCGGCCAGCTTGCGCACCGCCTCGGCCCCGCGCGCGGTGGACAGGTCGAGCGCGATGGCACGCTTGTTGCGGTTGACGAAGTCGTAGGCCCGAAACCCGCCACCACGCAGCCCGCGCGTGCTCTCCCCCGACGGCGGCTCGATCTTGACGACGTCGGCGCCCAGGTCGGCGAGCACCAGCGAGCAATAGGCGCCGGCGATCACATGCGTGCAGTCCAGAACCTTTAGACCCGAGAGCGCGGACATATCATTTCCTCGGGCTTGCCCATGCCTTGTGGCTAATAATTCACCCGCTGGGTGATCGCACCGTCGACGATCATGTTCGCGCCCGTGGTGAACGCCGAGCGCGGGCTCGCCAGGAACACCGTCGCCGCGGCGATCTCCTCCGGCGTCGCCATGCGGCCGGTCGGGTTGCGCTTGATCATCTGGTCGAAGAAGTCGGGCATGCCACGCTTGACGTTGCCCCAGACGCCGTCCTCGAAGAACACCGTCCCCGGCGAGACCACGTTGCAGCGAACCTTGTTCGGCGCGTTCTGCCGCGCAACCCCCTTGGCGAAGTGGATCAGAGCGGCCTTCATGGCGCCATAGGATGACGGTGCGTCCGAGTTCACCGACGATACCGACGACGTGATGATGAAACAGGCGTCGCCGGTCCGTGCCGCGGCCTCGGTGAGCAGCGGCTTGGCGGCCCCCCAGGTGCGCACCGCGCCCAGCATGTCGATGTCGAACATCGCCTGCCAATCCTTCTCGGAATTGCCTTGGACGAGCGCGCTGGCGTTGGAGACCAGGACGTCGAGGCCGCCCAGCTTCGCCGCCGCGTCGCGCACGAAGCTCTGCAGGGCCGGGCCGTCGGCGATGTCGACCACCGCGCCCCAGGCCTTCACACCCTTGGCCTCCAGGGCTTTGACCGTCTCGGCCACCTGATCGGCGTTGCGCGCGCAGATGGCGACATTGGCGCCCTCGTCGGCGAAGGTTTCGGCGATGGCGCGGCCGATGCCGCGGGTGCCGCCGGTCACGATCGCGGTCTTACCCTTCAGTTGCAGATCCATCTCGCCTCGTTCCTGGTTGCTGTCAGCCGGACTTGAAGAGGTCCGTGTAGCGGTCGCGTAGCAGGTTCTTCTGCACCTTGCCCATGGCGTTACGCGGCAGTTCGTCCACGAAGACGATCCGCTTGGGCGACTTGTAGGGCGCAAGCCGCCGGCGGCAATCGGCGATCATCGCCGCCTCCGTGCCCTGCCCTATGACGACGGCTACGACGCCCTCGCCGAAGTCGGGGTGCGGGATGCCGACCACGGCGCTCTCGGTGACGCCGATCATCTCGTCGAGGATAAGCTCGATCTCCTTGGGATAGACGTTGTAGCCGCCGGAGATGATCAGATCCTTGGCCCGGCCACTGATCCACACGCGCCCGTCCGGATCCTGGCGGCCCACGTCGCCGGTTATGAAGAAGCCGTCGGTGAATTCCTCGGCGGTCTTGTCCGGCATGCGCCAATAGGCTGAGAAGACGCTAGGCCCGCGGATCTGGATGACACCAGTTTGATCCCCGCCAGCGATCCGCAATTCCACGCCCGGCAGCGGATAGCCGACGCTGCCGGGGATGCGCTCGCCGACGAGAGGATTCGAGGTGATGATCACCGCCTCGCTCATGCCGTAGCGTTCCAGGATGCGCTTTCCGGTGCGCGCCTCGAACTCGGCGAAGGTCGACTCCAGCAGCGGCGCGGAGCCGGAGATGAACAGGCGCATGTGCGCCGCCGCCTCGCGGGTGAAGGCCGGGTTGGCCAGCAGGCGCGTGTAGAAGGTCGGCACGCCCATCATCACAGTCGAGCGCGCCAGGGCCGTCATCACCCGGGCGTCGTCGAACTTCGGCAGCCAGACCATCGGGGCGCCGGACAGGAAGGCGCAGTGCATCGCCACGAACAGGCCGTGGACGTGGAAGATCGGCAGGGCGTGCAGCAGGACGTCGTCGGGTGAAAAGGCCCAGATCTGGTGCAAGGCGGTGGCGTTGGCCGCCAGATTGCCATGGCTCAGCATAGCCCCCTTCGACCGCCCGGTGGTGCCGCTGGTGTAGATCAGCGAGGCCAGATCGTCGTCGGCGCGTGGCACAGTCTTCAGCAGCGGATCTGCAGCGTCCGCCTCGGCGCGGAAGGCCTGCGCGTCGGTCACGAACACCCGCGGCTCAGCGTCGTGCACGAAGTAGTCCACCTCGGCCGAGGTGTAGGCCGAGTTCAGCGGCAGGAAGGCCGCGCCCGCCTTCAGCACGCCCAGATAGATCATCACCGCCTCGACCGATTTCTCGGCCTGCAGCCCGACCCGGTCGCCTGGCGCGACACCGCTGGCGACCAGATGGCCCGCGATCTGCGCGGCGCCCGCCTCCAGTTCGCCATAGCTCACCGCCGAGCCGTCGCTCAGCAGGAACGCCGGCTTGTCGCGGTCGGCCGGAAAGCCCGCGGCCAGGATGTCGTAGAGGTTCGCCATGCAAAATCCCTCGCCCCGCGCCAGCCTAGCCGGTGTTCCGGAGGCCCGCCGCCACGCCGTTGATGGTCAGGTGGATGCCTTCCACCACCGCCTCGTCGGCGTCGCCGCGCCGCCGGCGGCGGATCAGTTCGATCTGCAGATGGTTCAGCGGGTCGATGTAGGGCAGTCGCGAGCGGATGGTCGCGGCGAGGTCCGGGTGCTTGTCGAGCAACGCCGCCTGACCGGTGATGGTCAGCAGCGCCTCGGTGGTCCGCTCCCACTCGGCCTTGATCTGACCGAAGACGTGATCAGCGAGTTTGCGGTCCTCGACCAGGCCCGCGTAGCGCCCGGCGATGGCCATGTCGGCCTTGGCCAGCACCATCTCCATGTTGGCCAGCGCCGAGGAGAAGAAGGGCCAGCTCTCGTGCAGGTCGGCCAGGGCTTTCAGGTCCACGCCGGCATTGGCGACCGCCGAGCCAAAACCGTACCAGCCCGGCAGCATCGCGCGGCTCTGCGCCCAGGAGAACACCCACGGAATAGCCCGCAGCCCGCCGATGCTGCGGCTCGCCTGCCGCGAGGTGGGCCGGCTGCCGATGTTCAGGTCGGCGATCTCGCTGATCGGGGTCGCGCCGTAGAAATAGTCGACGAAGCCCGGCGTCTCGTGGACCAGCGCCCGGTAGGCCGCCATCGAGCCCTGCGACAGGGCTTCCATGACCTTGGCGTGCGGGGCGGCGACCTCGGCCTCGGCCGCCTTGCGAAGCGAGGCCAGGACCACGCCGGCGGTCAGGGTCTCCAGGCTCTGGCGCGCCAGTTCCGGATCGGCGTACTTGTTGGCCACCACCTCGCCCTGTTCGGTGATGCGGATGCGGCCGTTCACCGTGCCGCCGGGCTGGGCGAGGATCGCCTCGAAGCTGGAGCCGCCGCCGCGGCCGACCGCGCCGCCTCGACCATGGAAGAGCTGCAGTCGAAGCGCCTCGGCCTGGGTCACTCGGGCCAGCGCCCGGGAGGTCTGATAGAGCTCCCAGGTTGACGTTAGGTAACTTCCGTCCTTGTTGCTATCCGAATAGCCGATCATCACCTCCTGCAGGCCGATCGGCTTCACCAGCGCGCGGATCAGCGGCAGGGCGAGATAGGCCTTCAGGGTTTCAGGCGCGGCGCGCAGGTCGGCGATGGTCTCGAACAGCGGCTCGGCGAAGACCTGGGTGCGTGGCGGATCGGCCCCTGGGAGACCGGGCAGGAACAGGCCGACCTCTTTAAGAAGCAGATAAACCTCAAGAAGGTCCGACACCGACTGGGTGTTCGAGACGATATAGGCGCGGATCGCGTCCTTGCCGTAGAGCCGCTTGGCGTCGGCCGCGGCGGTCAGGACGGCGATCTCGCGGCGGGTCTCGTCGCTGTAGTCGGCGAAGGGCGAATAGAGCAGCCGGCCGTGGCTGAGCTCGGCGATCAGCAGCTTGCGCCGCGCCGCCTCATCCAGGGCCTCGTAGTCGTCGCAGACGCCGGCGACTTTCAACAGTTCCGCCGCCGTCCGCGCGTGAACCGAGGAATTCTGGCGAAGGTCCAGTCGAGCGAGGTGGAAACCGAAGGTGTCGACGGCGCGGATCAGGTCGGGCAGCGGACCACGGCTAAAGGTATCCCCGTGATTGGCGAGCAGGCTGGACAGGATGGTTTCCAGGTCAGCCTTCAGATCGTCGGGACTGGCGTAGGGCTCGGCCTCGGCGGCGGGCGGCCGGGCCGGCGCCTCGCCGGTCAGCCGGACGTAGCTGGCCGCCAGCCGCGCATAGACGCCGGTCAGCGCCTGGCGATAGGGCTCGTCGGCGCGGTGCGGCGAGGCGTCGTGCGCGGCCTTGGCCAGCGCCGTCAGCCGCGGCGTCACCTTGGCGAGCCGGCCGGAGAGCGACAGCTCCGCGCCGAGCGCATTGATCGTCTCCAGGTACATGCGCAAGGCCGCCTGCGCCTGGCGGCCCATCGCCTGGCGCAGCACCTCGGCGGTCACGAACGGATTGCCGTCCCGGTCGCCGCCAACCCAGGACCCCACGCGGAGAAAACTGTTCAGGTCCGCCGGATGGCCCAGCACCTCGACCCAGTGGGCGTAGAGCCGCGGCAACTCCGGCAGGAAGCTGCGCTCGAAATAGGAGACGGCGTTCTCGATCTCGTCACCGACCCCGAGCTTCACCGACCGCAACAGCCGTGTACGCCAGAAGATCGAGACCTGCCGCACCAGCTCGCGCTCGATGGCCGTCCGCTGCGCCTCGCCGCGAGCGTGATTGTAGGCGTCGAGGTCGTCGGCGATGGCGCCCACGCGGTCGAGAACGCTCTTGCGGCGCACCTCGCTGGGGTGAGCGGTGATCACCGGCGAGATCAAGGCATCGGCCAGCAGCGCCAGCACCGCCTCGCGCCCGACGCCTTCGGAGGCCAGCGTCCGCATGGCCCCGGCCAGGGTGTCCGGCCGGCTGTCGCCGCCACGCCCGCGTTGCCGCTGAATCTGATCCTCGGCCAGGTTGGTGATCTGCAGGAAGGCGGCGAAGGAATGGGCGAACCGCACGGTGTCCGGCAGGCTCAGCCCCTCGAGGCGCTCAGCCATCAGCTTGGCGGCCTTGGGCGTGCCCTCACGGTGAAAGGCGACCGACGCCTGCCGAATCTCCTCGATCTGGCTGAACACCGCCTCACCGTCCTCGGCGCGGATCACGTCGCCCAGGACGCGGCCCAGGAACCGGATGGTGCTTCGAAGCTGGTCAGGAAGCGTGCTGGTCATGGCCATCTCAGGAAAAGCCACAGGCTGGGCCACGCGTCATCTGGTTTCCTGGTGTTGGACCGGGCAATAGTCGCCACGCCGCAAAGGAAGCTTCATGTCCCCCGACGAAGCGCTCGTCCGCATCCGCCGCTACGATAGCCGCCTGAAGGCCTTTGTGCGTGTGTTCGATCCCGCTTTAGGCGAGGGCTCCGGGCCGGTGTTCGCGATCAAGGACCTGTTCGATGTGGCCGGCGTGCCGACCGGCGGCGGGGCGCGGGTTCCGCTGGCCGAAAGCCCGGCGGCCCACGCGGTGGTGGTGCAGAGGCTGCTCGACGCCGGCTGGCGCGCGGTGGGCAAGACCCAGACCGTAGAGCTGGCCTACGGCGGCTGGGGCACCAACCGGGCGGTCGGCGCGCCCTGGAACCCCTGGGACGCCAAGACACACCGCGCGCCCGGCGGCTCGTCGTCCGGCTCGGCGGTCGCCGTGGCGGCCGGCCTGGTGGACGCCGCGCTCGGCAGCGACACCGGTGGCTCCGTGCGCATCCCCGCGGCGACCTGCGGCGTCGTCGGCCTGAAGCCGGGGCGCGGTCTGGTCAGCCTGACCGGCGTTCATCCGCTCGCGCCGTCGCTGGACACCGTCGGCGCGCTGGCGAGGGACGTGGCGACCGCCGCGCGGATGCTGGCGCTAGTCTCCGGTCCCGATGGCGCCGACGCCGTGCGCCCGCCCTTCGACGCCGAGGCCGCCCTGAGCGCCGAGGCCGAGGGCCGCCGCGTCGCCGCGATCCCCCTGGAACATCTGGGCGAAGTCGACGCCGACGTCGGCCGCCTGTACCTGGCCGCCCTCGACAAACTCCGCAAGGCCGGCGTCACCGTCCAGATGGTGCGGCCGCCCAAGGTGATGGACGAGAGCTTTGCCACCAACGGCCTGCTGATGGCCGCCGAGGGCTGGCGCATCCACCACGCTCGGATCGAGGCCCACCGCGACGTCATGGACCCCTGGATCGTCAAGCGCTTCGAGGTCGGCCGCGATGTCTCCGACGACCGCCTGGCGCAGGCCCACGCCCAGCGCGCGGAGGATCAGAAACTGTTCCACGCCTGGCTCGCCACCTATGACGGCCTGGCCACGCCGACCTGCCCGATCCCCGGACCGCCGATGGATCAGGTGGACGAGACCACCTCTCCGCTCAGCCGCCTGACGCGCGCCGCCAACTACCTCGACCTGCCCGGCATCAGCGTGCCCTGCGGCCTGACGCGCGAGGCCATGCCGGTCGGCCTGCAGATCGTCGGCCGCCCGCGCGACGAGGCCATGGTCGTGACCCTGGGCGCCGCGTTCGAGGCGGTGTCGGGGTGGAATGGACGGGGGCCGGAGATCAGCGGGTTCGAATAGGACCTGTGTCCACGCCGGCCGACAGGTCCGCGCCATCGGACCGTTCCAGAGGGCCATGCCGTTCACCAGCTTGAGCGGCGCTTGCACACTGCGACGGGGATCGCAGGGATCGTCAGGCTGGCGGCTCGGGCCAGGAGATCAAGCGATCAAGGCTATGCGGCGATCCGACGTCGGCGGGCGCGGACCAAGCTGCCCACACTGCCGAAACCGATCAGCAACAGGGCCCAAGCGGCGGGTTCCGGCACGGCGGAGGACACGGCCGATTGGAAACTAAGCGTGAAATACGGATCGACGCCGGGCTGATGCTCGAGCAGACCGATGGTGTAGGTTCCCGCGGCCAGGTCGTCCGTGAGCGTGCCCGTCCATTGGTCGTATTTGAGCGTCTTGCTGTCCAAAACAGTCCCGCAGCTCGACCCCGAGCAAAGCTGGAAGGCATAGGACATGGCCTGATCGGCGCCCGTTAGGGACAGGGTCGCGGCGAATGCGCCGCCAGACCAGTCAAAACTGTAGAACTGCGAACTCACCCCGCCGCCAATGGCGCTGGACACGGAATTGATCTTGCTCAGCGGCAGCATGACGGGCGCCGCGGCGTCACCACCCGCCAGCGCGATATCCAGTGGCGCGCCCGCGACGGGCGTGGCGATGAAGCCGTTCAAAAAGTTCGAACCCGCCGCGCCGATATAGCCGACGATGACCCCCGCATCGTTGACGCCGGTGGCGTTGGTCGCGGTCGCGCCCGGATAGATAGCCTGGGGAACGCTGAGCAGCGTGTAGAGATCGCCGATTTTCGCAAACGGCAGTTCGTCGTTCGATCCTGTCGGAATGTAGGCGCCGACGATCTCGCCAAGATTGTTGATGCCCAAGGGCGCAGTCTCGGTTGTGCCCGGCATCGCGAAGCTGGTCACGGTATTGTTGTGAGCGATGAAACCTAGGGTATTGTTGGCGGCGTTCATATAATAGCCGACGACGTCACCGGAGTTGTTGATGCCGGTCGCAAGGGCCGCCACCGCGCCGGCGACGGAAATCTCGCTGGCCACGCCGCCAATATTCTGGAACGCGTGCTGGACGCCGCCAACCATGTAGCCGCCGACGAACGAGCCGGTGTCGTTGATGCCTGTGCCTTGCGTCGCGTCGGCGCCGGCGAAGCTGAAGGTGGAGTATCCGGCGCCAGAGCGGATGAAGGCCTGCAAGCCGCTCGGCCCCGAGGGCTTGTAGAAACCGACGACGTCGCCCGCGTCATTGATCCCTCGCGCGACCGTTCTGGTGGCGCCGGGAACACCGATGTTGGTGAAGACGCCCCCGGCTTCCGTAAAGGAGCCCGTGGCGCCGACGCGCCCCGTGACGACGCCCAGATTGTTGATATCCCGCGGGGCGGTGAACGTCGTGTTCGGCGCGGTGAGCGCGGTGTAGCTGTAGGTATCCGCCTGAGCAACGGCGCCTACCGACGTCGTCGCAAACAAGACGAACAGGCCGATCAACGGCTTTTGAGTCATTCAGGCTTCCCCCGCAGATGCCAGTTCCCGTCTGGGGTTCGGACATCGTGAGAAGAGTGGTGACAAGCTGCGCCTGGCAAAGCAACCGGGTTCGCCTGCGGCGCGACTACCGTTCAGCGAGCGCGGGAATGCGGCGCCAATCCCGCGCGGAAGTGACTTTAAAGCGGGCAATCCTGGGCGGGTGTACGCCACCTCACCGCCGCGCTCCAGATCGACACGATAGCTATTGCGGCACATGCGCGCGCGACCTTCGACCTTTCGCAATAGATATCGTGTCGACCTAGTCTCGAGGTTTCCTGCCAGCAGCAGAGTCGGTGCGGGAAGTTGCGATGATGATGTATCAAATAGCCACTGCCCCGCGCGCATTTGACCATCGCCAACCCCAAATAGTGTCACCGTGACCTCCGTCGATTCGCTCCGCCCAGTCGGAGCTGGGCCAGGGGAGCGCGCGCATCAGATGAGCCTCAAAAGCGGCGAGCTTCTGCGTAGCGTCGGGGTTTGGGGCCTGGCCGCCATGGCTTTCAACAGCCTCGTAGGCGCCGGGGTCTTTTCCCTGCCGGGGGTGGTGGCCCAGAACGTCGGCCCCTGGGCGCCGGTCGTGGTGCTGGGCGTCGGGTTGGCTATGCTGCCAGTGGTGGTCGGGATGGCCGCTCTGGCTGGCCTGTTCGACCGCACCGGAGGGCCGATTGTCTATGTAGGCGAGGCGTTCGGCCCGGCGGCGGGCTTTCAGGCCGGCTGGTTGGCCTTCCTGTCCACGACCGCCTCGGTGGCGGCTAACGCCAATCTGCTGGCCGACTACATTCTGACTGCCGCGCAGCCGCCGTTTGACGGGCCATTGGCCCATGCCGCGGTGGTGCTCGCCGCACTGGCGATCGTACTGGCTGTGAACCTGGCCGCCAACCGGCGCAGCGCGGATGTGCTGCAGTTGATGTCCTTGGCCAAGATCGCCCCACTGCTGCTCCTGCTGGTGCTGGCGGCGCCCAGCCTGGTTCACACCGTCGGGTCGCAGGCGACACAACACTGGTCGCCGGCGCAGGCCGTGCTGCTGGCCGCCTACGCCTTTGTCGGCTTCGAGGGCGCGCTGACCCAAGCTGGAGAGGCGCGCAACCCCCGACGCGATCTGCCGCTCGCCGTGCTTTGCGTCTTCGTCGCCGTCGTCATTCTTTACGCAGCACTGACTTGGGGATTCATCGCCGTCGCCTACGATCCCCACGCGATTCCCAAGGCGCCGCTGGCGCGCATGGGCGAGATCATGGCGGGACGGGCGGGCTTGGCCTTGGTCGTGGTCGGCGCGACCCTCTCTATCCTGGGCAATGTGATCTCGACTGTCCTGTTCAACTCCCGCCGGCTCGTCGCGCTTGAGGCGCAGGGATCCCTACCGCGCTGGCTTGGCTGGATCGCGCCGGCCAACGGCATCCCGCGCCACGCGGTGCTACTCGTGGTGGGGCTGGCCGCGATCCTGGCGCTAAGCGGCGGATTCAAGGCCTTGGCGATCCTAAGCGTCGCCTCACGCCTACTGGTCTACCTGGCTTCGATGGCGGCGCTGCCGGTGATCCGCGGTCGGCGCGGCCTGCCCCGGTTCGCGCCCGTGGACCTGTTCGTGATGCTGGCGGTTCCCGTCTGCCTCGCCATGCTCAGCCAGACGCAATCCGGGGCTTGGCTCGCCATCCTTGCGGGCGTGGCTGTGGGGTTCGCCATCATGGCCTGGTCCCGGCGTACACGGCTTCGGGCCCCGGCCTGACCTCGCGCTTACTCTGCGCGCAGTGCCGGCGCCGGGCGTTTGGAAAGCGCCTGGAAGGCCGCCAGCAAGCCGCCGATGGCCGCGACCAGGGCGGCGGCCGCCAGCAGGGCGGCGACGCCGGCCCAGTCCATGCTCCACTTGGCGTGGAACACCTTGACCACCACCGGCCAGGCCGCCGCGTAGCCCAGGGCGACACCGGCCGCACCGGCGATGACGCCGACCGCGCCATATTCCAGAATATAGGCGGCCAGAATCTGCGCGCGCGAGGCGCCCAGCACCTTCAGGACCGCCGCTTCGCGCGTCCGCGCCTGCGCGCGGGCCGCGATGGCGCCGGCCAGGACCAGCAGGCCCGACAGCGCCGCGACCGCCGCCGCGCCACGCACCGCCAGGGCCACGCGGCCGAACAGGTCGGTGGCGGCCTCCAGCTGCTCGCGCACCGAGACCACGTTGACGGTCGGGAACGCGCGGCCGAGCTCGTGGATGACCCGGGTTTCCTGAGCCTTGGACGCCTTGGCGATGGCCACCTGCCGCAGATTGGCGCCGGCCAGGGCCTGGGGCGTGATCACCAGCGGGAAGCTCACGCCGAAGCCGCCAAAGTCCACCTTGCGCAGCGCACCCACCTTGGCCTCGATCTCATTGCCGAGCACAGAGAGCGTGATGGCGTCGCCGACCCGCACCCGCTCGCCCTTGGCTACCTCGACGTCCATGGCGACCAGCGGCGGTCCGGCATAGCCCGCCGGCCACCAGGCGCCGTCGGTGATCCCCGGGTCTTCCGGCGCGGGGCCTATGGCCGACATGGAGATGTCGCTGTCCCAGGCCCAGCGGTCCTGGCGCGGGATCTTCGTCGGATCGACCGGCTCGCCCCGCACCTTGATGATCCGGCCCGACACGAAAGGCTCGCGCAGATAGTTCTTTGGGGTCAGGGGCTGACCGAAGGCTTGAGCGACGGCGGCGTCGAAGGCGGCGACCCGGTCGCCAGGGATGTCGGTGAACACCAGGGCCGGCGCGGTGCGCGGCGCGACCTCGGCCACCTGGTTGAGCAGGGCCGACTGGATCAGCACCACGGCGGCCAGCAGCGCCACGCCCAGGCCGATGGCCGGCGAGGCGGTGCGCGCCGCCGAGTGCGGTCCGGCCAGGTTGGCGAGGCCGATGCGCAAAGGACCCCGGGCGCCGGCCCGCGCCTTGCCCGCCAGCACCGCCGAGCCCCAGCCCAGCGCCCAGAGCAGGCCGAACGAGACCGCGACGCCGGCGATCATGATGGCCGCGGCCAGCGGGGTCGGCGCGGTCACCACCGCCATGGCGGCCAGGCCGATGGCGGCCAGCACGGCGCCGACGATCTCCGGCCCGATCGTCAGGGTTCCCGACAGGTCGCTGCGAAACAGGCTGGCCGGCGGGGTGGAGCGCGCGCGGCCCAGCGGGGCCAGCGAAAAGGCGGCGGCCGACAGCAGGCCGAAGGCCGCGGCCTTGAGGAGCGGTTGCGGGTAGACGGCGAACAGCGCCGGGATCGGCAGGCTGTCCTGGATGATCATCCCCATGACCAGGGGCGCGGCGGCGCCGACGCCCAGGCCGATGGCGACGCCGAGCGCAGCCAGCAGGCCGATCTGGATCAGGTAGATGTCGCGCACCAGCTGCCCCTCGGCGCCCAGGGCCTTCAGCGTCGCGATGACCGGCTTGCGGGCCTCCAGATAGGCGCTGACCGCCCCGAAGACGCCCAGGCCGCCGGCGACCAGGGAGGCCAGGCCGATGAAGCCCAGGAAATACTCCAGCTGGTCGATCAGCCGGTGGATGCCCGGCGCGGCGTCCTCGCGGTCACGCATCCGCATCATCGGGCCAAGCTTGGTCTTCAGGTCGGCCTTGGCGGCCTGCAACGGCGCGCCGGGCGGCAGCAGCACGCGGGCCGTCTCGCCGAACGGCAGGCCGGGCGCCATGAAGCCGCCGGTCTGCAGCGCCGGCAGATTGGTGATCACCCGGGGCCCCAGCGCGAAGCCGCGCGACAGGCGGTCGGGCTCCTGCATCAGGACGCCGCGCACCACCATCGCCATGTTGCCGGCCAGGAACCGGTCACCGAGCTTCAGGTGCAGGCGGTCGAGCAGCGGCTGTTCGACCACCGCGCCGGCGACGCCGTCCACGGTGGCGATGGCCGCCTGCAGGGAGGATGCGCCCTGCAAGGTCACCTGTCCGGCCAGCGGATAGGTCTGGTTGACCCCGCGCAGCTCGATCAGCCGACGCTCGCCCGAGGGCGCTTCGGCCATGGCGATCGAGGCCACGGCATAGGAAACCTTGCCGGCCTTCTCCAGGATCGCCTGTTCCTGGGCGTTGAACCCGCGCTGGCGGATGCCGATGGCGAGGTCACCGCCGAGGATCTCGCCGGCCTGGCTGGCGAGCCCGCGCCGGAAGGCCTCGGCCGTTGAGCCGGCCGCCGCGATCGCCGCCACGCCCAGCGCCAGACAGGCCAGGAAAATGCGGAAACCGCGGACGCCGCCACGCAGCTCGCGGCTCGCGAACCTGAAGGACAGAGGCGTCATGCAGGCGTTTTGGCGGCGGTTTTGGCTTCGGGGGGTGCGACCCGTCCGTCGCGCAACCGCACGGCGCGGTCGGCGCGCGCGGCCAGCGTCTCGTCGTGGGTCACCAGCACCAGGGCCGCGCCGGTCTCGGCGACCAGTTCGAACATCATGTCGGCGACCTTGGCGGCGTTGGCGGCGTCGAGATTGCCGGTCGGCTCGTCGGCGAACAGCAGGGCCGGCCGCGAGGCCAGCGCGCGGGCCAGCGCCACCCGCTGCTGCTCGCCGCCGGACAGCTGGTGCGGATAGTGGCTGCCGCGCGCCGACAGGCCCACGCGGTCGAGCCAGGCCCTGGCGGTCTCGGTCGCGCCGGCCACCCGGGCGATCTCCAGCGGCGCGGCGACGTTCTCCGCCGCCGTCATGTTGGGCAGCAGATGGAAACTCTGGAACACCAGCGAGACACGGCCGCGGCGCAGGCGGGCGCGGCCGTCTTCATCGAGGCCAGCCAAGTCCTGCCCGAACAGCAGAACCCGCCCACCGGTCGGCTGCTCCAGGCCCGCCGCGACGGCGATCAGCGAGGACTTGCCGCAGCCCGACGGGCCGACCAGCGCCACACGCTCGCCATGGCCGACCGTGACATCGAGACCTCGAAGGATTTCCACCGGACCGGCCGCCGACGGCAGCGTCAGCGAGACGTTTTGCAGGACGAGCGGGGCGGCGGCGGCGGGATCGGTCAAGGAGAGCCCTTCAGGCGTTCAAGTTGCGTACAGGATACCCTAGATAGGACGGACCCATGGCCGATACACGACCCTCCAATTCTCTCGCGGTGATTTCTCGCCGGATGCTTATCGCGACGGCGTTCGCCGCCCTGCCCGCGACCCTGGCCACCAAGGCCATGGCGGCGCGCGGACAGGTGATCACGATCCTCGGCGACTCGATCACCGCCGGTTACGGCCTGCCGCAGGCCGACTCCCTGCCGATCCGGCTGCACGCGGCGCTGGAGAGGCTGGGCGTGGCCAACATGGTGCGCGGCGCCGGCGTCTCCGGCGACACGACGCAGGACGGCGCCGGCCGCATGGATTTCAGCATCCGGCCGGACACCCAGGTGGTGGTCGTGGCGCTGGGCGGCAACGACATCCTGCAAGGCGTCGATCCGAAGATCACCCGAGCCAATCTCGACAGGATCCTGACCCGGTTGAAGGAACGCCACATGGGCGTGGTCCTGGCCGGGATGCGCGCGCCGCGGGAAATCGGCGCCGGCTACGCCCGCGACTTCGACGCTATCTATCCCAGCCTCGCCAAGCTCCACGGCGTGACGCTCTACCCCGACCTGCTGGCCGGGGTGGCGCGCAACAAGGCGTTGAACCAGGCTGACGCCATCCATCCGAACGCCGCCGGCGTGCAGGTCATCGTCAACCGGCTCGCGCCGGTCGTGGCCCGGGAACTGGCTAAGCGACCCTAGGGCGGCGTCACTTGCCGACGACGAGCACCTGGAAGGTGCCGGGGATTCTGCCGGACCGGACACCGGGGGCCGCGGGCATGAACTTGGCGGTGGGCAGGTAGAGCCGGCCGCTGCGCTCATCCAGCGCGATGGTCCGCGCGCCGGCCTGAGTCGGGACGGTGTCGATGATCGTTCCCTTGCCCTTGGCGAAGGCGATGACCGCCAGGGTCCCCTCGCGGCTAGGCACGAAGGCGAGCTTCTGGCGCGGATCGAAGGCGATGCCATCGGCGCCCTTGCCGGTAGCCAGGGTCTGGCGGACCTTGCCGGTGGCCGCTTCGACCACATCGGTGGACCCGTCGCAGGCGGCGATCAGCAGCTTGTCGGCGGCGTCGTAGGCCAGCCCCGTCGGCCCGTCGCAGCCGGTGAGCGGATAGCGCTTCACCACCTTGCGTCCGGCGATATCGACGACGGCGATCTCGTTCTTGTTCTCGACATTGACGTAGGCCTTGCCACTCCCGTCGGTCGCCGCGGCCTCCAGGTCGCCGCCTACCTCGATGGTTCCAGCCAGCTTGTGGGTCTTGGGATCGATCAGGGTGATCTGGCCGCCAGCATGATCCATCACCAGCACCAGGCCGGTCTTGGCGTCGAAGGCCGCTGCATCAGGGCCCTTGCCGGTTGGCACGGTGGCCACCACGGCGTTGGTCTTGGCGTCGATGAACACCGCCGTCGCCGTTCCGCCATTGGTCACCATCACCTCAGCGCCGCCGTTGACCGGCATGGCGTCGTGCAGGATCGCGCCAGCCCCGAAGGTGGTCACCGCCTTGGTGGCGAGGTCTGTCGCCATGACGGAACCGCCGTGCGCCACCAGCACGCGGTTGTTCCAGGCATCCACACGCACGTAGTCCCAGCCGCCGTCGGGGCCATCGATGCGATCGACGACGCGATAGCCGGAGGCCCCTGCATCAGCGGCCTGGGCGGCGCCGCCCCCGGCGCAAAGGATGGGCGCGCAGAGACTCAGGCAAAGCGCGGCGATACGTGAAACGGTCATGCGATCTCCTATTTTTCCCTGTTTAGGCGCGGCTGCGTGGCCGTTGAATGACGCCAGGATTGTCGAACGCCAATGTTGGCGCCTCAGGCGGCGTCGCGGAAGGTGACACGCGCTTCCAGGCCTGGATTGGCCTGATACAGCCCGACCTCGGCGCCATGCAGTCGCGCGACCGCGGCGACCAGCGCCAGGCCAAGACCGCTGCCGGGCGTCGAGCGGCTGTGTTCCAGACGATAGAACCGGTCGAACAGGCGCTCCCGCTCGGTCTCCGGCACGCCGGGTCCGTTGTCCGTCACCGACAGCACCGAGGCGCGCGCCTCACGCCCGACCTGCACGATGATCCGCGCGCCGGGCCCTGCGTGCCGCAGCGCGTTCTCCACCAGATTGACCAGCATCTGGGTCAGAAGTTCCGGGTCGCCATCCACCGGCGCAGGGGCGGCCCCCGCACAGGTCAGAGACTGGTGCTGGTCTTCCGCCGAGGGCGCGAAGGCGTCGGTGACCGTGCGCGCCAACGCCGCCAGATCACAGGGCTGGAACGCCGCGCGCCGCGCGCCGCTCTCGATCTGGGCGATACGCAGGAGGGCGGCGAAGGTCTCCAGGATCGAGTCCAGATCGCTCAGCACACTTTCCAGCGCCGGCGCGGCGCCCCCGGGCGCGGCGCCTTGCGGCGCCGCCAGCCCGGCTTCGAGCTTCTGGCGCAGCCGGGTGAGCGGGGTGCGCATGTCGTGGGCGATGTCGTTGGAGACCTGCTTCAGGCTCTCCATCAGCGCCGCGATCCGGTCGAGCATGCGGTTGAAGGTCAGCGCCAGGCGGTCGAGATCGTCGTCGGAGCCCCGCACCGGGACCCGCCTCGCCAGATCGCCGTCGATGATCGCCTCGGCCGTGCCGGAGATCGCCGCCAGCCTGCGGTGCACGTCGCGGCTCAGCGCATAGCCGCCGAACACGCCCAGGATCACCACGCCCAGGAAGGCTACCCCGAAGCCGCGCAGCACCACGCCGTCGAGGGTTTCGATCCGGTCCTCGTCGTCGCCGACCAGCAGCTTGTAGCCATCCGGCAGGGCGACAGAGAACAGCCGGATCGCCTCGCCCCCGGCTTGCGGCGCGTGCGTCGTCTGCGACCAGCCCATGGCAGCCTGGGTGGTCGCCAGCCGTCCCGCCAGCGGTTCGCCGGCGGGGCCCTGGACGCCGAAATCCAGGGCGCCCGGCGTCGTGTCCCGCTCGTGCACGGCGTCGATCACCCCCTTCAGCCCCTCGGCGCGGTATTCCTGCGCCAGCGCCGCGGACTCGGCCCGGATGCGGGCGTCGAACTGCTCGCCCAGCGCCGCGCGGGTGGTGAACAGGGTGATCACCCCCAGGACGATCACCGACAGGGCGAAGACCGCCGTGTAGAGCCCCGCCAGACGCAGGCTGGTCGAGCGGAACACCTAGTCGGGCTCGCGCAGGATGTAGCCCGCGCCGCGAACCGTGTGGATCAGGTCGCAGCCATGGCCTCGGTCCACCTTGCCGCGAAGCCGGCTCATATGGCTCTCGACGATGTTGGTCTTGGGATCGAAGTGGAAGTCCCAGACACTTTCCAGCAGCATGGTCCGCGTCACCACGCGGCCGGCGTGCCGCAACATATATTCCAGCAGCTGGAACTCGCGCGGCTGCAGGTCGATGCGCCGCCCGCCGCGGGTCACCGTGCGTTTCAGCAGGTTGAGCCGAAGATCGGCGACAGCCAGCTCGGTCGGCATTTCCTGGGTCGGTGGCCGGCGGGCGAGCGCGTTCACCCGCGCCACCAGCTCGGCGAAGGCGAAGGGCTTGACCAGATAGTCGTCGCCCCCGGCCTCCAGGCCCTCCACGCGGTCGTCGATGCCGCCCAGCGCGGTGAGCAGCAGGACCGGCGTTTTGACGTTGGAGGCGCGCATGGTCCGCAGGATCGCCAGCCCGTCGATCTCCGGCAGCATGCGGTCCAGGATGATCACATCATAGGTCTCGCCGACCGCCAGCATCAGACCGTCGCGGCCCGCGGCGGCATAGTCCACGGCATGCCCGGCCTCGGAGAGCGCCCGCTTGAGGTAGCCCGCGGCCTCCTTGTCGTCCTCGACGATCAACAGCTTCATGGCTCAATCCTGCGCCGAACCGGCGCCGGCGGGAAGTCGGCGTGGCGGATCAGGGCGCCGCGCCGGAGACGTCAGGCCCCTTGACGTCGTCGCGCGCGCCGAACCGCAGGAGCACGATCCAGGCCGCCAGCGCCCAGGCCGCGCCCAGCGACCAGCCGGCGAGCACGTCGCTGGGCCAGTGGACACCGAGATAGACGCGGCTGAACCCGATCCCCAGCACCAGGAAGGCTGCGAGCCCGAAGACCATCCGCTTGGTCCCGCGGTTCGGCTCGAGGCTGGCGATCAGCATGGCCAGCGTCAGGAAGGTCGCCGCGGACAGGGTGGAATGACCACTGGGGAAGCTCCCTGAATAGACATAGCTGCCGTGCGGCACGAGGTCCGGCCGGGGTCGGCTGTAGAAGGTCTTGAGGCCCTCGCTGGACGCGAAGGCCAACAGCACGGTCATCGCCTGGATGCCGGCATGCCAACGCCGGCGATGCATCAGGAACGCCATGACCGCCACGACGGTGACCATCGTCATCACGGTTACGCCGCCCAGCGCGGTCACATCGCGCATCGCCTCCTGAAAGGACCGCGACCCGATCGGGTTGCTGGGATCGGCCGGGTTTCGGAGCACCAGCAGGAGGCGCTTGTCGAAGGCGCTGGTCTCGCCGTCGCTGACCTCGCCGGCGATGTTGAAGAAGGCCCAGAACGCGCCGGCCGAGCCGATCGTCAGGATCAGGGCGCGGCTCTCGATCCGCTTGAGCAGGGATTTCAGGATAGGCGGCATGGGGCTCCCGGCGCGACGGCGTCCGTCGAGGCTAACAGGCTCGGGGCGCTTGGCCGACCCTTCACACGACCTGACACGGCCTGAATTCCTGACGCCTGAAAGGGTTTCGCCGCGCCGCGGCGTTTGACCCCACATTGCCGAAGTCGTGACCGGGATCCGTCGCTACGCCTCTGAATCGAGCAGCTCTCGTCCCGCATCGGCCAGGTTGGCGCAGCCCGTCAGGATCATCGCCACCGACAGCTCCGAGCGCAGGGTCGCCAGCATCCGGGCCACCGTCGCCTCGCCGCCAGCCCCCAGCGCGTAGGCCCAGGCGCGGCCGACGAAACAGGCCCTGGCCCCCAGCGCCATGGCCTTCAGCACGTCCAGGCCCGAACGGACGCCGCCATCCATGTAGACCTCCAGGTCCGAGCCGACGGCCTGTGCGATCTTCGGCAGGGCGGAGATCGACGACCGCACCCCATCGAGCTGGCGGCCGCCATGGTTCGAGACGATCAGCCCCTGGGCGCCGGCCTTCACCGCATCCCGGGCGTCGGCGGGGTCGAGCACGCCCTTGATCACGATCGGCCCGTCCCAGATCTCGCGCACCCAGTCCATATCCTTCCAGGTGACCGAGCGGTCGAAGTTGCGGGCGACCCAGGACAGGAAGTCGGTGACCCGGCCGTGCTTGCCCTGCACGGCCCCGGCGACGGAGCCAAGGCTGTGGGGCCGGCCGTTCGCCCAGACATCCCACATCCAGGCCGGATGGGTCACGCCGTCCCAGGCGGTGTTCAGCGCCCCGGAGACCCCGCTCGAGCCGGTGAACCCCGAGCGGACGTCGCGGTAGCGTGCGCCCGGAACCGGCAGATCGACGGTGAACACCAGAACCGGACAGCCCTGCGCCTTCACCCGCGCCAGGAGCTCGCGCATGTAGCCACGGTCCTTCAGCATGTAGAGCTGGTACCAGGGCGCCAGGCCGGCGCCGGCAGTCACTTCCTCGACGCCGCAGACGCCCATCGCCGACAGGCAGAACGGGATGCCGGCGGCCTTGGCCGCGCGCGCCGCCTGGACCTCGCCGCGGCGCGCGTACATGCCCGCCATGCCGACCGGCGCCAGGCCCACCGGCATGGCCAGCGTCTGGCCGAGCGTTGTGACGCTCATGTCCAGCGCCGACATGTCGCGCATCACCCGTTGGCGCAGGGCGATGGCCTCCATGTCGGCCACGTTGCGGCGCAGGGTCGCCTCGGCGTAGGAACCGCCGTCGATATATTCGAAGAAGATGTTGGGGAGCCGGCGCCGCGCGAGCTCCCGATAGTCCGAGACCGAAGCCGCGCGCAAAACGTCCCTCCCCGCTCAAACCCCCATATCGGGGCCGCGAAGTTGGAGCCCGAAGCGCCGGCCGGCGCAAGCCTCAGGCGGCGACAGGCGTCGGGGCTGCGGACGCCACCGGCGGGGCGCTGACGATCCAGACCTGATGACCGCGGGCCATCACCTCGCCGTTCATCGCGAACAGCGCCACGCCGGCGGTCTCCTTGCGGCCTTCGCGTTCCAGCGGCCAGGCCATGACGATATATTCGTGGCCACAGCGCGGGCGGCGCAGGACCTCCGCGGTCATGGTGCCCAGCAGCGCGCCATGGCGGCCCTCCTTGGCGACCCAGGCGAAGAAGCCGGGGCAGTCGAGCGCCGCCCAGATCACTTCGATCGGCGCCAGTCCCTGCGGGTCGACGAAGTCCATGTGCGGGGTCCAGATGCAGGCCACGTGGCCGGCCGGGGCGCCGTCGATCTGCCCGGGAAACACCCGCAGGCCGTCGCCGTCGCGGCGTTCGGGCCCACAGGTGAAACAGATCGGATGAATCCGCTGTTCGTGCCCCGCGTAGCGCGCTCCGGCCTCGCGCGCGACCCGCATGCTCGGCGCCTCGGGCGGGGTCGGCAGCAAAGCCCGGTCGGCAGGCGTCGCGCGGCCCACCAGGCCACCTTCGAAGTCCTTCAGCTGCATGGCGCCGTCTTCCGACAGCAGGCTGAGGCTGACGTCCAGGGGCACCCGGGCGCGCAGCACCGCGGTTGCCGGGCCTTCGATATCCTTGGCGATCAAGCCGCAGACATAGCCGCCGTTGCCGGAATTAGGGGGCCCGCAGAATTGCTGGGCGACGATGATCTTGGCCAATTGCAATCGCTCATGAAGTTTAAGGATCAAATCAATGCCAAGGCTTTTCCACGGAAGGCGTTAAGGACGAAAGAGCAAATCGGCCTTCATGGCGTTGGAGCCCGCCTGGCGCTGCGCTAGTTTGGCCCGACGCCGCCTCCGGGCGGATTCGAACACGACGACGATGAGGAGATTTCGGTGACCGAGCGGATGGAACGGCCCTGGGCCCTGATGCGTCACCATGCCGGCTGGGCGGACGTCTTCCACATCGAGACCGAGAGCGCCGATTCGATCACCGGCTTCTATCCAGACCGCGAAACCGTGGGACCGCCGGTCAGCTATTCGGTGCGCGCGGTTCTGGCGCGGTTCGCGACCCTTGAGGCGGCGCGGGCGGCCCGTGAAGGCGCGGTGTCCGAATGGCGCAAGCACGACGCCGGGGTGCGCGACGCCGAGAGCGTCCTGCGGGAGGCCGAAAAGGCCCGCGAGGACGCGTGGCTGAAATGCCTGCGCGACGCCGCCGAGCGGTAACGCCCCTCGATTAGGATATGTCGGCCGCAGGGTAACGGTCGCGGCAGGCCTTGCAGGCGGCCGCGGTCGCCGGGCGCTGCGCGCGGACCGCCCAACAGTTGCGGGGATCAGCGGCGCGGCGTCAACGCCGGCCCGGCCTGGGCCTTGACCGGCGTGCCCTGTGCCTTGCCTTGCGCCACCAGGGCCGCGCAGTTGGCGTCCTTGGCCAGGCCTGGATCAATGAACGGCAGTAGGGCCGCGACCGGCGACAACACCGTGGCCAGCGCCAGGGCCGCGCCGCCCTGAACGATCGCCTGGCCCTTCTGGACGCTGACCTGCGGCTTGAGGATCGGCCCTTTGACGGTGATCGGAGCCAGCACGCGCACCAGCTGGAATTTCTTCGGATGGCCCTTTACCGTGAAGCCCAGGGTCTCGGTGTCGAGATTGATCACCCCGCCGCCGTCGATCAGCACCGGACCGGTGTCTACGATCAGCCGATCGGCCGACAGCACCCCGCTCCTGCCGGTGAAATGCAGGACCGCGCAGCGGATCGGCGTCGTGGTCTGATCCCTGGCGAACAGCAGGCCCAGACCCTTGATCAGATCGACGCCGGCCAGTTCAGCCACGGATTTGCGGATCTCGCCGCCCGGAGCCACCACCATGACCTCGCCGTCGGCGTCGGCCATGGCGTCATGCACGGAGTCGCCGCTGCCGTGCAGCTTCGCCCGCGCCGCGACCGCGCCCGCGAACGGCGCGGCACCCTGAAATTTCACCGGGATGAGGGTTTCCAGGCTGGCGTTGACCAGGCGCAGGTCCAGGTCGGTGATCGCGTTGTCCTTGCGGCCGTCGAGCTGGATGTAGCCCTGGATGCGGCCCTGCGGCAGGTCGAGATCGAGCGGCTCAGCGCGCAGGAGACCCGCGGCCATGGTCACGCGCACGGACCCCGAGCGAAGCGCGATCGGAGCGTTCCTGATGGCGGCGGCGGCGAATGTGACGTCGGCGTCGAGACCACGAATCCGGGTGAAGTTCAGCGTGGCGTCGGGGAAGATCCGCGCCTCCGCCTGCATCTTCCGGGCGGCCGCGACCTGGCTGGGCGAGGCGACCTTGCCGTGGGTCCGCGTGCCGCCGAACAGGGCGCCCAGGTCGGGAAAATCCAGGTTCTGCGAGTGCAGATCGGCGGACAGGAACGGGCGCTTGCCGCCGGTCCGCACCGACAGCTGACCCGAAAGATCGCTGCTGCCCACCTTGCCGGCGATGGACTCCAGCTTCCACAGATGGACGTCGCGCGAGAGGCGGCCACGCAGGCTGTAGGGCGGGGTGTTCGGCATCGCCACGCCGGTCAGGCCGTAGAGGTCGGCAAGGTCGGGTCCGCGTGCCGTCACGCTCATGTAGAACTGCCCCAGATCGAAAGGCTTGGGCACAGCGCCTTGCGCGGTCACGTAGGTCTGGCCGGCGCGGATATCGGCGTTGAACAGATAGGGCCGGGTGCGGTCGATGTTGAGCAGCGGGCCGCCGCTGACCTGCAGGTGGAACGGCTGGGCGTTCAGCGCGCCCTGCCCGGTCATCTGAAAGCCGTGGCTGGCCTGATCGGGGCGTTCGTTGGCGTCGAGCGTTCCGGAGAAGATGAGCTTGCGCTCGACGTCGCGGTAGTCGAGCTGGCCGCCGTCGATGATGAACTTGCGGATCGGTGGCAGGCGCAGCGGCGCGCCGGACGTCTTGCCGTCAGAAAAATCCCAGGTTGCACGGCCCTGGGCGTCCCGGAACAGCGCCACCCGCGGCCGGTCGACCCGAAGCAGCATCAGGTCCAGATGGCCGCCGAGCAGCGCCTTCAGGCGGATCTGCACTGTCAGGCGGTCGATGTCGGCGAGATCGGCCTTGCCGGCCCAGTCGGGATTGGCGACGCGGATCTTCTCGATGGTGGCGCTCGGCTCCCACGACCAGAGATGCACCCGCAGGTCGCCGTCGATCGACACTTTGCGATGTATGCGCCCGGAAGCCATCGCCGCCACCGGCCCCCGCAACGCGTTCCAATCCCAGATCGCAGCCAGGATCGCCACGACGATGGCGAGCGCCAGGATCACCCCGCCGGTCCAGGCCAAGGCGCGATGACGCGAGCGCTTCACAGGCGGCTCAGCGCCCTGGCGGTCGCCCGCTTCGGGTGTCGTGGCAGTGGTCAAACGAGAACTCCGAGGTCGCCCCAGGCTAGCAGAACGCACAACGCGGCCTTAGGCGCCGCCTAATGCATCACGCCCCGTCCTGTGAAGGCCGAAACCGCGGTCGCCGCGAGGATCCGGAGGTCGAAAGCCATCGACCGGCGCTGCAGATATTCCCGGTCCAGCCGGGCCTTCTCGGCGATGGGAAGGTCGTCGCGGCCGTTGATCTGCGCCCAGCCGGTGAGCCCGGGGCGTAGGGCATCGACGCCGGCCTGGGTGCGGAGCGCCACAAGGTCATGTTGATTGAACAGCGCCGGCCTGGGCCCCACCAAGCTCATGTCGCCCTTCAGGACGCTCCAGAGCTGCGGCAGTTCATCGAGGCTGGAGCGTCGCAGGACCCGGCCGAACGGCGTCACCCAGGCGTCGGGATCGTCGAGCAGATGGGTGGCCACATCCGGCGCGCCGATGCGCATGGTGCGAAACTTCGGCATTGGGAAGATGCGGTTGCGCTGGCCGACCCGACGCGACCAGTGCAGCGCCGGTCCAGGGCTATCGAGCCGCACGGCGACGGCCAGCCCCAGGAACAGCGGCGACAGCAGGATCAGGCCCGCGACGCCGCCGAAGATGTCCAGGGCCCGCTTCACCACCGCTCCACCGCCAGGGCCGCCGGCTCAGCGCGGCCTTGGCGGTTGTAGGCGCAGCCGGACCGCCGCGCCAAGCGGCGCCGGCGTCAGTCGCGCTTGGGCGCGGCCGCCTTCTTCTTGGCCTTGGGCGGAGGGGGCGCGTCGGCGACGACGTCGGCCGCCGCCTCGACAGCAACCATCAGCTCGGCGGCGACGGCTTCAATAGCTTCGGGGGCCTCGGCGACGGGGGCCTCAGCGACAGGGGCCTCAGCGACGGGCGGGGCTTCGGTCAGGGCCTCGACGATGGGTTCAGCCACCGGCTCGGCCACCAGCGCGGGCGCAGCGTCCGCGACCAGATCGGCCACGGGTTCAGTCACCGGCTCAGCGACGATTTCGGCAACCGCCTCGACGGTGGGCTCAACGACCTCTTCGGCGATGGCCGCTTCCACGGCTTCTACCACTTCCACCGCTTCCAAAGCGGGGGCCGCGAGCGCTGCGATGACGGGCTCGCTCACAGTCTCGGTTTCGACGGTCGCCCCGAACATGGCTTCCAGGTTCTGCGGCCGGGTCCAGCGGGTCATCCACCACCAGGCGGCGCCCGACACCGCGGCGCCGGCGAACAGGCCCCACAGCGGCGAGGCGAAGCCCACGGGCACGCGCAGCAGGGTTTCCGGCTTCGCGGCGGTCTCGTGGTCGGGGGCGAAGGACATGGTGATCTCCTGCAGTGATTGTGCGATGCAGCATATCACGCCGTCTGATCTCGCAAGTGCGAAACATCCGTGAAATCGCAGATTCTCAGCGGGCGCCGTTCTTCGAGGCGCCACGGCTACAGGGCGTAGACCCGGCCCGCTCCACCTTGCCCCAGCGAGCCCGCCGTCCAGCCGCAGATCGCCTCCAGCGGCCCGGCCAGGTCGGCGGCCAGGTCGGCGGGCGCACCCATCAGCACCAGGGCGCAGCCGTTCATCTTCAACGGATCGGTCAGCGGCCGCATCCGGGTCTCGGCGACCAGCAGCGGCGCTTCGACGGCATCCTCCAGGTCGCGCAGGAATCCGTCGAAGGTCTCCAGATCCTTGAGCGGCAACCAGACCAGGGCCGCGGCGGTCCGGTTGCGCCGGCGCGCGGCGGCCAACGTCTCGACGATCCGCGCGTAGTCGTCCGCCCGCTCGAACGGCGGATCGATCAGCACCAGGGCCTGGCCGGAGGCCGGTGTCTGCGCGACCGCGGCGTCGTAGCCGTCGGCGCAGACGGTCTGAACGCCGCGTCGCGCCTTCATCAGCTCTCGAAGCGCGCCGTGCTCGTCAGGGTGCAGCTCACAGGCCAGGTAGCGGTCGCCGGGCCGGAGCGCCTCGGCGATCAGCCAGGGCGAGCCGGGATAGCGCCGGACCGGGCCGCCGCTGTTGAGCTTGCGGACCGCCGCGATCAGGGTCGCGAACGCCTCAGGCGGATCTCCCGCCGCCATCAGCCGCGCGATGCCGGCGTCCGCCTCACCGGATTTCTTCGCCTCGACCCCGGCCAGGTCGTAGAGGCCGCGCCCGGCGTGGGTGTCGATCACCGTGAGCGGCGCCGTCTGGGCGGTCAGGCGCGCCAGAACCTGCAGCAAGGCCGCGTGCTTCACCAGGTCGGCGAAGTTCCCGGCATGGAAGGCGTGGCGATAGTTCAAGGGCGTCCGCTCCAGGGGAACCGTCGCCGCGCATACCACGTCGGCGGCGCGCCGCGCCCTAGCCTTCCGCACCGTCCGCCGCCTAAGGTCTTCTCAAAATGTCGGGAGGACACCCATGCTGCCTCAGCGCCTGCGCTTCGGCGCCTTCATCGCGCCCTTCCATCCGCTGGATGAGAACCCGACGCTGGCGATCCAGCGGGACCTGGAACTCGTCGAATGGATGGACCAGCTGGGCTTCGACGAGGCCTGGATCGGCGAGCATCACTCGGCGGCCTATGAGCTGATCGCCAGCCCCGAGGTGTTCATCGCCGCGGCCGCCGAGCGGACCAAGCACATCCGCCTGGGCACCGGCGTCTCGTCTCTGCCCTATCACCATCCGCTGATGCTGGCGGACCGCATCAACCAGCTCGACCACATGACCCGGGGCCGGGTGATGTTCGGAGCGGGCCCCGGCGCGCTGGTTTCCGACGCCGTCATGATGGGCATCCCCGTCGCCAAGCAGCGCGACCGGATGGACGAGGCGCTGGGCTGCATCGTGCGCCTGCTGCGCGGCGAGGAGGTCACCCACAAGTCCGACTGGTTCGAGCTCGACCGCGCCCGCCTGCAGATGACGCCCTATTCGCGGCCCAGCGTGGAGATCGCGGTGGCCAGCCAGGTGTCTCCGACCGGCGCGCGGGCGGCGGGACGCCACGGGCTTGGCCTGCTGTCGCTGGGCGCAACGTCGACGGCCGGGTTCAACGCGCTCGCCTCCAACTGGGCCATTGCCACCGAACAGGCGAACGAGCACGGCCAGGTCATGGACCGCAACGCCTGGCGCCTGGTCGGGCCGATGCACATCGCCGAGACCCGCGAACAGGCGATGGAGGACGTGCGCTTCGGTCTCGACAAGTGGATCTTTTACTTCCGCGAGATCGCCAACCTGCCGATCGTGCCCGAGGGCGACGATCCGGTGAAGGCCATGGTCGAGAGCGGCTTGGCGGTCATCGGCACGCCGGACGACGCCATCGCGCGCCTCGAGCAACTGGTGGCGGAGAGCGGCGGCGGCTTCGGCGCCTTCCTGCTGATGGCGCACAATTGGGCCAACTGGGGCGCGACCAAGCACTCCTACGAACTCATGGCCCGCTACGTCTTCCCGCACTTCCAGAATCTCAACGACAACCGCTCGGCCTCGATGGCCTGGGTCAAGGAGAACAAGGAGGCGTTCACCACCGAGGTGCGCGGCGCGGTCGGCGCGCGGATCGTCCAG